>NZ_JAGEKO010000001.1:0-579369 GCF_017565345.1 Agrococcus sp. TF02-05 | reverse complement strand
ACGCGGGGTACGCCTCCTCGAGCGCGGTCTCGCGGAAGAGCTCGATCGCCTCCCGGAAGCGGTCGTCCTCGCCCTCGCCGAACGATGCCGCGAGCTCGGCGACGATCGCATCGCAGCGCTCGCGCGTGACGGTGCGGCCGTCGCTCGTGACCGACTCGTTGTGGATCCACTGCCACACCTGCGAGCGCGAGATCTCGGCGGTCGCGGCGTCCTCCATGAGCGAGTGGATCGCGACGGCGCCGTGGCCGCGCAGCCACGCCTCCATGTAGCGGATCGCGATCTCGATGTTCGAGCGCAGCCCCGCGTCGGTGATCTCGCCCTCGGTCGTCGAGAGGTCGATGAGGGCGGCCGCGTCGACCGCGACGTCGTCGCGCGAGCGGTCGAGCTGGTGCGGCCGGTCGCCCAGCACGGCGTCGAACGCCGCGCGGCACGTCTCGACGAGCCCGGGGTGCGCGACCCACGAGCCGTCGAAGCCGTCGCCGGCCTCGCGCGACTTGTCGGCGGCCACGGCGCGGAGCGCGCGCTCGGTCGCCTCCGGATCCTTCGCGCTCGGCACGAACGCCGCCATGCCGCCGATCGCGTGCGCGCCCCGCCGGTGGCACGCCCGCACGAGCTGCTCCGTGTAGGCGCGCATGAAGGGCGCCGTCATCGTCAGCCGCGCGCGGTCCGGCAGCACGAAGTCCGGCCCGCGCAGCCGGAAGGCCTTGATCATCGAGAACAGGTAGTCCCAGCGGCCCGCGTTGAGGCCGGCCGAGTGCTCGCGCAGCTCCCAGAGGATCTCCTCCATCTCGAACGCCGCGGTGATGGTCTCGATGAGCACGGTCGCCCGGATCGTGCCGCGATCGATGCCGAGCCGATCCTGCGCGAGCACGAAGACGTCGTCCCACAGCCGCGCCTCGCGGTGGTCCTCGAGCTTCGGCAGGTAGAAGTAGGGGCCGCGGCCCCGCGCGATCAGCTCTCGGCCGTTGTGGAAGAGGTGCAGGCCGAAGTCGACGAGCGAGCCCGACATCGGCTTCCCGTCCACGACGATCCGGTGCTCGTCGAGGTGCCAGCCGCGCGGGCGCACGACGATCGTCGGCGTCTCGGTCGCCGTGACCCGGTACTCCTTGCCCGCGGGGCTCGTGAACGCGATCCGGTCGCGGATCGCGTCCTGCAGGTTGACCTGGCTCGCGATGACGTTCCGCCACAGCGGGCTCGAGGCGTCCTCGCAATCGGCGAGCCACACCTTCGCGCCCGAGTTGAGCGCGTTGATCGTCATCTTGCGCTCGATCGGTCCGGTTATCTCGACCCGGCGGTCCTCGAGCCCGGGGGCGGGCGGGGCGACCCGCCAGCTGTCGTCCTCCCGGATGCGCGCGGTCGCCTCGAGGAACCGGGGCGTCTCGCCGTCGGCGAGCGCGGCGCGGCGCTTGCGCCGGTCCTGCAGCAGCTGCTGCCTCGAGCACTCGAACGCGTCGTGGAGCTCGAGCAGGAAGGCGAGGGCGTCGTCGGTGAGGACGCGGTCCTGCCCCTCGGCGTGGTCGGTGATGCGGATGCGTTCCATCGTCGTCCTCCTTCGGGTGGGTCTCTCGGATCAGTGGAACTGCTCGGTCTCGGTCGAGCCCGCGAGCGCGAGCGTCCCCGAGTCGGGGTTGAGCGCGGTCGCGACGAGGTCGAACCAGCCGGTGCCGACCTCGCGCTGGTGCTTCGTCGCGGTGTAGCCGCTCGCCTCGGCCGCGAACTCGCGCTCCTGCAGGTCGACGTAGGCGGTCATGTGCTGCTCGGCGTAGCCCTTCGCGAGGTCGAACATCGAGTGGTTGAGGGCGTGGAAGCCCGCGAGGGTGATGAACTGGAAGCGGAACCCCATCGCGCCGAGCTCGCGCTGGAACCTCGCGATCTCATCGTCGTCGAGGTGCTTCCGCCAGTTGAACGACGGCGAGCAGTTGTAGGCGAGCAGCTGGTCGGGGAACTGCGCCTTGATGCCCTCGGCGAAGCGGCGGGCGACCTCGAGGTCGGGCTTGCCGGTCTCCATCCACAGCAGGTCGGCGTACTCGGCGTACGCGAGCCCGCGGGCGATGCACGGCTCGATGCCGTTGCGCACCTCGTAGAAGCCCTCGGCGGTGCGGCCGCCGGTGAGGAACGGGCGGTCGCGCTCGTCGACGTCGCTCGTGAGCAGGGTCGCCGCCTCGGCATCGGTGCGCGCGATGATGACGGTCGGCACGTCCTCGACGTCGGCGGCGAGGCGCGCGGCGTTGAGCGTGCGCACGTGCTGCTGCGTGGGGATGAGCACCTTGCCGCCGAGGTGGCCGCACTTCTTCTCGCTCGCGAGCTGGTCCTCCCAGTGCACGCCAGCGGCGCCCGCCGCGATCATGGCGCGCATGAGCTCGAACGCGTTGAGCGGTCCGCCGAAGCCGGCCTCGGCATCCGCGACGATCGGCGCGAGCCAGTCGGCGACGGTGCGCTTGCCCTCGCTGCGCTCGATCTGGTCGGCGCGCTGCAGCGCGTTGTTGATGCGGCGCACGACGGCGGGCACCGAGTTCGCCGGGTAGAGCGACTGGTCGGGGTAGGTCTGGCCGGCGAGGTTCGCGTCGGCGGCGACCTGCCAGCCCGAGAGGTAGATCGCCTCGAGTCCCGCGCGCACCTGCTGCACCGCCTGGTTGCCGGTCAGCGCGCCGAGCGCCCGCACGGGCGCCTCGTCGCCGTGCAGCCGCGAGAAGAGCCGCTCGGCGCCGCGGCGCGCGAGGGTGTGCTCCTCGACGACCGAGCCGCGCAGCCGCACGACGTCGGCCGCGGAGTAGTCGCGCTGCACCCCGCTCCAGCGCGGGTTCGCCGCCCACTCGAGCTCGAGCTCGGCGGCCTCGGTCGCCATCCGGGGGTCCTGCTGCTCCGTCACGGTGTCCTCCTGTCGTCGCGCCGAGCCCTTGCCCGGCGATCTCCTGGCTTCACTTTGTGGCAGGGAAGGCTGCTGGAGTGCGATTCCGATGGTGAAGATCTTCATTCCTGCCAGATGGTGCAGGAGTGCCGTATGGTGCCTGCATGACGGCACCCCGAGCATCCGCGCCGCCCGCCTCCCCGTCGGCCTGGGATCGCCCCGCGCGCGAGTCGCCGGTCGCGTCGCACGTCGATGCGCTGCAGCTCGGCAAGGCGCTCCGGCACGCGCGCAAGCAGCGCGGCATGACGCTCGACGCCGTGCACGCGGCGATCGGCCTCGCGCCGTCGCAGCTCTCGGGCTTCGAGACCGGCAAGCGGGAGGCGCGCTTCTCGCAGCTGCAGCAGCTCGCGGCGCTCTACGGCGTGGGGCTCGACGAGCTCACCGGCATCGCGCCGCCGTCGCGCCGCGCCGCGCTCGAGCTGCGCCTCGAGCGCGCGATGCAGTCGTCGATGTGGCAGCAGAAGCGGCTGCCGACGATGCGGATCGGGCCGCGCACGCCCGACGACGTGCTCGAGACGATGCTCGCGCTCGTCGACGAGCTCGAGCGTGTCGCCGAGGAGCGCGTCGCGACGCCCGAGGAGGCGCGCCGCGCGAACGTGCAGCTGCGCGCCGAGATGCGCGCGCGCGACAACCACTTCCCCGAGATCGAGGCGGAGGCCGCGGCGATGCTCGAGCGCGTCGGCTACCAGTCAGGACCGCTCTCGCAGCACCTCATCGCCGCGATCACGGAGCGCCTCGGCTTCTCGGTGCACCACGTCGGCGACCTCCCGCACTCGACGCGATCCGTCACCGACCTCAAGCGCAAGCGCATCTACCTCTCCCGCTCGTCGCGCACCGACCACGACCCGCGCTCGGTGCTGCTGCAGGCGCTCGGGCACCACGTGCTCGGCCACGCCGTGCCGGCGGACTACGGGGCGTTCCTGCGGCAGCGCATCGAGACGAACTACTTCGCCGCGGCGCTGCTCATGCCCGAGCGCACCGCCGTCGACTTCCTCGCCGCGGCGAAGGCCGAGCGGCAGCTCGCGGTCGAGGACCTGCGGGACGCGTTCGCGGTCTCCTACGAGGCGGCGGCGCATCGCCTCACGAACCTCGCGACCGCGCACCTCGGCATCCCGCTGCACTTCCAGAAGGTGCACGAGTCGGGGATCATCTACAAGGCCTACGAGAACGACGGCGTGACCTTCCCCGCCGACCACACCGGGGCGATCGAGGGGCAACCTGTTTGCAAGCGCTGGACGAGCCGCGAGGTCTTCGACGCCGCCGACCGGGTCAATCCCTTCGAGCAGTACACCGAGACGCCGGCGGGCACGTTCTGGTGCACGGCGATGACCGAGCGCAGCGCCCAGGGCGAGTTCTCCCTCTCGATCGGCGTGCCGTTCTCGCACGCGCGCTGGTTCCGCGGCCGCGCGACGAAGGAGCGCTCCGTCTCGCACTGCCCCGACCCGTCGTGCTGCCGCACGCCGCCGGTCGAGCTCGCCGGGGCGTGGGCCGGGCAGGCGTGGCCGAGCGCCCGTGCGCACTCGCACCTGCTCGCGGCGCTCCCGCCGGGCGCGTTCCCGGGCGTCGACGAGACCGAGGTCTACAGCTTCCTCGCCTCGCGCGACTAGCGCGGGACGAGGGCGCCTCGGAGCTCGCGGAACCGATCGCCCGTGTCGGGGCACACCCAGTCCTCGCCCTCCGCGAGCAGGCGCTTGCCCGTCCGGCCGACCCAGCCGATCCGGCGTGCCGGGACGCCGACGACGAGCGCGTGATCGGGCACGTCCTGCGTCACGACCGCGCCCGCGGCGACGAGCGCCCAGCGCCCGATCGTCACCGGGGCGATGCACACTGCCCGAGCGCCGATCGACGCGCCGTCGCCGATCGAGACGCCGACCGCTATCCAGTCCGCCGCGCTCTTCACGCTCAGGTCGGGGTTCGCGGCGCGCGGGAACTCGTCGTTCGTGAGCACCGCGCCGGGGCCGATGAAGACGCCGTCCCCGAGACGCGCCGGCTCGTAGACGAGGGCATAGTTCTGCAGCTTGCACGCGTTCCCGATCGCGACCCCAGGCCCGACGTACGCGCCGCGCCCGATCGTGCAGTCGTCGCCCAGCCGGGCGCCCTCTCGCACCTGCGCGAGGTGCCACACCCGCGTGCGCGCGCCGAGCCGAGCGCCCGCGGCGACGTCTGCGGACGATTCGACGATGGATTCCTGCGACATCCGTCCCCCTGCTCATGATCGGTAACAGTGTTCCTCAAGATCCTGCCAGGTGAAGCGAAGCACACTCACGAGGCCTGCGGGGCCGGGTTACATTCCCTCCGAAGGCGCGGATGCCCGAACCCGGGGATGTGCGCGAGCACCGTCGTCACGCGCGGAGGGATCCGCGGTTGCGGCGCCCGTGACGCCTTCGGGGAGTTGGCGGACATGACTGGCGAGCTGATCGATCGCGGCTCGCGCCGCGTTGGTGCCGGCGGCTCCGGGCGCCTGCGGGTCGCCGTCGTGGGCGCGGGCTACTGGGGTCCCAACCTCGCGCGGAACTTCCGCGCGAGCCCGGACTGGGAGCTCGCGACGATCTGCGACCTCGACATCGAGCGGGCGAGGGGCGTCGCCGACAGGGTCGGCGGGGCTCCCGTGACGTCCGATCTCGCCGCGGTGCTCGACGATCCGAGGATCGACGCTGTCGCGATCGCGACACCCGCGCGCTCGCATCACCCGATCGTGCTGTCGGCGCTCGAGGCGGGCAAGCACGTGATGGTCGAGAAGCCGCTCGCGGACACCCGGGAGCGGGGCCTCGAGATGGACGAGGTCGCGAGGCGTCTCGGCCTCGTCCTCATGGCGGATCACACCTACTGCTACACACCTGCCGTGCTGAAGGTTCGCGAGCTGATCGCAGACGGCGTGCTGGGCGACATCCTCTTCATCGACAGCGTCCGGATCAACCTCGGTCTCATCCAGCCCGATGTCGACGTGTTCTGGGACCTCGCGCCGCACGACTTGTCGATCATGGACTTCGTGCTGCCGGACGGGCTCGCGGCGACCGCGGTCTCGGCACACGGCTCGGACCCGCTCGGCACCGGGAAGTCATGCGTCGGCTACCTGGCGATGCCGCTCGCGAGCGGCGCGATGGCGCACATCCACGTGAACTGGCTCAGCCCCACGAAGATCCGGCAGATGGTCATCGGCGGCACGGAGCGCACGCTCGTGTGGGACGACCTGAACCCGCAGCAGCGGGTCAGCATCTACGACCGCGGCGTCGACATCGCCGCGGTGTCCAAGTCGACTGCGGCCGACCCTCGCGCTGCGAACATCTCGTACCGGCTCGGCGACACATGGGCGCCGGCCCTCCCGGAGCGCGAGGCGCTCGCCGGCGTCGTCGCGGAGTTCGCCGCATCCATCCGGGAGCGTCGGGCGCCGCGGACGAGCGCCGAGTCGGGCCTGCGCGTGCTCTCGGTGCTCGAGGCCGCGACCGCGAGCCTCGCGGTGGGAGGTGCGCCGCAGCCGATCGCCGCGCACACGCTCGAGGAGGGGTTCGCACGATGACGCAGCTCGAGGGTGCGGCCGTCCTGGTGACGGGCGGCGCGGGGTTCATCGGCAGCCACGTGGTCGATGCGCTCCTGGAGCACGATGCCGCCGCCGTCGTGGTGATCGACAACCTCGCGACCGGGTCGAGGGCGAATCTGCAGCACGCTGTCGACGACCCCCGCGTGCGATTCGTCGAAGCCGACGCCCGGGACGTCCGCGTGCTCGACTCGCTCCTCGCCGAGGTCGAGATCGTCCTCCACCTCGCATGCCTGGGCGTGCGCCACAGCCTGCATGACCCGCGCGAGAACCATCACGTGAACGCGACACTGACGCTCGAGCTGCTCGAGCGAGCGATGGCGGCGCGGATCGACCGATTCATCCACGTGAGCTCCAGCGAGGTGTACGGCACCGCGCGCTACGCACCCATGGATGAAGGGCACGCGACCTTCCCGGAGACGGTCTACGGCGCCGCGAAGCTCGCCGGTGAGGCCTACGCTCGCGCGGCGTTCCGCACCCACGGGTTCCCCGTCACGGTCGTCCGACCTTTCAACTCCTACGGGCCGCGCAGCCACTTCGAGGGCGACAGCGGGGAGGTGCTGCCGCGCACCATCGTGCGCGTCCTGGCCGGCGAACCGCCGCTCATCTTCGGGGACGGCCAGCAGTCGCGGGACTTCACGCACGTCACCGATACCGCGCGCGGCATCCTCGCGCTCGCCGAAGCGGATGCGGCGGTCGGGCAGACGGTCAACATCGGCAGTGGCGAGGACGTCACCGTCAACGAGGTCGCCGACGTCGTGCTCGCAGCCGCGGGCCGCCACGATCTCGCACCGGTGCATCTCGAGCCACGTCCAGGGGACGTCCGACGGCTCCTCGCGGATTCCTCGCACATGCATGCGCTGACCGGGTTCACTCCCCGGATCTCGTTCCGGGATGGCGCGAAGGAGCTCGTCGAGTGGTTCGCGGCCCTCGATGCCTCGCCTGCCGAAATGCTCGCGCGCATGGAGGACCGCAACTGGCGCGGCGCGGAGGCGGTCCGTGGCTGAGCGCATCAGCGTCATGGTGCCGTGGCTCGGCGCGGAGGAGAGCGATGCTCTCGCCGAGGTGGTCGCGAGCGGCTGGGTCGCTCAGGGCCCGCGCGTCGCGCAGTTCGAAGCCCGGTTCGCGGAGGCGATGCAGGCGCCGTTCGCCGTGGCGACCAGCAGCTGCACGACGGCCCTCCAGCTGGCGCTGATCGTCACCGGCATCGGCGAAGGGGACGACGTCGTCGTGCCGTCGCTGTCGTTCATCGCCACGACCAACGCGGTGCGCTACGTCGGCGCGAATCCCGTGTTCGCGGACGTCGACCCTGCCTCCGGCAACATGACAGGACGCACGCTCGCCGCTGCGATGACCCCGGCGACGCGAGCGGTCATCGCGGTCGACCAAGGCGGGATGCCCCTCGACCTCGACGACATCCGGGCGGTTGCCGACGCCCGGAGCACGGTGGTGATCGAGGACGCTGCCTGCGGTGCCGGATCCACGTACAAGGGACGGCCGGTGGGGGCCGGAGCAGAGATCACCGCCTGGTCCTTCCACCCGAGGAAGGTCCTGACGACCGGTGAGGGCGGCATGCTCACCACTCGCCGCGAGGATTGGGCCGAGCGCGCTCGCCGCTTGCGCGAGCACTCGATGAGCATCTCGGCCGCGGATCGCCATGCGACCGTGCTCGCCCCCGCGGAGGAGTACACCGAGGTGGGGTTCAACTTCCGCATGACCGACCTGCAGGCCGCCGTCGGGCTCGTCCAGCTCGCCCGCCTGCCGGAGATCGTCGCGCGGCGCCGGGCGGTCGCCGCTCGCTACCAGGCGGCGATCGCCCCCATCGCGGGACTGCGGGCCGTCGCGGATCCCGCGCACGGGACCAGCAACTTCCAGTCGTTCTGGGTGGAGGTGGGGCCGGAGTACCCCGTCGACCGCGACGGGCTCCTCGTCGCGCTCGCCGAGGCCGACATCTCGGCGCGGCGCGGGATCATGGCCGCGCACCGCCAGCCCCCCTACCGCGCGCTCGCGCCCGAAGAGGGCCTGCCGGCGACCGAGCGCCTCCACGACGGCACGCTCATCCTGCCCGTCTACCACCAGCTGACCGACGAGGACCAGGATCGCGTCATCGCGGTCTTGCGATCGCCCGGGGGTGATCGACGGTGAGCGAGGGCCTGCTGCTCGTCGGCGCGAGCGGTCTCGCGCGCGAGGTCATCGGCACGGGCGTCGCGGTCGCGGGCATCCTCGACGACGACGCCGCGCTCCACGGCACGCTCGTGGGCGGCGTGCCCGTGCTCGGCTCGACCGATGCGGCGCTCGGCCGGAACGAGCGGCTCCTCGTCTGCGTGGGGCCGAGCAGGAGCCGGCGCGACGTCGTCGCCCGGCTGCGGGCGCTCGGCGTCGAGCGGGACCGCTTCGCGACGATCGTGGCGCCCTCGGCGATCGTGGGCCGCTCCAGCACGGTCGGGCGGGGCAGCATCCTGCTCGACGGTGTTGTCGTCACCGCCGATGCGCGCATCGGCGACCACGTGGTGATCATGCCGAACTGCACCGTGACTCACGACGACGTGCTCGAGGACTTCGCGACCCTCGCGGCGGGCGTCGCGCTCGGAGGCGGCGTCACGATCGGTGAAGCGTCCTACGTGGGGATGAACGCGACGGTGCGCCAAGGCGTCCGCGTCGGCGCCGAGGCCACCGTCGGCATGGCGGCGGCCGTCGTGCGCGACGTGCCCGGGGGGCAGACGTGGGCGGGAGTCCCGGCCCGTGCGCTGGAGGTGAACTCGTGACGATGCGGGTGCCGTTCGTCGACCTCGCCGCGCAGCAGGCGGAGGTCGCGGCCGACGTGCTGCCCGTCTGGCGCCGCCTGCTCGAGTCGGCGAGCTTCATCGGCGGACCGGAGGTCGACGCGTTCGAGCGGGAGTACGCCGAGTACATCGGGGTGCAGCACGTCGTGGGCGTCTCGAACGGCACCGACGCGCTCGAGCTCGCGCTCCGCGCCGTGGGTGTCGGCAGGGGCGACGAGGTCATCATCCCGGCGAACACGTTCATCGCCACGGCAGAGGCTGCGTCGCGGATCGGTGCCGTGCCCGTACCCGTCGACGTCGACGACGAGTTCCTCCTCATCGACCCCGACGCGATCGAGGCGGCGATCACGCCGAGGACCGCAGCCATCGTCCCCGTGCACCTCTTCGGACAGACGGCGCCCATCGAGCTCATCGCGCCGATCGCCGCGCGCCACGGCATGGTGATCGTCGAGGACGCGGCGCAGTCCCAAGGTGCCGCCGGATCTGCTGGAAGGGCCGGCGCGCTGGGCCGCGTCGCCGCGACGAGCTTCTACCCCGGCAAGAACCTGGGGGCGGCCGGCGACGCTGGTGCGGTCATGACCGACGACCGCGGCATCGCGGCAACCATCCGCAATCTCGCGGCTCATGGCAGCTCCGTGAAGTACGTGCATGACCGCATCGGCATGAATGCGCGACTGGATGCGGTGCAGGCTGCCGTGCTGCGAGCGAAGCTGCGGCGGCTCGATGGCTGGAACACGGCGCGCCGTGAGGCTGCGCGGCGCTACGAGAGGCTCCTCGTAGGTCTTGACGGGATCCGTCTGCCGGCGACGAGGCCGGGCAACGCAGACGTCTGGCACCTCTACGTCGTGCGCATGGACGAGCGCGACCGAGTCGCCTCGGAGCTCACCGCGCAGGGCATCGGCGTCGGCGTCCACTATCCGACGCCGCTCCACCTCACCGATGCCTACGCCGCCCTCGGGCACCGGCGCGGCCAGTTCCCGGTCGCCGAGGCGGCCGCCGATCGGATCCTCTCGCTTCCCATGCACCCGCATCTGACTGGTCCGCAGCAAGAGAGCGTGGCGCGTGCGCTCCAGCTCGCGCGGAGTCGGGGGGCGGTGCGGACGTGAGCGCAGAGCCGACCCCCGCGAGCGTGGCGCAGCGCGCCTCGAAGGCGTTCGGATGGAGCTTCGGGAACACCCTCGTCTTGAGGCTCGGCACGCTGGCGATCGGCATCGCGCTCGCGCGGCTGCTGGGTCCGGAGGAGTTCGGGATCTTCGCGATCGCCATGGTCACGCTCATGGCTGTGCTGAGCTTCAACGAGCTCGGTGTCAGCCTCGCCGTGATCCGCTGGCGCGACGACCCGGCGACGATCGCGCCGACCGTCAACACGATCGCGGCGGTGAGCAGCGCGCTGCTCACCGCGGTGGTGCTCTTCGGCGCGCCGTGGCTCTCTGCGATGCTCGGCGACGGGCGGGCAGCACCCGTGGTGCAGGTGATCTCGCTCTCCATCGTGCTCAATGGTCTCGTCGCCACGTCCGCCGCAGTGATGCAGCGCGAGTTCTTGCAGCGCCAGCGGACGATCGCCGACCAAATCAACACTTGGCTCGGCGCCGGGCTCTCCTTGTTGCTCGTCCTGCTCGGGTGGGGCGCGATGGGCCTCGCGGTCGGGAGGCTGATCGCGAGCATCGTCTTCGCGGCGATGATCCTCCGCTGGTCTCCGGTGCCGTATCGCTTCGGTTGGAATCCCGCGATCGCACGCCGCCTGGTCCGGTTCGGGCTGCCGCTCGCCGCTGCGAGCATCATCGTTTTCGCATCGGGCTACGCAGACCAAATGGTCGTCGGGTCGCTGCTGGGGGCGCAAGCGCTCGGCTTCTACGTGCTCGCGTTCAACCTCGCCGCCTGGCCGGTATCCATCTTCTCGCTACCGCTGCGCGCGGTCGCGCCGGCCGCGTTCTCGGCGATCAAGGCCGAGTCGGAGCGGGTGTCGCGGATCTTCACCCGAGTGCTTGCGATCCTCTCGTGCGTCGCGGTGCCCGTATGCCTCGCCGCAAGCGGCGCCGCTGTGCCCGTCATCGAGTTCGTCTACGGCCCTGCGTGGCTGCCCGCGGCCGAGCCGCTGCTCTGGCTCGCCGCCCTCGCAGCGCTCAAGATCTGGTTCGAGCTGTCCTACGACTACCTGGTCGTGGTCGGGTGGTCGAGCGCTGTGCTCGTGATCCAGGGGGTCGTGTTCGCCGCGGCGCTGCCGCTCATGCTCGTCGTCGCGACGCCCTATGGGCTCGGCGGCGTCGCGGCTGTGCAATGCATCGTCGCCCTCCTGATCGCCGCGCCGCTGTACCTCGCGAGCCTCGCTCGCATCGGCGTCACCGTCCGCGCAGTGCTGTCCGCGATCGCGGCGCCCCTCCTGGCCGGACTGCTCGCATGGACGGCCGGCTGGGTGCTGAGTCAGACGGTCGCATCGTCCTTCGCCGCGGCATCCGCCGCTGGGTTCCTGGCCGTCGTGGCCGCAGGGCTCCTCTGCCTGCGGCACCGCGGCGAGCTGGAGGCTCTGCTGGCGGCGATGCGCAGCAGGGAGGCGTCATGAGGGTCCTCGTGTATCCGCACGACCTGAACATGGGCGGCAGTCAGACGAATGCGATCGAGCTGGCCGCGGCGGTGTCGGAGCTCGGCCACGAGTGCATCATCTACGGGCGGCGGGGGACCCTGTGCGCCCGCGTCGACGAGCTCGGCCTGGAGTTCATCGAGGCCCCCGACCGTGGGCGGCGACCTTCGCCACGCGTCGCGCGAGACCTCGAGCGGCTGGTCCGCGAGCGGAGCATCGACATCGTGCACGGATACGAGTGGCCGCCGGTGCTCGACGCTGTGCTCGCGGCGCGCACCGGGATGCGGGCCCGCGTCCTCGCCACCGTGATGTCGATGTCCGTGCCGCCGTTCATCCCGCGCAGTGTGCCGCTCGTGGTTGGCACAGCTGAAATCGCTGCATTCGAGGGAGCTGCAGGGCGCGTTGACACCACGGTGATCGAGCCACCGGTGGACCTGAGCTTCAACGCTCCTGATCCCGCGGCCGCGGAGCGGTTCCGCTCAGCGTTCGGCTTGCACGATGATCGGTTGAACGTCGTCGCGGTCACGCGGTTCGCCCTGGAGCTCAAGCTCGAGGGCACGCTGGCCGCAATCGACGTGATCGGTCGGCTGGCGACACGCGCGCCGATCCGTCTCGTGCTCGTCGGCGACGGCCCTGCCAAGCGCGAGATCGAGGCGCGCGCCAGCGCGATCAACCGCGGCGCAGGTCGCGGCACGGTGGTGTTGACCGGTCAGCTCGATGACCCGCGACCCGCATACGCGTCCGCTGACGTGTGCCTCGGCATGGGTGGCTCTGCCCTGCGGGCCCTCTCGTTCGGCACTCCGCTCATCGTGCAGGGCGAGCGAGGCTTTTGGCGGACGCTGACGCCCGAGTCCGTCGACCAGTTCCTCTGGAGCGGTTGGTACGGCGTGGGAGAGGGGCGGGCCGAGGGGCCCGTCGCGCTCGAGCGGGAGCTGTGCGCGCTCATCGGCGACCGTCATCGGCGCGAGTCGCTCGGTGCGTTCGGGCTGCAACTGGTCCGTGAGCGCTTCTCGCTCGTGCGCGCTGCTGAGCTGCAGGCGGACGTCTACCGGAGGGCTATGGCGACGCCGGTGCGAGGATCGGCGACACGGGAAGCGGAAGCGCTCATCCGTTACAGCGTCTACTACGCAGGCAAGAGGATCCGTCGTGCCATGAGATCGGAGGCAGCCGACGACTTCAACGCGCGTCCGGTGGCCGCGAGAGCGAGAGCAGGCGGCAGATGAGCCGTGACGACGCAGTCATCGTGTGGTTCGCGGGGGTGCGGTGGGACGCGATGATCGGGACCGATCGTAGGATCGTCGCCGAGATCTCCGAAGGCCGTCCTGTCGTCTGGATCGACCCGGCCGACCGCAGGGCCTGGAGAGGCTGGATGAGTGGACACGCTCCGGCCATCACCGCTGTGGGTGACCTCACTCGGGTCGTCGTGCCGGCGCCCCCTGGAGTATCACGCTGGCCCTCCCGCGGCATCACACGGATGCTACGCGAACTGAGCTACCGACGTGCCGTCCGTGGCCGCGATGTCCGCGCCGTCATCGTCGCGAACCCGGTCACGAGCTTCCCGCGTACCTCTGCGACGAAGATCCTGTACGTCACGGACGACTGGGTCGCGGGGGCGCCGCTGATGGGTTTCGAACCCAAATGGGTGTCCGCAGTCCTCGACCACAACATCATGGCAGCGGACGAATTCGTGGTCGTCAGCCCGCCGCTGGCGCGATCGATCATCAGCCGACGTCCTACCGCGTCCGTGACGGTGCTTCCGAACGGGGCACCGGCGCCTCCCGAGCGCGGCGCGGCCCGTCGCATTCCGACAGCCGGGCTCATCGGCCAGATCAACGAGCGGATCGACCTCTCGCTCTTGGAGGCGGTGGCGGACGACGGCCTCGCGCTCAGGATCGTCGGCCCTCGAACGTCGCGCGATCCCTCCTTCAATGAGCGGTTCGAGCGACTTGCGGCGAGACCTACGGTCGATTGGCGCGGCGCAGTCGGCGCGCACGAAGTGCCCGCCCACCTCTCTGAGATCGCGGTCGGGCTGACTCCATACACGCCGACCGCGTTCAACCTCGCCTCCTCGCCCTTGAAGACGCTCGAGTACCTGGCCGCTGGCGTCCCAGTCGTGTCGAGCGATCTGCCCGCTTCACGATGGCTGGACTTCGCCGACGTGGTCATCGCATCCGACGCGGTGGCGTTTGCAGCGTCCGCTCGCGAGGCGATAGGCGCCCGGCACGATCAGGACGCGGAGGCGAGACGGATGAGCTTTGCCGGGCAGCACAGCTGGCGACGCCGGGCCGACGAGATCGAGGCGCTCGCGGACGCCGCCCATCGCCGCCGAGAGCGACCGAGGGAGGAGCGAATGTGACGATCTACGACAGTCTGCGCGCGATCCGCCGCAGATGGTACGCGTGCGCCTCCGCGCTGCTCCTCGCTGGTGCGCTCATCGCCGTCTTCTCGGCAGACTCCGGTGTGTACTCCACGCGGACAGTCGTCGCATTCACGTACCCGCATGAGAGCTCGCTGACCCCGGACAACGCGACCTCCAATGAGAGCGTCATCGCCTTCGCCGGGGCGGTGGTCGCCGCGATCAACGCGGAGGCGCCGTCGCTTCGATATTCGGCTTCCGATGCGCCCTTCTACGGAGCGGGGCTGCGCGAGGGCGTCGCCGTCGGTCTGCAGGATGAGGGGAGCCAGTGGGCGCCGAGCTTTGGTCACGCGGTCATCGAGATCCGGATCGTGGGGGCCACTGAAGCTTGGGTCCGCGAGCAGCAGGCGGCCAACCTCGAGGCCGTCGCGATGAGCTCCTCGGCGATGCAGGACGAGCTCGCCATCGCTCCGGAGGACCGAATCACGGCGAGGGTGGAGCCGCTCACGATGACGATCCAGCACATCACCGCGTCTCGTATGGCGCAGGCGGCGGCGGTCGGTGCCATGCTGCTCGCCGGGGCGATCACCGGAGCCTGGGCCTCGATCTCCTTGGACCATGCCGGGCGGAAGCGGCTAGCGGCGGCAGGCGAGCAGGTGCTCCCGTGACACTCGTCGAGATCCTGGCCGCTCTCCGACGCCGATGGTACGTCGTCGCTCCTGGCTTCGTCATCGCCATCGCTGCCGCGGTCACGGCATGGGTCCTGATCCCCCCGGACTACGAGCGCTCAGCGGCGCAACTGCTGCTGCCTGCACAGGAGACGCTCCCTGAGTCGAGCTCGAACCCGTACCTGTTCCTGAACGGCTTGACCTCAGTTGCTGACGTCATCGTGCGCGCGGTGGGATCAGAGGATGTCGCGCGGCAGATCACGGAACCGTACCCGGGCGCCGAGATCGAGGTTTCGCGAGACCCGCAGAGCGCGGGACCGGTCGTCCTGATCACGGTCAGGGCGTCGAGCGACCGCGCTGCTGAGGAGCTCATCGATGCCGCGGTCGCGCAGAGTTCGGAGACCATCGTCAGCTTGCAGAGGGAGCAAGGGATCCCCGAGCAGGACCGGATCCGCGTCACCACCATCACCCACGATGGCGAGAGCACACTGCTGCAGCGTGGTCGACTCACCGTCGCGGCTGTGGCATCGCTCGGTGTAGCGATATCGACGCTATTGCTCGCCGCTCTGCTCGACGGCCTCGAGCGTGCACGCCGACGGAGGGAGCCGAGTTCGACCGATGCGATCGCGAGTGCGCAACGCCTCGGCAGGATGTCGGGAAACCGCAGGTGACGCACGCTATGCCTTCGCCGGGTACCGCATCACGGAGCGGCGCCGCCCTCTCGATGGTGACGACCTATCTCGTGCTGCTCTTCGCGGTGCCGTCGAATCTCACGATCGCGGCGCTCGGTTCGTTGGGTCGGCCCTCGACGCTCTGGGGTCTGCTGCTCATGCTGTGGTGGATCCTGACCAAGTTCGAGCGCCGCGCGCACGACCCGCTACCGATGCGTCAACCGGTCCGGCTGGCGTTCGGATGCCTGCTCGTCGTCGCCCTCGTGAGCTTCGCCGCTGCGCTGCTGCGAGGACAGCCGGCAGATCAGGTCACGCCTGCGATGACGTCGCTCCTCCGTCTCGCGTCATGGGGCGGTGTGCTGCTGGTGGTCATGGACGGCATCGACACGCACCGCGACGCGCTGCGCCTTGCGTCGCGGATCGTGCTGGCCGGGACGCTCCTCTCGTTGCTCGGCATCGCGCAGTTCGCAACCGGGGAGAGCTTGCTGGAGTGGGCCGCCGGGCTGCCAGGGGTGGCAATCGATCTCGGCGGCGTTGACAACAGAGGAGGCTTCACCCGAGCGTCGGGCACGGCGACCCACCCGCTCGAGTACACAGCCGCCATCCTGGCCATCCTGCCCATCGCCATCGCCCGAGCGGTAGCGCGCGGGGAGCGCGCGGGCGTGCAGTGGTCGAGCTGGGTCCCGGTCGCCGCCATCGCGGTCGCTGCGCTGCTCTCGGTCTCACGGTCCGCGGTGATCGGCCTCATCATCGGCGTCGTCGCGCTGCTCCCGTTCCTGCCGAGGACCTACCGCTGGGCGCTGGGTCTCGGCGGCGGGGCGGCTGCAGTAGCCGTCGTTATCGCCGTGCCGGGTGTGCTGACCACGACGCTCACGCTCTTCACCGCGGCGGCGGATGACCCGAGCACCACATCCCGGACCGACGGCCTCGCACGGGTGCCGGACTTCCTCGCGCCCAGCCCGATCATCGGCCAAGGCTTCGGCACCTTCCTGCCCCGCTACTACATCTTCGACAACCAGTGGGTGCTGAGCACCGTCGAACTCGGTGTGCTGGGGGTCACCGCCCTCGCAGGGATCGTGGTCGCAGCGATCGTCGGCGCGGCGCGCGCTCGACAAGCGTCACCGGTCGCCGAGATCACCTTTGCGGCGGCAGCGACCGTCGCATCGGTGTTCACGATCGCCGTGCTCTTCCTGTTCTTCGACGGGCTGAGCTTCCCGATCGCCGCCGGGCTCTTCTTCTTACTTGCGGGGTACTCGGGCGCGCTGCGGGGGCTCCCGCTGAAGGACGCGGGAGCGCGCGTGATCAGTCCCGCCATGCACGCAGTGCACCTGCCCGGCGCCCAGGCAGTGCAGAGACGGGAACAGGCCAATGGCAAGTAGGCATCCTTCGCTCGAGATCGTCACGCCGAGCTACGCGCCAGACTTCGAGCTCTGTCGCGATCTCATCGCGAGCGTCTCTCGGTTCGCACCCGCC
Organism: Agrococcus sp. TF02-05; assembly: GCF_017565345.1. Lineage (NCBI taxonomy): Bacteria > Bacillati > Actinomycetota > Actinomycetes > Micrococcales > Microbacteriaceae > Agrococcus > Agrococcus sp. TF02-05. The sequence goes on along the minus strand of NZ_JAGEKO010000001.1, from coordinate 562,397 downwards.
GGCACGACGCACCGAGTCATCGTCCCGGGGAGAGACCGAGCGCTGTTCGAGCAGCTCCAAGGCGGTCCGGTCGTAGTCGAGGACGCGCGCGACCTCCTGCCCAGCGGCATGCTACGGCTGCCCCTGGTCAACGCTTGGCTCCAGATCCGTCGACCCTGGCCGCCGGTCCGCGGGTGGATCGCGCAGCAGGTCGTGAAGCTCGCGGCTGCCGCCCGCAGCGATGCGGAGTACGTGCTGCTGGTCGATTCGGACGTCGCCTTCATCCGCCGCTTCTCCGTGCTCGACTACACGGACGCGGATTCGTTGCCGCTCTATCGTTTGGATGGAGCGGTCCACAAGGGGATGTCCAGGCATCTCGTCTGGCATGACGCAGCTCGCGAGCTGCTCGGTCTTCCCCCGCACGTCGGCGATGCACCGCGCCCTGACTACATCTGCTGCCCGTGCCTCTGGAAGCCAGACGTCGTGCGGACCATGCTGGCCGTCGTGCAGGAGCGCTGCGGCCTCCCATGGCAGGTGGCGGTCGGACGCAGGTTGCAGTTCTCTGAGATGGTCCTGTACGGCGTCTTCGTCGATGAGATGCTCGCTCAGCACACGCGGGTGGGGCGCCGGAGCGATATGAAGTGCGCGAACCACTACCTCGAGGAACCGCTCGACGACGCGGGCTTCGACCGTCTGCTGCGGGACGCGCGACCGACCGACGTCGCGGTCATGGTCTCGGCGAAGTCAGGGACGGCCCTCGCCACACGGCGTGCAGCGCTCGCTCGGTTGCGCCACGAGGGATGAGCATGCGGAGTCGAACAAGACGCGCGTCGAGGACGGGAGCCGCGCCGAAGACTCCGTCTGCTGGATCGAGTGTCGCGCTAGCGGTGTACAGCGTCGGTGTCCTCGTCTTGCTGCTGGTGCCCCTCGACCACCGGGGCATGGTGCTGGTCATCGGCGATTGGCTCCGCGTGTACGTCGGGACTGGCTGGTTCGGCTACGGCTGGATAGAAGTTGCCGCGAACGTCGCGCTCTTCGCACCGCTTGGCGCGCTGCTGAGCATCACGCTCGGGCAGCGTCGGAGAAGCATGGCGCTCGCACTCGCACTGTCAGTCTGCGCGGAGCTCGTGCAACTCGCCCTGCCGGAGCGCGACGCGAGCTTGCGCGACGTGGCCGCGAACGCGGCGGGTGCAGCGCTCGGCATCGCAGCAGTGTGGCGCGTTCCTCCCCACCGACGGCGAGCACATCGCCGGCTCAGGAACGATCCGCGACTCGCCCCGTGACGCGGGAGGGGTCAGCGCGTCGAGTCGTCTCGCTCCCATCGCGCCGCACGCGCTCGTGAGCGGCTCGCGCGACTGCGCGCGAGCAGAGTGACCGAGGCGAACACACTCGCGTCCCAGAGGCTCTGCGGGCCTCGGACGGATCTGAGTAGAGCGCGCGCTGTAGCGCGGCCCGAGTCCAGGCCTTGTTGCGCGGGTCCACGTCGGGTACGCACCAGCACCCGCAGCAGATCGGCGGCCCGCCTCGGCGTGCGCACCCGCACCGGAGGCGCCAGCGGGATCCGCTTCTCTTCAGCGCGGAACAGCTGATCGACGTGGACATCGTCCGCGATGACCTCGGGGAAGCGGCCGAGTCGCCCATGCCCTGCCGCGTTCAGGGCGTACGTTCCCGCACCCCAGAGGGACTGAGCGAGGTGCGGCAGTCGCGCGCGAGCGCGGAAGTACGCCCGAACCAGCGCGGTCGCACCGAGAGAGTCGTACTCGAAGGGCGGACGCGCCGCCAGGACGCCGTCGGCTCCGAGAGCGCGCACCAGCGCCGGGACGGCTGCCGAGGGGAATTCGATGTCCGCGTCGAGGTAGACGCGTGGCCAGGCTGATGCCTCGGCATCCCCGGCGTTGAGAGCTCCGGTCTTGGAGGGCTCGGAGAGCTCGACCACGCGCACGCCGGCGATCTCGCGCGCGCGGTCCGCCGTCCGGTCGCTGCACCCGTTGCAGACGACCACGGTCTCCAGCGCGCCGAGCGCGATGGGCTCGCTGAGGCGCCCCAGCGTTCGCGAGATGACGCGCTCCTCGTCGTGGGCGGGGATGACGACCGCCGCTGACGTCCGCCCCCGCGAACCCAGCCATGTCCCCTGCGGGAGCTCCGCCCACCGCCGCTCGTCGCGGAGGTACCGCGCCACGGTCGCCTGCGACGAGGCGCGACGACCGCGCAGGAGCGCACCCACGGTCACCGCCATCCTGTAGGACGCTGCGCTCCGCGGTGCGTGCTTGCGCATGTAGCGCACGCGGTTGACGTTGAGGAGAGCGTCCAGCTGCTCGGACGCCCCCGAGCCGCCCTGACTGTGGTGCACGATCGCGGCAGGCTGATACCGGATGTGCAACCCAGCGTCACGGATGCGGCGGCAGTAGTCGGTCTCCTCCGAGTACAGGAAGAACCGCTCGTCCCACTCGCCGACCGCTCGGGCGGCGGCGCTCGAGACGAGCAGCGCGGCTCCCGTGGCCCAGTCGACGCAGCGGGGGCTGTCGTAGGCCTGCGGGTCCCGGATCCACTCTGTCAAGGCACCCGGCCGATTCCGCCAGAGAGGCCCGAGCACCGCATCGCACCACGCCCGCAGCGCCGTCGGCTCGGAGAAGAGCGACTCGGCGGTCCTGCCGTGACGGTCGAGGATGCGGGGCACCGCGGCGCCGGAGCTCGGGTCGCGTCGGAGTGCGTCGAGCAGCGCCTGCACGGCTCCCCGCTCGACACGGAGGTCAGGGTTCAGGACGAGGAGCGCTCCGTACGCGCCGGCCTCCGCGGCGGCGGCGTTGATGCCGCCCGCATAGCCGAGGTTGCCACCAGTCGAGATCACCACGACGTCAGCGTGCCGGGCGAGGCGATCGAGCGTGTCGTCCGTCGACGCGTTATCGGCGACGATGACCCGCATCGTCGTGTCGACCGCCTCCGGGCGCAGAGATTCGATGAGCGCGTCGATCGTCGCTCCGCTGTTGTAGGTGACGACGACCGCGGCCACCTGGACGGAGCCCTCGCGCACGAATTCGCCGACCCTGCTCGGCGCCACCGGGGTCGTCGTCACCGTCGTGGTGCTCGTCGCGCTGGCTCGGACTGCTGTCATCGCGCTGCGCTCACGCGGCTCGGGACCGGCGCACGGCGACGTATGCCGCAGGCGCTTGGACGAGGTAGCGCTTCGCGAGCCGCCGGGGCTCGAGCAGCAGGCGCCACGCCCACTCGAGGCCGGCCGCCGAGACCCACTCCGGGGCGCGGGCTACCCTGCCCGCGAGGAAGTCGACGACCGCGCCGAAGGCCAGCAGGACCTCCGCTCCGGTCTCCTCTCCATACTCCGCGATCCACGCCTCCTGGCGCGGCTTGCCGAGGCAGACGATGAGGATGTCGACTCCCGCGACGCGCAGCGCGCTCGCGATGCGCCGGCACTCGAGGGGCGACGAGAGCGTCGCTCGGGCTGGTGCCCACTGCCCTAGGTAGTTGACCTCCGGCCACTCGCTGCGGAAGCGCTCGGCGAGCGCCGAGCCGCACGCCGGCGACCCACCGAGGATCGCGACGGTGCGGCGCTGGCGCGCGGCGTCGTCGAGTATCCCGCCGATGAGGTCGCTGCCCGACAGCTTGGGGTAGGGGTGGCCCGTGATGCGTCGCACCTGGCTGGCAACGGGAGCGCCGTCGATCAGGTTGAGCCAGTCGACGGCCGAGCCCGGTCGCGCCACGCCCGTGGGGAACTGGTGGATGTGATCGAGGTTGACCGATGCGACCGCGAGCGGGCGACCGGGACGCCGCGACGCCGCGACCGCGGCGAGCGCCTCCGTGCGACTGGCGAGGTGCACGACCTCCGACCCGATCGGCACCACCGGGAGCGCGCGAGGCGCCGAGCCTGGGCGGCCTTGCGCCGAGGCGCGCTCCTCGTGCGGGCGGCGCGACGAAGGGACTCGCATGACCGGTGCTCCTCAGTACGCGCCCGCCGGATGGACGACGAGCCGGGCTGTCTTCGCGATGATCATGAGGTCCTCCATCACTGACCAGTTCTCGACGTAGCGGAGGTCGAGGCGCACGCTCTCCTGCCAGCTGAGGTCGCTGCGCCCGCTGATCTGCCACAGCCCCGTGATGCCGGGCTTGAGGTAGAGCCGCCGCTTGACCACCTCGTCGTAGCCGGTCGCCTCGTTCGGCAGTGGGGGACGCGGGCCGACGACGCTCATGTCACCGCGCAGCGCGTTCCAGAACTGCGGCAGCTCGTCGAGCGAGTGGCGCCGCAGGAAGCCGCCAACGCGGGTGATCCGCGGATCGTCCCTGAGCTTGAAGAGCGGGCCGGCCGCCTCGTTGAGCGCGCGCAGCTCCTCGAGCCGGGCCTCGGCGTCGACGTGCATCGTGCGGAACTTCAGCATCGCGAAGCTCTGCCCGTCGCGCCCGACGCGCTGCTGCCGGAACAGCACGGGGCCGGGGGAGTCGAGCTTGATCGCGATCGCGATCGGCACCGCGACGATGCCGACGACGAGCAGCGCGCACGCGGAGACGCCGATGTCGAGGGCGCGCTTCAGGCTGTGCCTGCCCCCGTCGAAGGTCGGGATCCGCACCTGGATGAGCGGCAGGCCATCGATGGGCCGGAACGAGATGCGCGGTCCGGCGACATCGGTGAGTCGGGAGAACAGCACCAGCTCCGCGCACGTGCCCTCGAGCTGCCGCCGCAAGCGGGTGAGGTATTCGGGATCGGCATCGGTGCTCGCGGCGAGGATGACGGTGTCGGCGCTCATGCGCTCGGCGTTCTCGGCGACGCTCGCGGTCGTGGAGAGCACCGGAACGCGCCGACCGGCGAGCTCGAGCGGCTCGCCCGGGTCGCCCCGCACCGCGGCGCCGACGACGTGGTAGCTCAGATCGCGGGCCGCACTCAGCCGCTCGAGCACGTACGCGATCTCGTCGCGCTCGCCGACCAGGATCGTGCGCGACGCCCACTCGCCCTCCTTGCGCCGCGCGATGAGCCAGCGACGCCACTGCCACCGCCCGATCAGCAGGGCGAGCAGGCCGATCGGGATCCCGACGAGCAGCTGGAGGCGCAGCTCGGGCCAATCGCCCACGAGCGCCGCGGCCGCGAGCAGAGCGAAGGCCAGCCCGGTCGCGTGCGCGACTCGACGGTACTCGCGCACCCCCGAGCCCAGCACGCTCGCGTCGCGCGAGCGCGTGGCCGCGAGCATGGCCAGCCACACCACCGCGGTCAGGAGCGGAGCGCCCACGAGACGCTCGGGCGGCACGGGAGCGAGCTCCGTCGCGAAGGAGCTCGCGGCGATCGCGTCGATCGCGGTCGCGCCGAGGACGACGAGCAGATCGGTGACGAGCAGCCGGTCGTGCGCGCGGCGCTCCCATCGCAGCCGTCGAGCGAGCGTCGAGGTGGAGCGGGGCGACCGCGCGCCCGGCAGCTCGAAGGCGACGGGACCGGCGCCGGCAGTGCTCGTGGCCCAGGGGCGGCGGCGCGGCGCGAGGCTCGGTTGCGCGGAGCCCATCACTCGCTGCACTCGACATCACCCGCTTCCCCGTCGAAGGTGTCCCGCCGATGCGCGGTAACACTGTTATCGCAACGTATGAGCGAATCTCGGGAGCGGCAAGCGCAGATCCCCGCACGGACGGAACCGTGCGGGGATCTGCGGGTGGGCTTGAGCGGTTGCTCAGCGCTCCGGCGTCGAGTCCAAGGGTCAGCCCAGCGCGGACTCCAGGATCGCGGCGAGCTCCTGCGACGAGCGCTTCGCCGATCCGGTGGCGGGGCTCGCGGATGCCGGGCGCCCGACGACCTTGAGCGTGCGGCCGTGCAGGTGGCGGGGGAGCGCCAGGTGCATGAACGGCCACGCGCCCTGGTTGAGCGGCTCCTCCTGCACCCACACGAGCTGCGCGTTCGGGTAGCGGTCGACCGCGTCGTTGATCTCGTCGATCGGCAGCGGGTAGAGCTGCTCGACCCGCACGAGGGCGACGTCGCTCCGGCCGCGCTTCGCGGCCTCGGCCTTCAGGTCGTAGTGGATCTTGCCCGAGTGCAGCAGCACGCGCGTGACGGCGGCCGGGTCCTGCACCTGCTGATCGTCGATCACCGTCTGGAAGCTGCCGCTCGTGAAGTCCTCGAGACCGCTCGTCGCGTCGCGCAGGCGCAGCATCGCCTTCGGCGTGAAGACGATGAGCGGTCGGCGCGGCCGGGCGTAGGCCTGGCGGCGCAGCAGGTGGAAGTGGTTCGCCGGCGTCGACGGGCGCGCGATCGTCATGTTGTCCTCGGCCGCGAGCTGCAGGAAGCGCTCGATGCGGCCCGACGAGTGGTCGGGACCGGCGCCCTCGTAGCCGTGCGGCAGCAGCAGCACGAGCGAGGAGTGCTGGTTCCACTTCTGCTCGGCCGAGGCGATGAACTCGTCGATCACGATCTGCGCGCCGTTCGCGAAGTCGCCGAACTGCGCCTCCCACAGCACGAGCGCGTCGGGGCGCTCGACGGAGTAGCCGTACTCGAAGGCCATCGCGGCGTACTCGCTCAGCAGCGAGTCGTAGATCGACAGCCGGGCCTGCTCCGGGCCGAGGTTCGCGAGCGGCAGCCACTCCTGGCCGTTGTTCCGGTCGTGCATGACGGCGTGGCGCTGCACGAACGTGCCGCGACGCGTGTCCTGCCCCGACATGCGCACCGGGGTGCCCTCGAGCAGCAGCGAGCCGAGCGCGAGCAGCTCGCCGAACGCCCAGTCGACGCCGCCCTCGCGGCTCGCCTTGACACGCTTGTCGAGCACCTGCTTGACCTTCGGGTGTACGGCGAAGCCGTCGGGCGCGTTGCCGTGCGCGTCGCCGATCGCGGCGATGACGGATGCGTCCACCCCGGTCGACTCCGGCTCGCCGGCGGCCTGCTGGAAGGCGGCGGGCGTCACGATCGGCATCGAGCCGGTCGCGGCCGCGTGGGTCTCCATGAAGGCCTGCTCGAGCTTCGCCTGGAAGTCGGCCTGCGCCTCCTGGTACTCCTCCTCGGTGATGTCGCCGCGGCCGACGAGGTTCTCGGCGTAGAGCGTGCGCACCGAGCGCTTCGCCTCGATGAGCGAGTACATGAGCGGCTGCGTCATGGTCGGGTCGTCGCCCTCGTTGTGCCCGCGGCGGCGGTAGCAGATGAGGTCGACGACGATGTCGCGCTTGAACTCCTGGCGGTACTGGAACGCGAGCTCGGCGACGCGCACGACGGCCTCGGGGTCGTCGCCGTTCACGTGCAGCACGGGCGCGTGGATCGCCTTCGCGATGTCGGTCGCGTAGGTCGAGGAGCGCGACTCGGTCGGCGGGGTCGTGAAGCCGACCTGGTTGTTCACGACGAGGTGCACCGTGCCGCCCGTCTGGTACGCGCGCAGCTGCGAGAGCTGGTGCGTCTCGAACACGACGCCCTGACCGGCGTTCGCGGCGTCGCCGTGCACGAGGATCGGCAGCACCGACTGCTCGCCGTTGCCGAGCCGGTCCTGCTTCGCGCGCACGATGCCCTCGAGCACGCCGTTGACCGCCTCGAGGTGCGAGGGGTTCGCCGCGAGGTAGACCGGCACGGTCGAGCCGTCGGCGGCGGTGAACTCGCCCTCGTTGCCCAGGTGGTACTTGACGTCGCCCGAGCCCTGGAAGACCGCGGCGCCCTCGAACTCCTGGAACACCTGGCCGTAGGTCTTGCCGGCGATGGAGGTGAGCACGTTGAGGCGGCCGCGGTGCGGCATGCCGATCGCGACCTCGTCGAGGCCCGCGGCGGCCGAGCCCGCGAGCACGGAGTCGAGGAAGGCGATCATCGACTCGGCGCCCTCGAGCGAGAAGCGCTTCTGGCCGACGTACTTCGTCTGCAGGAAGGTCTCGAACGCCTCGGCCTCGTTGAGCTTGCGCAGGATGCGCATCTGCTCGTCGTGCGTCGGCTTGACGTACGGCACCTCGAGGTGGCTCTGGAACCACTGGCGCTGCGCCGGGTCGGGGATGTGCATGTACTCGACGCCGATCGTGCGGCAGTACGAGTCGCGCAGCACGCCGAGGATGTCGCGCAGCAGCGCCGAGCGCTTGCCGCCGAAGCCGCCCGTGACGAACTCGCGGTCGAGGTCCCAGAACGACAGGCCGTGGTGCTCGATCTCGAGGTCCGGGTGCGTGCGCTGCACGTACTCGAGCGGGTCGATGTCGGCCATCAGGTGGCCGCGCACGCGGAACTGGTTGATGAGCTGCGCGACGCGCGTCTGCTTCGAGAGCTCGTCCGACTCCCGCACCGACACATCCGTCGACCACTTGATGGGCTCGTAGGGGATGCGGAGGTCGGCGAAGATGCCGCGGTAGAAGTCCTGCTCGCCGACGAGCAGCCCGTGCACGATCTTGAGGAACTCGCCCGAGCCGGCGCCCTGGATGACGCGGTGGTCGTAGGTCGACGTCATCGTCACGGTCTTGCCGACGCCCGCCTCGGCGAGCCGCTCGGGGCTCGCGCCCATGAACTCGGCCGGGTAGTCGAGCGCGCCGACGCCGATGATGCAGCCCTGGCCCTGCATGAGGCGGGGCACCGAGTGCACGGTGCCGATGCCGCCGGGGTTCGTGAGCGAGATCGTCGTGCCCGCGAAGTCGGCCGCGTCGAGCTTGTTGGCGCGGGCCTTCTTCACGAGCGCCTCGTAGGCGGCGACGAACTCCGAGAAGTCCATCGACTCGCAGCCCTTGATGCTCGGCACGAGCAGCGCGCGCGTGCCGTCGGGCTTCGGGATGTCGATCGCGATGCCGAGGTTGACGTGCGGCGGCGCGACCATCGCGGGCTTGCCGTCGATCTCGTCGTAGTAGACGTTCTGGCTCGGGAACGCCTTGAGCGCCTGCACGAGCGCGTAGCCGATGATGTGCGTGAACGACACCTTGCCGCCGCGCGTGCGGCGCAAGTGGTTGTTGATCACGATGCGCTGGTCGATCATGAGCTTCGCCGGCACGGTGCGCACACTCGTGGCGGTCGGCACCGAGAGCGACTTGTCCATGTTGGCGGCGAGCGTCTTCGGCATGCCGCGGAGCGTCGTGACGACGGGCTCGTCGGCCTTCCGCTCCTCGCCCTTCGCCGCCTGCTTCTCGCTCGCGGTCGGCGCGTCGGCGGGCACGGGCGTCGGGCGGGCGGCCTGGCGGGTGGTCTTCGCGACGATCGCGCCCTCGGCCTTCGCGGGCGCGGGCGTCTCTGCCGGGCCCATCGCGTCGGCGCGCGTCGAGTCCTGCGTCGCCTGCGCCTCGCCCGAGTCGACGGGCTTCGGCGGGCGCGACTCCGCGCGCACGGGCTTGCGGGGCGGCGCGGGCTGCTTGGGCGCGGCGGCGGGGGCCGGCGGCTCGGCGGCGGGCGCCTTGGGCGTCTCGCTCATGCTCGTCTCAGCCTCGCCGGAGGAGCGCTGCGCCGCGTAGCGCTCGAGGATGGGCCACCACGACTGGGCGACGGAGCTCCTGTCCTTGATGAACAGCTGGTACTGCTCCTCGACGAGCCACTCGTTCGCTCCGAAATCGCTGTCGTCCGCAGGGCTGGACACGGTATCGATCGCCTCTTCCGATTCTCGCGGGCACGCCGCAGGCACTCCGCGGCGACACTGCCCTCCAGCATAGTGGCGCGCGCTGGGCGCTCCGCGCGTCAGGGCCGAGGGAGCACGCCGAGCTCGACGAGGTCGACCCCGGTCGCCTCGACCGCGAGCATCAGCACCTCGCGGCGCCACACGACGCGCGGCTCGAAGCGCAGCGGCATGCCCGCCTCCGCCGGGGTGCGGTCGCCCTTCGCCCCGTTGCACGCGACGCACGCGGTGATGGTGTTGAGCCACGTCGACTCGCCGCCGCGCGAAGCGGGGTGGATGTGGTCGATCGTCGCGCCGGGCGCCTCGCAGTACGCGCAGCGCCGGCCGTCGCGGTCGAGCACGCCGCGCCGGCTCCACGGCATGCGGTCATACAGCCGCGTGTGCGGGATCCGCACGTAGTCGTTGAAGACCACGACGCGCGGCACGGGCAGCTCGATCGAGTTCGAGCGGATCATGCCGTCCGCGGCGAGCATGATCTGCGCCCGCTCCTTGACGAGGAACGCGACCGCGCGCTGCAGCGAGGCGACGCCGATGGGCTCGAGCGTCGCGTTGAGCACCACCACTTGCGCTGCCATCGCGGATCTCCAGCACCATCGTGCCGCACGAGGGCTATGAAGCGCATGTGGGATGCGCGCACTAGCGTGCAGGCATGGATCTCGCGGTCGTGCCGCTCGAGCGCGGCGCCCGCATCGCGGTGGCCGCGCTAGATCGTGGCGGCGCGGCGGATGCTCGGGTCCACGAGGCGGCGCGCGTCGCCGACGACGAGCGGCTCTCGGCGCCGGGCGCGCGCCTCGTGTGGCAGGACGCGCGCGCGATCGCTCCCGCGCTGCTCGACGCGGGCGTGCGGATCGAGCGGGTGCGCGACCTGAGGCTCGTGCACCGCATCCTCGTCCAGGCGAGGGGGCTCCCGCTCGAGGAGCGATGGTCGCGACCGCTCGAGGCGGGCGCCGACGCGCTCTTCTCGCTCGCACCCGAGGCGGAGGGCGTCGCGGCCGTGGCCGAGCAGCTGCGCGCGCAGGAGGCGGCGATCGGCGACGACGCGGGGCTCGCGATGCTCGCGGCGGCCGAGTCGATGGGTGCGGTCGTCGCGGTCGAGCTCGGCCGCGAGGGCCTGCCCTTCGACGTCGCGCGGCACGACGCGCTCCTCGTCGAGGCGCTCGGCGAGCGCTCGGCGGGTCGGCCGGCGCGCATGGACGAGCTCGCGGCCGCCGTGCGCGAGGCGCTCGGCGACCCGTCGCTCAACCCCGACTCGCCGCAGGACGTGCTGCGGGCGCTCCGCCGCGCGGGCCTCGACGCGACCTCGACCGCGCGGTGGGAGCTGCGCGACCTCGAGCATCCCGCGATCGAGCCGCTCATCGCGTACAAGCGGCTCGCGCGCCTGCACACCGCGAACGGCTGGGCGTGGGCGAAGCGCTGGGCGCGCGCCGACGAGCGGGGCCGCACCCGGCTGCGCATCGAGTACGTGCCCGGCGGCGTCGTCACCGGCCGCTGGGCGACGGAGGGGTCGGGCGCGATGCAGATCGCGAGGCAGATCCGCGGCGCGGTCGCGGCGGAGCCGGGCATGCGCCTCGTCGTCGCCGACGCCGCGCAGCTCGAGCCGCGCGCGCTCGCCGCGCTCGCGCGCGACGAGGGCCTCGCCGAGGCGGGCAGGGGCGCCGACCTCTACCGCGGGCTCGTCGATCGCGGCGTCGTCGCGAGCCGCGAGCAGGCGAAGGTCGGCATGCTCGGCGCGCTCTACGGCGGCACGCGCGGGCAGGCGGCGCTCGTGCTGCCGCGGCTCGCGCGCGCCTACCCGCGAGCGATGGCGGCGGTGGAGTCGGCAGCGCGCGCGGGGGAGCGGCGCGAGCGCGTGCGCACGTGGCTCGGCCGCACCTCGCCCGAGCCGCCGCGGTGGCCGAGCGACGAGCGCGGTGCGGCGCAAGCGCGAGCCTGGGGCCGCTTCACGCGCAACTTCGTCGTGCAGGGCACCGCCGCCGAGTGGGCGCTCGCGTGGATGGCGGGCGTGCGGCGCGCGATCGCCGACGTCGACGGGGCCGCGCTCGTGTGCTTCCTGCACGACGAGGTCATCGTGCAGGCGCCCGAGGCCGATGCCGAGGCCGTGGCCGAGGCGATCCGCGATGCCGCGGCGCTCGCCGGCCGGCTGCTCTTCGGCGACTTCCCGGTCGAGTTCCCGGTGCAGACGGCGGTCGTCGACGACTGGGGGCAGGCGAAGGGCTGACGCATCCGGCGCTCTACCCTGGGAGCATGCGCTTCATCGACGACGTCCCGGAGCACGACCTCACCTACTCCGACGTCTTCCTCGTCCCCAGTCGCAGCGACGTCGGGTCGCGCATGGCGGTCGACCTCGCCCCCGACGACGGCACGAGCGCGACGCTCCCGCTCGTCGCGTCGAACATGAACTCGGTCACGGGCCCCCGCATGGCGGCGACGCTCGCGCGCCGCGGCGGGCTCGCCGTGCTCACGCAGGACCCGCCGCTCGAGCAGACCGTCGCGTCGATCGCGTGGGTCAAGGCGCAGCCCATCGCCCTCGAGTCGCCGCACCGCGCAGCGCCCGGGGACGTCGTGCAGGACGTGCTCGAGCGCGTCCCGGCGCTCGAGGGCCACGCGGTCGCGGTCGAGGACGCCGACGGCGCGCTGCTCGGCGCGATCCCGGCCGAGCGGCTCGGCCACGCGCTGCCCGACGCGACGCTCGGCGACCTGCTCCACTCGCGCCTGCCCGAGCTCGCGCCCGCCGACGTCGCCGACGGCCGGTCGATGTTCGCGGCGCTCGAGCGCGAGGGCGTCGCGGTCGCGCCCGTCGTCGACGACGGCCGCCTCATCGGCTTCGCCTCGCGGCTCGGCGCGCTGCGCGCCGACATCTACCGCCCCGCGCTCGACGCCGGTGGCAGGCTCAGCGTCGCCGCGGCGGTCGGCATCAACGGCGACCCGGGCGCGAAGGCGGCCGCGCTCGTCGAGGCGGGCGCCGACGTCATCGTCGTCGACACGGCCCACGGCCACCAGGCCGGCATGCTGCGCGCGCTCGAGGAGGTGCGCGCGGCCGTCGGCGACGAGCTCCCGATCGCGGCGGGCAACATCGTCTCGTCCGACGGCGTGCGCGACCTCGTCGCCGCGGGGGCCTCGATCCTCAAGGTCGGCGTCGGCCCGGGCGCGATGTGCACGACCCGGATGATGACGGCGGTCGGCCGCCCCCAGTTCTCGGCCGTGCTCGACACGTCGACGACGGCGCTCGAGCTCGGCGCGCGCGTGTGGGCCGACGGCGGCGTGCGCTACCCGCGCGACGTCGCGCTCGCGCTCGCCGCGGGCGCCTCGAGCGTCATGATCGGCTCGTGGTTCGCGGGCACGATCGAGGCCCCCGGTCGCCTGCAGCGCGACGCGCAGGGGCGGCTCTTCAAGGAGTCGTGGGGGATGGCGTCGACGCGCGCGGTCGTGGGCCGCTTCGGGCAGCTCGACGCCTACGAGCTCGCGCGCAAGCAGCTCTTCGCCGAGGGCATCTCGACCTCGACGATCCTGCTCGACCCCGCCCGCCCGAGCGTCGAGGACCTCGTCGACATGATCACCGCCGGCGTGCGCTCCTCCTTCACGTACGCGGGCGCCGACTCGGTGCCCGCGTTCCGCGAGCGGGCGCGCGTCGGCGTGCAGTCGGCGGCCGGCTACGAGGAGGGCAAGGCCCTCCCGGTCTCGTGGTGACGAGCGGCGCCCCGACAGCGGGGATGCACCGATGCCGCTCGTCTAGAATGTCGCCGTGAACGACGACAACAGTCATAGTCCGCGGCCGGAACCGACCCGTTGATGGATGCGCTGCTCATCGGCATCGGCGTCATCCTCACCGTCGGGACCGGCCTCTTCGTCGCGAGCGAGTTCGCGCTCGTCAACCTCGATCGCGCGGATCTCGAAGCGCGCCGCGAGCGCGGCGAGAAGCGCCTCGACGGCACGATCAAGGCGCTCCGCCAGACCTCGACGCACCTCTCGAGCGCGCAGCTCGGCATCACGCTCACGACGCTCCTGACGGGCTACACGATGGAGCCGGCGATCTCGCGGCAGCTCTCGCCCGTGCTCGTCTCGTGGGGACTCGCCGAGGGCGTCGCCGGCCCCGTCTCGAGCGTCATCGCCATGACGGGCGCGACGATCCTCTCGATGATCGTCGGCGAGCTCGTGCCCAAGAACCTCGCGCTCGCGAAGCCGCTCGGCACCGCGATCGGCGTCACGCCGTTCCAGCGCGCGTTCACCGCGGTCTTCCGGCCCGCGGTGCTCGGCCTCAACGGCTCGGCCAACGGCATCCTGCGCTCGATCGGCCTCGAGCCGAAGGAGGAGCTCTCGGGCGCCCGCACCGCCGAGGAGCTCTCGACGCTCGTGCGCCGCAGCGCCATGGAGGGCGCGCTCGACGTCGGCGCCGCGACGCTGCTCTCCCGCACGCTGCGCTTCTCCGAGCTCTCGGCGGGCGACGTCATGACGCCCAGGCCGCGCGTGCAGGCGATCGAGCGCAGCGCATCCGTCGCCGACCTCGTGCAGCTCGCGCACCAGACGGGCCTCAGCCGGTTCCCGGTCGTCGACGGCGACCTCGACGAGGTGCTCGGCATCGCGCACGTCAAGCAGGCGATCTCGGTGCCGCGCGAGCGGCGCGCCGACGTGCCGGTCGCCGCGATCGCAGAGGAGCCGCACCGCGTGCCCGAGTCGGTGCACCTCGACGCGCTGCTCGGCGACCTCAAGGAGCGCGGCTACCAGATGGCGGTCGTCGTCGACGAGTACGGCGGCACCGCCGGCATCGTGACCCTCGAGGACCTCGTCGAGGAGGTCGTCGGCGAGGTCTCCGACGAGCACGACCGCATGCACGTCGAGGTCGTGCGCGGCCCCGGCTGGGTGACGTTCCCCGGCTCCTTCCGGCCCGACGAGCTGCTCGAGCGCGCGCGCGTCGCGGTGCCGGAGGAGGGCCCGTTCGAGACGATCGGCGGCTTCATCATGGCCGAGCTCGGCACGCTGCCGAGCGTCGGCGACACCGTGCGCGTCGAGGGCGGCACGCTGCGCGTCGACCGGGTCGACGGGCGGCGCGTCGATCGCGTGCGCTTCATCGAGGACGAGCCGGCGAGCGAGCCGGCCCGCGAAGCCGCGGAGGGGGAGCGATGAACGACTGGCTCGGCATCATGTGGCTGTTCATCCTGCTCGCGGCCAACGCGTTCTTCGTCGGCGCCGAGTTCGCGGTCATCTCCGCGCGCCGCAGCCAGATCGAGCCGCTCGCCGACCGCGGCAACCGCGCGGCGAAGCTCGCGCTGTGGGCGATGGAGCACGTCTCGCTCATGCTCGCGATGTGCCAGCTCGGCATCACGATCTGCTCGCTGCTCATCCTCAACGTCTCCGAGCCGGCGATCCACCACCTGCTCGAGGGACCGCTCGAGTGGACGGGCCTCGCGCCCGAGGTCGTCTCGGTCGTCGCGTTCGTCATCGCGCTGCTGCTCGTCACCTACCTGCACGTCGTGCTCGGCGAGATGGTGCCGAAGAACGCCGCGTTCTCGGTGCCCGACCGCGCCGTGCTGCTGCTCGCGCCGCCGCTCGTGCTCATCTCGCGCATCTTCAAGCCCGTCATCTGGGCGATGAACGAGGTCGCGAACGGCATCCTGCGCCTGTTCCGCGTGCAGCCGGTCGCCGAGGCGGCGAGCGCCTTCACGATCGACGAGGTCGAGACGATCGTCGAGACCTCGAAGCGCGAGGGCGTGCTCTTCGACCCGACGGGCGCGATCTCGCGCACCTTCGAGTTCACCGAGCGCCGCGTGCGCGACGTCGCGCTCCCGCTCGACGAGATCGTCACGCTGCCCGCGCGCGCGACGCCGGCCGACCTCGAGGCCGCCGTGCGCGAGCGCGGCTTCTCGCGCTACGTCGTCTCGGATGCCGAGGGCATGCCGAGCGGGTACGTGCACGTGAAGGACGTGCTGGGGGCCGACGACGCCGAGATGGACGTGCCCGTGCCGGCCAAGCGCATCCGCCAGCTCGCCTCGATCTACCAGGACGCCGAGCTCGAGGACGCCCTCGCGCTCATGCGCTCGACCGGCGCGCACATCGCGCGCTCGTTCGACGCGAACGGCGACACGACCGGGCTGCTGTTCCTCGAGGACATCATCGAGGAGCTCGTCGGCGAGGTGCGCGACGCGACCAGGAGGCTCTTCTGAGCCAGGCTCGGGCGTGCCAGGCTCGAACATGGCTGTGGCTCGCCTTCGGCGGCGTGCACGCGCTGCTCGCGATCCTCGCCCTGCCGAGCGTCTCGGATGCCTACGGCGACGTGCTGACGGTCTACCCGTTCTGGGTCGAGCAGGGGCTCGGCGCCGAGGGCAGACCGGGGCAGTGGCTCGGCGTCGACGAGCCGTGGGTCTACCCGCTGCTCGCATGGGCGCCGATCCTCGCCTCGAGCGCCTTCGGCACCGCGGCGCTGCCGCTCGTGTGGATGCTGCTCGTCACGGCGCTCGACGCGGTCGCGCTCGCGCTGCTGCTGCGCGTGCCGCGCGGGCTCGTCATGGCGTGGACGTGGCTCGCGCTCCTCGTCGCGCTCGGCCCCGTCGCGATCGCTCGCATCGACACGGTCGTCGTCGCGCTGTGCGTCATCGCGATCGTCGCGCTGCGCAGCGACCGGCCGGGCGTCGCGGCGGCCCTGTTCACGATCGGCGCGTGGATGAAGGTGTGGCCGGGCGTGCTGTGGCTCGCGCTGCTCGTCGTGCGGCGCGAGCGGATGCGCGTGGTCGCGGCGGGCGCGCTCGTCTCGGCCGCGGTGCTCGCGCTCGCCGCGCTCCTCGGCTCGGAGCACGCGCTCTCGTTCCTCACCGAGCAGGACGATCGCGGGCTGCAGATCGAGGCGATCGCGGCGACGCCGTACCTGTGGCTCGCGAGCGCGGGCGAGGCGCACGTGCTCTTCGACCGGCAGATCTACACGTTCCAGGTCGAGGGCGACGGCGTCGGCGCGGTCGCGGCGCTCGCGACCCCGGTGCTCGTCGCGGCGGTGCTCGCGATCGGCGCCCTCGGCGCGCTCGCGGTGCGGCGCGCGCACCGGCGGGAGGCGATCGTGTGGCTCGCGGTCGCGCTCGTCGAGGCGATGATCGTGACGAACAAGGTCGGCTCGCCGCAGTTCGTGCTGTGGCTGTTCGTGCCCGCGCTGCTGCTCGCCGAGGCGGGCGCGCGGCGGCACTGGATCGGCGTCGGCGCGATCGCGCTCGTCGCGGCGCTCACCCAGCTGCAGTTCCCGTGGACCTACGACTGGCTCGTCGCGGCGCACCCCGCGGCGGTCGCGCTGCTGACGGCGCGGAACGCGCTCCACGTCGCGCTCCTCGTCGGGGCGGTGTGGATGCTCGTGCGGGCCGCGCGCGTCGGCCCGGTCGGCGTATCAGGCGAGGAGCGTCGACAGCAGCTCGCCGACGCGGCCCGACTCGATGAGGAACGCGTCGTGGCCGAAGCCGCTCTCGAGCACGACGGGCTCGGGGCCCGAGACGCTCGTCGGGATCCCTGACGCGAGCCGCCGCTGGTCGGCGACCGGGAAGAGCCGGTCGCTCGAGATGCCGACGACGAGCGTCGGCGCGGTGACGCGCTCGAGCGCGGCCTCGACGCCGCCGCGGCCGCGGCCGACGTCGTGCGTCGACATCGCGTCGACGAGCCGCACGTAGGAGCCGGCGTCGAAGCGGCGCGTGAAGCGGTTGCCGTGCACGTCGAGGTAGGACTCGACCTGGAAGCGCCCGCCGTGCAGCGGGTCGACGCTCGACTGCCACTCGCGGCGGAAGCGCTCGTTGAGCTCCTGCTGCGAGCGGTAGCCGAGCATCGCCATGCGGCGCGCGAGCGCGAGGCCGCGAGCGGGGCCCGCGTGGCCGGGCAGGTCGTAGAAGTCGCCGCCGAGCCAGCCGGGATCGGTCGTGACGGCCTCGATCTGCAGGGTGTTCTGGGCGATCTGGTCGGCGCTCGTCGCGGCGTTGGAGGCGAGCAGCGCGGCGGCGCCGACACGCTCGGGGAGCGCGACGGCCCACTCGAGCGCGTGCATGCCGCCCATCGATCCGCCGACGACCGCGTGCCAGCGGCGGATGCCGAGCTGGTCGGCGAGCCGGCGCTGCGCCTCGACCTGGTCGCGCACGGTCACGCGCGGGAAGCGCGAGCCCCACTCGCGGCCGTCGCGGTCGAGCGAGGCCGGCCCCGTCGAGCCCTGGCAGCCACCGAGCATGTTGGGGGCCACGACGAAGAAGCGGTCGGTGTCGATCGCGCGGCCGGGGCCCACGACGTCCTCCCACCAGCCTGCCGTCGCGTGGCCCGGGCCGGCGGGTCCGCGCACGTGGCTGTCGCCCGTGAGCGCGTGCAGCACGAGCACGGCGTTCTCCGCGCGCTCGTCGAGGCGACCCCACGTCTCGAACGCGAGCACCGCATCCGGGATCGTGCCGCCCGACTCGGTCTCGACGTCGCCGATGCGGGCGAAGCGCCGCTCGCCGGGGTCGTCGCCCGGTCGCCACGCGCCCGTGACGGGCACGGGGCGCGCGTCGGGCTGCGCCTCGACGAGCCGCGCCGCGGGCACGCGCGAGGCCGGCTGCGCGTCGTCGCTCAGCTGCCAGTCCACGCGTGCCCGCCCGTGCCCGTCGGCGCTCAGGCGCTCGCCGAGAGCTCCGCCGACTTCGCGGCGGCGGCGTCGAGGCCGCGACCGAGGTCGGCGATGAGGTCGTCGACGTGCTCGATGCCGACCGAGAGGCGCACGAGCCCGGGCGTGACGCCCGCGCTCAGCTGCTGCTCGGGCGTGAGCTGCGCGTGCGTCGTCGACGCGGGGTGGATGACGAGCGAGCGCACGTCGCCGATGTTGGCGAGGTGGCTGAAGAGCTCGAGCGACTCGACGAGCGCCTTGCCGGCCTCGACGCCGCCGCGCAGCTCGAACGAGAGCACGGCGCCGGTGCCGCGCGGCGCGAGCTCGCGGCCGCGCTCGTGCCACGGGCTCGACTCGAGGCCCGCGTAGTGCACGGCCGCGACCTGCGGGTGCGCCTCGAGGAAGCGCGCCACGGCGGTCGCGTTCTCGACGTGGCGGTCGAGGCGCAGCGAGAGCGTCTCGATGCCCTGCAGCAGCTGCCACGCGGTGTCGGGCGCGGCGGATGCGCCGACGTCGCGGAGGAGCGTGACGCGCGCCTTGAGGATGTAGGCGATCGCGTCGCCGAGCGCCTCGGTGTAGGTGACGCCGTGGTACGACTCGTCCGGCGTCGTGAGGCCCGGGAACTTGTCGGACTCCGACCACGCGAAGCGGCCGCCGTCGACGATGGCGCCTGCGACGACCGAGCCGTGGCCGCCGAGGAACTTCGTCGCCGAGTGGATGACGATGTCGGCGCCGTGCTCGAGCGGGCGGATGAGGTAGGGCGTCGCGATCGTGTTGTCGACGATGAGCGGCACGCCGGCGTCGTGCGCGACGCCCGAGACGCCCGCGATGTCGAGCAGGTTGATGCGCGGGTTGCCGATCGTCTCGGCGAAGAGCAGCTTCGTCTCGGGGCGGATGGCGCGGCGCCACTCGTCGAGGTCGTCCTGGTCCTCGACGAAGGTGACGTCGATGCCGAGCCGCTTGAGCGTGAAGCTGAAGAGGTTGTAGGTGCCGCCGTAGATCGACGACGACGAGACGATGTGGTCGCCGGCGCTCGCGATGTTGAGCACGGCGTAGGTGCTCGCGGCCTGGCCCGACGCGAGCAGGAGGGCGGCGCTGCCCCCTTCGAGCGCCGCGAGGCGCTGCTCGACGACGTCGTTGGTCGGGTTCATGATGCGCGAGTAGATGTTGCCGAGCTCGGCGAGGCCGAACAGGCGGGCAGCGTGCTCGGTGCTGTCGAACACGTAGGAGGTCGTGCGGTAGACGGGCGTGATGCGCGCCTTCGTCGTCGGGTCGGGCTGCGCGCCCGCGTGGACCTGGAGGGTCTCGAACTTCCAGTCGCTCATGGGGTGCTCCTTGCGGGTCGATGCCGAGCTGGGTCGTGCTCCATCGTGCGGTCGATCGCGCGATCGGGCCAGCCGATCGCGTCGCACGGCGTAACACTCCGGCTCCTCGGGCCTCGGGCCGAGTGGCGCCGATCGGCCGCCGCCTGCTTGCATGGCGGCATGAGCGAGAAGCGGATCGTCGTCACGGGGGCATCGAGCGGCATCGGGGAGGCGGTCGCGCGCCAGGCGGTCCAGCGCGGCTGGCGCGTGCTCGCGGTCGCGCGCCGCGCGGAGCGGCTCGAGGCGCTGCAGCGCGACACCGGCTGCGAGGTCCTCGCGGCCGACCTCACCGACGAGTCCGACATCGCGCGGCTCGCGGAGGCGGCGGCGGCGTTCCGGCCGACGGGGCTCGTGCAGGTCGCGGGCGGTGCGAAGGGCGCGGCGCCCCTCGCCGAGACGTCGATCGACGACTGGCGCTGGATGTTCGAGGCCAACGTCATCGGCACGAAGCGCGTCATCGACGCGCTGCTGCCGCTCCTGCGCGAATCGACGCGCGACGGCTCCTACGCCGAGATCATGGTCGTGACGTCGATCGCGGCGACGGTGCCCTACACGGGCGGCTCGGGCTATAACGCGGCGAAGTCGGCCGAGAAGCAGCTCGTCGACGTGCTGCGGCTCGAGCTCGCGGGCGAGCCGATCCGCGTGATGGAGGTCGCGCCGGGCATGGTCTGGACCGAGGAGTTCAGCCTCGTCCGGTTCGAGGGCGACAAGGAGAAGGCGGATGCGGTCTACAAGGACGTGCAGGACCCCCTCTCGGCGGATGACGTCGCGCGCGTCATGACCGACATCCTCGCGTTGCCCGGCCATGTCTCGGTCGACGAGACGATCATCAAGCCGGTGGCGCAGACGCATCCGTGGATCGTCCACCGCGGACCGCTCACCGCGAAGGACTGATCCTCTGGCCGCCTAGGAGCGCGGCGCCGGCGTCGCGCCCGGCACGGCCTCGACGACCGGCTCGGGGTCGGCGAACGCGAGCCGCGGCACGGCGACGAGCGCCGCCGCGGCGACGAGCGCCGTCACGCCGCAGATGATCCACACGACGATGTAGCCGCCGAGGCTCGCGGCGGTGCCGACGGCGCCGACCGCGAGCACGATCGCGAAGATCGACGACGCGAACGAGCCGCCGATCGTCTTCGTCGTGTTCGTCATGCCGGTCGCGACGCCCGTCTGCCCACGGGGTGCGGCCGCCGCAGCCGCGGCCGGTAGCGCGCCGACGAGCGCGCCCGAGCCGATGCCCGCGACCGCCATGCAGGCGAAGACCTGCCAGATCTCGAGGTGGAACGGCACGAGCAGCAGGTAGCCGACGCCGACGAGCGTCGAGGCGATGATGAGGAGCAGTCGGGGTCGGATGCGCGTGGAGAGCGCGGCGAGCGCGCCGGCGCCGACGATGAGCGCGAGCAGGTAGACGCCGATGAGGAGCGAGCGGCCGGTCGCGTCGAGCCCCAGGCCGTAGCCGAGCGAGGGATCCGTGCCGGCGTAGGTCGCGAGCGGCGTCTGCGCGCCGAGCAGGCTCACGCCGACGAGTCCCGCGGTGAGCTGCACGGGCCACATCGACGGCTGCCGCATGACGCGCAGGTCGATCGCGGGATCGGCCTTGCCGAGCACCCAGCGGCCGAAGGGGAGGAGCAGCAGCACGCCGAGCGCCATGACGGCCCAGCCCCACCACGCCTCGAGCCCGCCGATCTTGAGGAACGTGAGGCCAGAGGTGATGGTGAGGAGCGACAGCGCGAGCAGCACGAAGCCGCCGGCGTCGAGGCGGCGGTCGGGGAGCGGCTCCGACTCCGGCACGCCCCAGAGGATCGCGAAGAACGTGAGCGTCACCATCGCGGCCGGCACCATGAGGGTCGGCGGGATGGCGTCGCCGAAGGCGCCGAGGGCGGCGGCGGAGCCGAGGGCGCCGAGGATCGCTCCCGCTTCGAGGGCGATGACGAGCAGGCCCGCGGCGCGGCGGGTCGTCGACGGTGCGACGCCTGTGCGGCGGCCGCGGTCGAAGATGAGCGCGACCTCGAGCGGCAGCCACACCGCGTAGGCGCCCTGCAGCGAGAAGGCGATGAGGTAGCTCGTGAAGTCGCCCGCGAAGGCGATCCACCAGCTCGCCGCGGCGGTGATCGCGGTCGAGAGCAGCAGCATGCGCTTGTGGCCGTGCATGTCGCCGAGCTTCGCGAGGATCGGCACGAAGAGCGCCGAGAGCAGCAGCTGCCCGGCTTCGAACCAGTTGACGTCGGCGTCCGTGACGTCGAGGTGGCGGGCGATGTCGGGCGTGAGCGTGACGTACCAGCCCTGCAGCACCCCGCTCGTCAGCTCGACGCACACGAGCCAACCGATGAGGGCGAGGGGCACGGCGCGCGACGTCGACACGCGTGCATCATGGCACCTCCGCAGGCCTGTGCAGCGACGAGGCGCCGGTCGTACCCTGAGGCATGCCGCAGGCTCTGCTGTTCGGCGCGGTCGCCTCGAGCGCGCTCATCGTGGGCGCGCTCGTCGGGATGCGATTCGAGCTGCCGAAGCGCGTGCTCGCGATCCTGCTCTCGTTCGCCGCCGGGGCGCTCGTCACTGCGCTCGCGTTCGAGCTCTTCGAGGACGCCTACGAGATGGGCGGCATCTGGCGCGCGGCGATCGGCCTCCTCGTCGGCGCGCTCGTGTTCACGCTGCTGAGCGCACTGCTCGATCGCGCCGCGCAGCCGGGCAAGGGCGCTCCCGCCGACGAGGTCGCGGGGAGCGCGAAGCTCGACACGGATGCGGCGGCGACGGATGCGCGGGCCTCGAAGGCCTCGACGCGCGGCACCGCGGGGCTCGCGCTGCTCGCCGCCGTGACGCTCGACGGCGTCCCCGAGAACGTCGCGCTCGGCGTCTCGCTCACGGAGGGCTCGGGCGGCCTCGCGCTGCTCGCGGCGATCTTCGTCTCGAACCTCCCCGAGGCGCTCGTCGGCGCATCCTCGATGAAGGAGCAGGGGATGTCGGGCCGCAAGGTGCTCGGGCTGTGGTCGGTCTGCGCGCTCCTGCTCGTCGGCGCGGTCGTGCTCGGCGCCGGGCCGCTCGCGAGCGCCGAGGCCGAGACGATCTCGCTCCCACTTGCGTTCGCCGCCGGCGCGGTGATCGCCTCGCTCGCCGACACGCTCATGCCCGAGGCGTACGAGCACGGCGGCCCCGCCGTCGCGATGAGCACGGCCGCGGGCTTCGTGCTGTCGTTCGTGCTCTCGCTCGCCTGAGCGTGCCGAGCAGCCGCATCGGGCCCGGCCGCGATGGCGGCGTGCGCCCGCAGCGTGACCCGGGAGTGGAGGCCGACGCGCTCGGCTGTGACTGACGAGAGCTGCGGCAGCGGGATGGTGCCCGTCTCGTCATCGCCCGTGCGAGCGCCGACCTCTGCCCCACCGTCGGTGGCGGATGCCAGCACGCCCCTGGTGAGGATGCCGAGGCTCGTGCTGCAGCTCCACTCGATGCGGTGCCGGAAGACCAGGATGCGAGCGGGGATGCCCCGCATCATCGCCTTGAACTCGAGCACCGGCACCGTCGCGCCGCCGATCATGCCAGCACGCTATGCCTCAGTTGCATGCTCCGGAAGTCCCGACCTGCGAGACGGCATCGCATCGCGGCGCGGCGTGCGGTCAGACGGCTTGACCGGCGAGGTCGCAGGTGCAGTCCTGGAGGTGTGCCCATGGCGGGTCGCTCGCGGTGCACTGCGCCGGTTCGTCGCTCGAGAGGTCCCAGATGTCGACGCCGCGGTCGACGAACGCGGGTCCGGCGGGCTCTGGCTCGTCGAGGTAGATCTTCCCTGTGGGGCTGGTCCATTCGAGGACGCCTTGGTCGAGCTGGCGGACGGTCCAGGCGGTGGCGTGCTTCATGAGGTGGTGTCGGCGGCAGAGGTGGGCGAGGTTTCGGAGGGTGGTGGGTCCGCCCTCGGCGTGGGCGATGGTGTGGTCGGCGTCGGCGCGGGAGACGCGGTTGGTGCAGCCGGGCCAGCGGCGTCGGCCGTCGCGGCGCTGGAGCCAGCGCCGCATGGCCCGGTTGGGCTTGTACGTGTCGACCGCGACCGGGACGCCGGTGACGGGGTGGAGGAACAGCCGCTCCGGGTCGGTGCGGAGCGCTTCGGTGGCCTGCTCGATCGCGCGCAGGTGCGTGCCGGTGATGCGGCCGGCCTTGTGGGACGCGTGCGCGGCGGGCAGGTCGGTGACGGTCAGCCACGCGCCGGTGAGCTTCCGCTCCATGGCGCGGTCGGAGAGGCGCAGCTCGGCCGCGAGGTTGGAGGCGCTCTCCTTGACGGCCATGCCGATGTCGCCGCCGCGATCGCGCAGCTGCTGCAGCCGGCCCGCGAGCAGCTCACGCTCTTCGGACTCCAGCCGCGCGCGGCGCAGCTCGATCGCCTTGATCCGGCCCGCGAGCTCGGCCTCCTCCCGCACGTGCTCGGGGAGATCATCGATCGTGCCCGGCAGCGGCGGCACCTGCATGCGGCCGGCGATGAGCTCCTCGACCTCCGCGTCGCTCAGGCGCGCGAGCCGCTCCGCCCAGTCCCGGTCGTAGGCGGCCAGCTCCTCCTCGAGCTCGTCCGCGGTGCGCCCGCGCGGGTCGATCGCGCCCGCACGGATCGACGCGATGTACTCCTCCGCATCGAGCCCCGACCACTCATCCATGCACGCATTCCACCACGGGCCACTGACACGCGAGCGAGCCCGGAGCAGGGCTGTGGAGAACGAGTTCTTCCCGGTCAGGAGCGGAGTCGCTCGACGGGTGGAGGGGCGCAGCGTGCGCGGCGCAGCGCGCGGCTCAGCGGGGCGGTGGAGGGGCCGTCGAGGGCGCGGCCGTAGACTGGACGCATGGCCACCACGCATCCGTTCACGCTGTCCGTGCGCGACATCGTGCACAAGCCGGGCCGCATGCGCGAGGTCGAGGAGACCGCGCCGTTCGGCGACAAGGTCGGCGAGGGTCTCGCCGCGGTGCTGCCCGACCAGCCCATCGAGCTCGACGTGCGCCTCGAGAGCGTGCACGAGGGCATCCTCGCGACCGGGCAGGCGAGCGTCACGGCGCTCGCGACCTGCTCGCGCTGCCTCACCGAGTTCGACCTCGACCTCGATGTCGACTTCGTCGAGCTGTTCGCGTATGATGGTGCGTCGGAAACCGACTACCTCGTGGTCGACGAGTCTGTCGACATGCTTCCGGTGGTTCGGGACGCGGTCGTGCTGGCGCTGCCGTTCCAACCGGTCGACAGGCCGGACTGTGCAGGACTCGATCCTGAGACAGGGGAGCGGCTCGAGCCTGGCACGGTCCACGAGCCGACGGAGACCATCGATCCACGGTGGGCAGCGCTCCAGGGTTTCTCATCAGACGTGTCCGACGACGAGTCGGAAGAGGGCGCGCAGGCGCCGAAGAAGGAGTGAGCAATGGCTGTTCCCAAGAGGAAGATGTCGCGGTCGAACACCCGCGCCCGCCGTTCGCAGTGGAAGGCCGTCGCGCCCAAGCTCGTGAAGACCGTCGAGGGCGGCAAGACCGTCTACAGCCTCCCGCACCGCGCGAAGGTCGTCGAGGACTCGGCCGGCACCGCGCTGTACATGGAGTACAAGGGCCGCAAGGTCGCCGACGTCTGATCCTGCTGGGACCCTTCGTCGCATGACGGACCAGCACGGAACGGCGCAGCGCCGACTGCTCGAGCAGCTCGGGGTCGACATCGACCCCGAGCTGCTGTCGTTGGCGCTCACCCACCGCTCGTGGGCCTACGAGCACGGCGGCGTGCCGCACAACGAGCGCCTCGAGTTCCTCGGCGACTCGATCCTCGGCCAGGCGATCACGATCGAGCTCTACCGCCGCTTCCCCGAGCTGCCCGAGGGTGAGCTCGCCAAGCGGCGCGCGGGCGTCGTCTCGATGAACGCGCTCGCCGAGGTCGCGCGCGGCATCGGGCTCGGCGAGCACATCCTGCTCGGCAAGGGCGAGGCGGCGTCCGGCGGCGCCGACAAGCCCTCGATCCTCTCCGACACGCTCGAGGCGGTCTTCGGTGCCGCGTTCCTCTCGGCCGGGCACACCGCATCCGCCGCCCTCGTCCTGCGGCTCGTCGGCCCGCTCCTCGACGACCCGCTCCGCGCGGGCGCCGCGCTCGACCCGAAGACGGCGCTGCAGGAGCTCGCGGCCGCGCAGGGCAGGGGAGCGCCCGCCTACGCGATCGAGGCCGAGGGCCCTGACCACGCGCGGACCTTCACCGCGACCGTGCTCATCGACGACGCTGCGGTCGCGACGGGCACGGGCACGAGCAAGAAGGTCGCCGAGATGGCGGCCGCGCTCGAGGCGCACCGGCTGCTGAGCGCGCCGGCCGTGCGCTGACTGCCGGTGCGCTGACATGCCGGAGCTGCCCGAGGTCGAAGTCGTGCGCGCGGGACTCGCGCCGGCCGTGACCGGCGCGCGCGTCGAGGGCGTCGAGGTGCTCGACGCGCGCTCGATCGCCCGCCACGACGGCGACGCCGCCGCGTTCGAGGCTGCGCTCGTCGGGCGCACGCTCGGCGCACCCGAGCGGCGCGGCAAGTTCCTGTGGGTGCCGATCCGGGACGGGGCGGATGCGCTGCTCGCGCACCTGGGGATGTCGGGGCAGGTGCTCGTGCGCGAGCCGGGCGCAGCCCCCGACCGCCACACGCGCATCCGGCTGCTGCTCGACCAGCCGGTGCACGGCCCGATCGAGATCCGCTTCGCCGACCAACGCATCTTCGGCGGGCTCGCGGTGCGGCCGCTCGTCGCGGCCGACGGGGGCCGCGCCGTGCCCGACCAGGCCGCGCACATCGCGCTCGATCCGATCGATCCGGGCTTCGACGCATCCGCCGTCGCCCGCCGCCTGCGTCGCCGTCGGCAGGGCGTGAAGGCCGCGCTGCTCGACCAGACACTCGTCTCGGGCATCGGCAACATCTACGCCGACGAGGCGCTCTGGCGGTCGCGGCTGCACTACGCGACACCGGGGGAGCGGCTCACGCAGGCGCGGGCGCTCGCCCTGCTCGCCGACGTGCGCGCGGTGCTCGAGCAGGCGCTCGCCGAGGGCGGCACGTCGTTCGACGCGCAGTACGTCAACGTCAATGGGCAGGCCGGCTACTTCGAGCACTCGCTGCACGCCTACGGCCGCGGCGGGCAGCCGTGCCACCGCTGCGGGGCGATCATGGTGCGCGAGCCATGGGCGAACCGCTCGTCGACGCGCTGCCCGCGCTGCCAGCGGCGGCCGCGCGGCATCGCGGTCTGACGCCCGGCCCTCGGCCAGGCACCGCTCCTAGACTGGATCGATGGCCTTCGACGGATTCTCGCCCGACGCGTTCGCCTTCTACGCAGACCTCGAGGCGCACAACGAGCGGCCGTGGTGGCTCGAGCACAAGCACCGCTACGACGAGCACGTGCGCGCCCCCTTCGAGGCGCTGGCCGAGGAGCTCGAGCCCGTCGCGAGCGCCGTCAAGGTCTACCGGCCCTACCGCGACGTGCGCTTCGCCCACGACAAGACGCCGTACAAGACGCGGCAGGGGCTCTTCGCGCAGCGCGCGCCGGGCATCGGCTGGTTCCTCAACCTCGACGCGACGGGCGTCTCGATGGGCGGTGGGTTCTTCGGGGATGCGTCGTTCACGAAGGCGTACCGCGCGGCCGTCGAGGCGGTCGCCGCGGGCACCGAGCTCGAGGGCATCGTGCGCGAGCTCGAGGCGGCCGGCTACGAGCTCGGCGGCGAGCGCATCAAGACGGCACCGCGCGGCGTCGACCCGTCGCATCCGCGCATCGAGCTGCTGCGCTACCGCTTCCTCACGGCGCGGCGGCACCTGTCGCCCGAGCAAGCGGGCGGGCCGGAGCTGCTCGACGCGCTCTTCGACACCGTCGACGACCTGCAGCCGCTCGTGCAGTGGGCCGTGCGGAACGTCGCGCCGAAGCGGTAGTCGTCTCGATACGCCGGCTGCGCCGGCTACTCGACGAGCGGTGACTGCGTCAGCCGAGGATGCGCTTCGCGAGCCGCCCACGCCACGAGCTGAACGGCGGGTAGATGACCCGCAGCGTGTCGATCGCGGTCGGCTTCGACAGCACCGAGCGGTGGTGGCTGAACGCGTCGAACGAGTGCTTGCCGTGGTAGGCGCCCGAGCCGCTCTCGCCGACGCCGCCGAACGGCAGCCCCGCCGCGCCGACGTGCGCGACCGCGATGTTGACGCCGAGCGCGCCCGACGAGGTCTCGCGCTCGACGCGACGCACCGCATCCCGGTCCCTCGCGAAGACGTAGAGCGCGAGCGGCTTCTCTGCGCCGCGCATCGTCTCGATGAAGCCGTCGACGCCGTCGACCGGCAGCACCGGCAGGATCGGGCCGAAGATCTCCTCCTGCATGACAGGGGATGCGTCGTCGACGCCCACGAGGATCGTCGGCGCCAGGAAGCGATCGGCCTCGTCGACCTCGCCGCCCGTCACGACCGTGCCGCTGCCGAGCAGCCCCGTGAGGCGCTCGAGGTGGCGGCCGTTGACGATGCGGCCGTAGTCGGGGGAGGTGCGCGCGTCGCCGAGCTGCTCGGCGGTCGCGCGGCGCAGCTCCTCGACGAGCTCGTCGGCGATCTCGCGGTCGACGCGGATGTGGTCGGGCGCGACGCACGTCTGCCCGGCATTGATCCACTTGCCCCACGCGAGCCGCCGCGCGGTCGCCGGGATGTCGGCCGAGCGGTGCACGTAGGCGGGGCTCTTGCCGCCGAGCTCGAGGATCGTCGGCGTCAGGTGCTTCGCAGCGGCCGCCGCGACGACGCGCGCGATCTTCGCGTTGCCGGTGTAGAAGATGAGGTCCCAGCGCTGCTCGAGCAGGGCCGTCGTCTCGTCGACCGCGCCCTCGACGACGCGCACCGAGCGCGGGTCGAGGTGCTGCGGCGCGAGCTCGGCGAGCAGCGCCGAGGTCGCGGGCGCCACCTCGCTCGGCTTCACGACCGCGGCGCAGCCGGCCGCGATCGCGCCGATGAGCGGGGCGAGCGCGAGCTGCAGCGGGTAGTTCCACGGGGCGATGATGAGCGCGGCGCCGAGCGGCTGCGCCAGCGTCTTCGCCACCGCGGGCTGCAGCGCGAGCGGCGCGGCGACCGGTCGCGGCGCCATCCAGCGGCGCAGCGACCGCTTCGTGGCGCGCGCCTCCGCGACGAGGAAGCCGATCTCGGTGAGGTGCGCCTCGATCTCGCCCTTGCCGAGGTCGGCCTTCAGCGCCGCCTCCCACCGCGACGTGTGCTGCAGCAGCATCGCGGTGAGGCCGTCGAGCTGCCGCTCGCGGTACTCGCGCGGTCGCGTGAGCCCGCTCTCGACCGCCTCGCGCAGCTCGGCGGCGAGGCCGTCGATGGATGCGTCGGGCCGGGCCTCTGGGCGGGCGTCGATCGTTGCGCGGTCGCTCATGCGCCCATGCTGGCAGGTGCGGCTATGGCTTGGCTCCGTCGCCCAGCCGCTTCTGCCACGCGCCCTCCGCGCCGACCGCGACGAAGCCGAGCGCCTCGTTGACGGCGAGCATCGGGCGGTTCTCGCTCGCGTTCCAGGTGATGACCCGCGTGCGGTCGGGGTGGAGGCGGCCGAGCTGCAGCAGGTTCTCCGCCTTGACGAGCATGCCGAGCCGGTGGCCGCGGTGCTCGGCGTGCACGAGGGTGTCCTCCTGGAACGCCGGGCGCCCGGGCGCGGGCAGCACGAGCACGGTGAATGCGACGGCCTCGCCGCTCGCGCGGTGGATCGCGACCGCGTGCAGGAGCGTCTGCCCCGCTTCGGTCAGCTCGGCCTCGAGCCGCTGCACGCGAGCGGCGTCCCACCGCTCGTCGTCGACGTCGAGGCCTGCGGCCGGCGCGTCGGTGACCATGCGGCCGTGGAGCGCCGCCATCGCGTCGAGCAGCTCCGGCGGCGTCGGGCCCTGCCACGCACGGGTCTCGTAGTCCTCGCCCGCGTGCGCGAGCGCATCCGCCCGGTGCCGCTCGAGGTCGGCGCGCGCCGTCAGGGCGTCGAGCTCCGAGATGCGGTCGATCTGCTCGAGCGTGTAGCCGAGCGACACCGCGAGCCGCGCGGGCGCGTCGAGCGCGATCGCGCCGTGGCCGCTCACCGCCGGCATCGCCTCGTCGCCCTCGGCAGGCGGCCGGTGGTCGACCCACGACTGCAGCGTCGTCGCGCCGAGCTCGCGGCCGATCTGCTCGAGCCGCCCCGCCATCGCGCGCCCGATGCCGCGACCGCGCTCCTCGGGCACGACCCACGCCGAGACGTAGGCGATGCGCGAGCCCTCCTCGGCGTTGATCGACGCGATCGCGCGACCGACGTCGCGGCCGCTCTCGGTGACGAGGAAGCGCCGCGTCACCTCGTCGTCGGGGTGGCGGAGGCTCGCGACGATCTCGTCGACGGTCGTGTCGTGCGAGTCGTCGCCCCAGTGGTGCTGCGTGACGCGGTTTGCGGCGTCGACGTAGCGCGCGATGCGCGTCAGCCGCGGCTCGTCGAGGTCGTCGGCGGGCGCGTCGAGCTCGAGCCACTCGAGCTGCAGGTCGGTCATCGCGCGTCCTTCCGCTGCCACTGCGCCTCGTACGCGATCGGCTCGAAGCCGCACCGCTCGTTCACCGCGAGCATGGGCCGGTTCTCCTCCGCGTTCCAGGTGACGATGCGCGTGAGCTCGGGCCGGAGCTCCCGCAGCCGCAGCATGTTGTCGAGCTTCAGCAGCATGCCGAGGCCGTAGCCGCGGTGCGGCTGCGTCACGAGCGTGTCGTGCTGGCGCGCAACGTCGCCGGTCGTCGGCAGGATGAGGGTCGAGAAGCCCGCGAGCTCCCCGCTCGCGCGCTCGCGCGCCGCGACCGTCAGCAGTGAGCGGCCCCCGCCCTGCTTGCCCTGCTCGAACGCGGTCAGCCGCGCGTCGTCCCAGGTCTCGGGCTCCCACGCGAGCCCCGCGACGGGTGCGTCGACCGACATCCGCTCGTGCAGCATGCGCATGCCCTCGCGGTGCTCGGCGGGCGTCTCGCCGATCCAGCGCACGAGCTCGTAGCCGGCCGCGCGCTCGAGCCCCGCGGCGTGCCGCGCGTCGAGGTCGGTCAGCCGGGCGAGATCGGCGACGCTCACGCGGTAGACCTGCTCGAGCTCGAAGCCGCGCGCGACGAGCGGCGCGACCTCCGGATGCGTCGGGTCGGCCGCGCCGTGGCCCGTGCGGGCGGTGACGGGGCCGGTGCGCGCGCCGACGGTCGATGCCACGATCGTCGAGCGGCCGCGCGCGCTCGCCTCGTCGATGCCGCGCGCCACGAGCGCCTCGACGATCGCGGCCTGCTCGCCGGCAGGGAGGGCGGGATCCAACTGGAGGCTGAGATCGGCGACGTCGGTCGAGTCGATGAGCGTCGTGTACGTCGTGAGCACGCCCGCGAGCCGCTCACCCCGCCAGGCGACGAGCCGGTCGATGCGCTCCGTCTCGTCCGAGCGCAGCAGCGCGGCGAACTCGGGGAGGGTGTTGACGTAGATGCCCTCGCCGAAGCGAGCGGCGTTCGCGCGCTCGTTGAGCTCGTACGCGAGCTGGAGCTCATCGCCGGGCGCGGCCGCGTCGTCGTCAGGCAGCGGCGCGGCGGGGCGGATGTCGATCTGCATGGGTCCTGCCGCTCTGCACCGGCGCCATGCCGGCGGGCAGCATTGCAGGATAGGGTCGCGCGCGCCTGCCGTGCAACACGGTGCCGGAACGGTTCGACGTCAGCCGGTGGTGCAGGCTCGCTCTGCTGACTCCTGGTACTCGGGGACGGCCCGGGCTGCTGCGTCGCCTTGCGTGGCAGCCACGCCGTTGCGCTCGATGTCCTCGATCAGCCACTCCATCTCGAAGATCTCGCGCCGCTGCGCCTCACTGATCTCGACGGCGAGCTCGCAGACCCGCACGTCGGTGAGGGCCGCCCGCTCGGAACGGGTGATCGCGATCGAGTGGTGCGGGATCATGGCGCTCATGAACCCTGAGTCCTGCACGGTCATCTGACTCCTGTCCAGGAAGATCCCGCCGCAGAGCAGGAGCAGGCTCACCACCACGATCGCGACGTTCGCCTTCACGCTCTTGTACATGTTGAGCATCCACGCGAGCATGATCAGCCCCATCGTGCCACCCATGGTCAGCGTCATGAAGGCCCGGCTCTCGCTCCATCGCACGTGGCTCCACTCGTACGAGCCGACGAACATCGCCGCATACATCACGACCATCGCGGTCAGGATCATCGCAGCGAAGCGCAGATACATGCGCTTCATGCGGCCGGGGAGCGTGCTGTCGTGCTGTCCGCCGTCCTCGTGGCCCTCGCTCTGGTCGTGCACCTTGCTCTGGTCATGCTCGCTCATCGACTCGCTCCTGGTCTCGCGCGGCCGTCGCGTCCCGGGGCGGCGGCTCCGGCTGATGATCGGCGAACCTGCGTCCGATCAGGGGCTCCCACGCTAGGTGCGCGCGTCGCCCCTCGCAACGCGCGCCGTCCGCGCGACGGTCGTCCGCACGGCTACGGTGGTGCGAGCACGAACCGGGAGCCGCATGCACCTCAAGACCCTCACCGTCAAGGGCTTCAAGTCGTTCGCGCGCGCCACGACGTTCCAGTTCGAGCCCGGTGTCACGTGCGTCGTCGGTCCCAACGGCTCCGGCAAGTCGAACGTCGTCGACGCCCTCGCGTGGGTGATGGGCGAGCAGGGCGCGAAGACGCTCCGCGGCGGCAAGATGGAGGACGTCATCTTCGCCGGCACCGCGACGACCGGGCCGCTGGGCCGCGCGCACGTCGAGCTCGTGATCGACAACGCCGACGGCGCGCTGCCGATCGAGTACGCCGAGGTGCAGATCTCGCGCACCCTGTTCCGCAACGGCGGCTCGGAGTACGCGATCAACGGCGAGTCGTGCCGGCTCCTCGACGTGCAGGAGCTGCTGAGCGACTCGGGCCTCGGCCGCGAGATGCACGTCATCGTCGGGCAGGGGCAGCTCGACAGCGTGCTGCAGGCGACGCCCGCCGACCGCCGCGGCTACATCGAGGAGGCCGCGGGCATCCTCAAGCACCGCCGCCGCAAGGAGAAGACGCTCCGCAAGCTCGACGCGATGCAGGCGAACCTCACGCGCCTGCAGGACCTCACGGGCGAGATCCGCCGGCAGCTCAAGCCCCTCGGCCAGCAGGCCGAGATCGCGAAGGAGGCCGCGACCATCCAGGCGACCGTGCGCGACGCCCGCGCGCGGCTCATCGCCGACGAGGTCATCGGCCTGCGCGGCCAGCTCGAGGCGGCCGCCCGCTCGGAGTCGGAGCGGAAGTCCGAGCGCATCGTGCTGCAGGAGCAGCTCGAGCAGGCGAAGCTCCGCGCGAGCCGCATCGAGGAGTCGATGGCGGGCGACGACGTCGACCGGGCCCGCACGGTCGCGCACGCGCTCGAGCGGGAGCTCTCGCGGCTGCAGTCGCTCCACGCCCTCGCCGGGCAGCGGCTCGCGCTCCTCGAGGAGGCGCCCGAGATGGGCGACGCCGGCCCGCTGGTGACGCCCGACATGGTCGCCGCGGCGCGCGACGAGGCGCGATCCCTGCAGGACCGGGTGGCGGATGCGGAGCGCCGCCTCGCGAAGGCGGCCTCGGCGACCGCCGTGGCGCGCGCGAACCTCGACTCGCTCGACGAGGAGATCGCCGCGCAGGCGGCGCTCGTCTCGAAGCACGACCTCGAGGCGGCCGGGCACCGCTCGAAGGTCGACGTCGCGCAGTCGACGCTCGCGGCCCGCGAGGCGGAGGTCACGCGCCGCGAGGCGGCGCTCGCGAACGCCGAGCAGCGGCTCGCCGACGCGACCGAGGCCGCCGAGGGGCTCGGCGATGCGGAGGAGGCGGGCGACGCCGAGGCGCTCGCGGTCGCCTACCGCGAGGCCGACGAGCGGCAAGCGGCGCTGTCTGGCGAACTCGACGAGCGGCGCGACGCCCTGCACCGCGTCGAGCGGGAGCGCGACGCCCTCGCGGCCCGCGCCTCGGCGCTCACGGTCGCGCTCGACGCGGGGAACGCATCCGTGGGTCTGCTCGGCGCCGGCATCGACGGGCTCTCGGGGCTCGTGGCCGAGCACGTGAAGGTGAGGAAGGGCTTCGAGGCGGCGATCGCGGCGGCGCTCGGCACGCTCGGCGAGGCCGTGCTCGCCGAGTCGCGCGGCGCGGCTGCGGCCGCGATCGAGCACGCGCACGAGGCGGGGCTCGGTCGCATCGAGGCGGTCGTCGGCGATGCCGCGCCGATGCGCTTCGACGTGCCGCCGATCGAGGGCGCCGTGCACGCGCCAACGGTCGTGGATGCGCCCGCCGGTGTGCTCGGGGTGCTCGCGCTCACCTTCGTCGTCGATTCGCTCGACGCCGCTCGGGAGGCGGGCCCGCGGATCGCGGCGCTCGAGCTCGGCGGACCTGTGACGATCGTCACGCGCCGCGGCGACTTCGTGACCGAGTACCTCATGCGCGGCGGCTCCGACGACGCGCAG
Organism: Agrococcus sp. TF02-05; assembly: GCF_017565345.1. Lineage (NCBI taxonomy): Bacteria > Bacillati > Actinomycetota > Actinomycetes > Micrococcales > Microbacteriaceae > Agrococcus > Agrococcus sp. TF02-05. Next base: position 528,557 of record NZ_JAGEKO010000001.1, on the reverse strand, counting down.
TCGCGGCTCGAGCTGCTCGCCGAGCGCGATGCGGCGACCGAGCAGCTCGAGCGGCTGCGCGCCGACATCGAGCGCGAGGCCGAGGCGCTCGAGCGTGCCCGGCAGGCGCACCAGCAGGCGAAGCGCGCCGCCGCCGACGCGCTCGAGCAGCTGCGCGCGCACGACGCGGCCTCCGCCGCGCGCGGCGAGGAGCGCTCGCGCGTGCGCGCGCGGCTCGAGTCGGCGACCGGGGAGCACGAGCGGGCGCGGGCGGCGCTCGCCGAGGCGCGCACGGGCGTGACGGATGCGTCGGCGGGCGTCGAGGCCGCGCAGCGCGCGCTCGACCGCTTCCTCGCCGAGCCGCGGCCGATCCTCGACGCGTCGGCACGCGACGGCGTGCTCGCCGAGCTCGAAGCGGCGCGCCAGGCGGAGACCGACCTTCGCGTCGAGCTCGAGACCGCCCGGGAGCGCGTGCGGGCGGAGCTCGCTCGCGCCGAGTCGCTCGCGCGCGACGTCGAGGCGCAGCGCGCGCGCGCCGAGGAGGCGGCCCGCCGCGCGGTGCTGCGCGAGCGGCAGCGCGAGCAGGCCTCGCGCGTGCTCGACGCCATCCCGCCGGTGCTCGGCGTCGCCGAGCGCTCGGTCGCCGAGGCGCGCGGCGTGCTCGCCGAGCGCGAGGCGGCGCGGCGCGACCGCAACGAGGAGCTCGGGAAGCTGCGCCGCAGCGAGGGGGCGCTCCGCGAGCGGCTGCAGGAGCTCACCGAGCACGTGCACGTCGCCGAGATGGAGGCGTACGAGCAGAAGCTGCACCTCTCGAACCTGCTCGAGCGCGCCGGCAGCGAGCTCGGCCTCGAGGAGGCGGTGCTCGTCGCCGAGTACGCACCGGGCGAGGACTGGGACCGCAAGGCGGAGCAGGCGCGGCTCAAGCAGGCGGAGGGCAAGCTCGCGCGGCTCGGCCGCGTCAACCCGCTCGCGCTCGAGGAGTTCGCGGCGCTCGAGCAGCGCCACACGTTCCTCACCGAGCAGCTCGCCGACCTCTCGAAGACGCGCAAGGACCTCGAGCAGATCATCGCCGACCTCGACGTGACGATGGAGACGATCTTCGCTGCGGCGTTCGAGGACACGAAGGCCGCGTTCACCGAGGTCTTCCCGATCCTCTTCCCGGGCGGCTCGGGCGCGCTCACGCTCACCGATCCCGAGAACATGCTCGAGACGGGCGTCGAGGTGACGGTGCGGCCGGCGGGCAAGAAGATCGACCGCATCTCGCTGCTCTCGGGCGGCGAGCGCTCGCTCGCGGCGGTCGCGCTCATGGTCGCGATCTTCAAGGCGCGGCCGAGCCCGTTCTACATCATGGACGAGGTCGAGGCGGCGCTCGACGACGCGAACCTCGGCCGGCTGCTGACGGTCTTCGAGCAGCTGCGGGAGAGCTCGCAGCTCATCATCATCACGCACCAGAAGCGCACGATGGAGATCGCGGATGCGCTCTACGGCGTCTCGATGCGGCAGGACGGGGTCTCGGCGGTCGTCGGGCAGCGGACGACGCGCGAGCGGGAGCCCGTCGACGCCTGACCGGCTCGCGCGGGTGCACCCAGAGAGTCGATCCCCGACGAATCGAACGGCCGGGAGTCGATGCTCGCCTCCCTTCGTGACATCGACTCCCTGCGTGATTCGGACGCAGCCGCGAGCGGGGATGAGATGACCGCGCGGCGGCGGGCGAGCAGCGTCAGCGCAGCGCCGACTCGACGAACACGACGCCGTTGCCGAAGATCTCGTCGAGCGCCGCCTGCATGGAGCCGTCGTCGAAGGTGACCGTGAGCACGACGAGGCCGTCCATGCCGACGTGCCCCAGCACATCCGCCCGCTCGAGCGTGTCGAGGTCGGCCTGCACCGCCGCGATCGTCGCCTCGTCGAGGTCGCCCGTCGGGTACTCGATCGCCGGCATCGTGATCGCCGCGAGGTCGAGCAGCTCGCCGGCCTGCGTGACGGTGTGCGAGGCGGCGTCGTAGGTGACCTGCATCGCGACCTGCGCCCAGCGCACGCCCTCCATCTCGACGGGCTCGAGCTGCGCCCAGTCGAAGCCCGCGAGTGCCGGTCCGCTGCACTGCGGCGGCGCCGACTCCATGACGGGCCCGAGGCACAGGATCGGCGCTCCGTCGTCGAGTGCGAGCCCGATCGCCATCACGGGCTCCGTGGCGCTCGGCATCGGCAGGCCGGCCAGCTGGGCCTGCGCGTCGGCGCCCGTCGCGACCGGCTGGGCCGGGGCCGCGGGGGCCGACGTCGCAGACGGGGCCGGCCCGCCGGAGCTGCCGGGACCAGCCGCCGCGCAGCCTGCGACGGCGAGGAGGACGACGGTGGCGGCGAGGCCGCCCATCGGGATGCGGCGGCAAGCGATGCTGCTCATGGCCTCACGGTAGGTCGGCGCTGCGCGAAGCACAGCCCAACGTTCGCGACGATTCGATCGTCACGCCCCGATCGAGGCGGACGTCAGCGCGGCAGCCGCCCCTCGTGCAGCACGCCGTCGGGGTCGGCCGCATCGCGGATCGCGCGCAGCCGCTCGATGTCACCCGCCGGCGCGCACTGCTCGAGCGTCTCGCCCGGGCCGAGGAACGTCGGCGCCATGCGCTCGGCGAGGTGCGGGCGCAGCAGCGCGTCGAGACCGGCGAGCGACTCGAGGCCGGGCTCGACGGGTGTGCCCGGGAACTGCGGCACGAGCGAGTGCGAGATCCACGACGCCCCGGCGAGCGTCGCGAACGCGGGCCGCGCGGGCTCGTCGAGCACGCCGCCGAGCATGCGGAGCGTGAAGCCGACGAGCGGCCACTGCTCCTCGCGCGATCGCCACGCGAAGAAGTCGTCGATCGCCGCGTCGGGCAGCTCGTCGAGCGCGTGCGAGCTGCCGCCGCCGGGCGAGGGCTCCTCGGGCTCCATCGACATCGCGGCCATGCCGGCCTGCGTGATGGGGCCGAGCCGCTCCTCCGTCGGCGTCGCGGCGGCCCGCAGCGCCTCGAGCAGCGCGAGGTCGCTCTCCGAGCGGGCGAGCACCTCGACGGTGACGAAGCTCTGCCCGCGGATGTGCTCGGGCAGCATCGGCGCGTCGGGCATGCGCATCGACGAGACGAACGCGCCCAGGCCCTCCGGCGCATCCGCCGCCGCGTCGCGCACGACGCGGAAGACCGTCGGCCCGTCGGCCGCGTCGAACGACAGCACGCCGCCGACCATCCCCGGCGCCTCGAGCAGCTCGACCTCGAGCTGCGTGACGATGCCCACGAGACCGCCCGCGCCGCGGAGCGCCCACATCGTGTCGGGGTCGGATGCGTCGTCGACGCGCTCGTGCGTGCCGTCCGGTCGGAGGATCCACGCGGCCCGCAGCGACTGGGCGCCGAGCCCCGCCCAGCGGCTGAGCCACGAGTGGCCGCCGCCCGTGAGGTAGCCCGCGGGTGTCACGACGCGGCTCGTGCCGGAGGGGATGACGAGGCCCGTGCCGTCGAGCGCGTCGATCACGGGACCCCACTTGACGCCCGCGCCGATCGTGGCGACGCGCGCATCGGCGTCGATGTCGAAGCGGTCGAAGGCGGCGGTGCGCACGAGGATCGAGCGCTCGAGCGCGCTGGAGGCGCCGTGGCCGCTCGGCTGCACGGCGATCGTGACGCCCGCGTCGCGGGCGGCCGCGAGGATCGCCCGCAGGTCGTCGAGGCCGTCGGGGTGCGCGACCGCGAGCGGCCGCTGGTCGATCGAGAGGTTCCAGGGGGCGCGCTCGGCGTCGAACGCGGGATCGCCGGGCAGCGTGAGGCGGCCGGAGAGGGAGGAGGCGGGCGAGGAGAGATCGGGCGCGGTCATCTCTGACGCGGCGCCCTGCCGCTGTGCAGTCACGCGCGGGACGCTACTCGCGGCCGCCCACGCACGCCAGGGGTCTCCTGTGCGGCTGTGCGGCGATCGGGCTCATGGCGCACGTGCTCGGATGTGGCTACAATCTGCCCATGACAAGCGCCACAAGCGAGCGTCGCGTCGGCATCCGTGCGCTCCGCGACGGACTCAGCGCACAGCTGCAGCGGGTCAAGCGAGGCGAGACGATCCAGGTGACCGAGCACGGGCGCGTGATCGCCCTGATCATCCCCGCGCGACACGAGAGCAGCATCGAGCGGCTGGTCGCCGAGGGCGTGATCGAGCTGCCCCTCGACTCGAGTCGTGAGCTGCCCGCACGCGTCCCGGCACGCGGGAGCGTGAGCGAGCTGGTCGCCGACCAGCGGCGATGATCGCGTGCTTCGACACCTCGGCGATCGTCCCGCTGCTCGTCGAGGAGCCGACGTCGGCGCGCTGCGAGCTCGCGTGGCGGAGCGCGGCGCGCGTGCACGTCGCTGCGGTCACGATCGCAGAGACCGCCGCGGCGCTCGCTCAAGCCATGCGCATGGGCCGCATCGATGCCCGCGGGCTCGACGACGCCTTGCGCGGCGCCGAGCGACTGTGGGCGCGCTGCTCCATCAGCCCGCTCTCCGCTGAGCTCGCGCGCCGCGCAGCCGTGCTCGCAGCGGAGCACGGCTTGCGCGGCTTCGACGCGGTGCACTGCGCCACAGGGCTGGTCATGCGTGACGTCGGCGGCGTCGGCGTGGCCGGCGATCGCGCACTGCTCGACGCCTGGCGGGCGGCCGGCATGCCCGTGATCGACATCACCCGCTGAGGGATCGAAGCGCTGCAGCAGCGGGTACGGCGCTCGTGCGGCGGCCGAGCGCCGCACCCGGATGGGAGGATCGAGCGGTGACCGATCGCGACGCGCTCTTCGCCGGCCTCCGCCGCTGGCCCGACGTGGAGGACCCGACGCTCCAGGCGCACGACGCCTCGGACGAGCTCATCCTCGACGAGGCCGCAAAGCTCGGCCCGCTCGGCGAGGTCGTCGTCATCGGCGACCGCCACGGCGCGCTCACCCTCGGCGCGCTCGCCGCCGGTGCGAGCCGCGTGCGCGTGCACCAGGACTCGATCGTCGGCGAGCGCGCGCTCGACGCCAACGCCGAGCGCACGGGCCTCACCGCATTCGCGCACCACGACCTCGACGCATCCCTCGTGAAGGGCGCGCGCCTCGTGCTGCTGCAGCTGCCCCGCGCGCTCGACGCCCTCGACGAGATCGCCGAGCTCGTCGCGACGCACGCCGCCGACGACGTCGTGCTCATCGCGGGCGGCCGCGTCAAGCACATGTCGATGAGCATGAACGCGCTGCTCGGCCGCAGCTTCAAGCACGTGCACGCGAGCCTCGGCCGCCGCAAGTCGCGCGTGCTGCACGCCGAGCGGCCGCTGCGGCCCGGCATCAGCTGGCCACGCTCGCGCACCCACCGCACGGAGCGCGGCCCGCTCACGGTCGTCGCCCACGGCGCCGCGTTCGCCGGCACGTCGATCGACATCGGCGCGGAGACGCTGCTCGCGCACCTCGACGAGATGCCGGATGCGTCGCACGCGATCGACCTCGCGTGCGGCACGGGGGTGCTGGGCGTCGCACTCGCGCAGGGCCGCCCCGACGTGCAGGTGCTCGCGACCGACGCCTCGGCCGCAGCGATCGCCTCGACTCGCGCGACTGCGGCGGCCAACGGGGTAGCCGAGCGCGTCGAGGCGCGGCAGGCCGACGGCCTCGAGGGCGTGCCCGACGGGAGCGCCGGCCTCATCCTGCTCAACCCGCCGTTCCACATCGGCGCCGCGGTGCACACCGGCATCGCGGAGCGGCTCATCGCCGACGCGGGCCGCGCGCTCGCGCCCGGCGGCGAGCTGTGGTGCGTCTGGAACAGCCACCTCGGCTACCGCGCGGCGCTCGACGCGGTCGGCCGCACGCGGCAGGTGAGCCGCAACCCGAAGTTCACGGTCACCGCGACACGGCGCTGACGGCTACGGAACCGGGGGAGCGGCCGCTGGTGCAGCCGGCGCCGCCGCGGCCCAGCAGCGCAGCATGAGCGCCGAGCGGTGCCCGGCGCAATCGGCGGCGAACGCGGCGAGGTCGTCGATGCCGAGCAGCCGCGCGCCCTTCCGCACCGCGACGTCGCCGAGCAGCAGCACGTCGGGGTCGCCGAGCCGCAGCGAGAGGTAGCCGACCGTCCACGGGCCGATGCCCTTGAGCTCGAGCAGATGCGCTCGCATGGCTGCGAGGTCGGATGCGGGGGAGACGTCGATCGCGCCCGTCGCGACCGCCTCGGCGGCGCGGCGCACGGCCGCGGTCTTCGCCGCGGGGCCCCGCAGCACGCCGGCGCCGTCGGCGACTTGCGCCATCGACGGGAAGCAGCGCTCGATCCCCGCGCCCGCGAGCGCCGGGGGCAGCGGATCGCCGAGGGCGGCGAGGCGCGCGAGCTGCTGCGTCGCTGCCACGACACTGATCTGCTGTCCGACGATCGCGCGCACGAGCATCTCGTGCGCGTCCGCGCAGCCGGGCTGGGCGAGCGCGGGCGCCGCGGCGATCGCCTCGGCGAGCGCGGCCACGCCGTGCCGCGCCGCCGCCCAGGTGAGCCGCGCGTCTGCCTCGAGTCGCGCATCCGAGCCGTGGAGGTCGAACACGCGGGCGAGGTCGGGGTCGTCGGTCGCCGCGAGCTCGCCCTCGACCGTCGCCGTCGCGACGCGCGGCCCGGGGAGCGCGCGGCGGTAGCCGTCAGCCGCCACGACCTCGACGCCGGGCACCGCACGCGGCCGCAGCCACGCGAGGATGCCCGGCGCCCCGGTCATGCGTCAGACCTGGCGGTCGTCGCGCTCGTCGAACTCGCGGCCCTCGCGGATGCGTCGGCGCAGCTCCTCGAGGTCCTCGGCCGGCATGTCCTCTCGCGCGGCCTCGCGCACGACGTCGGCCGAGAAGTCGGCGACCGGCGCCTCCTTGCCGTGCGCGTCGACGACCGTGAGCGTGCCCGTGTCGTTGTGCTCGACGCGCAGCGGCCGGTGGAAGGTCGTGCCCATCGCGTCGACGATGTGGTAGTGCCCGTCCGCGCCGAGCTCGGCCTCCGAGGGGCCGATGTGGAGCGACGTGTCGCCCGTCTCCTTGCCCTTCACGCGGATGCGGATGAGCGAGGCGACGGTCGCGATGACCATCGACGCGAGGATGACGATGAGTGAGTGCCACGTCTCGATGTGCGGCACCCACGTGATCGGCTCGCCGCCGTTGATGAACGGCAGGTCGTTCTTCTCCATCGCGTGGAAGACGAGCTTCACGCCGATGAAGCCGAGGATCGCCGCGATGCCGTAGTGCAGGTAGACGAGCCGGTCGAGCAGGCCGCCGAGCAGGAAGTAGAGCTGGCGGAGGCCCATGAGCGCGAAGATGTTGCACGCGAAGACGAGGAACGGATCGGTCGTGACCGAGAAGATCGCGGGGATCGAGTCGATCGCGAACAGCAGGTCGGTCGTGCCGAGCGCGATGATCACCATGAGGAACGGCGTGAAGTAGGTCACGCCCTCCGACTTCAGGCGGATCTTGCCGCCGTTCCACGTGTCGGTGAAGTTGAAGCGCTTCTTGAGCAGGCGGACGGCGAAGTTGTCCTTCTCGCCCGCGTCGTCGTCGTGGCCGAACGCCTGCTGCCACGCGACGTAGACGAGGTAGGCGCCGAAGATGTAGAAGAGCCACGAGAACGACTCGATGAGCTGCACGCCGACGAGGATGAAGATGCCGCGCAGCACGATCGCGATCAGGATGCCGATCATGAGCACCCGCTGCTGCATCTCCTTCGGCACCGCGAAGCGGCTGAGGATGATGATGAAGACGAAGAGGTTGTCGATCGACAGCGAGTACTCGAGCAGCCAGCCGGTGACGAACTCGCCCGCCTTCTGCTGCTCGCCGGAGATGAACAGCACGCCGGCGAACACGAGCGCGAGCGACACGTAGAGCGCGACCCAGCCGGTCGCCTCCTTCATCGAGGGCACGTGCGGCCGCTTCACGACGATGAGCAGGTCGAAGATGAGGATCGCGACGAGCACCGCCATGGAGGCGATCTCGAAGATCTGGTACGGGGTCAAGGGCTGCGCCTCTCAATGGGTACGGGAAGGGCGCGAACGTCTCTCCCGCGCGGATCGCGCCGCCGCGACCGGGGGCCCCGGGGCCCCGTGATGACGATCGCGGCGTGACGGGATACTCCCCTTCGCCAGGGGACGAGTCTAGCGGGCGGCCCGCCTAGCATGGAGCCATGGCAGCGAAGTGGTCTCTCACCGGCGCCCTCAAGGGCATGTTCCAGCGCGAGACGATCACCGAGGAGACGTGGGACGACCTCGAGACGGCCCTCATCACCGCCGACTTCGGGCCCGACATCACCGAGCAGCTGATCGAGGCGCTGCGGGCCGACGTCGACCGGCTCATGGTCGACGACCCGAAGGACCTCAAGCGCATGCTGCGGGAGCGGCTCGAGGAGCGCTTCGCCGAGTTCGACCCGACGCTCTCGCTCAAGGAGCGGCCCGCGGTCATCCTCGTCGTGGGCGTCAACGGCGTCGGCAAGACGACGACGATCGGCAAGCTCGCGCGCTTCCTCGTGCGCAACGGCCAGTCGGTCGTGGTCGGCGCGGCCGACACGTTCCGCGCCGCGGCGGTCGAGCAGCTCGGCACGTGGGCGCAGCGCGCGGGGAGCGCGATCGTGCGGCCGGAGCGCGAGGGCCAGGATCCCGCATCCGTCGCCTTCCAGACCGTCGAGGCGGCGAAGGCGCACGGGCACGCGATGTGCATCATCGACACCGCAGGCCGCCTGCACACGAAGGGCGGGCTCATGGATGAGCTCGGCAAGATCAAGCGCGTGATCGAGAAGCAGTCGCCGATCGCGGAGGTGCTGCTCGTGCTGGACGCGACGACGGGGCAGAACGGCGTGAACCAGGCGATGGCGTTCATCGAGCACGCCGGCATCACGGGGCTCGTCGTGACGAAGCTCGACGGGAGCGCGAAGGGCGGCTTCATCCTCGCCGTGCAGGAGCGCACCGGCATCCCGATCAAGCTCATCGGGCAGGGCGAGGGCATCGACGACCTGACGGGGTTCACGCCGCACGTCTTCGTCGAGCAGCTGGTGGGTTAGGCCCGCTCTCGCGACCGGTCAGCGAGGAGGTCCACAGGACCTCCGCGTCGAGCAGCTCGTCGGTCAGCCTCCGCTCGTCGAGTAGGCCCGCAGGGCCGCATCGAGACGGGAGGGCTCCGCCTGCTACTCAGCCGTGTCGGGATGCTGCAGCGGCCCGGTGATCGTGAGCCTGCCGCCCTCGATCCGCGCCTGGTCCTCGGTGATGACCGTCGCGTGCGCGCCGCGCACCCACAGCAGCCCGCTCGCATCGCCGGAGCCCTTGTGGCCGACGATGCCGAACTCGCTGCCCGGCAGCGGCAGGCCGACGGTGCCCGGGTGCTTCGAGAGCAGCTCGGGCGTCGCCATCGCGACCGTGCCGGTCTGCACCGTGCCGTACGCGGTGAGCACGATCGGCCCCCACGTCGCGTGCACGCGGCGCACGAGGTCGGCGTCGAGGTCCTGCCCCGCGAGCAGGATGCGGCGCAGCCGCGGAGGCGCCTGGCCGGTGCGGTCGAGCTCGTCGAGCATGCCTGCGAGCTGGCCGGGCGAGGCCGAGAGCACCGAGACGAACCGCTCCTCGATGATGCGGAGCCGGTCGGCCGCGGGCGTGTTCGCGGCGCTCACGAGCGTCGCGCCAGTGAGCAACGACATGCCGAGCAGCTGCAGCCCCTTGCCGCGGTGCAGCGGCGCGCACGCGAGGATCACGTCGGTGCCCTCGACGCCGAGGCGGTCGTGGAGCCCGGCGAGCTGGCGCAGGCCCTGGATGCCGAGCGCCCCTTGCACGTGGGTCGTCACGGTGCCCGCGGACGAGAGGGCGGGGAGCGCGATGCGGACGCGGCGCCGCGTCGACGCGAGCCCCGAACCGTCGGCGCGCGACCACTCGAGGATGCTGGTGGCCGTCACGGTCGGCCCCGGGTGCCACTCCGGCGCCTCGCCGTCGTGGATGAGCAGGGCGTCAGCGGGCACGGCGTCGCGGAGCTCGTCGAGCAGGGCGGGGCGGATCGGCATGACGTCGAGCCCGAGCCGGGAGCCGGCGAGGAGCGCGATGACCATCGCCGGTCCGTCGCACGCGATGACGACCGGCCGGGGCCGCCGCTCGAGCGGCTCGCGGAAGAGCACCGAGGCGGCGCCCTCCGCCGCTTCCCACAGCTCGCCGAAGGTCGCGCTCCAGCCGTCGACGACGAGCGCGAGGTGATCGCGGCGCACGCGCGCGGAGTGGCGGGCGAGCGCCGTGATCGTGAAGCCGTGCTCGCGCACGCTGCGCCCGAGCGAGCGCGCGTGGCTCGGCGGCATCCCTCGAAGGCGCATCCGATCCCCCTCCCGGTGTCGACGCGAACGCAGCACCAGCATGCCAGGCCCGCCCGCTCGGGGAGGCCGAGCCGGGCGCGCGCCCCGCCGGTAGACTCGGGAGCACCATGGCGACCTTCGGCTCTCTCTCCACTCGGCTCACCGAGACCCTCGCGAAGCTCCGCACGAAGGGCAAGCTCTCGGCGGCCGACGTCGACGGCACCGTCCGCGAGATCCGGCGGGCGCTGCTCGACGCCGATGTCGCGCTCGACGTCGTCAAGTCGTTCACCGCCGCGGTGCGCGAGCGGGCGCTCGGCGCCGAGGTCTCCGAGGCGCTCAACCCCGCCCAACAGGTCGTCAAGATCGTCAACGACGAGCTCATCGCGATCCTCGGCGGCGACAGCCGCAGGCTCGAGCTCGCGAAGACCCCGCCGACCGTCATCATGCTCGCGGGGCTCCAGGGCGCGGGCAAGACGACGCTCGCGGGCAAGCTCGCGAAGCACCTGCGCGCGCAGGGCCACCAGCCGCTGCTCGTCGCGAGCGACCTCCAGCGCCCGAACGCCGTGACGCAGCTGCAGGTCGTCGGCAGCCAGGCGGGCGTGCAGGTCTTCGCGCCCGAGCCGGGCAACGGCATCGGCGACCCCGTGAAGGTCGCGCGCGACGGTGTGGCGGAGGCGAAGCGCCGCCAGTACGACATCGTCATCGTCGACACCGCCGGCCGCCTCGGCGTCGACGCCGAGATGATGAAGCAGGCCGCGAACATCCGGAAGGCCGTGCAGCCCGACGAGGTGCTCTTCGTCATCGACGCGATGATCGGCCAGGACGCCGTCGCGACCGCGAAGGCGTTCCAGGAGGGCGTCGACTTCACGGGCGTCGTGCTGACGAAGCTCGACGGCGACGCGCGCGGCGGTGCCGCGCTCTCGATCCGCGGACTGACGGGCAAGCCCATCCTCTTCGCCTCGACGGGTGAGACGCTCGACGACTTCGAGCCGTTCCACCCCGACCGCATGGCGAGCCGCATCCTCGACCTCGGCGACATCCTCACGCTCATCGAGCAGGCGCAGAAGGCCTTCGACGAGGAGGAGGCCCACCGCCTCGCGGAGGCGATCGCGACCGACGGCTTCACGCTCGAGGACTTCCTCAAGCAGATGCAGCAGCTGCGGAAGGCCGGCAACTTCAAGCAGATGCTCGGCATGCTGCCGGGCGCGAAGGGCATGCGCGAGGCGATCGACTCGTTCGACGAGAAGGAGCTCGTGCGCACCGAGGCGATCATCCAGTCGATGACGCCGCAGGAGCGCAAGCAGTCGAAGATCCTCAACGGCTCGCGGCGGCTGCGCATCGCGAAGGGCGCGGGCGTCACCGTCACCGACGTCAACCAGCTCATCGCGCGCTTCGACCAGGCGGCGAAGATGATGAAGACGGTCGCGAAGGGCGGCATGCCCAACATGCCCGGGATGGGGCCGATGCCGCCGGGCATGCGCGCGCCCAAGAAGGGCGGCAAGCCGCAGGGCAAGCAGCTCAAGCGCTCCGGCAACCCCGCGAAGCGCACCGAGCAGCCCGCGGCGCCCGCCCAGGGGAGCGCGTTCGGCAAGCCGAAGGCGGAGGGCGCGTTCGGCGAGCTCTCGGGCGCGGAGCAGGAGACGCTCCAGCGCATGCTCGGCAACCGGTAGGGCGGAGGCGCGGGGCCGCGCTTTGCGCGCGCGCCGCGGGCAAGGTTAGCCTTGCCTTACTCGCGCATCGATGCAGCGAGATCCCCACCCTTCCGAAACGGAGTACCTCCATGTCCCGTGCCATCCGCACGACGATCGCCGCCGCGGCCGCGATCGCGCTCCTGGCCGGCTGCAGCGCCAACGCGGCGCCCGCCGAGACCGACGCCGCCGCCGAGACGGTCACCGTCCCGTCGAACCTCGGCGAGGTGCAGGTCGAGGTGCTGCCCGAGCGCGTCGCGGTGCTCGACAACACGGCCATGGAGACGCTGCTCGCGTGGGGCATCACCCCGGTCGCGCTGCCCGTGCAGCTCGTCGCGCCCGAGCGCTTTGCCGAGTGGGTCGAGGACGAGTCGATCGCCGACGTCGGCACGCACCGCGAGCCCGACTTCGAGGCGCTCGCCGAGGCCGAGCCCGACCTCATCATCGGCGGCTACCGCTTCGGCGAGTACACCGAGGACCTCGAGGCGATCGCCCCGACGATCGACATCGCCGCGAACGACGAGTACGAGGGCGGCTACGTCGAGGCGCTGCGCCAGCAGACGACCTCGCTCGGCGCGATCTTCGAGCGCGAGGACGAGGCGACCGCGATCATCGAGGAGCTCGACGCCTCGGTCGAGGCGGCCACCGAGGCGGCGGCCGGCCAGAGCGTCTTCCTGGGCATCGTCAACGGCGGCAAGCTCGACAACGGCGCGGAGCGCATCTCGCGCCTCTCCGACGCGATCGACATGACCGACGTCTTCGCCGGCGAGGCTGGCGACATCCACCAGGACTCGGGCCTCGCGCCCGAGACGATCGCGCAGGCCGACCCCGACTGGGCGATCGTGCTCGACCGCGACGCCGGCACCGGCACGGAGGACGCGCAGCCCGCGAAGCAGGTCATCGAGGGCAACCCCGCGCTCGCGGGCACGCGCTTCGTGCAGGAGGGCCACATCGTCTACCTCGAGGACGACTTCTACCGCACCGAGGGCGTGCAGGCCTACACCCGCGCCTTCGACCAGGTCGCCCAGGCGATGGCCGACTGATCTCCTTGTGACCGTCAGGACCGCTCGCGAGCGCCGGCTGCTGCCGGCGCTCGCTGGCGTGACCGCGCTGCTCGTCGTCGCCTCGCTCCTCGTGGGCGGCTACGGCATCTCGCTGAGCGGCCTCTTCACCGATCCCGCGCAGCTCGAGATGTTCCTCATCTCGCGCGTGCCGCGCACGCTCGCGCTCATCTTCGCGGGCGTCGCGATGAGCGTCTCGGGCGTCGTCATGCAGCTCATCACGCAGAACCGCTTCGTCGAGCCGACGACCGCGGGCACCTCGCAGTGGGCGGGGCTCGGCATGCTGCTCATCCTCATCACGTGGCCGGACGCCCCGGTCATGGTGCGGATGGTCTTCGCGACCGCCGCGGCCTTCGTCGGCACCCTCGTCTTCCTCGCGATCCTGCGCCGCGTGCGCACGCGCGGGCCGCTCATCGTGCCGCTCGTCGGCATCATGCTCGGCGCGATCATCGGCGGCGTCACGCAGTTCCTCGCCGCTCGCGCCGACCTGCTGCAGTCGATGGCCGCGTGGAGCTCGGGCGGCTTCAGCGGCATCGTGCAGGGCTTCTACGAGCCGCTCTGGGCCGCCGCGCTCGTCGCGATCGTCGTGTGGATCATGGCCGACCGCTTCACGATCGCGGGGCTCGGCGAGGGCATCGCCACGAACCTCGGCATCGACTACCGCGTCATCACGCTCATCGGCATCTCGGGCGTCGCGCTGTGCTCGGGCGTCACGAGCGTCGTCGTCGGCTTCATCCCCTTCCTCGGGCTCGTCGTGCCGAACGTCATGCGCCTCCTGCTCGGCGACGACCTGCGCCGCAGCCTCCCGTGGATCGCGATCGCCGGCGTCGCGCTGCTGCTCGCGTGCGACCTCATCGGCCGCACGATCGTCGCGCCCATGGAGATCCCCGCATCCGTCATCATGGGCGCCGTCGGCGCCGTCGCCTTCGTCGCCTTCCTCCTGCGCGGGAGGCAGCGTGCCTGACGCCCTGCCGCCGCGCGCCCCCGCTCCGCGCGCGCTGAGCGACCGCGCGCCGAGCGCCCCCACCGGCACCCGCCCGGCGCTGCGGCTCACGATCGTCTGGTCGCTCGCGCTCGCCGCGCTCGTCGCGGTGCTGCTCGTCGACGTGCGCGGCCCGCTCGAGCTCGCGATGCCGCGCCGCGCGACGCTCGTGGGGGGCATCCTCGTCGCCTCGTTCGCGCACGCCGTCGCGACCGTCATCTTCCACACCGTGACGTCGAACCGCATCCTGACCCCGTCGATCATCGGCTTCGACTCGATGTACACGCTCATGCAGACGCTCACCGTCTTCGTGTTCGGCGGCTCGGCGATCGCGGCGACCGACGGACTGCCGAAGCTGCTCGCGCAGACGGCGCTCATGGTGATCGCCGCGACCGCGCTCTACACCTGGCTGCTCGACCGCTCGGGCGGCGGCGTGCTGACGCTCCTGCTCGTCGGCGTCGTCATCGGGCTCGCGTTCGACTCCGTCTCGTCGTTCGTGCAGCGCATCCTCTCACCGACCGACTACGACCTGCTGAGCCTCGAGCTCTTCGGCAGGCTCTCGTCGGTGCAGCCCGACCACCTGCCGCTCGCCCTCGCCGTCTGCGGCGCGGTCGGGGCGGTGGTGTGGATGCGTCGGCGCCGGCTCGACGTCGTCCTGCTCGGGCGCGACGGGGCCACGGCCCTCGGCGTCGACCACCGCCGCGAGCTCATCGTCGCGCTCATCTGCGTCTCGGTGCTCGTCGCCTTCGCGACCGCGCTCGCGGGCCCCATGACGTTCTTCGGGTTCCTCGTCGCGACGCTCGCGTACCGCCTCGCGGGCTCCCACAAGCACGCGCACGTGCTGCCGATGGCCGTCGGCCTCGGCGTGCTCGCGCTCGCGGGCGCGCAGCTCGTCATGCGCCACGTGTTCGACGCCGCGGGGCTCGTCACCGTCATCATCGAAGTCGTCGGCGGCATCGCGTTCCTCGCGCTGCTGCTGGGCCGGAGGAGGCCGAAGTGATCGCCATCGAGCAGGTCTCGAAGCGCTACGCCGAGCACGTCGTGCTCGGGCCCGTCTCGAGCGAGGTGCCCGCGGGCGGCATCACCGCGCTCGTGGGACCGAACGGCGCGGGCAAGTCGACGCTCCTGTCGGTCATCGGCCGGCTGCTCGACCCCTCCGCGGGCTCCGTGCGCGTCATGGGTCACGACGTGCAGGCGACGAAGTCGGCCGACCTCGCGCGCATCGTCTCGATCCTCCGGCAGGAGAACCGGCTCGAGGCGCGACTCACGGTGCGCGAGCTCGTCGCGTTCGGCCGCTTCCCGTGGTCGGGCGGACGCTTGACGTTCGGCGACCAGCAGCACATCGACCGCGCGATCCGCTTCCTGCACCTCGAGGACCTCGCCGATCGCCAGCTCGACGCGCTCTCGGGCGGCCAGCGGCAGCGCGCGTTCGTCGCGATGGTGCTCGCGCAGGACACCGAGGTCGTGCTGCTCGACGAGCCGCTCGCGAGCCTCGACCCGAAGCACGCCGTCGCGATGATGCGCGAGCTGCGGGCGGCCGCCGACGACCTCGGCCGCACGATCGTCATCGTGCTCCACGACCTCAACATGGCCGCGGCCTTCGCCGACCGCATCCTCGCCCTCAAGTACGGGCAGATCTGCGTCGAGGGCACGGTCGACGAGGTCATGCAGGACGCCGTGCTCGAGCGCGTCTTCGACACACCCGTGCGCGTGCACCGCATCGACGACCGCCCCTTCGCGGTCTTCACGCCCTGACTCCGTCCAGGTGAGGCCCGTAGCGTGACGGCATGGCACGCATCCTGATCCTCGGCGGTCACGGCAAGGTCGCGCTCCTCGCGGAGCCGATGCTCGCCGAGGCCGGTCACTCCGTCCACGCGGTCATCCGCAACCCCGACCACGTCGCCGACGTCCGGCAGGCGGGCGCCGAGCCGGTCGTCGCCGACCTCGAGTCGCTCGACCAGGCGGGCGTCGACGCGCTGCTCGACGGCTTCGACGTCGTCGTGTGGACGGCCGGCGCCGGCGGCGGCGATCCCGAGCGCACGTGGGCGGTCGACCGCGACGCGGCGATGAAGGTCGTGGATGCGGTCGCCCGCTCGGGCGCGCGGCTCGTGATGGTCTCGTACTTCGGCGCGAGCCTCGAGCACGGCGTCTCGCCCGACGAGCCGTTCTACGCGTACGCCGAGGCCAAGGCGCTCGTCGACGAGGCGATCCGCGAGCGCGTCGCCGACTGGGTCATCCTGCAGCCGTCGGGCCTGACGCTCGACGAGGAGTCCGGCATCGAGCTCGACGAGCCGCAGGGCTCGATCGAGTCGGGCGAGATCCCGCGCGCGACCGTCGCGCGCCTCATCGCCGAGACCGTCGCCCATCCGGCCGTCTCGGGCCTCACGATCCGCTGCAACGGCGGCGAGACCCCGGTGCGCGAGGCGCTCGCGTCGCTCCCGAGCTGACCTGCGCCCCCGCGCCGAGCGGCGCGTGCGGTGGGTGAGTGGCGCCTGCGGCGGGTGAGTGGCGCCGCACGCGGAGATTCGCCACTCACGTGCGGGAGCCGCCACTCACGTGCGGGAGCCGCCACTCACGTGCGGAAGCCGCCAGTCACGTGCGGGAGCCGCCACTCAGGTGCGGAAGCCGCCACTCAGGTGCGGAAGCCGCCACTCAGGTGCGGGAGCCGCCACTCAGGTGCGGGAGCCGCCGCTCGGGCTACAGCTCGATGCTGTACATCCGCGAGCCGTGCTCCTTCACGTAGCCGAGGCTCGCGTAGAGGCCGTGCGCGCCGCTCGGGTTCTCGGTGTCGACGTCGAGCACCGCAGCCTCCATGCCCGCGTCCTCGAACGAGCGCATGCTCGCGGCGAGCGCGGCGATCGCGGCCTTCCGCCCGCGGTACGCGCGGCGCGTGCCGAGCAGGCCCGTGTAGCCGAACGAGTAGCCCCGCACGGGGAAGTCGGCCTCGTAGCGGCTGTTGTACGCGTACGCGACCACGAGCGGCTCGCCGGCGCGCAGCGCCTCAGCCGTCGACGCATCCATGCGCTCGTCCGCGAGCAGGGCGTCGACGTCGGGCGCGTCGTCGACGACGACGTGCGACCACTCGGGCGCGAACTCGCTGCGCCCGCTCTGCCACTGCTCGAGGGTCTGCGGCTCGCTGCCCCAGTGGTCGCGGAACGCGTCGTTGTGGGCGAGCCGGGTGGCGTCGTCGAGCTCGGGGGAGAAGGGCGCGAGCCGCAGGGAGCCGGCGAGCTCGACCTCGGGGATGGGCGGCGCGCCCGCGCCGAGCGGGCGCTTGAGGTCGGCGAAGAAGCGGCGCGCGGCGAAGCCGGCGCGCTCGAGGAGGCGGTGCCGCACCGCGTCGGTGTCCTCGGCGTAGGCGGCGATGCGAGCGGGGAGCTCCTTGCCGGAAGCCGCGAGCAGCTGCCGGGCGCGCGCGACCTGCCACGCGAGCAGCTCGCGGCCGATGCCCTCGCCGCGCCGCTCGGGATGCACGCCGCCGAAGACGAAGGCGCGCACCGTGCGGACGTCGCCGGGCGCCGTCGTCGCGAAGCCCGCCGCGCGCAGCCGCCCCTCGGCGTCGAAGCCGAGCATCGACTGGGTCGAGAGGTCGACCCACGCTGCCGAGAGCTCGTCGCGCACCTCGTCGACCGTCTCGCGGAACGGGAAGTCGCCGGCCTCGGCGATCGCGTTGTTGAAGTCGGTCACGAGCTGCGCGTCGTCGACCGTCGCGGCGCGCCACGACAGCTCGCCCGCGGTGATCTCGGGCAGGGTCTCGGGCGCCTCGGCGCGCTCGGCGATGGGGGAGAGGTCAGGCACCCGCTCAGGGTAGGGCGCGACGGGCCGTAGGGTCGAGTCCATGACGGATCGACCCACGAGGATCGGCGTGCAGCTCTCGCCGCAGCACGTCACGATGCAGCAGACGATCGACGCGGCCCGCCGGCTCGAGGAGATGGGCGTCGACGCCGTCTTCGGCTGGGATCACTTCTTCCCGCTCACGGGGGACCCCGACGGCGCGCACTTCGAGGCGACGACGCAGCTCGCGGCGTGGGCGGCATCGACTGAGCGCGTGCAGCTCGGCCCGCTCGTGTTCTGCAACTCGTACCGCAACCCCGACCTGCTCGCCGACGTCGCCCGCACGATCGACCACATCTCGAACGGCCGCTTCATCTTCGGCATCGGCAGCGGATGGTTCGAGCGCGACTACCTGGAGTACGGCTACGACTTCGGCACCGTGGGCTCGCGGCTCAACGACCTCGCCGCGGCGCTCCCGCGCATCCGCGCGCGCTGGGAGAGGCTCAACCCGCCGCCCGTCGGCGCCATGCCGATCCTCATCGGCGGCAAGGGCGAGCAGAAGACGCTGCCGATGGTCGCGGAGCACGCCGACATCTGGCACTCGTTCGTCGGTCCCGACGAGCTGCCGCACAAGCTCGACGTGCTGCGGCGCGCGTGCGAGGCGCGCGGCCGCGACATCGCCGAGATCGAGGTCTCGAACGGCGCGAGCGTGCGCGACGGGGTCGGCGGCGTGGGCTTCGACCGGCTCGACGCGCTGCACGCGGTCGGCACGCGGCTGTTCACGATCCCGCTCTCGGGCGACGACACCCCGGACGGCTACGACCTCGAGCGCGTCGAGTCGTTCCTCCGCTGGCGCGACGGCAAGGACGCCTAGAGGGCTACGCGCGCATCGCCTCGGCGAGCTCGGCCATCACGGCCGCGTGCCCGCCGCGCTCGAAGGCGGCGCGCTGCCGCGCGGGCCAGCCGCCGGTCGCGAGCACGCGCTCGACGGCGCCGAGCGAGCGCGTCGCGCCGAGGTCGGCGGCGATCGGCGCGAGCCGGTCGGCCGCCTCGGCGATCGCGTCGGCGGCGCGCTGCAGCGTGCCCTGCTCGTCGACGATGACGGTCGCCTCAAGGCCGTCGCGCGCCGCGCGCCACTTGTTCTCCTTCACGAGCCAATAGGGCAGGTGCAGCTGCGCCTTGCCCTCGTCGAGGTCGCGCGACGCCTCCTCGATGAGGCAGTGGGTGAGTGCCGTGACGGCGGCGAGGTCGTCGATCGACGGCGCGCCGTCGGCGACCCGCACCTCGATCGTGCCGATCTCGGGGGAGGGCCGCACGTCCCAGCGGAGCTCGCCGAGCTCGTCGATCACGCCGGCGCGCAGCATGTCCTCGAGCGTGCGCTCGTACTCGGGCCAGTCGACGAGCATCGGCGGCAGCCCGCCGGTCGGCAGCTGCTGGAACAGCATCGTGCGGTGCGAGGCGAATCCCGTGTCGACGCCTTGCCAGAACGGGCTCGAGGCGGAGAGCGCGAGGATGAGCGGCAGCTTGTCGAGCATCGTGCGCAGGAGCGGCACGGCCTTCGCGCGATCCTCGACGCCGACGTGGTTGTGCACGCCGAAGATGATGAGCCGGCGGCCCCAGTCGCCCGCCTTCTCGACGACGCGCCGGTAGCGCGGGTCGTCCGCCTGCTCCTGCTGCCGCCAGCGGCTCGTCGGGTGCGTGCCGGTGCCGACGAGCGCGAGCCCCATGCGATCCGCCTCGGCGACCGCGCGGTCGCGCATGCCGCGCAGCTCGTCGACCGCCGCATCCGTCGTCTCGTGCACGCCCGTGATGAGCTCGATCATGCCGCGCAGGAACTCCTTGTCGAAGCGCGGGTCGTCGATCGCGGCGAGCAGCTCCTTCGCGTGCGGCGCGATGTCGCCCGTCGAGGGGTCGATGAGGGCGAGCTCCCACTCGACGCCGAGGGTCGAGCGCTTCGAGGAGGCGAAGTCCATGCGGGAAGCGTAGGACCGCGAACCTGAGTGGCGCGCGAGCGGATCGAGGATGTGACAGAATGGGGGGTCGAGCACGCGCCCGACCCTCTATCCGGCGCGCGTCGCTCTCCCAGCTCTACGGGTCGCGCATCTCCCACGTGCGCAGGCCGCGGTGCAATCACGAGAGAACAAAGCAGGAGAACTGTGGCAGTCAAGATCCGTCTGAAGCGCTTCGGCAAGATCCGCGCGCCCTTCTACCGCGTCGTCGTGGCCGACTCGCGCACCAAGCGCGACGGTCGCGTCATCGAGGAGATCGGCAAGTACCACCCGACCGAGAACCCCTCGCTCATCGAGATCGACAGCGAGCGCGCGCAGTACTGGCTCGGCGTCGGCGCGCAGCCGACCGAGCAGGTCGCCGCGCTCCTCAAGCTCACGGGCGACTGGGGCAAGCACACGGGCGAGGGCTCGACCGAGAACCAGGTCAAGCAGCCCGAGGGCAAGAAGGCCTTCGTCGCCGACGAGGCCAAGAAGCCGGTGCTCAAGCCCAAGGCCGAGAAGCCGGCCGCGGCCCCCGCGGCCGAGGCCGCCGAGACCGAGGCTGACGCCTCGGCCGAGTCGACCGAGTCCTGAGATGCTGCGCGACGCTCTCGAGCACCTGGTCAAGGGGATCGTCGATCGCCCTGACGACGTGCGCGTCGGCGCGCGCGACTCGCAGCGCGGCGAGGTCCTCGAGGTGCGGGTGCACCCCGAGGACCTCGGCCGCGTCATCGGGCGCGGCGGTCGCACCGCCGGCGCCCTGCGCACCGTGATCGGTGCGCTCCCCGGAGGACGCCGCGTCCGCGTGGACGTGGTGGACACCGATCGCTAGGCCCGCCGTGCCGGCCCGCACCCAGCTGCGCGTCGGACGGATAGCGAGGGCCCACGGGCTCAAGGGTGCTCTCAAGATCGAGCTCTACACCGACGACCCCGGCCGACGGTTCGTGCCCGGCGCGCGCTTCGCGCTGCAGGTGCCGACGTCGTCGAAGTGGCACGGCAAGTCGATCGAGCTCGCCGAGCTGCGCGTCTACAACGGCAGCCCCGTCGCCTTCTTCAAGGGCATCGGCGACCGCACCGAGGCCGAGACGCTCGTCAAGGCCGTGCTGTGGGTCGAGCAGGACGCGACCGAGCTGCCGACCGAGCCCGACGCCTGGTACGTGCACCAGCTCGCCGGCCTCGAGGTCTGGCGCGAGGGCGAGCGCGTCGGCCGCGTCGTGCGCGTCGACGCGATGCCCGCGCAGGACATGCTCATCGTCGAGATCGCCGGCGACGAGGTCATGATCCCCTTCGTCAAGGCGATCGTGCCCGAGGTCGACCTGCGCGCGGGCCGCATCGTCATCACCCCGCCGCCGGGGCTCCTCGAGGAGCTCGAGGAGGAGGCGCCGACCGAGGCGCCCGCCGCGACCGAGCCCGAGGCTGCCGACGCCGAGCCGAGCGCGCCCGCGGAGGCCGACGACGCATCCGCCCCCGACACCTCGGAGACCGCCGACGACGAGCGGGCGTAGCCCGTGCGCGTCGACATCGTCACGATCTTCCCCGAGTTCTTCGGCGTCCTCGACGTCTCGCTGCTCGGCCGCGCGCGCCGCGAGCAGCTGCTCGAGCTGCACGTGCACGATCTGCGCGACCACACGCACGACCGGCACCGCACCGTCGACGACACGCCCTACGGCGGCGGCGCCGGCATGGTCATGCGGCCCGAGCCGTGGGGCGAGGCGTTCGACGAGCTGCTGGGGGAGGACGAGGCGGATGCCGTGGTCGTCTTCCCGACGCCCGCGGGCGTGCCCTTCACGCAGTCGCTCGCGCGCGAGCTCGCCGAGGAGCGGCGGCTCATCTTCGCGTGCGGCCGCTACGAGGGGATCGACGCGCGCGTCGCCGAGCACGTCGCCACCCGGGCGCGCGTCATCGAGGTGAGCCTCGGTGACTACGTGCTCAACGGCGGCGAGGTCGCCGCGATGGCGATGATCGAGGCCATCGGCCGGCTCGTGCCGGGCGTCGTCGGGAACCCCGCCTCGCTCGTCGAGGAGAGCCATGAGGACGGGCTGCTCGAGCACCCCTCCTACACGAAGCCCGCCACGTGGCGCGGGCTCGACGTGCCCGAGGTGCTGCGCGGCGGCAACCACGGCGCGATCGCCGCCTGGCGGCGCGAGCAGGCGCTCGAGCGCACGCGGCGCGTGCGGCCGGACCTGCTGCCCGCCGACGGCGCCGACGCGTAGCCCTCAGCGAACACGCGAGCGTCGCCCGGGTCCGGTCGGTAGATTCGAGCCATGGCCCCCACCGCCTCCTCCACGCAGCGTCCGCGGGCGCAACGGCACTGGGCGCTGCGCGCGTTCTTCTTGGTGATGATCGGCGCGATCGTCGTGCTGCCGGTGTGGATCATGTTCGGCCGCGCGCTCGCGGGCGCGCCGCTCGGCGATGCGCTGCTGCTGCAGGCCTTCCTCGGCCCGGGGCTCGCGATCCTCATCGGCGCGGTCGTCGGCATCACGATCGCGCGCAAGCAGGTGCGGAAGCCCCGCGCGGCGCAGTGGCGCGACGTGAAGCTGCTCGGCCCGTGGCTGCTCGTGATCGCGCTGCTCGGCGTCACGGTCGTCGACACAGGCGGCGGCCGCACGGGGAGCGCCCTCACCGCGTGGTTCGGCGACGGCTGGCTCACCGCGTCGCAGTCCTTCACCGCGATCGGCATCATGGCGACGATCATCGGCGGCGTGGTGCTCTTCTGGCTCCAGGCGCTCGAGCTCGGCCGCGAGACGCGCGCCCGCGTCGAGCGCGCCGTGAACGACCTGCAGGCGCCGCTGCTCGAGCAGCAGGCGCGGCAGGCGGACGCGTCGTTCGAGCGCATCGAGGGGCCGCAGTCGGGTCGCGTCATCGGCCTCGAGGGCGACGACAAGCGCTGATCCGGCCGCCGGCGTTGGCGCGCGGGCCCCGGTTGTGGCAAGATTGCTCGTTGGTGCCTCGCACGGCTTCCGCCTGAGCGCGGCCTCTGCCACAGGGGAGAGAGCGAGCACCGCAACCCCGAACCCATGACGCGGCCGACCTGTGGCGGCTGCAGAGAGCGATACCGCCATGCACATCCTCGACAAGGTCGACGCAGCCAGCCTCCGTTCCGACGTCCCCGACTTCCGCCCCGGCGACAACGTCAAGGTCCACGTCAACATCATCGAAGGCTCGCGCTCGCGCGTGCAGATCTTCCAGGGCGTCGTCATCGGCCGCTCGGGCCACGGCGTGCGCGAGACCTTCACGGTCCGCAAGGTCTCGTTCCAGGTCGGCGTCGAGCGCACGTTCCCGGTGCACTCGCCGGTCATCGACAAGATCGAGGTCGTGAGCCGCGGCGACGTGCGCCGCGCGAAGCTCTACTACCTCCGCGGTCTGCGCGGCAAGGCCGCCAAGATCCGCGAGAAGCGCGACTTCTCCTGATCTGAGCACGAAGCGGGGCCGGCTTGCCGGCCCCGCTTCCGCGTTCGCGCCGGGCGGTTCGTCACGGAATCGTGATCTCGCGCGACGCGTCCAGCGGCTGGCGGCACCCCCGCTCGCCTAGACTTGCCGAGGCGAAAGGGCGCGGGATGACGGACACGGTCGACACGGGGGAGAGCCGTGCCGCGGGGCCGTCCCGACGACGCGGCGCGCTGCTGTTCCTGCGCGACATCGTCGTCATCTTCCTCGTCGCGCTGCTCGTCTCGTTCCTCGTCAAGACGTTCCTCATCCGGCCCTTCTGGATCCCGTCGGAGTCGATGAACGACACCCTGCAGGTCGACGACCGCATCATCGTGAGCCTCCTCACGCCGACGCTCGTGCCCGTCGACCGCGGCGAGATCGTCGTCTTCGAGGACCCGGGCGGCTGGCTCCCCGAGCCGGCGGCCGAGCCGGAGGAGAGCGGCATCGTCGGCGCGATCGACTGGTTCCTCACCTTCGTCGGCCTCGCGCCCGAGGACGACCACGGCTACCTCATCAAGCGCGTCATCGGCCTCCCCGGCGACCGCGTGCAGTGCTGCAACGACTTCGGCCAGCTCACGGTCAACGGTGTGCCGCTCGACGAGCCCTACCTCCACCTCGACGCCGCGGGCCAGCCCGCGAGCGCGCAGGGCTTCGACGTCACCGTGCCCGAGGGCCACGTGTGGGTGATGGGCGACAACCGCAACCACTCGGGCGACTCCCGCGCGCACATCGACGCGCCGGGCGGCGGCTTCGTGCCGATGCAGTCGCTCGTCGGCCGCGCGATCCTCGTCTCCTGGCCGCTCGAGCGCTGGGCGTGGCTCGACGACTTCGAGTCGACGTTCGTGGGCGTCGAGCCGCAGGGCGCGGCGGAGCTCGGGCCGGTGAGCGCAGGGGCGGTGCCCGCGGCATGACGGTCGTGTCGCCGACGCTCGACCACGAGCGCGAGCTCTGGGCGGATGCGCCCGTCGTCATCGGCATGGATGAGGTGGGTCGCGGCGCGCTCGCCGGTCCCGTGAGCGTCGGCGCGCTCGCCCTCCGCGACGGCTGCGGGCCGCACCCCGAGCACCTCCGCGACTCGAAGGCCATGACGGCGCTCCGCCGCGCGGCGACCGCGCCGCTCGTGCGCGAGTGGGGCGTGAGCGCCGTCGGGCACGCCTCGAACGACGAGATCGACCGCTTCGGCATCCAGGTCGCGCTCGGCCTCGCCGGCCGCCGCGCGCTCGTCGCCCTCCACGCGCTCGGCGTGCACGTGCCGAGCGCCGCGATCCTGCTCGACGGCACGCACGACTGGCTCGCGCCGGCCCTCCGCGTGCCCGTGCGCACGGTGCTGCGCGCGAAGGCCGACCGCGACTGCGCATCCGTCTCGGGCGCCGCGCTCGTCGCGAAGGTCGAGCGCGACGAGCGGATGGTCGAGGCCGACGCCGTGCACGCGGGCTATGCCTGGGCGTCCAACAAGGGCTACGGCTCGGCCGAGCACCTCGCGGCGATCGCCGAGCTCGGGCCCACGGCGCTGCACCGGCGCACCTGGCTGCGCTCGCTCCAGCGGCCGACCGCCGACGCGAGCATGCCGGCCGCGACCGGGCTCGTGCCCGCCGCGGGCTAGGCTCGCGGCAGGGAGGCCGGGCATGGATCGAGCGCAGGTGGAGCGCAACCTCGTCGAGCAGGCGGCGCTCTACGGAGCCCCGCTCGCCGAGCTGCTCGCGCCGGTGCGCGAATCGCTCGGGATGACGCAAGCGCGGCTCGCGCAGGCGATGGGGCTCTCCGCGCCGATGCTCTCGCAGCTGCTGCAGGGCCAGCGGGTGAAGATCGGCAACCCCGTCGTGCTCGCGCGGATGGATGCGCTCATCGCGCTCGAGGCGGATGCCCGGGCGGGGCTGCCCGCGGCCGAGGTCGCGCGTCGCGCGCAAGAGATCGCCGCGTCGACCGTGCGCTCGACGCACGCGGGCGCGCCGGCGGAGGCACTCCGCGACGCACTGCTCGCGATCGCGCCGCGGGCGGAGCTCGAGGCCGCGATCGAGCAGCTCCGGACCGGCTACCCGCGAGTGGCCGACGGCCTCGCGGCGCTGCTGGCAGGCCCGCGCTAGGCGCGACGCCGCGCGCGGAGCCAGACGGCGAGCCCGACGAGCCCCGTTGCCACGAGCAGGCCGCCCGCGACGCCGAGCCCGATGGCGAGCGGGCCGGCGCCCGTCGCGCCGTCGTCCAAGGGGGCGGTCTCGACGGGCGCCGCGCCCGGGGTCGGCATCGCCGAGGGCGCGGCGGCGAGCTCCGGGGTGCCGCTCGGGTCGCCGACCACTTCGACGGTGAGCGTGTAGGGGATGATCCGCGGCTCCTCCATCGGGGCGAGCGAGACCACGACGGTGTGCTCCCCGGCGAGGCTCGCCTCCCCGGAGCGCCGCGCGGGCAGCGCGATCGGCGGGGTGGCGTTCGCGAGCCGCAGCCGCGTGTCCGCAGCCACGTCAGCCCAGCGCGCGCCGTCCGCGGCACGCGCGAGGAGGTCGCTCGCGATCCCGCCGACCGGGTCCAGGATGTGCAGCCTGCCCGCTTCGTACGGATGATCGGTGTCGTTCTCGAACGATGCGACCGCGCGCACCGACTGGCCCCAGTCGACCGGGACGGAGAAGAACTGCGTCTCGCCCGGCAGGATGTCGACCCGGTAGGAACCCGGCTCGATGCCGGCGGGATCGTTGAGGCTCGATCCCGGCTCGAGCTCGCCGCCGGCCGCGTCCTCCGCGAGGCCGAGCGTCCAGTCGCGCTCGGCTGAGACGGCCGCGGGGAGCGCGTCGAGGTTCGCGGGCAGCGGCTGCTCGACGAGGCGCAGCTCGAAGGGCACAGCCCCCGCGGGGGAGCCGAGGTCGGTGACCGAGAGCTCGAGCGCGTCCGCGGTCATGCACGCGTCGTCCGCGGCTTCGAGCGCACCGGCGCTCAGCGCGATGAGCGACGCCTGGGTCGAGCCGTCGGCCGACACGGTCTCGTAGCCGCACAGCGCGCCTTCGGCCTCGAGCCGGATCGTCACGGCACCGCCGCGGTGGTTCGCGGGGAGCACCCCGAGCATGCCGACGAGCAGCGTCGAGCCGGGGATGTCGCGCTCGACGACGTAGTGGCGCTCGGCGCCGGAGCCGTCGAGCTCGTCGACCCACTGCGTGCCGGCGCGGATGGCGGGCGCGTCCGACGCATCCGGCGTGCCGGTGACCGGGGTGCCGACGACGGAGAAGGGTCGGAAGGCGCGGGCCGCGAGCGCCGTGAGCGCGTGCTCGAGCCCAGCGGCGTCGGCGGCGTCGACGTACGCGCCTCGGCCGGCGTCGGCGACGCACCGCAGCTGTTCGCGCGCAGCGGGGTCGACGTCGAAGCCGACGACGTTGATCATGAGGTCGATGCCGCCGCCAGCGAGCTCCGCGGCGACGGTGCACGGGTCGGGATCGCAGTTCGCGAGGCCGTCCGAGACCAGCAGGATGGACCGCGGGCCATCGGTGCCGAGATCCGCGGCGGCCTCCTGGAGCGCGAAGCCGATGGGTGTCTCGCCGTAGGGCGCGTAGGCGACGGCCGCGGCGCGGAGGGCGTCGCGGTTCCCGGCGCCGACCGGCACGACGCGCTGCGAGTCGGTGCACGCGCCGGGGGACTCCTGGCCGAGCACGGTCGCGCCGAAGACCCGCAGGCCCACGCGCTGCTCGTCGTCGAGGCCGTCGAGGGCGCGGTCGATGGCGGTACGGGCGGCGTCGATGCGCGGGGCGCCCGTCGCGTCGGGCATCGCCATCGAGCCGCTCGCGTCGAGCACCAGCATGAGCGAGGCGTCGTCGCGCGGGCTCGCCGCGAGCGCGGGTGCCGCGCTGAGCGAGCTCGCGACGGCGAGCACGGCGACGAGCGCGGTCGCGAGGCGGATGCGTCGGAGCAAGGTGGTC
This sequence comes from Agrococcus sp. TF02-05, assembly GCF_017565345.1. Classification (NCBI taxonomy): domain Bacteria; kingdom Bacillati; phylum Actinomycetota; class Actinomycetes; order Micrococcales; family Microbacteriaceae; genus Agrococcus; species Agrococcus sp. TF02-05. The sequence continues at coordinate 501,498 of NZ_JAGEKO010000001.1, read as the reverse complement.
TCCCTCGGTCGGGGCGGCAGGGCCGGCGATCTTTGCGATTGCGAATCTATGGGTTTGCGATCGCGAAGTCAAGGCTCATGCGAGCAGCAGTGCGGCGACGATGCTCGTGGCTCCCACGGCGAGCATCGCGAGCGATCCGGCGAGCAGCGCGCCCGCGCGACGCGACGACGCCCGATCCGGAGGGTCGTCCACCGCTGGGACCGGGCGGGCGCTCTCGGTCGGCATCGATGCATCCGGAGCCGGGCCACGAGGACCCCATCCCGGCGGCAGCTCGGGGAGCTGCCGGAAGACCTCGACGTCGTCGCCGAGCGGGCGCTCGAGCAATCCGGTGGCGTGGAGCCGCTCGCGCAGCGACCCGGGCGACGGGCGCTCGCCGGGCGCCTCGGCGAGCATCTCGTCGACGAGCGCTCGCAGCACGCCGCCAGGGCCGAGCGCATCCAGGGTCATGCCGAGCGCGTAGACGTCCGCCGACGGGTGCGGATCGGCGTCGTGCGCCTCGGGGGCGCGGAAGCCCGCGGTGCCGACGGCGAACGGCCCGGTCGTGAGCCGAGGGTCGCCGATGCGCGCGGCGATGCCGAAGTCGGTGAGCCGCAACCGCGGCTCGCCCGTGCCCGTCGCGTCGAGCAGCAGGTTCGCCGGGGTGACGTCGCGGTGCACGACGCCAGCCGCGTGGACCGCCTCGAGCGCCTGCAGCGCCTGGTCGGCGATGCGCGCGATCCACGGTGCCGGCAGCGGCGCGAAGTCGCCGGCGAGGGTCGCGAGCGAGCCGCCGTCGACGAGCGGCATCGCGAGCAGCACGCGGTCGTCCTCGCCCGCCCAGCCCGTGGGGGTGAGCACGTGCGGGTGCCGGATGCGCGTGGCCTGCTCGCGCGCGAAGCGCACGAGCGAGGCCGCGTCGACCTGGCGGAGCACCTTCGCCGCGACGTACTGCCGCTCGCGCAGGTCCCACGCGCGCCAGACGACCCCTGAACCGCCCTCCGCGAGCGGGTCGACGAGCGCGAACCGCCCCGCGAATGCCACAGCCACGCCCCGATCCTAGGCAGGGCTCGGCCACCGGTCCGCCCGCGCGCCGGGGCGGCATAGGATGGATGCGTGGAACCCGAGGACATCGAGGACTACGACCGCGAAGTCGAGCTGGCCCTCTTCAAGGAGTACCGCGACGTCGTCGGCATGTTCAAGCACGTCGTCGAGACCGAGCGACGGTTCTACCTCGCGAACGACGTCAAGGTCACGCGCCACGACGCCGGCACCGACTTCTACTTCGAGCTCGAGCTCACCGACGTCTGGGTGTGGGACATCTACCGCTCCGACCGCTTCATCAAGTCGGCGCGCATCCTGACCTTCAAGGACGTCAACGTCGAGGAGCTCGCCTCGCGCGACCTCGAGCTGCCGAAGGACCTCGCGATCGAGGAGTGACGCAGGCGGGCGCTGCCGCCCGCTCGTTCTCCACAACGCCGCGCCCGCGTCGAGCGCGTGAGCTGCCGCATCCGCTTTCCTCTGCCCCATGCGGGCGAAGGATGAGCTGGGGCTCGACGGCGAGGCCGCCGCGAGCGTGCACCTCGAGCGCGCGGGGATGCGCATCGTCGACCGGCGCTGGCGCTGCCCGCACGGAGAGGTCGACATCATCGCGCTCGACGGCGAGACGCTCGTCTTCGTCGAGGTGAAGACGCGCCGCGGGCTCGAGTTCGGGCATCCCTTCGAAGCGATCACGCCCGAGAAGGTGCGGCGGCTGCGCACGCTCGCGGGCGTGTGGCTCGGCGTGCACCGCCATCGCGGGCCGATCCGCATGGACGCCGTCGCGGTCATCGCGCCGCGCTCCGGTCGCTGGCGCGTCGAGCACCTGCGGGGCATCGAGTGAGCGGCTTCGGGCGGGCGGCGTGCGTGGCGCTGCAGGGACTGGCGGGCGTCGGCGTGCAGATCGAGGTGCACGCCTCGAGCGGGCTGCCGCGCGTGCACATCGTCGGGCTGCCTGATCGCGCCGTGCAGCAGGCGCAGCACCGCACCTGGAGCGCGATCGCTCGAGCCGGGCTCACCCCGCCGCACGGGAAGACGGTCATCAACCTCACGCCCGCGTCGCTGCCGAAGGCCGGCACGCACTTCGACCTCGCGATGGGCGTCGCGGTGCTGCGCGCCATGCGGGTCGTACCGCCCGACGACGGCGAGACGGCGCTGCTCGGCGAGCTCGGGCTCGACGGCCGCCTGCGACCCGTCGCCGGCACGCTGCCGCTCGCGCGAGCTGCGGCCGAGGCCGGGATGACGCGCGTCGTGGTGCCGACCGCGTCCGTCGACGAGGCGTCGCTCGTCGCGGGCATCCGCGTGCTCGGAGCGCCGAGCCTCGCGCACGCGGCGGCGCTGCTCGGCGCCGACCTCGACCCGGAACCCGTCGAGCCTGTCCCGGCGGCCGCCCCCGTGCCGCGCGCCCACGCCGACCTCGACCTCGCCGACGTCGTCGGCAACCGCGACGCCGTCGAAGCGCTCGAGATCGCGGCCGCCGGCTCCCACCACCTGCTCATGGTCGGCCCGCCCGGCGCGGGCAAGACGATGCTCGCGATGCGGCTGCCCGGGATCCTCCCGGCGCTCACCGAGCAGGAGGCGCTCGAAGTCGCGTCGCTGCGCTCGCTCGCGGGCGAGCCGCCGCCCTCGACCCTCGACGTGCTGCCGCCGTTCGAGCACCCGCACCACTCCGCGACGGCTGTCTCGCTCGTGGGCGGTGGGTCGGGCACGATCCGCCCGGGCGCCGCCGCGCGAGCCACGCACGGCGTGCTCTTCTTGGACGAGGCGCCGGAGTTCCCGCGCACCGTGCTCGACATGCTGCGCCAGCCGCTCGAGTCGGGCACGATCACGATCCACCGCGCGGCGGGCGTCGCGACGTTCCCCGCGCGCTTCCAGCTCCTGCTCGCCGCGAACCCGTGCCCGTGCGGGCTCTTCGGCAGCGGCGAGTGCACGTGCCCGCCGCAGCAGCGGCGCCGCTACTTGAGCCGCCTCTCCGGGCCGCTGCTCGACCGCGTCGACCTGCAGGTGCGGGTCGATCGCGTGCTGCCCGGCGCCGACGGCGCGCGGCGCTCGAGTGCCGAGGCCGCCGCGAGGGTCGCGGAGGCGAGGGCGCGCGCCGAGCGCCGGCTCGAGGGCACCGAGTGGCGCGCGATGGGCCACGTGCCGGGGCCGTGGTTGCGGCGGAACCTGCCGCTCGGCCGCGAGCTGCTGCTGCCGCTCGAGCAGGCCGTCGAGCGCGGCGCGCTCACGATGCGCGGGCTCGATCGCGCCGTTCGCGTCGCGTGGACGATGGCCGACCTCGATGGCGTCGACGCGCCGTCGCGCACCCACATCGGTCGAGCGCTCGCGCTCCGGAAGGGGATCCCCGCATGAAGCCGTACCGCATCCCGCTCGAGCGGCTGAGGGCGGCCGTGATCCCGACCATGCCCCCGGGCGTCGAGCCGACCGACGCCGAGGTCGTGGCGCGCTTCGCCGCCGGCGCCTGGACGGTGCTGCCCGAGCCCGGCGACGGCGCCGTCGGCGTCGCTCGCGAGCTCATCGGCGACGTGCGAGCGCTCGAGCTGCTCGTCGAGGGCGCCGGCGCGAGCACGTGGGCGGACGAGCTCGGCGACGCCGAGGCGGCACGAGCGGTCTCGGCGGGCGTCGAGCGCTGGCGCCCGCGGCTCGAGGCGGAGCGGATCCTCTCGGCGTTCACGCAAGGCGCCGCGTTCGGGCAGCTGCTGCTCACGAGAGCCGACGCGAGCTGGCCGACAGCCATCGACGACCTCGGTCCGCACGCGCCGGCCGGACTGTGGGTCCGCGGCGATCCGGCGACGCTCGCGCGGTGCGCGCGCTCGGCCGCGCTCGTCGGCTCGCGCGCCTCGTCGGGCTACGGCGAGCTCGTCACCGGGCAGCTCGCCGCCGGGCTCGTCGACCGCGGGTTCGCCGTCGTCTCCGGCGGCGCGTACGGCATCGACGGCACCGCGCATCGCGCCGCGATGGCCGCCGGGGGCACGACCGTCGCCGTGCTCGCCGGCGGACTCGATCGCTTCTACCCGGCGGGGCACGACGAGCTGCTGCAGCGCGTCGCCGCGACTGGTTGCGTCATCGCCGAGGCGCCGAGCGGCGTGCCGCCCACCCGCTGGCGGTTCCTCGCGCGCAACCGGCTCATCGCGGCGCTCGCGAGCGCGACCGTCGTCGTCGAGGCGGGGAGCCGCTCCGGGTCGATCAACACCGCGGGGCACGCCGCGGCGCTCGGGCGGCCGCTCGGCGCCGTGCCCGGCCCCGTCACCTCGGGCGCGAGCACCGGCTGCCACCGGCTGCTGCGCGACTACGGCGCGGCGGTGATCGAGCGCGCCGAGCACATCGTCGAGCTCGTCGACGGGCCGGGGGAGGAGCAGCCGCCGATCGGCGGGCTCTCGAGCGACGAGCTGCGGGTGCTCGACGCGCTGAGCGCGAGGGCGGCGCGCGCCGTCGACGAGCTCGCCGTGCGCACCGGCATGGCGCGCGGCGACGTCGTCGCGTCGCTCTCGCTCCTCGAGCTCGGCGCGCGAGCCGTCGAGCGCGCGGGTGGTTGGGTGAAGGCGGCGAGGTAGGCGGTGGCCGTGCCGTCCGGCGCGTTCGCCGGAGCCGCGCGCCGTGCGTGACTAGCCTGAGCGCGTGACCTACGGCATGCACCCGGACGCGGCGGTCGTCATCGCGCACCTCAGCGACACGCACCTGCTCGCGGGCGGCGCGCCGCTCGCCGACCTCGTCGACACCGAGGCGCACCTCCGCGACAGCGCGGCGCGGCTGCGCGTCGCGGCGGCGGATGCCGACCTCATCGTCGTCTCGGGCGACGTCGCCGACCTCGGAGAGCCGGGCGCGTACGCGCTCGCGCGCGAGATCCTCGAGCCCGTCGCCGCCGAGATCGGCGCACCGATCGTCTGGACCGCCGGCAACCACGACGAGCGGCCCGCGATGCGCGAGGCGCTCGGCCTCGGCGGGGAGCCCCTCGACCCGATCGACTCGATCGTCGAGGTCGGCGGGCTGCGCATCGTCGCGCTCGACTCGAGCCTGCCCGGCTGGCACCACGGCGGCTTCGACGAGGGCCAGGCGGAGTGGCTCGCCGATGCGCTCGCCGACCCGCCCGCGCTCGGCTGCGTGCTCGTCATGCACCACCCGCCGCTGCCGTATCGGACGCGCCTGATGCGGCTGCTCGAGTTCCGCGACGAGCAGCGACTCCGCGAGGTCGTCGACGGCGCCGACGTGCGCGCGATCCTCTCCGGCCACCTCCACATCGGCGGCTCGGGCACCTTCGCCGAGGTGCCCGTCGTGCTCGCGAGCGCGACGAGCTACGCCGACGACCTCGCCGGCCCGCCGCCGGCGATGCACGGCATCGACGCGACCCAGTCGTTCAACCTCGTCGAGGTGTACGCCGACGCGATCGCCCATTCGGTCGTGCCGGCGCTGCCGCACGACTCGCGCGAGACGGTGCCCGCCGAGCTCGCGCGCGCCGTCGACGCGCTCGAGCCCGCCGAGCGGCTCGACCGCTTCAGCCGCAAGCCCGCCCCCGCCGACGAGGCCTGAGTGCTGCTCGCCGAGGGCATCGAGGCCTACCTCGCCCACCTCGAGCGCGAGCGCGGCTATTCGGCCAACACCGTGCGCGGCTACCGCGGCGACCTCCGCAGCCTCGAGGAGCACTGCGAGCGCTCGGGCATCCGCGACGCCGCCGACATCGACCTCGACGCGCTCCGCGACTGGCTCTACGCGAGCGCGGAGTCGGGCATGGGCAAGTCGACGATCGCCCGGCGCTCGGCCGCGGCGCGCGGGTTCAGCCGGTGGCTCGCCACGCACGGCGGCGACGACGTCGCGGCGCGGCTGCGCACGCCGAAGCGCGATCGCCACTTGCCTCGCGTGCTCTCCCGGCAAGCGATCGACGCCGTGCTGGCGTCGCTCCACGCAGCGGCTGCCGAGGGCGACGCGACGGCGCTCCGCGACGTCGCCGTCGTCGAGCTGCTCTACGCGAGCGCGCTGCGGGTCAGCGAGCTCGTCGGGCTCGACGTCGACGACGTCGATCTCGAGCGGCTCACCGTGCGCGTCACGGGCAAGGGCTCGAAGGAGCGCGTCGTCCCCTTCGGCCGGCCCGCGCTCGACGCGGTCGTCGACTGGCTCCGCAGCGGCCGGCCGCGGCTCGTGAGCGCCGCGCGCTCGCAGCCGGCGCTCTTCCTCGGCGCGCGGGGCGGGCGCCTCGGGCAGCGGCGCGTGCACGAGCTCGTGACGTCGCTGCTCGAGGCGACGCCGGGCTCGGGCCCGCACGGGCCGCACACCCTCCGCCACACCGCGGCGACGCACCTCCTCGACGGGGGCGCCGACCTCCGCGCGGTGCAGGAGATGCTCGGCCACTCGAGCCTAGGCACGACGCAGATCTACACGCACGTCTCGCTCGAGCGCCTCGCCGAGGCCTACCGCACCGCCCACCCGCGCGCTTGAGCGCACCCGCGCGCCCGAGCGCATCCGCGTGCCAGGGTGCGCTTGCCGCCCCGCATGGGCAGCAGCACCGGCCGCTCGACGCCGAGGAGCGGCAGCGGGTCGACGTACTGCCCGGCGAGCCGCGCCCCGACGTGCAGCCTCGTCGCGCCCGGCACGTGGCCGGGCAGCAGCGTGCCGATCCGCTCGCCCCGGCGCACGGCATCGCCGCGCACGACGGCGGGCTCGACTGGCTCGAAGCTCGACACGAGCCCGCCCGCGTGCTCGATCGAGACGACCGGCCGGCCGGCGACCGGGCCGGCGAAGCGCACCGTGCCGTCGTCCGGCGCGACGACCGCCGACCCCGGTGCCGCTTCGAGGTCGATGCCGCGATGCCCGGGACCGTAGGGCCCGGCCGCCATGTCGAACGCGCGCGCCACGACCGCCGGCTCGACCGGCCACGCCCACGGCGCGACGGCGAGCGCGAGCAGGATCGCGAGGGCGCGCATCCCGACAGCGTGCCGCGGAGGGCGGCGGGGCGGGGCGGATGCGCGCGGCACCGGTGGAGAACGCGCCCGCGACGGCGGGCCCCGCGGCGTGTAGCATGGGAGGGCGTCGCCTCTCGGCGATGACTACGCGCGCCCGTCGCGACGACACCTCCGTTGGTCCAGCGCTCGACCACAGAGCCTGCAAGCTCCGTGCTCGAACGCCTGGTGGTGGTGCGTCAGGGCGCCAGGGGCTCGGCCGACCGGTCGAGCCGGCAACCAGAACAGAAAAAGGAGGCGGCCATGGCCGTCGTCACGACTCGCCAGCTGCTCGACAGCGGCGTGCACTTCGGGCACCAGACCCGACGCTGGAACCCCAAGATGAAGCGATTCATCTTCACGGAGCGCTCCGGCATCTACATCATCGACCTGCAGCAGTCGCTCGCCCACATCGACAAGGCGTACGACTTCGTCAAGGAGACCGTCGCCCACGGCGGCAGCGTGCTCTTCGTCGGCACCAAGAAGCAGGCGCAGGAGTCGATCGCCGAGCAGGCGACGCGCGTGGGCCAGCCCTACGTCAACCAGCGCTGGCTCGGTGGCCTGCTCACGAACTTCAACACGGTCTCGAAGCGACTGAGCCGCATGAAGGAGCTCGAGGAGCTCGACTTCGACGACACGACGCAGGGCTACACGAAGAAGGAGCTGCTGCTCAAGAAGCGCGAGCTCCTCAAGCTGCAGAAGTCGCTCGGCGGCATCCGCAACCTGCAGCGCACGCCGTCCGCGCTGTGGATCGTCGACACGAACAAGGAGCACCTCGCGGTCGACGAGGCGAAGAAGCTCGGCATCCCGATCATCGCCATCCTCGACACGAACTGCGACCCCGACGACGTCGCCTACCCGATCCCGGGCAACGACGACGCGATCCGCTCGGTCGCGCTGCTGACGAAGATCGTGGCCGACGCGGCCGCCGAGGGCCTCATGCAGCGCCACGGCGGCGGTGCCGACGCCGAGGTCGAGCCGATGGCCGAGTGGGAGCGCGAGCTCCTCGAGCAGGCGAACGCCGAGCAGGCCGCCGCGCCCGCCGCCGACGCCGCGCCCGCCGCGGAGGAGGCGCCGGCCGAGGCCGCCGCCGAGGCTCCGGCCGAGGAGGCGCCCGCCGCCGAGACCACCGAGGACGCCACCGCGTCCGAGTCGAACTAAGGAGCAGCGCATGGCCAACATCAGCATCGCCGACCTCAAGATGCTGCGCGAGCAGCTCGGCACCGGCATGAGCGACACGAAGGCCGCCCTCGAGGAGGCCGGCGGCGACGTCGAGAAGGCGACCGAGATCCTCCGCCTCAAGGGCGCGAAGGGCAACGCGAAGCGCGCCGACCGCTCCACGAGCGAGGGCCTCGTCGCCGTCGCCGAGGGCGAGGGCGCCGTCACGATGATCGCGCTCGGCTGCGAGACCGACTTCGTCGCGAAGAACGAGAAGTTCATCGCGCTCTCGGAGCGCGTCGTCGCTGCGGTCGCCGCCGCGGGCGCGACCGACCTCGAGTCGGCGCTCGCCGCTCCGGCCGAGTCGGGCACCGTCAAGTCGATCATCGAGGAGCAGGCCGCCACGATCGGCGAGAAGGTCGAGCTCACGAAGGTCACGCGCGTCGAGGGCCAGCAGCACGCCGTCTACCTGCACCGCACGTCGAAGGACCTGCCCCCGCAGGTCGGCGTCGTGGTCGCCTACTCGGGCGACGACGCGGAGACGGCGCGCGCCGTCGCGCAGCACATCGCGATGTTCGACCCGACCTTCGTCTCGCGCGACGAGGTGCCGGCCGAGCAGGTCGAGAAGGAGCGCGAGCTCGTCTCGGAGATCGCTCGCGGCGAGGGCAAGCCCGAGGGCGCCCTGCCGAAGATCATCGAGGGCCGCCTCAACGGCTTCTTCAAGCAGATCGTCCTGCTCGACCAGGACTACGCCCGCGACAGCAAGCAGACCGTCGGCAAGGTCCTCGAGGCCGCCGGCCTCACGGTCACCGGCTTCGCGCGCTTCAAGGTCGGCGCGTAGCAGCACGCTCGACAGGAGGGCCGGGGGAGACCCCGGCCCTTCGTCGTCCCCCGGCACGGAGCAGTGCCCGGACCTCGCCCTCCGGCGGTCGCGGTAGGCTTCTGGAGGCCCGCCGGGGGTCACGATCCAGGAGGAGTCCATGCCAGCACAGTCGCGCCGCCGAGTCCTCCTGAAGCTCTCGGGCGAGTCGTTCGGCGGCGGCAGCCTCGGCGTGAACCCCGACGTCGTCTCCGCGATCGCGAAGCAGATCGCCGAGGCGGCGGAGACCGTCGAGATCGCGATCGTCGTCGGCGGCGGCAACTTCTTCCGCGGCGCCGAGCTGAGCCAGCGCGGCATGGACCGCGGCCGCGCCGACTACATGGGCATGCTCGGCACGGTCATGAACTCGCTCGCGCTGCAGGACTTCCTCGAGCAGGCGGGCGCCGAGACGCGCGTGCAGTCGGCCATCCAGATGACGCAGGTCGCCGAGCCGTACATCCCGCGCCGCGCCGAGCGCCACCTCGAGAAGGGCCGCGTCGTGATCTTCGGCGCGGGCGCCGGCCTGCCCTACTTCTCCACCGACACCGTCGCGGCGCAGCGCGCTCTCGAGATCGACGCCGATCAAGTGCTCGTCGCCAAGAACGGCGTCGACGGCGTCTACAGCGCCGACCCCAAGCTCGACGCGAGCGCGACCCGCTTCGACGAGATCACGTACCAGGACGCACTCGTGCGCGGCCTCAAGGTCGTCGACTCGACCGCGTTCAGCCTGTGCATGGACAACCGGATGCCGATGCGCGTCTTCGGCATGGACGGCGACGGCGCGCTCGCCAAGGCGATCCTCGGCGAGCCGGTCGGCACGCTCGTGCGCGCCTGATCGCGCGATCCGCGCACTAGAATCCACAGCAACGGAAGGAACCACGTGATTAGCGACGTTCTGGCTTCGGCCAAGGAGAAGATGACGCAGTCGATCGAGGTCGCGAAGGACGACTTCCAGACGGTGAGCGCCGGCCGCGCGAACCCCGCGCTGTTCCAGCGCCTCAACGTCGAGTACTACGGCACGCCGACGCCGCTCATGCAGCTCGCGTCGTTCCAGCAGCCCGAGGCGCGCGTGCTCGTCATCACGCCCTTCGACAAGTCGGCGCTCAAGGACATCGAGCGCGCGATCGTCAACGCGCCGCACCTCGGCGTCACGCCCTCGAACGACGGCCAGATCGTGCGCATCACGATGCCCGAGCTCACGGCCGAGCGCCGCAAGGACTACGTGAAGATCGTCAAGGACAAGGCCGAGCAGGCCCGCGTCGCGATCCGCAACGTGCGCCGGCAGGCGATGACCGACCTCGACAAGCTCACCGGCGAGGTCGGCGACGACGAGATCGCGCGCGCCGAGAAGGAGCTCGAGCAGATCACGAAGCAGTCGATCGAGGGCGTCGACGAGGCGCTCAAGAAGAAGGAGGCCGAGCTCCTCGAGGTCTGATCGAGGGCTCGGGAGGCGACGGATGCGCAAGGAGCATCGCAGCGCCGCCGAGATCGACGCCCAGATCCAGGCGCAGATCCACGCGGCCAGGGATCAGATCGAGGCGGCCCGCGCGCGCGTCAACAAGCGCACGGGGCGCGACCTCGCGGCCGCGATCGGCATCGGCCTCCTGCTGGGCGGCCTCCTGCTCGCGAGCCTGCTGTGGGTCAAGACCCTCTTCATGCTCCTCGGCACCGTCATGGTGGGCTTCGCGCTCTACGAGCTCGCGAGCGCCCTGCGGTTCGCCGGCCGCGACGTGCCGCGCATCCCGCTCGTGCTGCTCGGCAGCGCGATCGTCCCGATCACGTGGTACTTCGGCGCCGCGGGCCTGTGGTGGTCCACGCTCGGCGCGATCGCGCTCGTCGCGCTCGTGCGCGTGCTCGAGCTCGCCGACGTGCGCACCCGCACCGGCGCATCCGCCGTCTTCGCCGACGTCACGGGCGGCGCGCTCTGCATCGCCTACATCGCGGTGCTCGGCAGCTTCGCCGTGCTGCTCACCGCCCAGGAGGGCGGGCAGTGGTGGACGCTCGCGATGATCGCGATGACGACCGTCATCGACACCGGCGCGCTCGCCGCCGGCGTGTGGCTCGGCAAGCACAAGCTCGCGCCGCGCATCAGCCCGGGCAAGACGTGGGAGGGCCTCGCGGGCGGCGCGCTCGCCGCGACGCTCGCCGGCATCGCGCTCTCGGTGTGGCTGCTGGGGCAGGAGTGGTGGTTCGGCTTCATCCTCGCCGCGCTCCTCGTCGTCACCGCGACGGTCGGCGACCTCGCCGAGTCGATCATCAAGCGCGACCTCGGCATCAAGGACATCGGGTCGTTCCTGCCGGGCCACGGCGGGTTCCTCGATCGGCTCGACTCGATCCTGCCGAGCGCGGTCGTCATGATGGCGCTCTTCCAGGTGGTGCACGCCTGACGCGAGCCGCCCCTGGCATGATGGTGACGATGAGCACGTTCCCGAGGGCGAAGCGGTCGCAGCCCGGCTACGACATCGAGCAGGTCGAGGACTTCCTCGAGGACGCTCGACGGGCCTACGCGACCGACGCCCGCGCGGCCACGGCGATCGACTCGTCGAGCATCCGGCGCACGAGCTTCCCGATGCAGAAGGGCGGCTACTCGCCCGCGCACGTCGACGCGGCCCTCGAGCGGCTCGAGGAGGCGTTCGCGCGGCGGGAGCACGAGCGCGGCATCGCCGAGCACGGCGAGGAGGCCTGGTACGCGCAGATCCGCGAGCGCGCCGTGCAGGTGCTCGCGCAGCTGCGCCGTCCCGACGGCGAGCGGTTCCGGCGCGTGAGCCGCATCTCGCGCGGCTACCGGGTCGCGGAGGTCGACGCGTTCGCGCTCCGCATCGCCGACTACCTCGAGGACGGGCCCGACATGTCGGCCCGCGAGGTGCGCACCGCCCAGTTCGACGCCCAGTTCGGCGGCTACGACGAGGACGAGGTGGATGCGATGCTCGACTCGGTCGTCGGGCTCATGCTGGCGGTGCGCTGACCCTCGCACCCTCGGCGTCGTTACCATTCCGTGATAACGTCGATCCTCGTGTTCACCCGATCTGCCACCGCTTCCGCGCGCTCGACGCGCACTCGCGGCATGCTCTCGGGCGTCTCGCTCGTCGCCGCCGCGGGCTTCGTGCTCGTCTCCGTCGCCGCGACCCCCGGCGCGCAGGTCGCCGCCGAGCCGGCCACGCTGCTGAGCGAACCGCGACCCGGCCAGGAGCTCGGCGAGGTCACGGGCGAGCACGCGTCGCTCGTGCGCGACACGATCGTCGTGCACACCCCGACGCCCACCCCGACCCCCGAGCCTGCGCCCGTCGCGGCCGCACCCGCTGCCGCCTCGAGCGGCGGCACGGCGGCGCGCGCCGCGGTGCCGATCCCCGCGGTCGCTGCGCCCGATCCCGGCTCCGCGCAGGCGATCGCGCGCCAGATGGTGCTCGCGCGCGGCTGGGGCGAGGACCAGTACTCCTGCCTCTACTCGCTGTGGCAGAAGGAGTCGAACTGGAACGTCTACGCGCAGAACCGCTCGAGCGGCGCGTACGGCATCCCGCAGTCGTTGCCCGGATCGAAGATGGCCTCGGCCGGCGCCGACTGGCAGACGAACCCCGTGACGCAGATCACGTGGGGCCTCGGCTACATCTCGGGCCGCTACGGCACCCCGTGCGGCGCCTGGGGCCACTCGCAGCGGGTCGGCTGGTACTGATGCCGTCGCGGCGGCCGTCCCGTCGCCGCGCCACCGAGCATGTGCCGCTCGACGTCGAGCGGCTCATGCAGGGCGTGCGGCGCGTCGAGCGCCGCGCGGGCGGGGAGTGGCACGTGCAGCCGATGGCCGCGCACGCCGCGGTGAAGGACTACTCGTGCCCCGGCTGCGGCCAGTCCGTCACGGCCGGCACCGCGCACGTCGTCGTCTGGCGCGCCGACTCGATCTTCGGCGAGCGGGCGATCGAGGATCGGCGCCACTGGCACACCGGCTGCTGGCGCGCCGCCTGAGCTACTTGAGGTCCTGCTTCGGGATCACGACTTCCTTCAGGATCAGCTGGATCGCCGCGGCGACCGGGATCGCGACGAGCGCGCCGAGGATGCCGAGCAGCGTGCCGCCCGTGAGGGCCGCGAGCACGACCACGACGCCCGGCACCTTCACCGCGCGGTTCATGACCTGCGGGCTGATGACGTAGGCCTCGAGCTGCATGTAGACGAGGTACCAGATCGCGACCGGCAGCGCCGTCTGCGGTCCGTCGAGCAGCAGCACGAGCAACGAGATGACGACGGATGCGGTGATGGTGCCGACGAGCGGGATGGTCGAGGCGATGAGCGCGATGAAGGCGTAGACGCCCGCGAGCTCGGAGCCGACGATCGAGAGCACGATGAGCGAGAGCGTGCCGTTCAGCAGCCCGAGCGCGCCCTGCCCGAGCACGAAGCGCCCGACGGACTTCATGATCTGCTCGGCGATCTCGATGAACTTCGGCCGCGACGACGCCGGCACGAGGCGGTACATGCCCGACTTGATGGCCGGCAGCGAGCCCGTGAAGTAGAGCATGAGCACGACGACGATGAGCCCGCCACCGATCGCGAACGCGACCTGCCCGATGCTCGCGACGATCGAGCCGACCACCTCCGCCATCCACGGCGGCAGCGACGACCAGGTGTTGAAGTCGGTGAGCGCGCCGCCGAGCTGGTCGAGCGTGCCGTCGACGTCGAAGGCCGGGAACGTCTCGCGCACCCAGTCGAGCACGCTGTCGAGCAGCCCGCTCTCGACCTCCTGCACGATCGCCTGCACGAGCAGCGAGAACTGCGCGATGATCGTCGGCACGATGAGCCAGCCGGCGCCCACGAGGGCCGCGACGATCACGATGAAGATCAGCAGCACGGCCGCCCAGCGCGGCACGCGGCGGCGGATGAGGAACTGGATGACCGGCTCGAGGCCGAGCGCGAGGAAGATGCCCGCGAAGGCCCACACGAGCACGGTGCCGATCTGCTGCACCGCGGCGCCGATGGCGATGGCGAGGAGCACGCCGAGGCCGCCGAGCAGGCCGAGCACGAAGGCGTTGCGGATCTTCACATCCGAATCCTAGGCGGACGCCCCGGCCCGCTCCCTGCACGGCGCGCGGCCGGGTCGGCGCAGGGGCGGGCTTGGCAGCACCCAGGGTGCGTCGGTACCCTGGAGGCTTGCCCGCTCTGCGTCGTCCGGCCGGACGGCCCGCCGCATCCCGCGGCGAGCGTGAAAGGACCTCTGACCCGTGCGATACATCCTCGCGGCCGTGAGCCTCGTGATCTCGCTCGTGCTGCTCGGCCTCGGCATCGGGCAGCGCACGATCTGGGCGCCGCCGGAGACGATCGTCGCGCAGCTGCAGGAGCCCACCGAGTCGCAGGTCGTCGTCATCCCGGGCGAGGCCATGAACGCGCACGACGGCGTGCAGACGCTCACCGTCGAGGGCGACGGACCCATCACCGCGGTCGTCGGGCGCGCGCACGACGTCGAGGGCTGGGTGGGCGAGAGCGCCCACGCCATCGCGAGCGTCGACGAGACCGACGCGCTCGTGCTCGACGAGCAGCGCGGCGACGAGGAGCCGCTGCCCGCGATCGCCGGCAGCGACATGTGGATCGAGGAGGCGCAGGGCGAGGGATCGCTCGAGCTCACGATCGACCTGCCGGTCGGCTTCGCGGTCGCCATCACCGGCGCGCCCGGCGAGGCCGCGCCCGCCGCGATCGGCGTCGCGTGGCCGTTCGACGCGAAGACGCCGCTGTTCGGCCCGCTCATCACGGCCGGGCTCGTCTTCCTCGCGCTCGCGCTGCTGTTCCTGCTGCTCGCGCTCCGCCACCACCGCCGCCGTCGCGGCCCGCAGCGCCGCAGCCACCGCGAGCTCTCGCGCGCCGAGCGCCGCGCGCTGCGCCGCGAGGCGCAGCAGGGGCTGCCGCTGCCCGCGAAGCCCATCGCTCCCACGACCCCCGCGGGCGAGCAGGGCGCGATCGAGGCGGATGCGTCGGCGCCGGCAGGCGAGGACGCCGCGTCGGCCACGCCCTCCGAGCCGGATGCCGCGGCATCCGCTCCCGAGCCCGGGACCGCATCCGCCCCCGACGCCCCCGGGCGCGAGTCGGGCACGCGCGAGCGCCGCGCGACGCGCTCGCGCCGCAGCCGCTTCGGCCTCGTCGCGCTGCCCGTCGTCGCGATCGTCGGCCTCACGGGCTGCGGGCCGCAGTACTGGCCGGGCGGTGAGTCGGAGGCCGCCCCGACGGACGCGCCGACGCCCTCGACGCTCGAGGAGACGCTGCCGCCCGTCGCGCTCACCGAGAACCAGTTCGATCGCGTGCTCGAGTCGACGCGCGAGACGGTCGCCGAGGCAGACGCGGCGCTCGACGCCGCGATCGCGGAGCGCCGGCTCGCGGGGCCGATGCTCGAGGCCCGCAGGACGAACTACCAGGTGCGCGCGCAGAACGCCGAGCTCGCCGAGGCGCCGGGGATCCCGGACGGCGACGTCGAGCTGCTGCTGCCGCAGCAGACGGAGGTGTGGCCGCGCTCGGTCATGGCCGTCGTCGGCTGGCAGGACGGCGCGCAGGCGCAGTCGGCGCTCATGTTCCAGCAGCCCGACGCGCGCTCGAACTACCGGCTCGTCTACATGACGACGCTCGCCTCGGGCGTGCAGCTGCCGGCCGTCGCGAGCCCGACGATCGGCGCCGCGAGCCTGCCGGGCGACACCCCGCTGCTCCTGCACCAGCCGAACGAGATCACGGGGGCGTACGCCGACGTCATCCTGAACGGCACCGATTCGCAGTACAACGCGTGGTTCCGCGAGGAGGGCGATGCGCTCCGCGCCGAGATCGGCCGTCCCGCGAAGGACGCGATGCGCGCGCTGCCCGAGTTCGAGCTCTCGAACCTCGAGTGGAGCGTCGCCGAGGACGAGCAGGCGCCGATGCTGCTCGTCACGAACGAGGGCGGCGCGCTGCTCGCGACGTCGTTCCTCGAGACGCAGCGCACGACGCCGACGGAGAGCGGCGTCGAGATCGAGGCGCAGGCCGGCGCAGGCATCCTCGCGGGCGTGCAGCAGTCCGACACCGGGATCGAGACGACCTACCAGATCCAGGTGCTCTTCTCGGTGCCGCCGGCCGATGCGCCGGAGGGCACGCAGATCCAGGTCGTCGGCTACAGCCAGTCGCTCGTCAGCGCAAGGGAGGTCCAGTGATGTCGGAGGCTCGACTGCCAGCGTCGATGGGGGGAGCGGTCGACCTGTCGGCCCTCGCCGCCCGCCACGAGCAGCCAGCGGCCGCGCCCGCGAGCGGCGGAGCGCCCGGAGGGGTGCCGAGCGCGATCATCGACGTCACCGACGCGGACTTCGCGCAGGTCGTCGAGCTCTCGAACCGCGTGCCGGTCATCATCGACATCTGGGCCGAGTGGTGCGGGCCGTGCAAGCAGCTCTCGCCCGTGCTCGAGCGCCTCATCGAGGGCCACGGCGGCCGCCTCGTGCTCGCGAAGGTCGACGCCGACACCAACCCGCAGCTCGTGCAGGCGTTCAACGCGCAGTCGATCCCGACGGTCGCGGCTGTCATCGGGGGCCGGCCGGCGCCGCTCTTCACCGGCGCGCTGCCGGAGGAGCAGGTGAAGGACGTGCTCGAGCAGGTGCTCGCGTTCGCCGAGCAGCAGGGCATCACGGGGCGCGTCCCCGTCGGCGACGGCGAGGAGGCTCCCGCGGAGCCCGCGCCCGAGCCGGTGCCGCCGCTGCACCAGGAGGCGTACGACGCGCTCGAGATCGGCGACCTGCCGGCCGCGATCGCCGCGTTCGAGAAGGCGATCGCGCAGAACCCGCGCGACGCCGAGGCGATCGCCGGCCTCGCGCAGGTGAGCCTGCTCTCGCGCCTGCAGGGCAGGAGCGCCGACGAGGTGCGCGCGGCCGCGGCCGCGGACCCGCGCGACATCGACGCGCAGATGCTCGCGGCCGATCTCGACCTCTCGGGCGGGCACGTCGAGGATGCGTTCCTGCGGCTGCTCGAGCTCATGGCGACGCTCTCGGGCGACGAGAAGCAGGACGTGCGGCTGCGGCTCCTCGACCACTTCGAGATCGTCGGCCTCGACGACCCGCGCGTCGTCGCGGCCCGCAAGCGCCTCACGGCCCTCCTCTACTGACGCCTGCCGCGGCCCGCTGCGGCTCGAGTGGCGCCTCCGGCAGGTGAGTGGCGCCTCCGGCAGGTGAGTGGTCACTCCCGCAGGTGAGTGGCGCCTCCGGCAGGTGAGTGGCGCCTCCGGCAGGTGAGTGGCGCCTCCGGCGGGTGAGTGGTCACTCCGGCAGGTGAGTGGTCACTCCCGCGGGTGAGTGGTCACTCCGGCAGGTGAGTGGTCACTCCGGCAGGTGAGTGGTCACTCCCGCGGGTGAGTGGTCACTCCGGCAGGTGAGTGGTCACCCCGGGATGTGAGTGGTCAGTCCGGGATGGGCTCGGTCACGCCTGCACTTGAGCGGTCGTTCGCGCTCGGCCGTCCACGCGTGGAGTGACCACCCAGACGCGGAAATGACCACTCAAACGCGGCAGCGACCACTCAGACGCCGAAGTGACCACTCGAATGCGGGAGGCGCCACTCACACGCGAGCGGCGCCACTCGAACGCGGGAGGCGCCACTCACGTGCGGAAGTGGCCGCTCAGGCGCGGGAGGCGGCGGTCACTTCGCGGGGGAGGCGGTCACCTCGCTCGTCGCAGCGGCGGGGGCCGGGGTGGGCGCGGCCTTCGGCTTCAGGAGCAGGCCCGCGAGCGGCGGGATCGTGATCGTCGCCGACGCGGGGCGGCCGCCCCACGGCTCGGCGGTCGCGTGCACGGTGCCGAGGTTGCCGACCCCCGAGCCGCCGAACTCGACCGCGTCGGAGTTCACGACCTCCTCCCACTCGCCCGCGAACGGCAGCCCCATCCGGTAGCCCTCGATCGGGCGACCCGAGAAGTTGACGATCGCCGCGACCGGGTCGCGGTCGTCGCCCCAGCGCAGGAACGCCACGACGTTGTCGGAGGAGTTCCCGCCGTCGATCCACTCGAATCCGCCCGGCTCGTTGTCGCGCAGCCAGAGCGCCTCGGTCTCGCGGTACACGCGGTTGAGCTGCCCGACGAGCGACATGAGGCCGCGGTGCACCGGCTGGTCGAGGATCCACCAGTCGAGGCCGCGCGCCTCGCTCCACTCGCTCGGCTGCCCGAACTCCTGCCCCATGAACAGCAGCTGCTTGCCCGGGTGCGCCCACATGAAGGTCAGGTACGCGCGCACCGAGGCGAGCTTCTGCCACTGGTCGCCCGGCATCTTGTTCAGCAGCGAGCCCTTGCCATGCACGACCTCGTCATGGCTGATCGGCAGCACGAACTGCTCCGAGAACGCGTAGAGGAACGAGAAGGTGATGTCGCCGTGGTGGTGCGAGCGGTACAGCGGATCGACCGCCATGTACTGGAGCGTGTCGTGCATCCAGCCCATGTTCCACTTGAGCCCGAAGCCGAGCCCGTCGACGTCGGTCGGCTTCGTGACGCCCGGCCACGAGGTCGACTCCTCGGCGATCATGACGATGCCGGGGCAGCGGCGGTAGACCGTCGCGTTGACCTCCTGCAGCAGCGCGATCGCCTCGAGGTGCTCGCGCCCGCCGTGCACGTTCGGCAGCCACTCGCCGTCCTTGCGCGAGTAGTCCAGGTAGAGCATCGAGGCGACCGCGTCGACGCGCAGCCCGTCGATGTGGAACTCCTCCATCCAGTAGACGGCGTTCGCCACGAGGAAGTTCTTCACCTCCGGCCGGCCGAAGTCGAACACGTGCGTGCCCCAGTCGGGCTGGTCGCCGCGGCGCGGGTCGGGGTGCTCGTAGAGCGGCCGGCCGTCGAAGCGCGCGAGCGCCCACTCGTCCTTCGGGAAGTGGCCCGGCACCCAGTCCATGATCACGCCGTAGCCCGCGCGGTGCAGCCGGTCGATGAGGTAGCGCAGGTCGTCGGGGTGTCCGAAGCGGCTCGTCGGCGCGTAGTAGCCGGTCACCTGGTAGCCCCACGAGCCGCCGAAGGGGTGCTCGGCGAGCGGCATGAACTCGACGTGCGTGAACCCCGTCACCTCGAGGTGCTCGATGAGCGCATCGGCCATCTCGCGGTAGTCGAGGCCCGGCCGCCAGGAGCCGAAGTGCAGCTCGTAGACCGACATCGGGGTGTTGTGGGGGTCCCTCGCGGCCCGGGACCGCATCCACTCGTCGTCGCTCCACGCGAAGCGGCTCATGCCGACCTTCGACGCGGTCGCGGGCGGCACCTCGGTGTAGCGCGCCATCGGGTCGGCGCGCGTCACCCAGCCGTGGTCGGTGAGGATCTCGTACTTGTAGGCGGCGTGCTCGAGCTCACCCGGCACGAACAGCTCCCACACGCCGCTCGCGCCCATCGAGCGCATCGCGTGACCGCGGCCCACCCAGTCGTTGAAGTCGCCGATGATGCGCACGGCGTGCGCGTTCGGCGCCCAGACGGCGAACGCCGCGCCCCGCACCCCCTCGTGCTCGCGCAGCCGCGAGCCGAGCACCTTCCACGCCTGCTCGTGCCGGCCCTCGCGCCACAGGTGCAGGTCGAGCTCGCCGAGCGTCGGCGTGAAGCGGTACGGGTCCTCCGACTCCCACGAGCCGCCGTCGCCGTAGGTCGTGCGCAGGCGGTACGGGCGGATGGGCCCGGTCACCGTGGCCTCCCACACCCCGTGCCCGAGGTGCTCCATGGGCGTCTCGGCCTCGCCCACGACCGCGACGGCGTCGGCGAGGTGGCGCACGGCCCGCACGAGGTGCGTGGAGCCGTCGATCGGGTGCGCGCCCAGCAGGTCGTGGGGCAGCGGATGCGCGCCCTCGGCGAGGCGGCGGAGGGTTGCGTCGTCGAGCATCATGCCTCCGATCGTCGTACGTGGATGATGTGCGCCGGCTCGACGAAGGCGTCGAGCCGCACGAAGTTGTGGTCGCTCCACGTCCAGGTCTCGCCGGTGATGAGGTCGTGCGCCTCGAACCGGTCGCCGGGCTTGAGGCCGAGCTTCGTCAGGTCGAGGTGCACCGTCGTCTGGCGGGCGGAGTGCGGGTCGACGTTCGCGACGACGATGATCGTGTCGTCCTCGCCCGACTCGGTGAAGCGGCCCTCGACGCGCTTCGAGTAGACGAGGATCGCGTCGTCGTCCGACCAGTGCACGTCGAGCGCCCACAGCTGCCGGATCGCGGGGTGCTGCGCGCGGATCTCGTTGAGCCGCGTGATGTACGGCGCGATCGTCGTGCCGTTGCGCTCCGCCTGCTCCCAGTCGCGCGGCTTGAGCTCGTACTTCTCGTTGTCGATCGCCTCCTCGGCGCCGGGCCGCGCGACCGCCTCGATGAGCTCGTAGCCGGCGTACATGCCCCACGTCGGCACCGCGGTCGAGGCGATCGCCGCCCGCACCTTGAACGCCGGCACGCCGCCGAACTGCAGGTACTCGGTGAGGATGTCGGGCGTGTTGACCCAAAACGCGGGCTTGAACCACGCGGCCTGCTCGCCCGAGACCTCCTGCAGGTACTCCTCGAGCTCGGCCTTCGTGTTCCGCCACGCGAAGTACGTGTACGACTGCTGGAAGCCGACCTTGCCGAGCGCCTGCATGACCGCGGGCCGCGTGAACGCCTCGGCGAGGAAGACGATGTCGCCGTGCTCCTCGTTCACCTCGCGGATGATGCGCTCCCAGAACCACAGCGGCTTCGTGTGCGGGTTGTCGACGCGGAAGATGCGCACGCCGCACGCGATCCACTGGTCGAGGATGCGCCGCACCTCGGCGACGATCCCCTCGGGGTCGTTGTCGAAGTTGATCGGGTAGATGTCCTGGTACTTCTTCGGCGGGTTCTCGGCGAACGCGATCGACCCGTCGGGGAGGGTCGTGAACCACTCCGGATGCTCGGTGACCCACGGGTGGTCGGGCGCGGCCTGGAGGGCGAGGTCCATCGCGACCTCGAGCCCGGCATCCGCCGCCTTCGCCACGAACGCGCGGAAGTCGTCGATCGTGCCGAGGTCCGGGTGGATCGCGTCGTGACCGCCGTGCTTCGAGCCGATCGCCCACGGGCTGCCCGGGTCGCCCGGCTGCGGCGTGAGGGTGTTGTTGCGGCCCTTGCGGTTGACCTCGCCGATCGGGTGCACGGGCGGCAGGTAGAGCACGTCGAAGCCCATGGCCTTAACGGCCGGCAGGCGCTTGGCGGCCGTCTCGAAGGTGCCGGAGCGCCAGGAGCCGTCGCTGCGCCGCTCGGCGCCCTCGGAGCGCGGGAAGAACTCGTACCAGGCGCCGACGGCCGCGCGCGTGCGCTCGACGCGCAGCTCGAGCTCGGCGGATGCGGTCTCGAGCGACCGCGGGCGGTGGCGGTCGACCGCGTCGAGGATGTCGGGGTCGTTGACGGACGCCCAGCGCTGCAGGATGGGTGCGCGCGAGTCGCCGAGCGCCTTCGCCGCGCCCGCGAGGAGCGTCGCGTCGGCCCCGGTCGCGCCCTTCGCCGCGCGGCTCAGCAGCTGCGCGCCGATCGTGGCCATGAGCTCGGTGTCGATGCCGGCCGGGATCTTGATCTCGGCGTTGTGGTGCCACGTCGCCCACTCGTCGGCCCAGGCCTCGACGTGCCATCGCCACGTGCCGCGCTCGTCGACCTGCGCGAGCGCCTGCCAGCGGTCGAAGCCGTCGCCGAGCGGCTCCATCGGCACGCGCCGCTCGCGCCCGGAGGGGGAGCGCAGCACGAGCGTCACGCCGATGCGGTCGTGACCCTCGCGGAACGCGACCGCGCGGAACGGGATCACGTCGCCCTCCACCGCCTTCGCGGGGAACGTGTTCCCGGGCTGCTGCGGGTACAGGTCGAGCACCGGGATCCGGCCGGTCAGGACATCCATCTGCTTCGCCACGAGCACAACCTACCCATCGCTCCTGCAAGCGCGCGGACAGTCGCCGACTAGGCTCTGGACTCGTGAGAGCCATTCGCAAGTTCACCGTCCGCACGTCCCTCCCCGAGCGCCTGCGCCGCCTCGAGCAGCTGGCCTCGAACCTGCGCTGGTCGTGGCACGAGCCGACCCGCGAGCTCTTCCGCGAGATCTCGCTCGAGGGCTGGCGCGCGACCGGGCACGACCCGGTGCAGCTACTGGGCTGGGTCGGCACCGAGCGGCTGGGCCAGCTCGCCGCCGACGACGCCTTCGTCGCCCGCGTCGACGCGCTCGCCGACGAGCTCGACGACTACCTGTCGCAAGCGCGCTGGTACCAGTCGCTCGAGGACGTGCCCGAGTCGATCGCGTACTTCTCGCCCGAGTTCGGCATCACGAGCGCGCTGCCGCAGTACTCCGGCGGCCTCGGCATCCTCGCGGGCGACCACCTCAAGGCCGCGAGCGACCTCGGGGTGCCGATCGTCGGCGTCGGCCTCTTCTACCAGGCCGGCTACTTCAAGCAGGCGATCTCGCGCGAGGGCTGGCAGCAGGAGGCCTACCCCGTGCTCGATCCCGACGGCCTGCCGCTCACCATCCTGCGGCGCCCCGACGGCGAGCACGCGACCGTGTCGATCGCGCTCCCCGGCGGCCGCACGCTCCACGCGCGCATCTGGCAGGCCACGATCGGCCGCGTGCCGCTCCTCCTGCTCGACACGAACATCCACGAGAACGACGACGACCTGCGCGGCGTCGCCGACCGGCTCTACGGCGGCGGCGGCGAGCACCGGCTGCAGCAGGAGCTGCTGCTCGGCATCGGCGGCGTGCGCGCCCTCGACGTCTACAGCGAGCTCACGGGCGCGCCGCGGCCGGGCGTCTTCCACTCGAACGAGGGCCACGCCGGCTTCCTCGGCGTCGAGCGCATGTCGCAGCTCATCTCGCGCGAGGGCCTCGGCTTCGACGAGGCGCTCGCGGTCGTGCGCGCCGGCACGGTCTTCACGACCCACACGCCCGTGCCCGCGGGCATCGACCGCTTCGACGTCGAGCTCGTGCGCAGCCACCTCACGGGCGAGCTCGTGCCCGGCATCGACGTCGACCGCGTGCTCGCGCTCGGCCGCGAGAGCGACCCGAACATCTTCAACATGGCGCAGCTCGGCTTCTCGATCGCGCAGCGCGCGAACGGCGTCTCGAAGCTCCACGGCGCCGTGAGCCGCTCGATGTTCCAGGACCGCTGGCCCGGCTTCGACACCGACGAGCTGCCGATCACGTCCGTGACCAACGGCGTGCACGCATCCACCTGGACCTCGCCCGTGCTCAAGCACCTCGCCGAGCGCGAGCTCGGCACGCTCGACACGACGCGCTGCGACTGGGCCTCCGACGCCGTCTCGGACGAGACGATCTGGGCGGCGCGCAACGAGATGCGCCGGCAGACGATCGAGGATGCGCGCGCCCGCACGCGCGTCAAGCACGAGCGCAACGAGGGCGTCGCCCCGCGCTGGATCGACGCGATGCTCGACCCCGACGTGCTCACGATCGGGTTCGCGCGCCGCGTGCCGACCTACAAGCGGCTCACGCTCATGCTCCACGACCGCGACCGCCTGCGGGCGCTGCTCACGCACCCCGAGCGCCCCGTGCAGCTCATCATCGCGGGCAAGTCGCACCCGGCCGACGAGGCTGGCAAGGGCCTCATCCAGGAGCTCGTGCGCTTCTCGCAGGAGCCCGAGGTGCGCGGCCGCATCGTCTTCCTCGAGAACTACGACATCTCGATGGCGAAGTCGCTCTACCCGGGCTGCGACGTGTGGCTCAACAACCCGCTGCGGCCGCTCGAGGCGTGCGGCACGTCGGGCATGAAGGCTGCGCTCAACGGCTCGCTCAACCTGTCGATCCTCGACGGCTGGTGGGACGAGTACTTCGACGGCAAGAACGGCTGGGCGATCCCGTCGGCGCACGAGCAGATGGATGCGGCGCAGCGCGACGCGTTCGAGGCCAACGCGCTCTACGAGATCATCGAGCACCAGGTCGCGCCGCGCTTCTACGAGCGCGACGAGCGCGGCCTGCCGACCGCGTGGATCGAGTCGATCCGCCACACGCTCGCGACCCTGAGCCCCGAGCTCTCGGCCGAGCGGATGCTCGCCGAGTACGTCTCGCGGCTCTACGCGCCGGCGGCGCGCGCCTCGGCGCTCGCGACGGCCGACGGCCACCGGGCGGGGCGCGAGCTCGCGGCGTTCACGGGGCGGATGCGGGAGTCGTTCGGGCGCATCGAGGTGCGCCACGTCGAGGTCGAGGGGGTCGACACGCCCCCGATCATCGGCGACACCGTGCTCGTGCGCGCCTACGTCGCGCTCGACGGCATCGCGGAGTCGGACGTCAAGGTCGAGGTCGTCGCCGGCAGGATCACCGAGGAGGGGGAGCTGCGCAGCACGCGCCGCTACGCGCTCGAGCCCGTCGCGGTCGAGGGCGACGCGCACCGCTTCGAGGTGCAGGTGCAGCTCCCGGTCGCCGGCACCTTCGGCTACACCGTGCGCGTCGTGCCGCAGCACCCGATGCTCGACTCCGAGGTCGAGCTCGGCCTCGTCGCCTACGCGAAGGGCTGACCGCTCGGGGAGCCCTGCTCGGTCGTCGGGGCCGACGGCGGCGTGCGGTAGCGCGCGACCGTCGGCTCCGGCGCTCCGGCCGCGGGCATCCCGTGCACGGCGTAGACGCGGAGGCTCATCGGCGTGATCGAGATCTCGCCGCCCGGCGCGACGAGCTCGTCGCCCGCGCCGTCGAGCGCCGAGTCCCACAGCAGCTCGAAGCCGGTCGCGCCGTCGGCCTCCGGCACGACGACGATCCGCTCGCGCGGCGAGCCGTGGAAGACGACGAGCACGCGCGAGTAGGGCTCGTCGACCGACGTCGACTCGGCGAGCATCTGCATCGTGCGGTCGTGGGAGTGGTCCCAGTCGTCGATCGTCATGTGCAGGCCGTCGGCGTTGTACCAGTCGAGGCGCGAGGCCCCCGCGACGCGCTGGCCGCCCTGGCCGTACTCGCGGGGCCGCAGCGCCGGGTGCTCGCGCCGCAGCCGCACCAGGCGCTTCGTCTGCTCGAGGAACGCGACCTGCCAGTCCTCGAGCTCCCACCGCATCCACGTCAGGGCCGAGTCCTGGTTGTAGGCGTTGTTGTTGCCGCGTTGAGTGCGCGCGATCTCGTCGCCCATCGTGAGCATCGGGAGGCCGGCCGAGACGAGCAGCGTGCCGAGCAGGTTGCGCATCGACTTCCGGCGGTCGAGCTCGATGCCGATGTCGTCGCTCGGCCCCTCGACGCCGTGGTTGAAGGAGCGGTTGTCGTCGGCGCCGTCGCGGCCGTCCTCGCCGTTGGCCTCGTTGTGCTTGCGGTCGTAGCGCACGAGGTCGGCGAGCGTGAACCCGTCGTGCGCGGTGATGAAGCTCACGCTCTCGACGGGTCCGCGCTCGGAGGCGAACAGGCCCTCCGAGCCCGAGACGGCGTGCGCGAGCGGGCCGACGCCCGTCGCGCCGTCGCCGCCCTGCCGGAAGGAGCGGTAGTCGCTGAGCCAGAACTGCCGGGCGGTGTCGCGGAAGCGGTCGTTCCACTCCGAGAAGCCGGTGGGGAAGCGGCCGGTCTGCCAGCCGTCGGGGCCGATGTCCCACGGCTCGGCGATCATCGTCGCCCCCGAGAGCGCGGGGTCGGCCAGGATGCGCTGCAGCAGCGGGTGCCGAGGGTCGAAGGCGCCGTCGGTGCCCCGCCCGAGCGTGACCGCGAGGTCGAAGCGGAAGCCGTCGATCTGCATCTCGCGGTGCCAGTAGCGCAGCGAGTCGAGCACGAGCTCCTGCGCGGCGGGCTCGGAGGCGTCGAGGGTGTTGCCGCAGCCGGTCCAGTCGATGGGCCGTCCTTCGTCGTCGAGGCGGTAGTACGACGCGTTGTCGATGAGCCGCAGGCTCGACGGCGGGCCGTCGGCGCCCTCCTCCGACGTGTGGTTGTAGACGACGTCGAGGAAGACCTGCAGCCCCGCCTCGTGCAGCAGGCGCACCATGCCCTTGACCTCGCGCAGCACGCCGCCCGTGCCGTCGAACTGCGCTTGCCGCGAGGCGTAGGCGCTGTGCGGCGCGAACCAGCTGAGCGAGTTGTAGCCCCAGTGGTTGACCCTGCCCTGGCGGATCAGGCGCTGCTCGGAGACGAACAGGTGGATCGGCAGCAGCTGCACGGTCGTGACGCCGAGCTCCTGCAGGTACCGGATGGTCGACGGATGCGCGAGGCCCGCGTAGGTGCCGCGGAGCTCGGGCGGCATGTGGGGGCTCAGCTTCGTCATGCCCTTGACGTGCGCCTCGTAGATCACCTGCCGGTCGCGGCGGACGCGCGGCCGCGGGGCGTCGCCCCAGTCGAAGGCGTCGTCGGTGACCGTCGCGCGGTGCTGGCCGTGGGGCGTGCGCACGATGCCGCGCGCGTGCGGCGGGATGGCGTTCCGCGCCGGATCGAAGGCGTGCCCGGGCCCCACCGGCCCCTCCACGCCGATCGCGTACGGCGTGCCGACCTGCAGCAGCTCGGTGTCGATCGTGAACTCGTCGCCGACGCGCTCCATCGGGAGCGCGTGCAGCAGCCAGTCGGGGTCGCCCGCGTCGAACACCCGCAGCTCCATCGCCGTCGCGTGGCGCGACCAGACGGTGAGCCGGTGGCCGATCGCGGTGGGCGCGATGCCCCGCACCCGCTCGTCGCCCGCACTCACGCGCTCTAGGGTAGGGGAGCGTGCACCAGTTCGATCACGCCGCCTCGACGCCGATGCGCGAGTCGGTGCGGCAGGCGCTCGCGACGGCGGCGCCGCTCGCGAACCCCGCGTCGACGCACCGCGAGGGCCAGCGCGCCCGGGCGGTGCTCGAGGAGGCGCGCGAGCGCCTCGCGATCGCCCTCGGGTGCCACCCGACCGAGGTCGTGCTCACCTCCGGCGGCACCGAGTCGATCAACCTCGCGCTCAAGGGCGCGTGGTGGGCGGCTCGCGACGCCGGGGCCGCAGGCGCGATCGTCGTGCCCGTCGCCGAGCACCACGCGACGCTCGACGCCGTCGCGTGGCTCGAGGCGCACGGCGCGCCCGTGCGCTGGGTGCGCGTCGACGAGCAGGCGGTGACCGACCTCGACGACTTCCGCGCGGCGCTCGAGCAGGGCGGCGCCGCGGTCGCGACGATGCTCGTCGCGAGCAACGAGGTCGGCTCGCTCCAGCCCGTGCGCGAGGCGGCGGATGCGTCGGCGCGCGCGGGCGTGCCCCTCCACCTCGACGCCGTGGGCGCCTTCGGGCACGTGCCGCTGCGGTTCGTGGACTCCGGCGCATCGCTCATGAGCGTCGCGAGCCACAAGATCGGCGGCCCGCACGGCGTCGGCGCGCTCGTCGTCGGCCGCGACGTGCGGATCGAGGCGCTCCACCACGGCGGCGGGCAGCAGCGCGGCCTCCGCTCCGGCACGCAGGACGCGCTCGGGGCCTCGCTCTTCGCGCTCGCTGCGGAGGAGGCGCTCGCCGAGCTCGACGCGGAGGCGACGCGCCTCTCGGCCATGACCGACCGCATCCGCTCGACCGCCGCGAGCCTGCCGGGTGTGCGCATCCTCACGGCCGAGGCGCGGCTGCCGCACATCGCCCACCTCGTCGTCGAGGGCGCGAGCGGCGAGGCGCTGCAGTTCCTGCTCGACGAGGCGGGCTTCGCCGTCTCGAACGGCTCGGCGTGCTCGGCGGGCGTCGCTCGCGAGTCGCACGTCGTGCGCGCGTGCGGCGTCGAGGGCGCGGCGCCGCTGCGGCTCTCGCTCGGCCGCACGACGACGGAGGCCGAGGTCGACGCGCTGCTCGCGGCGCTCCCCGGCGCGATCCAGCGGGCGCGGTCGCTCAGCTGAGGGCGCGCGGGTCAGCGCTCGCGCAGCTCGCCGGCGGGGTCGGCGGTCGCCCGGCCGCGCTCGCGCCGCTCACCCGCCTCGACCGCGATCACGGCGATGAGGGCGCCGATCGCGTCGGCGACGAGGTCGGTGAGCGTGTCCTCGTAGCCGACGCCGATGTCGGGCGTGATGAGCGCGTGGCCGGCCCACTCGCCGAGCTCCCACAGCAGGCCGAGCATCGCGACGGCCGTCGTCACGTGGAGCACGCGGGCCGCCCGGCCGCCCGGCTCCGCCGGCAGCAGTCCCGAGCGCAGCAGGATCGTGCGGGTCAGCAGCGCGAGCACCGCGCCGCTCGCGAGGTGCGACGCGACGTCGAGGCCCGGCACGACCTGGTACGCGCCGATCGCCGCGAACCAGGCGGAGCCGCCGAGCACCGCTTGCCCGACGACGTCGGCGGGCACGCTCATGCGCGCGAAGCGCAGCGCCATCGTGCCGCCGAGCGCGAGCAGCATCGCGGCGGCCGCCGGTCCGCCCGCGACGAGGTAGGCGGCCGGCACCGAGACGGCGATCGCGACGCGCAGCCAGTCGGTCGCCAGCCAGCGGTCCTGCCCCTCGAGCCAGCTCATCGCCGCCCCTCCCCGACGAGCAGCCCGCGGCCCGAGACGCGGTGCAGCCAGCGGCGGCCCGCCGAGCCGTCGATCGCCCAGTTGCGGCGGAAGGTGCGCATCGCCATCGCGACGCGGCGGCGAGCGGCATCCCGGCTGTGGAACATGCGCCCCTCGGCGCCGACCTGCAGCCGCGGCTCGAAGCGCAGCCGCGCGCGCGGGCCGAGCCGCATCGTGAGGTCGAGGTCGTCGTGCACGCTCGCGTCGAGCCGCTCCACCTCCGCCGAGACCGCCGCCCACGCGGTGCGGCGCAGCGCCATGTTCGAGCCCCACAGCGGGACGTTCGCGATCGCCGCGCCGCTCGCGCCGAACGTGCCGACGGCGTAGGCGACGCTCGCGACGCCGCGCCACGGGCGCGGCAGGTCGATGAAGCGGCCGGGCCCGGTGAGGCCCTCGAGCGCGGGATCGGCGGCGAAGGCGTCCCGGATGCGCTCGAGCCAGTCGGGCGGGACGACCGAGTCCGCATCGCAGCGCGCGATGACGTCGCCGACCGCCGCGTCGTAGCCCGCTGCCGCCGCCGCGGGGATGCCGCGCACGGGTTCGTCGACGACGCGAGCGCCCGCGGTGCGCGCGACGTCGGCCGAGCCGTCGGCGCTGCCGTTGTCGACGACCACGACCTCGAGCGGCGCGATCGTCTGCGCGGCGAGCCGCTCGAGGCAGCGCGCGAGCGCGCGCTCGTCGTCGAGCACGGGGATCACGACCGAGATCGTGGGCGGCGCAGCGGTCACGCTGACAGCCTGGCACCTCCGGCTACGAGATGGCTGGTGCTCGGTAGCCTTGTCGGCATGAAGGTGCTGGCCGCGATGTCCGGCGGGGTCGACTCCGCCGTCGCTGCCGCGCGCGCCGTCGACGCCGGGCACGAGGTCGTCGGCGTGCACCTCGCGCTCAGCCGCATGCCCGGCACGCTCCGCACGGGCAGCCGCGGCTGCTGCACCGTCGAGGACGCGATGGATGCGCGTCGCGTCGCCGACCGGCTCGGCATCCCCTTCTACGTGTGGGACTTCTCGGAGCGCTTCCACGACGACGTCGTGCAGGACTTCGTCGACGAGTACGCCGCGGGCCGCACGCCCAACCCGTGCTTGCGCTGCAACGAGAAGATCAAGTTCGAGGCGCTCCTCGACCGCGCGATCGGGCTCGGCTTCGACCGCGTCGTCACGGGCCACTACGCGCGCGTCGAGCACACTGAGCGCGGACCCGAGCTGCACCGCGCGGCGGACTGGGCGAAGGACCAGTCGTACGTGCTCGGGGTCCTCACGGGCGCGCAGCTCGAGCGCTGCTGGTTCCCGCTCGCCGACACCCCGACGAAGGCGGCGGTGCGAGCCGAGGCGGCCGAGCGCGGGTTCCTGCTCGCGCAGAAGCCCGACAGCCACGACATCTGCTTCATCCCCGACGGCGACACGCGCGGCTTCCTCGCCGAGCGGCTCGGCGCCGAGCCGGGCGAGATCGTCGATCGCGAGGGTCGCGTCGTCGGCTCGCACGAGGGCGTGCACGGCTACACAGTCGGCCAGCGGCGCGGCATGTCGCTCGGCGTGCCCTCGCCCGACGGCCGCCCGCGCTTCGTGCTCGAGGTCAAGCCGCAGTCGCGACAGCTCGTCGTCGGCCCGAAGGAGGCGCTCGCGGTCGTGCGCCTCGCCGGCACCCGGATCTCGCACGCCGGCGCACCGCATCCGCAGCTCGCCGACGGCCTCGACGTCGAGGTGCAGATCCGCGCCCACGCCGACCCCGCGCCGGCTCGCGCGCGGATGGTCGGCGACGAGCTCGTCATCGATCCGGCCGAGCCGCTCTCGGGCGTCGCGACCGGGCAGTCGGCGGTGCTCTACGAGGGCACGCGCGTGCTGGGGCAGGTGACGATCGACCGCACGGTGGCGGCGGACGCTGCCGAGCGTCTCGCCGAGGCGGACGCGGCGTGAGCGTGCTCGACGAGCTGCTCGAGCTCGAGCGCGCCGGCTGGCGCTCGCTGTGCGAGTCGTCGGGCGATGGGTTCTACGGTCGGCTCATGACCGACGACGGCCTGATGGTGCTCGTCGACGGATCGGTGCTCGACCGCGCAGCGGTCGTCGCCTCGCTCGGGCAGGCGCCGCCGTGGGCGACGTTCGAGATCCGCGAGCCGCGCATCGTCACCCTCGGCGCGGAGTCGGCTGCGCTCGTCTACACCGGCGTCGCGCGGCGCGACGGCACCGACTTCGTCGCCCGCATGTCGAGCGCGTACGTGCGCGTCGACGGCGAGTGGCGGCTCGCGCTCTACCAGCAGACGCTCGCCGGTCCCGTCGAGGGCTGAGCGAGCTCGGGCTAGTGCCCGACGTGCTCCTCGACCTCGAGCACGGCGCCGTGCTCGCCGTGCGGCTGCGCGAAGGCGCCCGCGTGCGTGCCGGTGAGCGCGATCGTCGCGACGGGAGCGACGACGACTGCGGCGCCGACGAGGACGAGCAGCGCCGCGATCGGCCCCGGGGCGTCGTCCGTGCGCGGTCGTCGCGCGAGCAGGCCGGCGGCGGTGAGCGCGAGCGCCGACTCGGCGAGCATCGGCCCGAGCGGCAGGGTCGCGGCGGCATCGCGCACGACGAGCAGCGTCGCGAGCCACGCGAGGGTCGGGAGCAGCAGCGGAGCGGCGACGGCCGCGAGCGGGAGCCGCGCGCCGTGGAGCGCGAGCACCGAGACGACCGCTTGGCCGGCGCCGGCTGCGAGGAGCGGCACGGCGAGCCACAGCGGAGCGGCGGCGCCCACCGCGAGAGCGATGAGCGCCGCCCCGAGCGCGGCGATGGCGCCGCAGAGCTGCGTCAGCGACGCCACCGTCGCGCCTAGACGGCCGCGCGGCGCGGAGCCGCGTCGCGGTCGAGGGCGAGGCCCACGCCGAGCAGCACGATCGCCGAGCCGAGGTGGAGGAAGTGATCGGGCGTGTTGAGGGCGAGGATGTTCGCCGGCGTGTCGACGATGAAGAAGCCGGCGATGCCGACGAGCAGGTAGACCGCGCCGACGATGACGTTCACGCGCTTCGCCGCGGGCGTGCTGCGGAGTCCCGCGAGCAGGAGCGCCGCGCCGATCGCGAGGTGGACGATGTTGTGGAGGTGGTTGACCTGGAAGACGCCGAGCAGCAGGGCTCCCTCCTCGCCGACGACGTTCGTGCCGGCGACGAAGAGGCCCAGGAGGCCGACGAGCAGGTAGACGGCGCCGAAGATCGTGGCGACGAGGCGGTTCGGTGAGCGGGACATGACTCCTCCTTGAGGTCCGGCCGGTGGCGTCGAGCCCACCTCGGTGGCGGGCGCCGGTCGTGGTGGGTTCGGAGCCCGGGCCCTGCCGGATTGCCCGGACGTCGTCAGGATCGCTGTCGGACGCGGCGTGCACAATGGGCGCATGGTGGGAACTGGAGGAGAGGTCGCTCTGAGCGACGCGAACGCCCGCGCGCAGGAGCTGCGGGCGCGGATCGAGGAGGCGAGCGCCGCCTACTACGACCGCGACGCGTCGATCATGTCCGACGCCGAGTACGACGCGCTCGTCCGCGAGCTCGACGCGCTCGAGCGCGAGCACCCCGAGCTGCAGAGCCAGGACTCGCCCACCCAGTCGGTGCAGGGCGGCACGACGAGCGGGCTCCCCACGATCGAGCACCGCGAGCGCATGCTGAGCCTCGACAACGTCTTCTCGATCGACGAGCTGCGCGAGTGGTGCGCCAAGACCGAGGCCGCCGCCGGCCGCGAGGTCGCGTGGCTCACCGAGCTCAAGATCGACGGACTCGCGATCGCGCTGCGCTACGAGCGCGGCAGGCTCACCTCGGCCGCGACGCGCGGCGACGGTCGCGTCGGCGAGGTCGTGACGACGAACGCGCTGCGGGTGGCCGGCATCCCGGAGCGGCTCGCGGGCGACGACCACCCCGAGCTCGTCGAGGTGCGCGGCGAGGTCTTCATCCCCGTCGCCGCGTTCGAGCGGCTCAACGCGCTGCAGGCCGAGCTGCGCGAGCGCTCGATCGCCGAGGACCGCGCGAAGTGGGAGAAGCGATCGGCGGCGAGCCGCGGCGACTTCGACGAGGAGCGCGCCGCCGACCGCGCCGCGAAGCGCTTCCCCGCGTTCGCGAACCCCCGCAACGCCGCCTCCGGCGGCCTGCGGCAGCAGCTCGAGAAGAAGACCGGGCTCGAGCGCGAGGCCGGCGAGGCGCGCATCGAGGCGCTCTCGATGTACGTGCACGGCTTCGGCGCGTGGGGCGATCCGCCCGTGCGGGCGCAGAGCGAGGTCTACGGCCTGCTCGAGTCGTGGGGGCTGCCGACGAGCCCGCACGTCGAGGTGCTCGCGAGCGTCGACGAGGTCGTCGGCTACGTCGAGCGCTTCGGCGAGCAGCGGCACTCGATCGAGCACCAGCTCGACGGCATCGTCGTCAAGGTCGACGAGCTCTCGCTCCACGCCGAGCTCGGCATCACGAGCCGCGCGCCGCGCTGGGCGATCGCCTACAAGTACCCGCCGGAGGAGGTGCACACGAAGCTGCTCGACATCGTCGTGAGCGTCGGCCGCACCGGGCGGGCGACGCCCTACGCCAACATGGCGCCCGTGCAGGTCGCGGGCTCGGTCGTGCGGCAGGCGACGCTTCACAACCAGGACGTCGTGCGCGACAAGGGCGTGCTCATCGGCGACACCGTCGTGCTGCGGAAGGCCGGCGACGTGATCCCCGAGGTGCTCGGCCCCGTCGTCGAGCTGCGCGACGGCACGGAGCGCGAGTTCGTCATGCCCGAGGGCTGCCCCGAGTGCGGCACGACCCTGCGGCCGATGAAGGAGGGCGACATCGACCTCCGCTGCCCGAACGCGAAGGACTGCCCCGCGCAGGTGCGTGGCAGGGTCGAGCACATCGGCAGCCGCGGTGCCCTCGACATCGAGGCGCTCGGCGAGGTCACCGCCGCGGCGCTCACGCAGCCGCGCGTGCCGGCCGAGCCGCCGCTGCCGACCGAGGCGGGCCTGTTCGCGCTCACCCTCGAGCAGCTCGTGCCGATCGAGGTCGTCGTGCGCGACGCCGAGACGGGGCAGCCGAAGCTCGACGACGACGGCGAGCCGGTCGTGCGCCGCCCCTTCCAGGTCGTCCGCCGCGAGTACCCGGCGGGGGCCGAGTCGATGACGCCCGCCGACCGGCGGAAGGCGGGCATCACGAAGGTCGAGGTCGCCTACCCGTCGAAGCAGGCCGAGACGCTCCTCGCCGAGCTCGAGCGGGCGAAGACGAAGGACCTCTGGCGCCAGCTCGTCTCGCTCAACATCCGCCACGTCGGCCCCGTCGCGGCGCGCGCGCTCGCGGGCTGGTTCGGATCGCTCGAGGCGATCGAGGCCGCGAGCCCCGCCGAGCTCGCCGAGGTCGAGGGCGTCGGCCCGATCATCGCCGACGCGGTCGTCGAGTGGCTCGCGGTCGACTGGCACCGCGAGATCGTCGACGCCTGGCGGGCGGCGGGCGTGCGCTTCGCGACCCCCGGGCACCCGGGCCCCGGCGCGGCAGCCGAGCGCGGCGGCGTGCTCGCGGGCCTCACGGTCGTCGCGACCGGCTCGCTCGAGGGCTACTCGCGCGAGGGCGCCGAGGAGGCGATCATGGCCGCCGGCGGCAAGGCTGCGTCGAGCGTGTCGAAGAAGACCGACTTCGTCGCAGCCGGCCCCGGCGCGGGCTCGAAGCTCGCGAAGGCCGAGTCGCTCGGCGTGCGCATCATCGACGCCGCGCAGTTCCACGTGCTCGTCACCGAGGGCCCCGATGCGCTCGGCCCGACGGAGGAGTCCTGATGGATGCGGTCGGCGTGCTGACCGAGGCACTCTCACGCATTCCCGACGGGCTCCGGCGCGCGGTCGAGGGGCTCTCGCCCGCGCAGCTCGTCGCGGCGCCGACCGAAGGCGCCAACCCGATCAGCTGGCTCGCGTGGCACATCGGGCGCGGCCAGGACGCGCAGGTCGCGGCCCTCACCGGCGCCGAGCAGGTCTATCTCGCGGGCGACTGGGCAGCGCGCTTCGGCCGCGCGCCCGACCCGGACGACACCGGCTACGGGCACGGCCCCGACGACGTCCGCTCCGTGCGGCCCGAGTCGGCCGAGGCGCTCCTCGAGTACCTCGACGCGGTCGTCGAGGCGACCCGCGCGCATCTCGCCACGCTCACCGAGGCCGACCTCGACCGCGTCGTCGACGCATCCTTCGACCCGCCGGTGTCGCTCGGCGTGCGGCTCGTGAGCATCGTCGACGACGGCGTGCAGCACGTCGGCCAAGCGGGCTACGCGCGCGGGCAGCTCGGCGCGTGATCGACCGGCTCGCGATCGAGGGCTACCGCTCGATCCGCTCGCTCGTCGTCGACCTCGAGCCGCTCACGGTCGTGACCGGGCGCAACGGTACGGGCAAGTCGAGCCTCTACCGCGCGCTGCGCCTGCTCGCCGCCGCCGGGCGCGCGCAGGCGGTCGGCGAGCTCGCCGCTGACGGGGGCATGGATGCCGTGCGCTGGGCGGGGCCGGAGCGCATCTCGCGCGCGGTGCGGGAGGGCGCCCCGACGCAGGGGCTCGTGCGGTCGGGACCCATCGCGCTGCGGCTCGGGTTCGGCTCGGCGGACGGGCTCGGCTATGCGATCGACCTCGGGATCCCGGTCGCGGCCGCGAGCATGTTCGATCGCGACCCCGTCATCAAGCAGGAGCACGTCTTCGCGGGCCTCGAGCCGCGCCCGGCCGCCGTGCTCGTCGAGCGATCCGGCCCGCTCGCCCGGGTGCAGGCCGACGGCGGCTGGCGCGAGCTCAGCCGCAGCATGGCGCCGTGGGCGTCGGTGCTCGACGAGCACCAGGGGGCGGCGGATGCGCCCGAGATCGCGGGCGTGCGGCGCGCTATGGCCTCGTGGCGGTTCCACGACGCGTTCCGCACCGATGCGGGCGCGCCCGCGCGCCAGCCCCAGATCGGCACGCGCAGCCCCCGCCTCGACGACGACGGCGCGAACGTCGCGGCGGTGCTGCGCACCTCGATCGAGGCGGGTCTCGGCGACGGGATCGCCCGCGCGATCGCCGACGCGTTCGACGGCGCGGAGCTAGAGATCGTCGCCGCCGACGGTCGCATGACGCCCGCGCTGCGGCAGCAGGGCGTGCTGCGCATGCTCTCGGCTGCCGAGCTCTCGGACGGCACGCTGCAGTTCCTGCTGCTCGTCGCGGCGCTCACCTCGGTCGAGCAGCCCGGGCTCATCGTCCTCAACGAGCCCGAGCGCAGCCTCCACGTCGAGCTCGTCGCGCCGCTCGCCGCCCTCATCCGCCGCGCGGCTGAGCGCACGCAGATCATCGTCGTCACGCATCAGCAGCAGCTCGCCGATGCGCTCGCAGGCCTCCGGATCGAGCTCGAGAAGGAGCACGGCGAGACGCTCGTCGCCGGCCGCGAAGGTCCGCTCGACGTGCCCGCCTGGCGCTGGCCGGCGCGATGAGCGCCCGATCCGGTGAGGGCCCCGCGCTCCACTCGCGCACGGCGCGGGCCGCGCGGGCGCCGCGGCGTGCCCGCTGCAGGCCGCGGCGTTCCCTCGTGCCGATCCGGTCGCTCGTGCTCATCGAGCCGGCCCTCTACCAGGTCGCGCGACCGATCCGCGTGCGCCGCCGCGATCGAGCGGGTCGAGTCGGTCTACCGGGACGCGAGCCCCTCGGACGAGTCGTTCGAGCGCGCGCCCATGCTCGCCCTGACCGGCGACGACATCGGCGCCGCGCGCTCGCCCGAGGAGCTGCGCTCCGCCCGCCGCGCGAGAGTGCACGGCGCGCCTGGCGGCATCCCGTCGACCCGGCCGCGCTCGCGCGCACCCGCACGCTCGTGCTCACGGGCGGCTGGAACGCCGAGTACGAGGAGGTCGCGGCGGCGCTCGTCGAGCTCGGCGCCGCCCACGAGGTGCTCGTCGGGCACGGCCACGCCGTCGCCGATCACCCCGACTGCGCGGAGCGCATCCGCGCCTTCGTCACGAGCGTCGAGGGGACTGGCGCCTAGAAGAGCGTCGCCGCCGCGAGCATCGGCTCGCCCGACGTGCTCGGCAGCTGCTTCGCGCGGTTGCTCGGCGCGACGGCCGAGATGCCGGTGCCGGGGGCGACGACGGTGCGGCCGAGCCCATAGCGGCGCTGCAGCGGGCGGATGCGGTCACGCAGCCACGAGCGGTAGTCGGGGTGGGCGTAGGACCCGAAGCGACCGCGCGCGTCTCGGTAGACCCGGTCGTAGAGCGGCAGCAGCTCGGGATGCTCGGCGCGGAGCCACTCCAGGTACCACTCGCGCGCACCGCGTCGCAGGTGCAGGGCGCTCGCGATCGCGCTCGTCGCGCCCGCCTCGGCGATCGCCGCGAACGCTCGCTCGAGGTGCTCGCGCGTGTCGGTGAGCCCCGGCATGATCGGCATCGCGAAGACGGCGCAGTCGAGCCCCGCCTCGCGGACGGCGCGCACCGTCTCGAGCCGCGAGCGCGTCGTCGGGGTTCCGGGCTCGACCTCCTGCTGCAGCTCGTCGTCGAAGATCGCGATCGACATCGCGATCGAGACCGGCACGTCGCGCGCGATCGACTGCAGCAGCGGCAGGTCGCGCCGCAGCAGCGTGCCCTTCGTGAGGATCGAGATCGAGGCGCCGTGCCGTGCGAGCGCGCGCAGCACGCCCGGCATGAGCCGATAGCGGCCCTCCGCGCGCTGGTACGGGTCGGTGTTGGTGCCCAGCTGCACGGCGTCGACGTCGCGGCGCGGCCCCGCGAGCTCGCGCTCGAGCACGTCGACGAGATTGGCCTTCACGACGATGCGGGAGTCGAAGTCGGCGCCCGCGTCGAGCTCGAGGTAGGTGTGCGTGTTGCGCGCGAAGCAGTAGCGGCACGCGTGCTGGCAGCCGCGGTAGGGGTTGATCGTCCACGCGCCGCCCATGAAGCCGTCGCCCGCGACGTGGTTGAGCGCGCTCTTCGCCGTGATCTCGAGGAACGACATGCCGTCGAACCCCGGAGTCGGCCATGACTCGAGCACGCTCGAGCGCTCCTCGAGGCCCGGCAGCGCGTCGTCGTCGACGTGCGTCGCGGCTTGCGTCTCCCATCGCATGGCCATCATTCGAACACACGTTCGATCTCGCCGCAAGCGGCGCGCCGCCCGGTTAGGGTCGCAGCGTGACGGCGGTGCGGGGGCGGATGCGCGTGCTGGCTCCCGCGATCGTCTCCGGTGCGGTCGTGATCGCGCTCGTCGCGATCGCCGGCGTCCTCGTGGCTGCGCCGGTCGCGCGCTGGCTCGACGCCGACGCTCGCGAGCCGCTCTGGGGCACCGTCGTCGTCGCCGCGGCGATCGCGACCACCACGCTCGGCGGCGCTTCGGCGTGGCACGGCCTCGTGCTCACGCGGCTCGTGCGCGTGCGGCTCGTCGACCGGCTCATCGCGGCGCTCGGAGCCGGCATGCTGCTGCTCGGCGCGGGCATCGTCGCCGCGGTCGGGATCGAGCCGGCGCTCGCGCGCGCCGCGCTGCTGCTCGCATCGCCGCTCTGGGCGGCGGGCCTCGGCTTCGCGGTGCTCGTCGGCGCGATGCTGCTGCACGCGCGAGCGCCGCTGCACGAGCCGCCCGGCGCCGTGCTCATCCTCGGCGCGGGGCTCCGGGGGCGCGAGGTCGGTCCGCTGCTGCGCCGACGCGTCGAGCGGGGGGCGGAGGTCTGGCGCGCAGCGCTGCCCGGCCGGCCCGACGCCCGCATCGTCGTCGCCGGCGGCCGGGGGCCCGACGAGGTGCGCACCGAGGCGTCGGCGATGGCCGAGCACCTCACCGAGCGGCTCGGCGTGCCGTCCGGCGCGATCGACCTCGAGCAGGCGTCGACCTCCACGCGCGAGAACCTCGAGCTCTCCCGGCCGTTCACGACGGGGGAGCGCGCGCCGCTCGCGGTCGTCACGAGCGGCTACCACGCCTATCGCACCGCGTGGCTGCTCGCCGCGCTCGGCATGGACGGCGCCGTGGTCGGCGCGTGGACGCGCCCCTCGTACCGGCCCGGCGCCGTCGTGCGCGAGGCGCTCGCGATCGCCGCCGACGCGCGCCGGTGGTGCCTCGCGGCGGCCCTCGTGATCGAGGCGCTCGCGGTCTGGGCGCTCGTCGTCGAGCCGTAGGATCGAGGGCGAACCCCCGCTGCCGACGAGGAGACGCATGTCCGAGATCACTCGCGAGGACGTCCAGCACCTGGCTGGACTCGCTCGCATCGCGCTCACCGACGACGAGGTGACGAGCCTCACGAGCGAGCTGTCGGCGATCGTCGACGCGATCGCGACCGTGAGCGAGATCGCCGGTCCCGACGTGCCGGCCACGAGCCACCCCGTGCCGCTCTCGAACGTCATGCGCGCCGACGAGGTCGGCGAGACGCTCTCGGCCGAGCAGGTCTTCGCCGGCGCCCCGAGCCACGACGGCGAGCGCTTCCGGGTCTCGGCGATCCTGGGGGAGGAGCAGTGACCGCCGACATCACGCGCCTCGCGGGCCATGAGCTCGCGGCGCTCCTGCGCAGCGGCGAGGTCTCGTCGGTCGAGGCGACGCAGGCCCACCTCGACCGCATCGCCGAGGTCGACGGCGACGTGCACGCCTTCCTCCACGTCAACGAGGCCGCGCTCGAGCAGGCGAGGGCGATCGACGAGCGCCGCGCCGCCGGTGAGGAGCTCCACGAGCTCGCGGGCGCCCCAGTCGCGATCAAGGACGTGCTCTGCACCGTCGGCATGCCCTCGACCTCGGGCTCGCGCATCCTCGAGGGCTGGATCCCGCCCTATGACGCGACCGTCGTCGCCCGCCTCAAGCAGGTCGGGCTCGTCGCGCTCGGCAAGACCAACATGGACGAGTTCGCGATGGGCTCGTCGACCGAGCACTCGGCGTACGGCCCGACCCGCAACCCGTGGGACCTCGAGCGCATCCCGGGCGGCTCGGGCGGCGGCTCGGCGGCAGCGGTCGCGGCGTTCGAGGCGCCGTTCGCGCTCGGCTCCGACACCGGCGGCTCGATCCGCCAGCCCGCGGCCGTCACGGGCACGGTCGGCATGAAGCCCACCTACGGCGGCGTGAGCCGCTACGGCGCGATCGCCCTCGCCTCGAGCCTCGACCAGGTCGGGCCCGTGACCCGCACGGTGCTCGACTCCGCGCTCATCCACGACGTCATCGGCGGCCACGACCCGCACGACTCGACGAGCCTCGAGCGCGAGTGGCCGTCGTTCGCCGCCGCCGCTCGCGAGGGCGCGTCGCGAGGCGACCTCGCGGGCCTCAGGGTCGGCGTCGTCAAGGAGCTCGACTCCGAGGGCATCGCCGCCGACGTGCAGGCGCGCTTCCAGGAGACCGTGCGGGTGCTGACGGATGCGGGGGCGGAGGCCGTCGAGGTCTCGTGCCCGTCGTTCGCGTACTCGGTCGCCGCGTACTACCTCATCCTCCCCGCGGAGGCGTCGAGCAACCTCGCGCGCTTCGATTCCGTGCGCTTCGGCCTGCGGGTCGAGCAGGCCGGGCAGACGGTCGAGGACGTCATGGCCGCGACCCGAGAGGCGGGCTTCGGCGCCGAGGTCAAGCGGCGCATCATCCTCGGCACCTATGCGCTCTCCGCCGGCTACTACGACGCCTACTACGGCTCGGCGCAGAAGGTGCGCACGCTCATCCAGCGCGACTTCGACGCCGCGTTCGAGCAGGCCGACATCCTCATCAGCCCGGCCGCGCCGACCACGGCGTTCAAGCTCGGCGAGAAGCTCGACGACCCGCTCGCGATGTACGTCAACGACATCACGACCATCCCCGCGAACCTCGCGGGCATCCCCGGCATGGGCCTGCCGATGGGCCTCGGCGACGACGGGCTCCCCGTCGGGCTGCAGCTGCTCGCGCCGATGTTCCAGGACGAGCGGCTCTACCGCGCGGGCGCCGCGATCGAGGCGCTCCTCGCCGAGCGCTGGGGCGGCATCCTCACCACGAAGGCGCCGGCCCTGACCGGCCGCGAGCAGGACGGAGCGGGCCGATGAAGGACAAGCTGATGGACTTCGACGAGGCGCTCGAGCGCTTCGAGCCCGTGCTCGGCTTCGAGGTGCACGTCGAGCTCGGCACGCGCACGAAGATGTTCTCCGCCGCGCCCAACCCCGCGCATCCGGACTTCCACGACGCCGAGCCCAACACGCTCGTCGACCCGCTGAGCCTCGGGCTGCCCGGCAGCCTGCCGGTCGTGAACGCCGAGGCCGTGCGCTACTCGATCTCGCTCGGGCTCGCGCTCGGCTGCGAGATCGCGCAGTCGTGCCGGTTCGCGCGGAAGAACTACTTCTACCCGGACACGCCGAAGAACTACCAGATCTCGCAGTACGACGAGCCCATCGCGTTCGAGGGCGCCGTCGAGATCGAGCTCGCCGACGGACGGCAGGTCTCGATCCCGATCGAGCGCGCGCACATGGAGGAGGATGCCGGCAAGCTCACGCACGTGGGCGGCTCGACCGGCCGCATCCAGGGCGCCGAGTACTCGCTCGTCGACTACAACCGCGCCGGGGTGCCGCTCGTCGAGATCGTCACGAAGCCCATCTTCGGCGCCGAGCACGACGCGCCCGAGATCGCGAAGCGCTACGTCGCGGCGATCCGCGACATCGTGCTCTCGCTCGGCATCTCCGAGGCGCGCATGGAGCGCGGCAACCTGCGCTGCGACGCGAACGTGAGCCTGCGCCCGCGCGGCCAGGAGGCGCTCGGCACCCGCACCGAGACCAAGAACGTCAACTCGCTGCGCTCTGTCGAGCGCGCCGTGCGCTACGAGATCCAGCGGCAGGCGGCGATCCTCGCCGCAGGCGGCACGATCGTGCAGGAGACGCGGCACTGGCACGAGGACACGGGCGCGACGAGCCCCGGCCGGCCGAAGTCGGACGCCGACGACTACCGGTACTTCCCCGAGCCCGACCTGCTGCCGCTCGCGCCGAGCCGCGAGCTCGTCGAGGAGCTGCGCTCGCAGCTGCCGGAGCAGCCCGTCGCGCACCGCCGCCGGCTCAAGGCCGAGTGGGGCTTCACCGACCTCGAGTTCCAGGACGTCGTGAACGGCGACATGCTGCACCTCGTCGAGGCGACGGTCGTCGCGGGCGCGACGCCCCAGGCCGCGCGCAAGTGGTGGACGGGCGAGATCGCCCGGCTCGCGAACGAGCAGGGCGTCGAGGCGTCGAGCCTCGTCGAGCCCGAGCACGTCGCGCAGCTCCAGGCGCTCGTCGACGAGGGCGCGCTGACCGACAGGCTCGCGCGGCAGGTGCTCGAGGGCGTCATCGCCGGCGAGGGCGCTCCCGCGGAGGTCGTCGAGGCGCGCGGGCTCAAGGTCGTCACCGACGAGTCGGCGCTCGTCGCGGCGGTCGACGAGGCGCTCGCGAGCCAGCCCGACGTGCTGCAGAAGATCCGCGACGGCAAGGTGCAGGCCGCCGGCGCGGTCATCGGCGCCGTCATGAAGGCGATGCGCGGCCAGGCCGACGCCGCTCGAGTGCGGGAGATCGTCCTCCAGCGGGCTATGGATTAGTCAGGTACAGCCCAGGAACCTTCCAGGAACCTGCGCGAGTGTTGTCTCCAGTTCCGCACAGGCGGGGCTCGGCGGAGTGAAACCCTTGCACCGCTGCAGAGAGAAGGGACCACACTATGGGCATTCTCGGTTGGATCGTCCTCGGCCTCATCGCCGGCGCCATCGCCAAGCTGATCCTCCCCGGCCGACAGGGCGGCGGCTGGATCGTCACGCTGATCCTCGGCGTCGTCGGCGCGCTGCTCGGCGGCTGGATCGGCTCGATGATCTTCGGCGTCGGCATCGAGGAGTTCTGGGACCTGTCGACGTGGCTGCTGGCCATCGGCGGCTCGATCATCGTGCTCCTCATCTGGGGCCTGATCACCAAGAACCGCGGTCGCACCACGGCATAACCGCCGTCGCGACGCACGAGAGGGGGCTGCCTGCTGGCAGCCCCCTTCCGCGTGCCGCCGCGTCTCAGCCCGCGACGGGAGCGGCGACGCCCGCGAACGAGGCGAGCTCGTCCAGGTGGTCGAGGTCGGTCATGTCGAGCACCTGCAGGTAGACGCGCTCGACGCCGTCGTCGGCGAGGCGGCCGAGCAGGTCCTCCACCTCGGCGCGCGAGCCGGCCACGCCGTGCTCGCGCAGCTCCTCGGGCGCGCGACCGATCGCATCCGCTCGCCGACGGAACGTCGCCTCGTCGTCGCCGACGCACGCGACGAGCGCGACCGAGCGCACGACCGGGCGCTCGCGCTCCTCGCGCTCGATCGCCTCATCGAGCGCGGCGAACAGCGGCCGGATGCGCTCGAACGGCGGGAACGAGAGGTTGTGCTCGTCGCCGAACTGCGCGGCGAGCCGTGGCGTGCGCTTCGCGCCCAGCCCGCCGACGATCACGGGGATGCGCTCCTGCACGGGCTTCGGGAGCGCGGGGGAGTCCTCGAGGCGGTAGTGGTCGCCGTCGAACGAGAATCGCGCGCCCGCGGGCGTCTGCCAGAACCCCGTCACGATCGCGAGCTGCTCCTCGAGCAGGTCGAAGCGGCGCTCGGGGAAGGGGATGCCGAAGGCGCGGTGCTCCTGCTCGAACCAGCCGGTGCCGAGGCCGAGCTCGACGCGGCCGCCCGACATCGCGTCGACGTTCGCGACCT
The DNA here is from genome assembly GCF_017565345.1 of Agrococcus sp. TF02-05. Taxonomy (NCBI): domain Bacteria; kingdom Bacillati; phylum Actinomycetota; class Actinomycetes; order Micrococcales; family Microbacteriaceae; genus Agrococcus; species Agrococcus sp. TF02-05. Next base: position 458,675 of record NZ_JAGEKO010000001.1, on the reverse strand, counting down.
GCACGGCGAGGATGCCGGGGAGCCGGTAGGTGACGGACGAGACGAGCGTGCCGAGCCGCACTCGCTCGGTGTCGCGCGCCAGGCCCGCGAGCGTCGTCCACGCATCCGTCGGCCCGTAGCCCGGGTCGCCGTCGCCCATGCGGAGGTAGTGGTCGGAGCGGAAGAAGCCGTCGAAGCCCAGCTGCTCGGTGCGCAGGGCGACCGCGAGCAGCTCGTCGTAGGAGGCGCCCTGCTGGGGCTCGGTGAAGATGCGGAAGTCCATGGAGCGAGCCTACGGAAGCGGCGCGCCGCTCGTGCATCCGGCACAACCGGTCGGTTGCGCGGGGCCCGGGTGGGCAGGATGGGCACCATGGACTACGGCTACATGCTCGGCTACTGGAAGGCCGCGCCGCCCGCGGGGGCGCTCGAGGCGGTGCAGGCGGCGGAGCGGCTCGGCTTCGACTCGATCTGGACCTCGGAGGCGTACGGGTCGGATGCGTTCACCCCGCTCGCGTGGTGGGGTGCGGCGACATCGCGCGTGCAGCTCGCGACCGGCATCGCGCAGCTCTCGGCGCGCACGGCCGCCTCGACGGCGATGACCGCGATGACGCTCGACCACCTCTCGGGCGGGAGGGTCATCCTCGGGCTCGGCGTGAGCGGGCCGCAGGTCGTGGAGGGCTGGTACGGGCAGCCGTTCCCGAAGCCGCTCGCCCGCACGCGCGAGTACGTCGCGATCCTGCGCAGCATCATGGCGCGCGAGGGGCCCGTCACGGCGCCCGGCCCGCAGCTGCCGCTCCCGCTCACGGGCGAGGGCACGACCGGGCTCGGCAAGCCGCTCATCTCGACCCTGCATCCGCTGCGGCAGCACATCCCCATCCACCTCGCCGCCGAGGGGCCGAAGAACACGGCGCTCGCGGCCGAGATCGCCGACGGCTGGCTGCCGTTCCTCTACTCGCCCGCGCAGGATGCCGCGTCGCGCGCGCTACTCGAGGAGGGCTTCGCGAAGCGCGATCCGGCGCTGCCGCCCGCGGATCGCTTCGAGGTCTCGGTGCCGGTGCCGATCGTCGTCGACGACGACGTCGAGGCCGCGGCCGACCGCGTGCGGCCGATGATCGCGCTCTACGTCGGCGGGATGGGCGCGAAGGGCGCGAACTTCCACTTCGACGCCGTCGCGCGGCTCGGCTTCGAGGCGGAGTGCGTGCGCGTGCAGGAGCTCTACCTCGCCGGGCGCAAGGCCGAGGCGATCGCGGCGGTGCCGACGCGGCTCGTCGACGAGATCGCGCTCGTCGGGCCGATCGAGCGCGTGCGCGACGGCCTCGCGCGCTGGGAGGAGTCGGTCGTCACGCGGATCCTCGTGCAGGGCGACCTCCGCACCCTCGAGGCGGTCGCGAGCCTCCGCGCCTGACCACCGGGTCGCCTCTACGATCGATCGAGTGCTGATCGACTGGGACTCGTGGGGCGGCGACGTGCTCTCGCCGGAGGCGAAAACGGCCAGGAAGCCAGCGCCGCCGAAGCGCGTGCCGGCCGAGCGAGACCTCGTCGTCGAGCGGCACGACGGCTTCGTCGGCGCCGTCGTCGGCATCGAGGCCGGCCACGTGCAGCTCGAGGACCGGCGCGGCAAGGTGCGGCTCTTCCCGCTCGGCCGCGGCTTCCTCGTCGACGGCGTCGAGGTCGAGCTCGTGCCGCCCGCGGTCGACCGGAGCGCGCCGACCCGCACGGCGTCGGGCTCGCGCGCGGTCGAGGGGCTCAAAGCGCGCGTGGCGCTCCCGAGCCGCATCCTCGTCGAGGGCACGCACGACGCCGAGCTCGTCGAGCAGGTGTGGGGCCACGACCTGCGGGTCGAGGGCGTCGTGGTCGAGCCGCTGCACGGCGTCGACGACCTCGCGGGCATCGTCGCGGAGTTCGCGCCCACGGCGACGCGCCGGCTCGGCATCCTCGTCGACCACCTCGTGCCGGGCTCGAAGGAGACCCGGATCGCCCAGGCCGTCGAGCGCGGCCCGCACGCCGCGCACGTTCGCATCGTGGGGCATCCGTTCATCGACATCTGGCAGGCCGTCAAGCCAGCGCGGCTCGGCATCGAGCGCTGGCCCGACGTGCCGCGCAGCGAGGACTGGAAGCAGGGCACGCTCAAGCGGCTCGGGATGCCGCACGGCTCCCAGGAGGACGTCGCGCGCGCGTGGCAGCGCATCCGCGGCCGCGTGCGCGACTGGAACGACCTCGAGCCGGCCCTGCTCGCCCGCGTCGAGGAGCTCATCGACTTCGTGACGACGGGCCACTCGGGCGGCTAGGCGATCGGCGGCACCTCGACGAAGCCCGGCAGCTTCGGGTCGCGCCCGTCACCGGAGGAGCGGCCCGTGAAGCGGCGGCCGAGCCACGGCAGCACGAACTCGCGGTAGTAGGCGACGTCGCGGCGGCCCTCGGCCGTCGAGATCGCGGCGAGGTCGCGCCACGACTCGGGCGCCGGGTGCCCGAGCGCGCGCAGCACGTTGCGGGCGACGTGCGCGTGCCCGGCGGCGTTGAGGTGCAGCCGGTCGCGCGACCAGAAGCGGGGGCTCCGCAGCTCGGCGTCCGACCAGTTGTCGACGTAGGGCGCGTCGAGGTCGGCGACGCGCGAGACGACCGCGCGCGCGAGCGCGTCGCCGCGGCGCTGCATGACGGCGCCGATCGGCATGACGCCCGAGGGGTTGCCGCCCGAGAGCATGATGGGGCGGATGCCCGCGGCCGCGATGCGGTGCGCGGCATCGGCGAGGCGCTCACCCACGTGGTCGATCGAGACCTTCGGCCGGAGGATGTCGTTGCCGCCGCCGTTGATGCTGATCGCGTCGGGGCGCAGCGCGATGGCCGCGTCGAGCTGCTCGTGCAGGATCTGGCCGAGCTTGCGGCCGCGGATGGCGAGGTTCGCGTAGCGCACGGGCGCGCCCTGGGCGGTCGCGAGGCCAGCGGCGACGAAGTCGGCCCAGCCGCGCACCGAGCCGTCGGGCAGCTCGTCGCCGACGCCCTCGGTGAAGCTGTCGCCGATGGCCACGAAGGATCCGATGTGCTGCACCCGTCGAGCCTACGCGCGCGCCGCGAGCGGCGCCTCGGGCTACACTGGCTCGCGACACGGGAGTCCGGTGCGCCGGGCTGAGAGGAAGGCCGAAGCCTTCGACCGTCAAACCTGATCTGGATCATGCCAGCGCAGGGAGGACACCTACCCGTGCCATTCCACCGAGAAGGGCACTGCATGACCACTGCACCCACCGCATCCGCCTCGTCGACCGGGCGCCGCCGCATCGGCCGCTGGCGCGTCGTCGACATCGTCGTCGCCGCCGTCCTCGGCGTCGCGACGGGCCTCATCTTCGTCCTCTGGAACAGCGTCGGCTACGCATGGTTCAGCGTCATGGACGCGCTCACCCCTGGCTTCGGCGGGCTCGCCGTCGGCATCTGGCTGCTCGGCGGCGTGCTCGGCGGCCTCATCATCCGCAAGCCCGGCGCCGCGCTCTTCGTCGAGCTGCTCGCCGCGACCGTCTCGATGCTGCTCGGCAGCCAGTGGGCGATCGAGACCGTCTACGCCGGCATCGCGCAGGGCCTCGGCGCCGAGCTCGTCTTCCTGCTCTTCGCCTACCGCCGCTTCGGCCTGCCCGTCGCGATGCTCGCGGGCGTCGGCGCGGCGATCGGCGCGTACGTGCTCGAGCTGTTCACCTCCGGCAACCTCGCGAAGAGCGCCGAGTTCCTCGCGATCTACCTCGGCTGCATCGCCGTCTCGGGCGCCGTCCTCGCCGGCGTCGTCGGCTGGCTCCTGACGCGGGCGCTCGCCGCTACGGGCGTGCTCGACCGGTTCGCCTCGGGGCGCTCGCGCTCCCGGTGACCGGTTCGCGCATCCGCGCGCGAGGGTGGGGCTGGCAGCACGCCGGCCGCCCTGCGCCCGCGCTCGCCGGGCTCGACCTCGACATCGAGCCCGGCGAGCGCGTGCTGCTGCTCGGCCCCTCGGGCGCGGGCAAGTCGACGCTGCTCGCCGCGCTCGCGGGCGTGCTCGGCGGCGACGAGGAGGGCGACGAGACCGGCGAGCTGCTCGTCGACGGCGCGCACCCCGCGAGCCGGCGCGGCCTCGCGGGGCTCGTGCTGCAGGACCCGCAGGCCAACACGATCATGTCGCGCGTCGGCGACGACGTCGCGTTCGGCTGCGAGAACCTCGCCGTGCCGCGCGAGGAGATCTGGCCGCGCGTGCGGGCCGCGCTCGACGCGGTGGGCCTCGACGTCGACCTCGACCGCTCGACCGCGGCGCTCTCGGGCGGGCAGCGGCAGCGGCTCGCGCTCGCGGGGGTCATCGCGATGCGGCCCGGCCTCATCCTGCTCGACGAGCCGACCGCGAACCTCGATCCCGTCGGCGTCGCCGAGGTGCGGGATGCGGTGGCTCGCGTGGCCGCCGACACCGGGGCGACGCTCGTCGTCGTCGAGCACCGCGTCGACACGTGGCTCCCGGTCGTCGACCGCGTCGTCGTGCTCGAGCCGGGCGCGGGCGTCGCGGCCGACGGCTCGCCCCACGCGGTGCTCGAGGTGCACGCCGAGCCGCTCGCGGCGGGCGGGGTGTGGGTGCCGGGGATCCCGGTCGAGGTCGATCGCGCGCGCCGCGCGGCCGGGCCGGCGCTGCTCGTCGCGGAGACGCTGCGCTCCGGCCGCGCCGGCGAGGCGGTGCACGAGCCCGTCGACGTCGAGGTGCGCGCGGGGGAGGCGCTCGTCGTCACCGGCCCGAACGGCGCCGGCAAGTCGACGCTCGCGCTCACGCTCGCGGGCCTCCTGCCACCGGTCGAGGGAGCGGTGCGGGCGACGCCGGAGCTGCGCGGCGACGTGGCGGTCGAGGCACCCGTCCGCTGGCGGCCGAAGCAGCTCGCGACCCGCATCGGCACCGTGTTCCAGCAGCCCGAGCACCAGTTCGTCGCGGCGCGCGTGCGAGACGAGGTCGCGGCGGGGCTGCGGGCGCTCGGGCGGAGCGACGCCGCGGTGAGCGAGCGCGTCGACGCGCTGCTCGCGGCGCTGCGGCTCGCCCACCTCGCCGACGTCAATCCCTTCACGCTCTCGGGCGGCGAGCAGCGGCGGCTCTCGGTCGCGACGGTGCTCGCGCCGGCGCCGCGCGTCATGGTGCTCGACGAGCCGACGTTCGGGCAGGACCGCCGCACGTGGCAGGAGCTCGTCCGGCTCATCGCCTCGCTCGTCGACGACGACGGGTGCGCGGTCGTCGCGGTGACGCACGACGCCGACGTCGAGCGCGTGCTCGGCGATCGGGTGCTCCGGCTGGGCGCCGCGTGAGGGCGCTCGAGCGGGTGAACCCCGTCACGCCGATCGTCGCGGCGGTGCTGTACTCCATCCCGATGCTCCTCACGATCGACGTCGTCAGCGCGGCCGTCGCGCTCGCCGCGTGGGCGATCGTCTTCGCGAGCGTCGGGATCGGCCCCCGCACCGTCGTGCGCCGCTCGTGGCCGCTCCTCATCGCGGCACCGCTCTCGGCCGTCAGCATGCTCCTGTACGCCGAACCGGCCGGACGCATCCACGCCCAGGTCTGGCTCGCGGTCATCAGCGACCGCTCGATCGAGCTCGCGCTCGCGATCGGCCTGCGCGTGCTCGCCATCGGCGTGCCGACGCTCGTCGCGCTCGTCGGCGTCGATCCGACGCGGCTCGCCGACGGGCTCGCGCAAGTCGCCCGGCTGCCGCACCGGTTCGTGCTCGCCGCGCTCGCGGGCACGCGGCTGTTCGGCGTGCTCGGGGAGGACTGGCGGCAGATCTCGCTCGCGCGGCGGGCGCGGGGGCTCGGCGACACGGGCGTCGTGCGCCGGTCGCTGCAAGCGGCGTTCGCGCTGCTCGTCGTCGCGCTGCGGCGGGGCGGCACGCTCGCGACCGCGATGGAGGCGCGCGGCTTCGGGGGGCCGGAGCGCACGTGGGCCCGCCCGTCGACGCTCGGCAGGCGCGACGCGGTGCTCGTGCTGCTCGTCGCCCTCGTGACGGCGACCGCGCTCGGCGTCTCGCTCGCGGCAGGATCGTTCTCGCCGGTGTGGGAGGGGGCGTGATGCTGACGATCGTCGATGGGCGCTCCGGCGCGGGCAAGACCGAGCTCGCCGCGCGGCTCGCGGCCGAGTCGGGCGCGCGCGTCATCCACATGGACGACCTCTACGCGGGCTGGCACGGCCTCGCGACCGGCTCGAGGCTGCTCGAGCGCGGCATCCTCGTGCCGCTCGCCGCCGGCCGCACGGCGGTGTGGCGGCGGTGGGACTGGGCGATCGGCGACTGGGGCGCCGAGGATCGCGCCGAGCCGGGCGAGCCGCTCATCGTCGAGGGCTGCGGCTCGCTCACGCTGCAGTCGCGCGAGCACGCCGACCGGGCGCTGTGGCTCGAGGCGCCGGAGGAGGTGCGGCACGCCCGCGCGCTCGCCCGCGACGGCGAGGACTCGTGGTGGATGCTGTGGCGCGAGCAGGAGGACGCGCACATCGCCGCGAATGATCCCGCCGCGCTCGCCGACGACGTCATCCGCACCTGAGCCGCGCTCTCCACAGCGGCGTGCCCCGGCCCCTCGCGTGTGGGTGCTGCCGGGGAGAATCGGGGCATGGAGTCGGAGCCCGGTGGCGGAGCGGAGGCGCTCGAGGCGCCCCCGCTCGAGCCGCGCTCGGCGGCCGAGATCGCCGCAGACGAGGAGCTCGACGCGTTCCTCGCCGAGCTGTCGGCGCAGGTGGCCGCGATGTCGGCGGAGCAGGTCGAGGCCGCGGCCGAGCGCGGCGCGCCGATCCCGCCGCTGCCGCGAGCGCCCGAGTCGGCGGCGGAACGGCGCTTGCGGCTCGACGAGGAGCTCGTCTCCGAGCTCGTGGCGATCGAGGCGCAGTCGGCGCGGCTCGAGGGCCGCCGGCGAGCGCTGCTCGCAGAGCACATGCAGCGGATGATCGACCAGGCCGGCGACACCGGCGCGATGCTGCGCGAGCTCGCGTCGTTCGCAGCGGTCGAGCTCGGTCTGACGACCCCGACCGTCGAGCGGCACATCACCGACGCATGGACCATCGTCGGCGAGCTCCCCGCCGCGCACGAGGCAGCCGCCGAGGGGCGCATCACCACGAGCCACCTGCGGATCATCGAGGCCGAGACCCGCGCGCTGCGCGACGACGCGGACGTCGCTCCGGCCGATCGCGACCGGGTGGTCGCCGAGCTCGTCGACGTCGCCGAGCGCACGAGCACCGCGAGGCTGCGGTCGAAGGCGAAGCAGGTCGTGAACGACGCGCTCTCGACGCCGTTGCAGGTCCGGCACGACTCGGCGCGGCAGCGGCGGCGGGTGGAGGTGTCGGATGCGGGTGATGGGATGGCGCACCTGTACGCGTTCCTGCCGGCGCTGGAGGCGTACGCGGTGCACGATCGGCTGACGCAGGCGGCGCGCGGGAAGCCGAAGGAGGATCCTCGCTCGTTCGACCAGTTCCGGGCGGATGCGTTCCAGGAGCTGCTGCTGTCGGGTGTGGTGCCGGAGGACCTGCACGGCACGTCCGGCATCCGGGTGAAGCCGATGATCGCGATCCCCGCGGGCGCGCTGTGCTTCGACGGCACGGCGGCGGAGGCGGAGGCTGCTGGTCACCGGTTCCCGGCGATGCTCGACGGGAAGGTGATCGTCGACCTCGAGACCGCCCGGCGGCTCGCGGGCGAGGCGCCGACGTGGCTGCGGCTGTTCACGCATCCGGTGACCGGTGTCGCGGTCACGGTCGACTCGTACACGCCGACCGCGGCGCAGCGGCACGTCCTGCTCGGCCGCGACGTGCGCTGCCGAGCACCCGGCTGCGACCGGCCGGCCCGCCGGGCCGATCTCGACCACACGATCGCGTGGTCACAGGGTGGCGAGACGAGCCTGTCGAACCTCGCCCACATCTGCCGCCGCGACCACTGCCTCAAGCACGACTCGCGCTGGGCCGTCGAGCAGCTGCCCGGTGGCGTGCTGCGCTGGACCTCACCGCTCGGACAGGTGATCGACGACCTGCCGGAGCCGGCCGGGCCGGTCTTCACCGACATGCCTCGCACGAGGCCGAGGCCGCCGAAGCGCACGGCCGCGCAGCGGCGAGCCGACCAGCGCGCAGCGCTCGAGCGGCTCGGCCGCTGGGACGATCCGACGACCTGGACCGAGCCCGATCCCGCGGTGCTGCGCGAGTGGCACGGGGCCCCGCTCGAACCAGCCGCGCAGGGGGATCCGAACGCTCCGCCGCCGCCGTTCTGACCTCCGCCAGCGCGACGCGGCCACTCGAGCATCGGCATCCCGGACGGCGCCGTCGTGCACCTAGGATCGCTCCTCGTGATCGATGAGCCGTACCCGTTGAGGCCGCAGCAGCGCGCGCTCCTGGCTCGCTGGCTCCCCGACGCGACGGTCCTCGCCGATCTCAGCTGGGGGCTCGTCGAGACCACGGTGCTCGACGTGGCCAGCCCGGAGGGGCGATGCATCGTGAAGGCAGGCGGCCGCGACGACCACCACATCGCAAGGGAGCTGCGGGCGCATCGGGAGTGGGTCCGGCCCTGGGTCACCACCGGACGCGCTCCGCAGCTGCTGTTCGGCGACGACACCGAGAAGCTGCTGGTCACGCGGTACCTCCCGGGCACGCTCGTGGAGGGGACCGGGGCGCAGCACGATCCGGAGGTCTACCGGCAGGCCGGCTCGCTCCTCGCCGCCTTCCACGGCCAGGCGTCGCGCTTCGACGAGCAGTGGAACGACCGGATCCTCCGACGCGTCGAGCGGCACCTCGCGCTGCCGCACCGGATCGATCCCGAGGTCGTGCGGCGCGTGCGGGCCGAGCTGTCCGCCTGGCCCGACGGCGGGGCTCGCGTGGTGCCCACGCACGGCGACTGGCAGCCCCGGAACTGGCTGATCGACGACGGCGTCGTCAGGATCATCGACTTCGGCCGCGCCGACCTGCGCCCCGCGGCCGACGACTTCGTCCGACTCGCACGACAGGACTTCGCGCGCGATCCGGCGCTGGAGGCGGCGTTCCTGGACGGGTACGACAGCGACCCCCGCGAACCGGAGGAGTGGCGGCGCGCCCTCGTGGCCGAAGCGGTGGGAACGGCCGTCTGGGCCTACGGCGTCGGCGACGCGAAGTTCGAGCAGCTCGGCCACCGGCTGCTGCTCGAGCTGTACCGCGAGACCGCCCGAGGCGGCTAGGCCCAGCCGAGCTCGTGCAGCTGCTCGTCGTCGATCCCGTAGAAGTGCGCGATCTCGTGCACGATCGTCGTCCGCACCTCGGCCCGCAGCTCCTCGAGCGAGTCCGTGGAGTCGAGGTGCGGGAGCCGGTAGACCATGATCCGATCGGGCAGCTCGCCGAACCCGTACTGGCCGCGCTCGGTGATCGCGACCCCCTCGTAGATGCCGAGCAAGTCCTCCTCGGGATGCTCGTCCTCGACGAGGAAGACGACGTTGTCGAGGCCCTCGACCATCTCGTCGGGCAGCTCGTCGAGCACGTCGGTGACGAGCGCCTCGAACGCGTCGTGGTCGAGCTCGAGCACCGCGACCGCCTCCCTCTGCATCCTCATCGTGAGCCTACCGAGGCCGAGCGTCCGCACCCTCGCTGATAGCGTCGAGAGCGACATGAGCAACCCTGGTCGTCCCCCTCGTCCCAACCGTCCGCAGCACGTGATGGAGGTCGTCCGCACCGAGCGGATCGCCCCGAGCATGGTGCGGCTCTGGATCGGCGGCGACGGCTTCGCGAGCTTCGCGCCCAACGCCTTCACCGACGCCTACGTCAAGCTCTGGTTCGCCAAGCCCGAGCTCGGCCTCGAGCCGCCCTACGACGTCGCGGCGCTCCGCGAGTCGCTCGCGCCCGACGACCTGCCGGTGACGCGCACCTACACCGTGCGCGCGATCGCCGACGACTCGTTCGCGATCGACGTCGTCGTGCACGGCGACCAGGGGCTCGCGGGCCCGTGGGCCGCGCGCGTGCAGCCGGGGGAGCGCGTCGTGTTCGGCGGACCGGGCGGCGCCTTCGCGCCCGACGAGACCGCTGCGTGGCACCTCTTCCTCGGCGACGAGTCGTCGCTCCCGGCGATCGCGCGCAGCGTCGAGGCGCTCCCCGCGACGGCTCGCGGCGCCGCGCTCATCGAGGTGCGGGATGCGTCGGAGGAGATCCCGTTCTCGGCTCCCGTCGGCTTCGACGTGCGGTGGCTGCACCGCGGCGAGGCGAGCGCGGACACCGTCGGCCTGCTCGCCGAGCAGACCGCGGCGCTCGAGCTGCCCGCCGGCCGCGGACAGGTCTTCGCGCACGGCGAGCGCGAGTCGATGAAGGCGCTCCGCGACGAGCTGCTCGTCCGCCGCGGCCTCGAGCGCTCGCAGGTCTCGCTCTCGGGCTACTGGGCGCTTGGCCGCACGGAGGACCGCTTCCAGGCCGAGAAGCGCGAGCCCATCGGCCAGATCCTGCCGCCGGAGCACGCGGCTTCCTAGTTGACCTCCAGCGCAGCCGGTCACACTGACCGCATGACGCGCGCGCAGGACGAGCTCATGGAGTCGGCCATCCTCGACCTCCTCGCACAGCGCCGCGAGGGAGCGACCATCTGCCCGAGCGACGCGGCGAAGGCCGTTGCGGGTCGCGACGAGGCCGGCTGGCGACCGCAGATGGACGCGGCGCGCGACGCCGCGAGGCGGCTCGTCGCCGCGGGCGCCGTCGAGGTGACCCAGCGCGGCAGCGTCGTCGACCTCGACAGCGCGAGGGGACCCATCCGCATCCGCCTCGTGCGCCCGCCGGGAGCGGCGGACGAGCCCGCGTGACGAGCCGGGGACGAGTGAAGGCCCGGAGGACATGATCCTCCGGGCCTTCCGCGTGGGGTGAGTAACGGGGCTTGAACCCGCGGCCTCCTCGACCACAACGAGGCGCTCTACCAACTGAGCTATACCCACCATGTGCGCGAGCGCAACCATGACAGCATACGACATCCGCGGCGCCCGCACGACATCGGCGGGGCGGTGTGTCAGCTGCCGAGGTACTCGCCGAAGCCCTCGACGACGTCGGCCGCGATCGCCTGGAGCTCCTCGCTCGAGCGACCCGGCGCATCCGTGAACACCGCGCGCCGGTAGTAGCGCAGCTCGCGGATCGACTCGAGGATGTCGGCGAGCGCGCGGTGGCCGCCCGCCTTCTCGGGGCTCTGGAAGTACGCGCGCGGGAACCAGCGGCGCGAGAGCTCCTTGATGCTCGAGACGTCGATCGAGCGGTAGTGCAGGAAGCCGTCGAGCGCCGGCATGTAGCGCGCGAGGAACATGCGGTCGGTGCCGATGGTGTTGCCGCCGACGGGCGCCGAGCGCTCGAGCGGCACGAAGCGCTGCACGTACTCGAGCACGAGCAGCTCCGCCTCGGCGAGCGAGACGCCGTGCTCGAGCTCGGCGTCGAGCCCGCTCGTCGCGTGCATCTGGCGCACGAACTCGCTCATCTGCTCGAGCGCCGCGTCCGACGGCTTGATGACGACCTGCAGGCCGGGGTCGAGCACCTGCAGCTCGAAGTCGGTGACGACGACCGCCACCTCGACGAGCTCGTCGACCGTGGGGTCGAGGCCCGTCATCTCGCAGTCGATCCAGACGATCCGGTCAGCGGCAGCCACACGCCGAGTCTACGGGCGGGCCGCCGGGGCTCAGTCCAGCTGCGCGAAGAGCTCGTCGGCGTCGATGTCGGCGAGCGTCGCGATCGTGCGCTCGGCGGGCACGGGCGATGCGGTCAGCTGGGTCGTGAGGAACCAGAGCCGCGCGCCGGCCGCGGCTGCCGAGCGCGCGCCGCTGCCCGAGTCCTCGAAGGCGATGCTCGCGGTCGCGTCGGCACCGAGGCGCCGGGCGGCGAGCGCGTAGGGCTCGGGGTCGGGCTTCGAGCGCTCGACGTCCTCCGAGGTGACGGCGAATCGCAGCGCGCCCTCCGGAGCGGCTTGGAGGAGCGCCTCCGCGTTCTCCCGCGTCGCGTTCGTGACGAGCGCGGCGGGCACGCCGGCCTCCGCGACCCGCTCGAGCAGCGCGAGGCTGCCGGGCAGCCACGGCGTCTCCTCGCGCACCGCTGCGGCGACGGTGCCCGCGACGGTGGCGATGATCGACGCGCGCTCCAGCGTCACCCCGCGCTCGCGCATCCGGTCGGCCCACTCGACCATCGGCCTGCCGGTCGTCCAGTGCGCGTCCTCGGCGGTCCACTCGATGCCCTGCACTCGGGCGAAGCGGCGCATCTCCGCGTGCCAGAGCGGCTCCGAGTCGATGAGCGTGCCGTCCATGTCGAACAGGAGTGCGCCGGGCATGCCTCCAGCCTGGCATGCGGCGGGGGCGCGCCCGACCGCCTCAGCGAGCGTCGCGGCGGTGGCGGCGCGCGAGCCGCTGCGCGACGCGATCGGCCGTGCCGACGAAGCGGCCGAGCGTGTGCACCGTGACGACCCGGTCGGATGCGGTGTCGACGGCGACGAAGGAGCCCGAGTCGCGCACGTGGCCGTTGTGCCAGCGCAGCGTGCCCGAGACCTGCCAGCCCGGGGCCCACGCATCCGCCCCTGTATCCCGCAGCGCGGCGCTCGCGTAGCGCTCGAGCGCATCGAACGTGCCCCAGAGCCCGCCGACGCCGACGAACGGGCCGGTGTGCATCGTCCACGGCGCGCGCGGGGCGCCGCTCCAGCCGCGCACGACCGGGCGTCGCTCGGCAGGAGGGTCGACGTCGACGTCGAGCACCCCGAGCGGCTCGAGCACGCGCTCGCGCGCGAGCTCCCACCACGGCCGATCGGTGAGGTCCTCGAGGGCGCGCGTGAGCACCGCGTAGCCGAGGTTCGAGTACTCGGGCGTGGGCCTCGGCTCGCGACGCCGATCCGCGAGCGTCGGCACGACCTCGGCGTCGAAGCGCTGGGTCGTGAAGGCGGCGTAGGGGTCGAGCGGGTCGGTCATGCCGACGGGCACGCGGGGGAGCCCGGACGTGTGCTCGATGAGCGAGCGCACGGTCACGGCGTCGGGGAGCAGCGTCGCCGGCAGCAGCGTGGCGACGGGCGCGTCGAGATCGAGCTCGCCGGCCTCGGCGAGCCGCGCGGCGATCGCGGCCGTGACCGTCTTCGTGATCGAGCCCCACTCGAGCATCGGGGCGCCTCGGTGCAGCGGGCCGATCCGCTCGGCGACTACGCGATCGCCATCCCGCAGCCGCGCTGCGGTGCTCCGGTCTCGGGCGAGGATGCTCACCGGCCTACTCTGCCACCCACGCCGCAACGAGATCGGGTCCGCACGAGCTCCCGGTAGATTGATCGGGCCCCCGTAGCTCAGCGGATAGAGCAGAGGCCTTCTAATCCTTTTGTCGCGGGTTCGACTCCCGCCGGGGGCGCATCCGGAGCCCTTCTCTGATGGGTTGACCCGATCGACGACCGTAGGCTGTCGTGGTGCTCCCGACGATCCTGCAGTCCACCCAGTCCTCCGACGAGCTGAGCGGCGTCGCCGGCTGGGCGGTGGGGCTCATGGACGCGATCGGCGCCCCCGGCGCCGCGGTCGCGATCGCCGCCGAGAACCTGTTCCCGCCCATCCCGAGCGAGGTCATCCTGCCGCTCGCGGGCTTCAGCGCGGCGCAGGGCACGTTCACCGTCGCCGAGGCGATCATCTGGACGACGATCGGCTCGGTCGTCGGCGCCCTCGTGCTCTACTTGCTCGGCCGCTGGCTCGGCCACGACCGGCTCGCCGCGATCGCCCGCAAGATGCCGCTCGTGCGAGCGAGCGACATCGACAAGACGACCGCCTGGTTCGCCAAGCACGGCTGGAAGACGGTGCTCTTCGGCCGCTTCCTGCCGATCTTCCGCAGCCTCATCTCGATCCCCGCGGGGATCGAGCGCATGCCGGTGCTGCTGTTCCTGGGGCTGACGCTCGTCGGCTCGGCCATCTGGAACACCATCTTCATCCTCATCGGCGTCTTCCTCGGCCGGAACTACCACGTCATCGAGCCCTACATGGACTGGCTGCAGTGGGTCGTGATCGGGCTCGTCATCGTCGTGCTCGTGTGGTTCGTCGTGCACCGGATGCTGCAGAACCGCAAGGAGGGGAAGCCGCTGCTGTCGGGGGAGTGACCTCTCGCGGGGAAGCGTCGTCGCGGATCGGGAATGACCGGGCGCGCGAGCGTGTTGTTCGAATTCGTACGACCTGACCACCGCTCCCGAAAGGCACCCATGCAGCACAGCTTCCCCGGCTACCAGCCCGGCACCTACGTCATCGACGGCTCGCACTCGAACGTCACGTTCTCCGTGCGCCACATGATGGTCGCGAAGGTCCGCGGCGAGATCGAGGGCCTCGAGGGCACGATCGTGCTCGCCGAGAAGCCGGAGGAGTCGTCGATCACCGCGACCGTCGACCCGTCGACCATCAACACCAAGAACGCCGACCGCGACCAGCACCTGCGGTCCAACGACTTCTTCGCCATCGACGAGCACCCCGAGTGGACCTTCGTCTCCACCGGCGGGCGCATCGAGGGCGACGACCTCTACGTCGACGGCGACCTGACGCTCCGCGGCGTGACGAAGCGCGTCGCGCTGCTCGTCGAGTTCGGCGGCATCGGCCCCGACACGTGGGGCAACACCCGCGCCGGCGCCTCGGCCCGCACGCGCATCAAGCGCTCCGAATTCGGCATCAGCTGGAACGTCGCGATCGAGACGGGCGGCGTCATGCTCTCCGACGAGGTCGACGTCGAGATCGAGATCTCCGCGATCCAGCAGGCGCCCGTCAGCGCCTGAGCTGCTCGCGCCTCGAACGGGGGCGGGGTCGGGGCGAGAGCCTCGGCCCCGCCCCTTCGCCGTCGCTGCGCGTCAGGGACCGGTGAAGCACGCGAGGGCGTCGTCGAGCGACCAGCACTGGCCGATCGGGAGCATCGCGGTGCCGCCGGGCACGAGCCGGCGCGCCTCGAAGGCGGGACCGTGCGCGCCGTCGATGCGCGCGATGTAGCCGAGGGCGAGGCCGGATGCGCTGACCACCCTCCAGAGGTCGTCGCGCACGCGCTTGGTCGCCACGTGCGGCGCGTGCGGGGCGGTGCGCCGCTGGGCGGTCGACATGATGGCCATGGCGTGCTCCTTCCTTCCTGCCTGCGACGCTAGGGGCGGCCGCCCACATCGGGATCCCACAGCGTGCGCCGCTACGCTGGCGGCATGCAGGAGATCGTGCTCGCCGGTGGTTGCTTCTGGTGCCTCGACGCCGCCTACCGCGTCGTCGACGGCGTCGACGACGTCGTGTCGGGCTACACGGGCGGCTCGGTGCCGCACCCGAGCTACGAGCTCGTGTGCACGGGCTCGACGGGCCACGCCGAGGCCGTGAAGGTCATCTACGACGAGGAACGGCTGCCGACCGAGGTCGTGCTCGACATGTTCTTCACGATGCACGACCCGCGGCAGCTCAACCGCCAGGGCAACGACATCGGCACGCAGTACCGCTCGGCGATGTTCTACCGCGACGATGCCGAGCGCGAGCGCTTCGAGGCCGCGATCGCACGGGCGGGCGAGTGGTGGCCGGGCGAGATCGTCACGACGCTCGAGCCGCTCGGCGAGTTCTACGACGCCGAGGACCACCACCAGGACTTCTTCGCGAAGAACCCGACGCAGGGCTACTGCCTCGCCGTCGCCGCTCCGAAGGTCAACAAGATCCGAGCCGGCTTCGCGGAGTACCTGCGCGGCTGAGGCCGTTCTCCACAGGCCTCCCGCCGAGGTCTGCGCGCTCCGCTCGCGCCGGTGCATCCTCGCCCGCATGAGCGAAGCAATCTCCGTGGTCGGGTCCATCGGCACCGACCCCATCCTGAAGTCCGTCGCCGGCGACCAGGTCGCCGAGTTCCGCATCGCCTGCAAGTCGCGCCGCAAGGACGGCGACGACTGGGTCGATGCCCACACCAACTGGTTCACCGTCGAGGCGTGGGGCGGCTTCGCGCGGAACGTCATCACGTCGGTCCGGAAGGGCGACGTCGTCGTGGTGCTCGGCAGGCTCAAGGTCGACCAGTGGGAGTCGGGGGAGCGCCGCGGCACGAGCGTCAAGATCCGTGCCGACCACATCGGCCACTCGATGCGGGTGAGCCCCACGTCGCGCGACCGGCGCCCCCGCGACGATGCCGAGCAGCGCGCGGCCGAGCAGCCCGGCTCCTCGCCCGACCCGATGGAGGCGTCACCTCCGGAGACGCCGGAGCCCGCGTTCGTCGGAGCGCGCGTCGAGCACTGGGGTGCTCCGATCGACGAGCCCGAGACGCCGTTCTGAGCCCGCACCCCTGGTGCGCGGCGCCGCGGCCGGATACCGTGACGACGACCCGAGCGACGAGGAGGTCCACCGATGGAATGGCTGATGATCGTCTTCCTGGTGCTGATCTTCGCGATCGCGACCGCGTTCCTGCTCGCGATCGACGCGGTCAGCGCCGTGCTCGCGAGGCTCGTCGTCTCGGTCGCCGGCCGCGTGCGGCGCGGCAGGAGCTCGGCGCTCTGAGCTCGCCCGGCGAGCGGGGCTGCGAGACGGCACCGTCCTAGACTGGATGCGTCCCGTCACGCATCGGAGGAGGGCGCGTGCGCCAGCTCGCGGCAGTCGCGCTCGTCGGCGTCCTCGCGCTCGTCGGCTGCGCAGCCGAAGAGGCCTCGCCGGCACCCGCGCCGTCGTCATCCGGCTCGCGCGGCGGCGCGGAGGCCGGTGCCGCGACGGATCCCGAGCTCGACGCCTTCCGCGCGGCGCTCGAGGGCCACTCGCCCGCCGATCCAGCGGCGCTCGTCGCCGCGGTCGAGGCGGCCGGCTTCGAGCGCTCCGCGATCGAGCGCACGCGCGAGGTCGACTCGCTCGGCGAGCCCGTGACCTTCCTCGAGGTCGCCGTCCGGCAGGGCGAGTCGTGCCTCCTCGGCCAGGTCGGCGATGGCGAGCCGACGGCGCTCCGCGTCGACGCCCTCGGTGGCGGCCGGTGCCTCGTGGGCGAGATCGTCACCGTAGACTGAGGGCATGGCCGAGTACATCTTCTCCATGGTGCGCGCCCGCAAGACGGTGGGCGACAAGGTGATCCTCGACGACGTCACGACCGCGATCCTGCCGGGCGCGAAGATCGGCGTCGTCGGACCCAACGGTGCGGGGAAGTCGACGATCCTGAAGATCATCGCCGGCCTCGACACGCCCTCCAACGGCGACGCGAAGCTCACGCCGGGCTACTCCGTCGGCATCCTCATGCAGGAGCCGGAGCTCGACGAGTCGAAGACGGTGCTCGAGAACGTGCAGGAGGCCTTCGGCCACCTGACGGCGAAGATCACGCGCTTCAACGAGATCTCCGCCGAGATGGCGAACCCCGACGCCGACTTCGACGCGCTCATGGCCGAGATGGGCACGCTGCAGGAGGAGATCGACGCCGCCGACGCGTGGGATCTCGACTCGCAGCTCGAGCAGGCGATGGATGCGCTGCGCTGCCCGCCGGGCGACTGGCCCGTCACCAACCTCTCCGGCGGTGAGCGCCGCCGCGTCGCGCTCTGCAAGCTCCTGCTCGAGAAGCCCGACCTGCTGCTGCTCGACGAGCCGACGAACCACCTCGACGCCGAGAGCGTGCTGTGGCTCGAGCAGCACCTCGCGAAGTACCCCGGCGCCGTCATGGCCGTCACGCACGACCGCTACTTCCTCGACCACGTCGCCGGCTGGATCTGCGAGGTCGACCGCGGCCGCCTCTACCCCTACGAGGGCAACTACTCGACCTACCTCGAGAAGAAGGCCGAGCGCCTGCAGGTGCAGGGCAAGAAGGACGCGAAGCTCGCCAAGCGCCTCTCCGAGGAGCTCGACTGGGTGCGCTCCAACGCGAAGGGCCGCCAGGCGAAGTCGAAGGCGCGCCTCGCCCGCTACGAGGAGATGGCCGCCGAGGCCGAGCGCACCAGGAAGCTCGACTTCGAGGAGATCCAGATCCCGCCGGGCCCGCGCCTCGGCTCGATCGTGCTCGAGGCGAACGACCTCGAGAAGGGCTTCGACGACCGCACGCTCATCGACGGGCTCTCGTTCACGCTGCCGCGCAACGGCATCGTCGGCGTCATCGGCCCGAACGGCGTGGGCAAGACGACGCTGTTCAAGACGATCGTCGGGCTCGAGCCGCTCGACGGCGGCTCGCTCAAGATCGGTGAGACCGTCAAGCTCAGCTACGTCGACCAGGGCCGGGCGAACATCGACCCGAACAAGAACCTGTGGGAGGTCGTCTCCGACGGGCTCGACTACATCCAGGTCGGCAACGTCGAGATCCCCTCGCGCGCCTACGTCTCGCAGTTCGGCTTCAAGGGGCCCGACCAGCAGAAGAAGGCCGGCGTGCTCTCCGGTGGAGAGCGCAACCGCCTCAACCTCGCGCTCACCCTCAAGCAGGGCGGCAACCTGCTGCTGCTCGACGAGCCGACGAACGACCTCGACATCGAGACGCTCGGCAGCCTCGAGAACGCGCTGCTCGAGTTCCCCGGCTGCGCCGTCGTCATCACGCACGACCGGTGGTTCCTCGACCGCATCGCCACGCACATCCTCGCGTACGAGGGCACCGACGAGGAGCCGGCGAACTGGCACTGGTTCGAGGGCAACTTCGAGGCCTACGAGCAGAACAAGATCGAGCGCCTCGGGCCGGACGCGGCGAAGCCGCACCGCTCGGCCTACCGGAAGCTCACGAGGGACTGATGCGCCTCGCGGTGCCGGTGACGGTCCGCTGGTCGGACCTCGATGCCTACGGGCACGTCAACAACGCATCGCTGCTGACGCTCCTCGAGGAGGCGCGCGTCGCCGCCTTCTGGGCAGGCGGGCCCGAGGGCTCGCCGGCGACGGCGATCATCGACGCCGGCCACGGGGCGACGAGCATCACGGTCATCGCCCGCCAGGAGGCCGAGTACCTCGGCCAGATCCCGCACCACCGCGAGCCGCTCATCGTCGACACCTGGATCGGCCACATGGGCGGCGCGAGCATGCTCGTCTGCTACGAGGTGCGCTCGCCGGACCGCGCCGAGCTGTACGCGCGGGCGACGACGACGGTCGTGATGCTGGATGCGTCCACAGGCCGGCCGCGTCGGCTCACGGCGGTCGAGCGCGAGGCGTGGGCGCCCTACCTCGAGGAGCCGATCGAGTTCCGCCGTCGCTGAGGCGCCGCCGATAGGCTGACGGGGCAACGTCGCCGTCCGAGGAGGAGCGCCATGACCGACACCGCTGTCGAGCCCGAGGAGCAGGTCACCGACGAGGTGCACGACGACCCCAGCGGTCCCGACCGCATCCCGCACTTCATCGACGGGCAGCGTCGGCAGGGCGCCGGCGAGACCGCGCCCGTCTTCAACCCCGCGCTCGGCACGCCCGTCTCGCAGGTGCCGCTCGCCGGCGCCGACGAGGTCGGCGAGGCGATCGCGGCGGCGAGCGCGGCGTTCCCGGCCTGGCGCGACCTCTCGATCGCGAAGCGCCAGTCGATCATGTTCCGCTTCCGCGAGCTCATCGTCTCGCGCAAGGACGAGCTCGCCGCGATCGTCACGCGCGAGCACGGCAAGGTGCACTCCGACGCGCTCGGCGAGATCGCGCGCGGCATCGAGGTCGTCGAGCTCGCGACCGCGTTCCCGCTGCTGACGAAGGGCGAGTACTCCGAGAACGCCTCGACCGGCGTCGACGTCTACTCGCTGCGGCAGCCGCTCGGCGTCGTCGGCATCATCAGCCCGTTCAACTTCCCGGCGATGATCCCGCTGTGGTTCGCGCCGGTCGCGCTCGCCGCGGGCAACGCGGTCGTCATCAAGCCGAGCGAGAAGGACCCGTCGGCGTCGCTCTTCATCGCCGAGCTCTTCCAGGAGGCGGGGCTGCCCGACGGCGTGCTCAACGTCGTGCACGGCGGCAAGGAGGCCGTCGACACGCTCTTGACGCACCCGGAGGTGCAGGCCATCTCGTTCGTCGGCTCGACGCCGATCGCCGAGTACGTCTACGAGACGGGCTCGAAGCACGGCAAGCGCGTGCAGGCGCTCGGCGGCGCGAAGAACCACATGCTCGTGCTGCCCGACGCCGACCTCGACGTCACCGCCGACGCGGCCGTCAACGCGGGCTTCGGCTCGGCGGGCGAGCGCTGCATGGCGATCTCGGTCGTCGTCGCGATCGACTCGATCGCCGACGAGCTCGCCGCCAAGATCAAGGAGAAGATGGCGGGCATCCGCACGGGCGACGGCACGCGCGACAACGACATGGGGCCGCTCATCACCGGGCAGCACCGCGACAAGGTCGCCGGCTACATCCAGACCGCCGCCGACGACGGCGCCTCGCTCGTCGTCGACGGCAGGAACCCGGAGGTCGACGGCGACCCGAACGGCTTCTGGCTGAAGCCCACGCTCATCGACAACGTGCCGACCGACTCCGCCGCCTACAAGGACGAGATCTTCGGACCCGTGCTCTCGATCGTGCGCGTCTCGAGCTACGAGGAGGGGCTCGAGCTCATCAACTCGAACCCCTACGGCAACGGCACGGCGATCTTCACGAACGACGGCGGCGCCGCCCGGCGCTTCCAGAACGAGGTGCAAGTCGGCATGGTCGGCATCAACGTGCCCATCCCCGTGCCGGTGGGATACCACTCGTTCGGCGGCTGGAAGCGCTCGATCTTCGGGCAGGGCAAGGCCTACGGCAAGCACGCGTTCGAGTTCTACACGCGCGAGAAGGTCGTCACGAGCCGCTGGCTCGACCCGAGCCACGGCGGCCTGAACCTCGGCTTCCCGCAGCACGACTGACGCGCGCTGGAGCTGGAGGCGGAGGCCCTCTCGGGCCTCCGCCTCACCTGCACGCCTACCCCGGCCGCCGCACCGCGAAGATGAGCGACGTGCCGAGCTCGCCCGTCGCCGGGTTGACCTCGTCGTCGACGAGTCGAGCCTCGAGCTGCATACCGAGCCGCTCCGCGACCTTGCGAGAGCCGACGTTCTGCTCGTCGAGGTGCGCGATGACGCGATGCGCACCCATCGCGAACGCGAGCTCGAGCGCCGCGCGCGCGGCCTCGGTCGCGATGCCCCTGCCCTGGTGCTCCGCCGCGATCATCCAGCCGAGCTCGGCCTGCCGGCTGCCGAGGCTCGTGATGCGGAGCATGAGGTCGCCGACGAGCGCGCCGCCCTGCTCGATGCCGAGCTGCGCCGCGTCGCCGTCGCGCAGGAAGACGGGCGCGCCGCCCGCCGTCCACGCCATGAGCTCGGCCTCGGTCTGGTCGCGGTTGTAGGTCCAGCGGCGCTGGCCCGGAGCGTTGCGGTAGCCGCGCACGGCCTCGAGGTCGTCGGGGGAGAGGGTGCGCAGCACGAGCCGCTCGGTGCGCAGCGGCAGCGCCGCGCGGAGCGTGCGCATCGCCTCGGCGGGCGCGATCGGCTGCACCGGCATCAGTCCTGCTGCTCCTCGGCCGGCACGCGCACCATGCCCTCCTGCGCGATCGTCGCGACGTGCGTGCCGTCGGCCTTGTAGACGTGGCCGTGCCCGAGCCCCCGGCCGCCGCCGGACGAGCTCGTCTCGAGCTCGAGCAGCAGCCACTCGTCGACGCGCGCGCGACGGTGCCACCACACGGCGTGGTCGAGGCTCGCGGCCTTGAGGCCCGGCGTCGACCATGCCGCGCCGTGCATCCGCACGATCGGCTCGAGGATCGCGTAGTCCGAGAGGTAGGCGAGCGCCGCGCGGTGCAGCGCGTCGTCATCGGGCAGGCGGTCCTTCGCCTTGATCCACACGTGCTGCTTGCCGTGCCGGGGGCGCGAGGGGTCGGGCACGTAGACGGGGCCCTCGACGTGGCGGATGTCGAACGGCCGCGCGATGACCGCGCGCGCCGAGGGGTGCTCGGCGAAGGGCGCGAGCACGTCGTCCGACGAGGGGAGCTCCTCGGGCGACGGCAAGCCCTGCGGCATCGGGTGCTGCGAGCTCGGGCCCGGGTCGACGTCCTGGAAGGAGGAGATCATCGACATGATCGGCAGCCCGTGCTGGTAGGCCTGCACGCGCCGCGTCGAGAAGGAGCGGCCGTCGTGGATGCGGTCGACCGCGAACGTGATGGGCAGCTCGACGTCGCCCGGCCGCACGAAGTAGCCGTGCACCGAGTGGATGTGCCGATCCGCGGCGATCGTCCGCTGCGCCGAGACCACGGCCTGCGCCATCACCTGGCCGCCGAACACGCGACCGAGCGGCATCGGGTGGCTCGTGCCGGTGAAGATGTCCTCATCCGTGCGAGCGCCGGTGTCGACGAGGTCCAGGGTCTCCAGCAGGATGCGGATGCGCTCGCTCATTCGGTTCCTCTCGCGGTCTGGCGCCTAGTCTAGGGAGCGCATGCACCGCATCCTCGCCCTCGACGAACGGGCGCGCGCCGACCTCGTCCTGCTGCTCGACCGCGCCGCGGTCTTCGGCGACGGCACGGTGCGGCTCGTCGCCGACGGCGAGGTCGCGCTGCTCACGACCCCCATGGCGGCGGCCGCCGGGCTGCTCGACTCGGGCCCCACGATCCTCGTCGCGCGCGCGTCGCGCATGCGCGAGCCGGCGCGCTTCGACGGCGTCGTGGCGCTGCCGGCGCTGCGGGATGCGCTGCGCGACGGTGCGGACGTGGAGATCCCGGACGCGGTGACGCGGCCCGCGTGGGCCGCGGTCTCGCCGCCGCGGTCGGGCTGGGCGCACGCGGGCGACGTCTCGCCTGAGGCGATCCGCGCCCTCGCGGTCCAGGCGGCCTCCGACGTGGAGGCGGCGCTGCCCGCATCGCCCGGCGAGGCGGTGCGACGACGCGCGGAGCGCGCGGTGTGGGCACGGCAGGTCGATGCGAGCGGGCTCACCGCGGGCCAGGCGGCCGCGCTCGTCGCGATGCGCTTCCTCGGCCATGCGCCGGTGCGCGTCACCGCGGCCGGCGGCTGGATGCGCGCTTCGGGGCGCGCCGGCGAGGTGCTCGCCCGCTAGCCGAGCGCTGCGGTCGACGCGGCGCGCAGCGAGCGCGTCGCCCGTCGCAGCAGCATGAGCGCCCCGAGCGCCGCTGCCGCCCCGAGCGCGAGCGGGAGCGCGGAGCGCGGGTTGCCCGTCAGCGCGACCATCGCCGTGCCGAAGGCCATGCCGGCGAGGGCCAGCGCGAGCAGCCCCGTCGCCCCGGCGAATCCCGCCGCCAGCTCGGGCCGCCGCTCGAGCTCGCGCTGCGGGTCGACGCCGACGCGCTCGACGCGACGCAGCGCCGATGTCGTCGCGGCGACCGCCAGGAGCCCGCCGAGACCGAGCGCCAGCATGACGAGCGACGGCATGGCGAGGATCGTCCGCTGGCCCAGCACGACCGCCCCGAGGAGCATCGCGGCGATCGCGGCGACGATGAGCGCGCCCGAGGCGACCGCGGTGAAGCGAGCGACGCGTCGCCACGGCACGTGCACGACCGGAGTCGGAGCGCTGGGCTGCTCGTGATCGGTCATCGGCGGCTCCGGTGCTCGAGGGTCGGTGGAGAGCGGAGCCCCGGTCGTCGGTCGGTGCGTCGTCGCCCTGCGGTCACCGTACCCTGCCGACGGCGCTCGCCGCCCTGGCTCAGGCGCCGGCGTCGTCGAGGAGCTCGAGCAGCCCCGCGGGGACGAGGTCGAGCTCCGGGTCGCGGAAGCGCTCGACGGGGAGCCACCACACCGGGTGGCCCGCGTCCGTGACCGAGGGGAGCACCGCATCCGCCGCCAGGTCGATCTCGAGGACGAAGACGTGCTCGTGCAGGGTGCGGCCGGCGAACTCGAGGACGCTCTCGAGCACGCCGAGCAGCCGCGGAGCCTCGACCGCGAGGCCGAGCTCCTCGTCGAGCTCGCGCACGATCGTCTCGGCGGCGAGCTCGCCCGGCTCGATGCCGCCGCCGGGCGGCCGCGCGAGCGTGCGACCCGTGACGGGATCGACCGTGCTCGTCACGAGCAGGCGCCCGGCAGCATCGCGCACGACCGCGATCGCGATCGCGCGGATGCGGTCGGGCGGCGCCGCGGTCACAGGATGTCGAGCTCGGGGATGGCGCCGAGCTCCTGCGCGAGACCGCCGCCGTTCGACGACCACACCCACGGGTGCATCGAGCGCGTGTCGGCGTGCTTGCGGCCACCGGCGAGCACCGCCTCCTGCGCTGAGAGCTCGCGGATCGCGACCGCGCGGACGTGCTCGGGGTGGGCGCTCGCGAACTCGCCGTAGAGCTCCTCGTCGTGCTGGCCGTCGTCGCCGACGAGCAGCCACCGCACGTGCGGCAGCTCGCGCGCGAGGCGGCGCAGCTGCGCGCGCTTGTGCTCCTTGCCCGAGCGGAAGAAGCGGTCGGGCGTCGGGCCCCAATCGGTCAGCAGCATGCTGCCGGCGGGGTAGAGGTTGCGGGAGAGGAAGCGCGTGAGCGCCGGCGCCGCGTTCCACGCGCCGGTCGAGAGGTAGATGAACGGGCTCTCGGGATGCCGCTGCGCGATGCGCTCGTAGAGCACGGCCATGCCGGGCACGGGGGAGCGCGCGTGCTCGTCGAGCACGAAGGCGTTCCACGCTGCGAGCAGCGGCCGCGGGAGCGACGTCACCATCACGGTGTCGTCGATGTCGCTCACGACCCCGAAGCGCGTCGCCGGGTCGACCACGAACACGGGAGCGGTGACGGGCGCGCTGCCCGCGACCGAGACGGTCACCTCGCGCCAGCCGGGCTCGAGCCGCATCGGCACGCGGGCATCGACGAGGCCGCCGCGATCCGCCGTCACGACGTGGCGCTCGCCGCCCGCCTCGATCATCACGTCGATGTCGTTGAGCGCGAGCGATGTGAAGGAGCGCCAGCCCCGCACGTTCTCGTAGAGGGCGCCGCGCTCGCCGCCCGGCTCGACGAGCAGCACGCGCGCGAGCACGCGCACCCAGCCCTCGCCGCCGTAGCCGGGGTACGTGACGATCGCGGGCAGGCGACCCGCGCGCAGCGCCCCGGCCTCGCGGTGCTCGTGCACCCAGTCCTCGACGCGCGCCGCGACGTGCTTGATCGGCTCGGGGATGCGGGCGAGCGGCACCAGCTCTTCCATGGGCGGCTCCTCCCGGGTCGTCGTCGGGATCGACCCTACCGAGTCGCCGCCGGCTCGATGAGCGAGGGGCCCTCCTCGCGCACGCTCCCGACGCGCCGGTCCACCTCGTGCATCGCGAGCGACTCCGCGACCGCGCCCGCCTCCGCGACGACGGCCTCGAGCGCGGCCTCGCCGTCCTCCTCGGGGTCGAGCCACGCATCCCGCATCTCGGGGGAGACGACGACCGGCATGCGCTCGTGGATGTCGGCGAGCGCGCCCGACGCCGCCGTCGTGAGGATCGTGGTCGAGAGCAGCCACGTGCCATCGGGCTGCTTCCACCAGGCGTAGAGGCCCGCGAAGCTCAAGGGGCGGTCGTCGTGGATGTAGAACGGCGTCTTCGACTCGCCGCGCTTCTGCCACTCGAACCAGCCGTCGGCCGGCACGAGCGCGCGGCGCTCGCGGACGGCGTCGCGGAACATCGGCTTCGAGGCCGCGGTCTCGGCGCGGGCGTTGAACGCGCGCGTGCCGACCGAGATGTCGTCGGCCCACGCCGGCACGAGTCCCCAGCGGGCCGGCTCGAGGCGGCGGATGGGCGGCGAGTCGTCGCGCGGGGACGGCTCGACCACGATCGGCACGGTCGTCGTCGGCGGGATGTTCCAGTTCGCCGCGGGGATCTCGCCCTGCTCGTCGATCTCGAACAGCGCCACGAGGTCGCTCGCGGGCGTGGCCATGACGTAGCGTCCGCACATGCCGAACATGATCGCACCGCTCGGAGCGGACGTGCGTCATCATTGGCCCATGAACGATCGTCAGGCCAGCGGCTCCTCCGTCACGGTCCGCCACGAGCCGGTGCAGGCACGCGCCGCGCTCCGCATCGAGGCGCTCCTCGACGCCGCGGCGGCGGTCGTCGTCGACCACGGCATCGAGCACCTCACGACCGCGCTCGTCGCGGAGCGCGCGGGCGCCTCGATCGGCACCGTCTACCGCTACTTCCCCGACCGGGTCGCGGTGCTCGTGGCGCTCGCGGAGCGCAACCTCGAGCGCATCCGGCTCGCGATCGAGCGCGTGCTGCTCGCCGAGCACCCCTCGCTCATGGCGACGATCGAGGCGGTCGTCGACGCGATGGTCGAGACCTTCCGCACGGTGCCCTCGTTCCGCTCGCTGCGCGGCGGCGAGGGGCTCGACCTCGGGCCGTCGGAGCGGCCGCCGGTCGCGCCGACCTTCGTCGACGACATGGCCGCCCACTTGCGCGAGCGCTGGGAGATCGAGCTCGACGACGAGCAGCGGGAGGCGCTCGAGCTCGCGATCGGTGCGCTCGACGCGCTCGTGACCTACGCGTTCCTGCACGACCCCGACGGCGACCCGCGCTACCTGCAGCTCGGCGTGCAGGTCATGCGCGAGCGCATCGTCGCGGCGCTGCCGCAGCTCGCCGAGGGCGCGTAGCGCTCAGCGCTCCTCGCCGGAGCGCTCCTGGGCCGAGCGCTCCTGGGCCGATCGCTCCTCCTCCGAGCGCTCCTCCTCGTCGTCCTCGCGCATGTGCCGCGCCTCGAGTCGCGAGACGAGCTGCTTGACGCCCCAGACGGCGAGCACGAACGCGACGATCACGGCGACGAGCACGTAGCCCGCGCCGTGCAGCTCGTCGGCGAGCTCGCGGTAGCTGCCGCCGGCCGCCCAGCCCGCGCTCGCGTAGGCGGTCGCCCAGAGCCCGCACGCGGGGAGGGTCCAGGCGAGGAACCGCCGGTAGGGCATGGGGGAGGCGCCGACGATGAGCGGGACGAGCGAGTGCGCGACGGGGAGGAAGCGCGAGAGGAAGATGGCGATCCCGCCGCGCCGCGCGAGGTAGCGCTCGGTGCGGCGCCAGCGCTTCGACGCCGCCGGCCAGCGGCGCGCGAGCCAGCGATCGATCCGCGGGCCGAGCCAGCGGCCGATCGCGAAGCCGATCGACTCGCCTGCGATCGCGCCGAGCACCGTCGCGGCGATGAGCGCGAGCCACCACGGCCACTCCTCGACCGCGAGGGCGGCGATGATGACGACGGTGTCGCCCGGCACGAGCAGCCCGAGCAGCACGCTCGTCTCGAGCGCCATCGCGATGAACGCCAGCAGGGTGCGCAGCCACGGGTCGATCGATCCGACGGTCTCCAGCACGACGTCGATGACGTCATCGATCACGAGCGGGCCGCCGTCGCCGGGACGCGGAGGGCGTCGAGGCGCGCGCGCCACGCGTCGACGCGGGAGGGGGTCGCGAGCTCCGGGCCGCCGTGCCACGACGTGACGCCGCGGATGCCGCGGAGCGCGTTCGCGAGCCACACCTCGGCGCCCTCGAGCTCGTCGGGGCGGGCGGCGACCTGGCGCAGCTCGATGCCGTCGAGGCGGGCGAGCTCGGCGATCACGGCGGCGGTCACCGAGGCCATGTGGGGGATGCGCGGGGCGGGCACGTGCAGGACGCCGCCCTGCCACCACAGGAGCGCCGACCGCGAGCCCTCGGCGACGACGCCGTCCGAGCACAGGACCGGCTCGACCTCGCGCCCGGCCCTCGCCGACTCGTCCTCCAGGAGCGCCTGGAGCGCCTCGAGGTCGGGACCCTTTCGCAGCGGCGCGCGCCGCGGGTCGCGCGCGGCGGTGACGACCTCGACGCGATCGCTCGGCGCGGGGGCCGGGCGCATCCGCAGCCGGATGCCCGCCGGGGTGAGGTCGACGCGCGGCGACCAGCGGCCCTCGCCCGGCGCGAGCTCGACGGCGCTCCTGACGGCCGCCATCGCGTCGAGCCGATCCCCGCCGACCTCCGCCACCGCATCCGCGAAGCGCAGCTGGTGCCGCTGCCACGCGAGCACGCGGCCGTCGGCGACGAGCCACGAGTCCGCGGCGATCGTCGCCCCGACCGGCTCGTCGACGGGCGCGAAGCCGCCCGCCGACCACGCGCGGACGGGCTGCTCGGCGCTCATAGGATGCACCCTATGCCAGCGACCTCTGCGCACTTGCTGCCGCACCTCGGCGCTCGCTGGTCGCTCCCCGTCGACGTCTCGCCCGAGTCGGCGTTCGCGGCGCTCGAGGCCGCCGGCGGCGACGTCGTGTGGCTCGACTCATCCTCGAGCGGCGACCACGTCATCGGCACGGGCCGGCACGTGCTGCTCGTCGAGGACGGTCGCGCGACGCTCGACGGCCGCCCGGTGGACGGCGACGCGCTCGCGGCGCTCGAGGCCGCGCGCGCCGCGACGCCCGGCGCGTGGGTCGGCTGGCTCGGGTTCGAGGCCGGCGTGCGGATGCTCGGGCTGCAGCCGCCGGCTGGGCGCTTCTCCGAGGCGGCCTGGCTGCTGCTCGACCGGTGGATCGTCGTCTCGGGCGGCGAGGCGCAGCTGCAGTCGCGCGACGGCGAGCCGTGGGCGATCCCGGCGATGCCCGCGCCGCGCGTGCCCTCGAACGCGCGCATCGACCCGTCGAGCCTCCGCTGGCGCGACGACGACGCAGGCTACGCCGCGAAGGTCGAGCGCTGCCGCGAGCACATCCGCGACGGCGACTCGTACGTGCTGTGCCTCACGACCGCGATCGAGGCGCCGCCGCTCGACATGGTCGCGACGCACGCGCGGCTGCGGGCCGCGAGCCCCGTGCACCACGGCGGGCTGCTGCGCATCGGGGGCGTCACCGTCTCGAGCGCGAGCCCCGAGACCTTCCTGCGCGTCGAGGGCGGCGTCGCGACCACTCGCCCCATCAAGGGCACGCGCCGCCGCGGCGCCGACGACGACGCCGCGCTCGCGCGCGAGCTCTTCGAGAGCGAGAAGGAGCGCGCCGAGAACGTCATGATCGTCGACCTGTGCCGCAACGACCTGCAGCGCGTCTCCGAGCCCGGTTCGGTCGAGGTCGCGGGGCTGCTCGCGGTCGAGACCTACCCGACGGTGCACCAGCTCGTCTCGACCGTGCGGTCGCGGCTGCTGCCGGGCCTCGGCCCGCTCGACGCGGTGCGCGCGCTCTTCCCGGCGGGCTCGATGACGGGCGCTCCCAAGCGCCGCACGGTCGAGCTGCTGCAGGGCCTCGAGGGCGCGCCGCGGGGCGTGTACAGCGGATGCTTCGGGGTCGTCGCGGGGGAGTCGTGCCAGCTCGCGATGGTCATCCGGTCGGTCGTCGCCGACGCAGACGGCGCGCACATCGGCGTCGGCGGGGGCGTGACCGCGCTCTCCGAGCCGGCGTTCGAGGTCGATGAGCTGCACGTGAAGGCCGCGGCGATGCTCGCGTCACTCGTCCCCGCGTGACGATCGCGCGCCCGCGGCTCAGCTGCGCTCGCTCGCCGCGCGCTCCTCGGCCATGCGCGCGACGCGCTCGAGCCGCGACTCCCACTGCCGCCCGATCGCATCGAGCCGGTCGGCGAGCGCGCTGAGGCTCGCGCCGATCGCGCGGTGCCGCACCGAGCGGCCCTCGCGCGCCGACTCGACGAGGCCCGCCGCCTCGAGCACCGCGAGGTGCTTCGCGATCGCCTGCCGGGAGACGGGCAGCTCCACGGCGAGCTCGCTCGCGGATCGCGCGCGGCTGCCGAGCAGCTCGAGGATCGCCCAGCGCGTGTCGTCGGCGAGCGCGGCGAGCTGCTGCGTGGGCGCGGGGGCGGATCCGCTCACCGCGCCGCCTCGAGCACGTGCCGCCGCAGCCCGTCGAGCACCATCTCCCACCCGCCGGCGTTGCCGCGCATCCGGTCGTCGCGCACGTCGCCGGGCACGCGCATCCACCCCGACTCGACGACCGTGACGCGCGTGCCGTCGCCGAGCGGCTCGAGGTCGAAGCGCACGTCGCACGCGGTCGGGCCGGGCTCGGCCTCGCCGATCTCGCCCCAGCGGAACGCGAAGGTGCGCTCGGGCCGCAGCACGCGGATCGCGACGGGCCACCGCTCGCCCTCGTGCTCGAAGGTGCCGGTGACGCCCTCGCGGAGGCCGCCGGGAAAGACGGCGGGATGCCCCCACCAGGCCTCGATCGAGGCGGGGTCGGTGAGGTGGCGCCACACGAGCGCGACGGGAACGGCGACGTCGAGCGAGCGCGTGATCGTGCCTGCGAGCGGGTCGATGGCGGCGGGCGTCCAGCGGCGCGCGAGGAGCGCGATGAGCTCGTCGAGCTCGGAGGTCCAGCCCTCGCGGTTGTCCTCGAGCGCCGCGCGCACGGCGACCTCGTCGCCGAGCCGCTCGAAGCCGGTCTCGATCACGGTGACGCGCGTGCCGCCGTCGACGCGCTCGAGGGTGAAGGTCGCGAGCGTGCTGCGCTCGTCGCGGAGCGGCTCGCCGCGCCGGCCCCAGCGGAACGCCCAGACGTGCGGCGCCTCGGCGCGCTCTATGCGGGCGGGGAACTCGTCGGCGTCGCTCCAGCCGAAGGAGCCGGTGGCGCCCTCGCCGGTGCCGTCGGGGAAGGTAGCGGTGTCGCCGAACCAGTCGGCGAGCGAGGCGGGGTCGGTCAGGCACTCCCACACGACCTCGATCGGCGCGCGGACGGCGATCGTGCGCGTCACGCGCGCGCCCGGCTCGTCGATCGCAGCCTGGGCGTCGTGCCGGTGCTCGGCAGGGTCCGTGTGCGGCATGCTTCCTCCTGCAATCGGTTGGTTGCAGGCCACGGTAGCCCGGCGAGGAAGAAAGTGCAACCACAGGGTTGCATCAGTTGCTCGCCGACTCCAGGTGCTCCGCGAGATCCACGAGCTCGTCGAGCTCGACCGTCCAGCCGGCGGCGAGCGCGCGCAGCGACTCCCGCTTCGACGCGTCGTCGCCCTCGAGCGGGAATCCCGACTCGACGAGGTGCACCTGCGTCTGGCCGTCGACGTCGCGGAGCGTCATCTCGACCGTCGACGCCTTGTCCGAGAGGATGCCCTCGGCCCAGTCGAAGACGAAGCGCGAGCCGGGCTCGAGCTCGCGGATGCGCGCGGCGAGCACGACCTCGCCCGTCCAGGCGAAGCGGCCGGTCGCCCCGGCGACGACGCCGTCGGGGAACGCGGCGATGTCGCCGAGCCAGCGCGCGAGCAGCTCGGGCTCGGTCAGGCAGCGCCACACCGTGCCGCGGTCCGCGTCGACGGCGACGATGCGCGTCACGCGCACGCCTGGCACATCGACCGTCGCGGGCGGGTTCTCGAACTCCGGCACCGTTGGGCCTCCCTCCGGCTGCCCCGATTGTGCCACGCGGCGCCTCCGCACGAGCGCCCGTAGACTGGGAAGCCGTCGTGCCGACTCCGGCCGACGACACCCAGGAGCCCATGTGACCGACGAGACCTACGACTTCGCCCGCATCCAGCAGCGATGGCTGCCGGTGTGGGACGAGCTGCGCCCCTTCGCGACCGACGACGAGACCGACACCCGGCCGCGCAAGTACGTGCTCGACATGTTCCCCTACCCGTCGGGCGACCTCCACATGGGGCACGCCGAGTCGTACGCGTACGGCGACGTGCTCGCGCGCTACTGGCGCCAGCAGGGCTTCAACGTGCTCCACCCGATCGGCTGGGACTCGTTCGGCCTGCCGGCCGAGAACGCCGCGATCAAGCGCGGCGCCGACCCGAAGGAGTGGACCGAGGCCAACATCGAGCAGCACAAGCGCTCGAT
The DNA here is from genome assembly GCF_017565345.1 of Agrococcus sp. TF02-05. Classification (NCBI taxonomy): domain Bacteria; kingdom Bacillati; phylum Actinomycetota; class Actinomycetes; order Micrococcales; family Microbacteriaceae; genus Agrococcus; species Agrococcus sp. TF02-05. The sequence continues at coordinate 427,278 of NZ_JAGEKO010000001.1, read as the reverse complement.
GCGGCTCTACGCGACCGCGTTCGACTGGGACCGCATCCTCCACACCTCCGACCCCTCGTACTACAAGTGGAACCAGTGGCTGTTCCTCGAGATGTACAAGGCCGGGCTCGCCTACCGGAAGCCCTCGAACGTCAACTGGTGCCCGAAGGACCAGACCGTGCTCGCGAACGAGCAGGTCATCGGCGGGCTGTGCGAGCGCTGCGACACCCCGGTCGTCAAGAAGAAGCTCACCCAGTGGTACTTCAAGATCACCGACTACGCCGACCGGCTGCTCGATGACCTCAACCAGCTCGAGGGCCGCTGGCCCGAGAAGGTGCTGCGCATGCAGCGCAACTGGATCGGCCGCTCCGAGGGCGCCGAGGTCGAGTTCGAGATCGAGGGCCACCACTCGCGCGTGCCCGTCTTCACGACGCGCCCCGACACGCTCTACGGCGCGACGTTCATGGTCGTCGCGCCCGACTCCGACCTCGCCGCCGAGCTCGCCGCGGGCGCGAGCCCCGAGGTGCGGATGCGGTTCCAGGACTACCTGGAGTCGGTCGGGCGGATGACGGAGATCGACCGGCAGAGCACCGAGCGCCCGAAGACGGGCGTCGACCTCGGCCGCTTCGCGATCCACCCGCTCACCGGGGAGCGCATGCCCGTGTGGGCCGCCGACTACGTGCTCGCCGACTACGGCCACGGCGCCGTCATGGCGGTGCCGGCCCACGACCAGCGCGACCTCGACTTCGCCCGCGCGTTCGACCTGCCGATCAAGGTCGTCGTCGATACGCTCGCGCCCGTCACGGGCGTCATGCCGACGATCCCGCTCGACGAGCACGGCAACGCGGTGCTGCCCGAGGATCTCCCTCCGCTCGACCCGGCCTCGACCGGCGTCGCGCTGCCCGGCGAGGGCCGCATGATCAACTCCGGCGAGCTCGACGGCCTCTCGAAGCAGCACGCGATCGGCCGCATGATCCAGCTGCTCGAGCGCAAGGGCGTCGGCCGCGCGGCGAAGTCGTTCCGGCTGCGCGACTGGCTCGTGAGCCGCCAGCGCTACTGGGGCACGCCCATCCCCATCATCCACACGGCCGACGGGCAGGAGGTGCCGGTGCCGTATGACCAGCTGCCGGTCACGCTGCCCGACTCGCACGGCCTCGACCTGTCGCCGAAGGGCTCGAGCCCGCTCGGCGCCGCCGAGGACTGGGTCAATGTGCCCTCGCCGATCGACGGCACTCCCGCGCGCCGCGATGCCGACACGATGGACACGTTCGTCGACTCCTCCTGGTACTACCTGCGGTTCCTGAGCCCGAGCGACGACACCCAGCCGTTCGACAAGGAGCAGGTCGAGCGCTGGGCGCCCGTCGACCGCTACGTCGGCGGCGTCGAGCACGCGATCCTGCACCTGCTCTACGCGCGCTTCATCACGAAGGTGCTCTTCGACATGGGCCACGTGCCCTTCACCGAGCCCTTCGAGTCGCTGCTCAACCAGGGCATGGTGATCCTCGACGGCGGCAAGATGTCGAAGTCGAAGGGCAACCTCGTCGAGCTCTCGGACGAGCTCGAGAAGCACGGGGTCGACGCGGTGCGGCTCGCGATGAGCTTCGCGGGCCCGCCGGAGGACGACATCGACTGGCGCGACGTGAGCCCCGCGGGCGCGCAGAAGTTCCTCGCGCGCGCGTGGCGGCTCTCGAAGGAGCCGCTCGCGAAGCGCGGCACCGACCCCAAGGGCGGCGACCGGGGGCTGCGGCGCGAGACGCACCGGTTCCTGGCGGATGCGCCGGGTCTCGTCGAGTCGCTCAAGTTCAACGTCGTCGTCGCTCGCCTCATGGAGCTCACGAACGCGACGCGCAAGGCCGTCGACTCCGGCGCCGGCGCGGCCGACCCCGCCGTGCGCGAGGCGGTCGAGACGATCGCGCTCGGCCTGTCGCTCTTCGCGCCGTACACGGCGGAGGACATGTGGGCGAACCTCGGCCACGAGCCCTCGGTCGCGAACGCGGGATGGCGCAAGCCCGATCGCTCGCTGCTCGTCGAGCAGTCGACGACCGCGATCGTGCAGGTGAACGGCAAGGTGCGCGACCGGGCCGAGGTGCCCGTCGACATCGCCGATGCCGAGCTCGAGCGCCGCGCCCGGGAGCTGCCGGGCGTCGCGCGCTCGATCGGCGACGGGGTCGTGCGGCACGTCGTCGTGCGGGCGCCGAAGCTCGTGAACTTCGTCGTCGGCTGACCCGACCGGCCGCTGGCTGAGCCGGTCCGCGCGCGCAGCGCGCTGACCGTGTCGAAGCCTCGCTGATCCACAGACGCTCCCCGCCCCGGCACCAGCGCCGACGCATCCGCCCTACCGTTCCCGGATGGCCGGGACGGATGCGCGCTGGCGGCTGGGCGCGGGGGCCGCTGTGCTGCTCGTGCTCGGTGCCGTCGCCGGCGGCGTCGCGCAGCGCATGGTGCAGGACGCCGCACCCGCGACGATCGTCGCGGAGCCGGTCGCGACCGCCGCCTCGGATCTCGTCGTCGACGTGCAGGGCGCGGTCGCTCGGCCGGGGGTCTATCGGCTGCCGAGCGGCTCGCGCGTGCTCGACGCGCTCGCGCGAGCCGGCGGCACGAGCGCCGAAGCGGCGCCAGGCGCGCTGAACCTCGCGAGGCCGGTCGTCGACGGCGAGCAGCTCATCGTGCCGACCGCCGAGGAGGCGGCGGCAGCTCCGCCGCCCGGCGCGCCCGGCAGCGGCGTCGGTGCCGACGGGCTCGTGTCGCTCAATCGCGCCGACCAGGCGGCGCTCGAGTCGCTGCCGCGCGTCGGTCCGTCGCTCGCGCTCGCGATCATCGCTCACCGCGACGAGCACGGGCCCTTCACCGACCTCGCGCAGCTCGACGACGTGCCCGGCATCGGGCCCGCGCTGCTCGCGACGCTCACGCCGCTCGTGACGCTCTGATGCGCGATCTGCGCCTCGCCCTGCCGGTCGCGATCGCATGGGCAGCACTCGCGGCGCTCGGCCCGCACCCGGCGGTGCTCGGGCCCGGAGCGATCGCGAGCGGCGCGAGCGCTGCTGCTGGCCTGCTGCTCGCCCGCCTCGTCGCGCGTCGAGGCGAGCGGCCGGCCGCGCTGCTGCGGACGGTCGCGGTGGGCGCGGGGCTCGCATGCCCGCTGCTGCTCGGCGCCGACGCGGCGGCCTCGAGCGCCCTCGACCGCTGCGATGCGCTCGGCCTGCTCCTGCTCGGCGAGACGGCGCCGACCGAGGTCGTCGTCACCGAGTGCGACGGCGCCGGCACGGCGCGCAGCGCGATGCTGCTGCGCGCGCCCGACACGCCGCTCGCGATCGGCGCGACCGCGATCGGCCGCTGCGACGCGTGGCTCGACGGCTCGCGCTGGCTGATGGTGTGCGACGCGCTCGAGGTCGGCGAGCCGGCCGGCTGGGCGTCGTGGGCAGGGACGCTGCGCGACGGGCTGCTCGCGGCGTCCGCGCAGCTGCCCGGCATGGGCGGCGAGCTGCTGCCGGGACTCACGATCGGCGACGAGCGACGCGTGAGCGCGACGCTGCGGACGGCGATGCTCGATTCCGGCCTCAGCCACCTGACGGCGGTCTCGGGCGCGAACTGCGTCATCGTCGTCGGCGCCGCGTTCCAGCTCGCGGCTGCGATCGGTGCTCGACGGAGGGTCCGCGTCGCGGTCGCGGCCGCCGCGCTCGGCGGCTTCGTCGTGCTCGTCACGCCCGAGCCGTCGGTCGTGCGAGCGGGAGCGATGGCGGCGATCGCGCTCGTCGGGATGGTGACCGGCCGACGCGCGGGTGCCGTCGCGCTGCTCTCGCTCGCCGTGCTGCTCGTGCTCGTGGCGCAGCCGCACCTCGCGACGAGCCCGGGCTTCGCGCTCTCGGCGCTCGCGACGTGCGGGCTCATCGTGCACGGGCGCCCGATCGCCGAGGTGCTCTCCCGCGCGCTGCCGATGCCCATCGCGGCACTCGTCGCGGTACCGCTCGCCGCCCAGCTCTGGTGCCTCCCGGTGCTCGTCGGGCTCGACGCGAGCGTGAGCGCCGTCTCGGTGCTCGCCGACCTGCTCGCCGGACCGGCGGCACCGATCGTCACGGTCGTCGGTCTCGCGGCATGCCTCGCGTCGCCGCTCGCGCCCGCTGTCGCAGCCGGTCTCGCGTGGATCGCGTGGCTGCCGGCCGCCTGGATCGCGCAGGTCGCGATGGTCGCGCAGCAGCTGCCCGCCGCTCAGGTGCCGTGGCCGGTCGCGCCCTGGGGCGCGCTCACCGCATCCGCCATGCTCGCCGCGGTGCTCGTGGGCCAGGCCCGCGGCCACATCGCCCGCGGCGTCGCGATCGCCGGCGTGCTCGGGCTCGTCGCGGCCGGCACCGGCGCGTGGCCGAGCGTGCGGCTCGGCGCGCTCGCCGACTGGAGCATCGCGCAGTGCGACGTGGGGCAGGGGAGCGCGACGCTCATGCGCCACGGCGCGGCGACGGTGCTCGTCGACGCCGGCGCCGAGCCCTCGCGCATCGACGGCTGCCTCACGACGCTCGGCGTGCGGCGTGTCGACCTGCTCGTGCTCACGCACTTCGACGTCGACCACGCGGGCGGCGCGAGCGCGCTGCTCGGACGCGTCGGGCTGCTCGTCCACGGGCCGGTCGACGAGCGCTCGGAGGCGCTCGTCGGCGAGCTCGCCGCGGCCGGCGCCATGACGCACGAGGCGCGTCGCGGCGACGCGTGGGAGCTCGGCGAGCTGCGCGTCGAGGCGCTCTGGCCTAGCGGCGACGAGGAGCCGGGCAACGACGCGAGCGTCGCCGTCGCGATCGATGCGCCGGGCGGCGGGCTCGAGCTCGTCGTGCTCGGCGACCTGGGCGCGCAGGCGCAGTCGAGGCTCCTGCGCGCGGGCGTGCCCAGCGCATCCGTCGTCGTCGTTGCGCACCACGGCTCCGCGGATCAGCTGCCGGCGCTCTATCGCCGCATCGGTGCCGCAGTCGGGCTCGTGGGTGTGGGGGAGAACGACTACGGGCACCCGACGGATGCGTCGCTGCGGCTCGTGCGGGAGGCCGGCGGCCAGCCGCTCCGCACCGATCAGCTGGGGACGATCGCGCTCGCCGTCGACGAGGGCGGCGTGCGCGTGTGGTCGGAGCGCCAGGCGCCACCATAGGCTCGGCCAGCAGGGGCCTCACCGACGAGGCCGATGGAGGAGAGGCCATCGATGCTCGACGTGACGCAGCTCTCGGACGACTCGGTCCAGACGTATGCGGATGTCGTCGCTCGCACTGCCGAGGCGATGGCAAGGCCCGACCTGGAGCTCGCGGCGGCGCTCCTCTCGCCGTTCGCCGGCGAGCGCTGGAACGGCACGCTGCGACTCTTCACCGGATCGCGCGCTCCCAGCGGCGAGCGGGTCTCGAGGCGCGTGCCGGATCCGACGCGGGCGCGCGTCTTCATGCGCGATCGCTTCCGGTGCACCTACTGCGGCGGGCGCGTGGTCCCGCGCTGCATCCTGGTCGCCATGAGCGACGTCTTCCCCGATGCGCTCGCCTACCACCCGAACTACGCGCGCGGTCGGATCCATCCGGTGTACTGGGCGCTCGCACCGGAAGCCGATCATGTCCTCGCGCACCGCGGAGGAGGCACGAGCACCGAGGACAACCTGACGACGCTCCACACGATGTGCAACGCCCGGAAGGCGGATGCGCCGCGAGACGCGCTGCCCGCTCCGGATCGGATCCTCGATGCGGAACCGTGGGACGGCTTGGTCTCCCTCTACCGACGGGTGGTCGCGGCGGGCGAAGGATCTGCGCGCCACCACTCGGCCGCCTACCACCTCGCGTGGATGCGCCACCTCGAGGTCTGAGCGCAGGGCGGCGTCCGCGTGTGGTCGGAGCGCGTCGGCGGCCCGCCGTAGGCTGGGAGCGTGGCAGCGAGCATCCCCAAGATCGGCTGGGAGCAGGTGTCTCCTGCGCCCGTCGTGCTCGTGTTCGGCAAGGAGTCGTTCCTCGCCGACCGAGCGATGCAGCGCCTGCGCGCGCTCCTGCTCATGGAGGATCCCGAGCTCGAGATCCACGACGTCGACGCCGGTCAGTACGTCGACGGCGCGCTCGAGCTCATCGCGAGCCCCTCGCTCTTCGACGAGCCGCGGCTCGTGCGGGTCGAGAACGGCGTGAAGGCGACCGACGCGCTCATCGCCGACGTGCTCCGCTACCTCGCGTCGCCCGTCGACGGCACGACCCTCGTCATCCGCCACGACGGCTCGACGGTGCGCGGCAAGAAGATGCTCGACGCGATCCGCAAGACGCCCGGCGCGATCGAGGTCGTGTGCCAGTCGCTCAAGCGCGACGAGCTCGTCCCGTTCGTGCGCGGCGAGCTGCGGCTGCTCGAGCGCGAGGCGACGCCCGGTGCGATCGCGGCACTCGTGGATGCGTTCCACTCCGACATCGCGGAGCTCGCGAACGCGGTGCGCCAGGTCGCGCTCGACACGCAGGGCGAGGTGACCGAGCAGGTCGTGCGCACCTACTACTCGGGCCGCGTCGAGACGACCGCCTTCGCCGTCGTCGACGCCGTGATCGCCGGCGACGTCGCGACCGCGCTCGTGACGCTGCGGCACGCGATCGCGACCGGCGCCGATCCCGTGCCGATCGTCGCGGCGTTCGCGATGCGCTTCCGGCAGCTCGCCAAGGTCTCGGGCGCGGGCGGCGGCGACTCGCAGGCCGCGCGCCAGCTCGGGATGCAGGACTGGCAGGTGCGGAACGCCCGCAAGGACCTCCGCGGCTACACCGACGCGACGCTGTGCGAGGCGATCGAGGCGATCGCCCACGCCGACCACGCGGTCAAGGGCGCCGAGCGCGATCCGCACTACGCGGTCGAGCGGCTCGTGCGGCAGCTCGCGGCGCGCTCCTGACGGCTACGCCGAACCGCTCCACGGGGCGGGAGCGAGCACCCAGATCGCGACCGCCCGCTCGTCGCCCGCGACGCGCCACGTGTGCGGCTCGCGCCCCGGTAGCGTCAGCGCATCGCCCGCGCCGACGAGCACGGCGCGATCCGCGAAGCGCACCTCGACCGCACCCGCGACGACGTGCAGCACCTCGACCTCGCAGCTGATGGTGTAGAGCTCCGAGCCGCCGTGCGCGCCCGGCTCGAGCTCGGAGCGGAGCACCTGCAGCTGCTCCTGCCCGCGCGGCGAGAGCATGCGCTCGTCGGCGCCGACGCCGCCGAGGTTGATGCGCGGCGCATCGGCCCACTGCACGAGCTGCACGTCGGGCTCCTCGAAGAGCGCGCCGACCGGGAGCGAGAGCACCTGGCACAGCTGCACGAGCGTCGCGACGCTCGGCGAGGTCTCGTCGCGCTCGAGCCGGCTGAGGAAGCCCTTCGACAGCCCAGAGGTCGCGGCGACCTGGCTGAGCGACATGCCCTGCGCGGTGCGCGCCGACCGCAGCTTCGCGCCGAGGGCGATCGAGCTCTCGTCGGCGTCGGGGTGGATGGGGCGCATCTCGGTCCTCGCTCTCGCTCGCTCGCCTTGACGGACGCCTCGGGACGGGCGTACGGTGACGACACTAGTTGCACGAAGCGTATCGAAAGTTGTCCAATATGCAACCCACCGAGAATCGTCCCTCTGCGCCGCGCGGACCGATCGACGCGAGCGCGGTGCCGCGCTTCGCCGGCATCGCCACCTTCGCCCGGCTGCCGCGGCTCGACGAGGTCGGGCGCGCGGACATCGCCGTCGCGGGCGTGCCCTTCGACAGCGGCGTGAGCTACCGCCCGGGCGCGCGCTTCGGCCCCTCGCACGTGCGCGAGGCCTCGCGGCTGCTGCGCCCCTACAACCCGGCGCAGGACGTCTTCCCCTTCGGCGCGCAGCAGGTCGCCGACGCCGGCGACATCGTCGCGAACCCCTTCGACCTCGAAGCCGCGGTCGCCGACATCGAGGCTGGCTCGCGCGCCCTGCACGACAGCGCCGACCGCATCGTCGTGATCGGCGGCGACCACACGATCGCGCTGCCGCTGCTGCGCGACATCGCCGCGAAGCACGGGCCGGTCGCGGTGCTGCACTTCGACGCGCACCTCGACACGTGGGACACCTACTTCGGCGCCCCCATCACGCACGGCACGCCGTTCCGCCGCGCGTCGGAGGAGGGCCTCATCGACCTCACCGCGAGCATGCACGTCGGCACCCGCGGCCCGCTCTACGACAAGCAGGACCTCGTCGACGACGAGCGGCTCGGCTTCGCGGTCGTGACGAGCGAGTTCGTCGAGGAGCACGGCGTCGCCGCCGCGATCGAGCGCATGCGCGCCCGCATCGGCGACGCCCCGCTCTACATCTCGATCGACATCGACGTGCTCGACCCGTCGCACGCGCCCGGCACGGGCACGCCCGAGGCGGGGGGCCTCACGAGCCGCGAGCTGCTGCGCATGCTGCGCGCGCTCTCCGACCTGCAGATCGTCGGTGCCGACGTCGTCGAGGTCGCCCCGGCCTACGACCACGCCCAGCTCACCGCGATCGCCGCGAGCCACGTCGTCTACGAGCTGCTGAGCGCGATGGCGCCGGCGGCGGATGCCTCCGGTGACGGCAGTGCGGACGCCTGACGCCGCCGAGGTCGAGGCCGCGGCGGCCTCGATCGTCGACGCCTTCGCCGCCACCGACGGCGAGCGCTACTTCGCGCGCTTCGCTGACGACGCATCCTTCGTCTTCCACACCGAGCCGAGCCGGCTCGACAGCCGCGCGGCGTACGAGCGGCTGTGGAGCACGTGGGTCGAGAGCGGCTGGCGCGTCGTCTCGTGCGCGTCGAGCGAGCGGCTCGTGCAGCCGCTGCCCGGCGGCGCCGTCTTCAGCCACACCGTCGACACGACGGTCGAGACCGGCGAGGGTCGCGAGTCGTACCGCGAGCGCGAGTCGATCGTCTTCGCCGTCGACGGCGACCGCCTGGTCGCCGTGCACGAGCACCTCTCACCGCTCGCCTGAATCCCAGTCCCGTCCCCAGCCCCACCCGTCGAAGGAGACCGATGTCGCTCTACTCCCGCCTCGAACGCCGACTGGAGGCGGGCGCCGACGACGCCGGCCCCGTCCGCGGCACCTACTCGTCCGGCCGCATGCTCATGATCTGGCTCGCGGCGAACCTCGTCGTGACCACGCTGCTCACCGGCACGCTCTTCGTGCCCGACGTGCCCTACGGCCTCGTGCTCGGCCTCATCGTCGGCGGCACGCTGCTCGGCGCGTGCGTGCTCGTGCTCATCGGCGCGATCGGCACGCGCACGGGCCTGCCGACGATGGCGCTCACGCGCGGCCCCTTCGGCACGCGCGGTAGCCTGCTGCCGGCCGCGGCGAACCTCGTGATCCTCATGGGCTGGAGCTGGGTGCAGGCGATGCTCGCCGGCATCTCGCTCAACTACATCGTCGAGGCGCTCACGGGCTTCTCGAGCCCGGTGATCTTCGCCGTGCTGTGCCAGACGATCGTGGTCATCCTGGCGATCTTCGGCCACGCCGGCGTCGCGCGCATCGAGCCGTGGTTCGCCGCCGTCATCCTCGCGATCTCGGCCTACGTCTTCATCACCGCGTTCACGACCTTCACGCCCGCCGAGTTCGCCGAGATCCCCGCGAGCGCCGAGCCGTTCTACACGCCCGGCCTGATGTTCGACGTCGTGCTCGCGACCGCGATCTCGTGGACCGTCCTGTCGGCCGACTTCAACCGCTTCGCCCGCACGACGAAGGGCGGCGCGATCGGCTCGGGCGTCGGCTACACGCTCTCGACCGTCACCGCGATGACCGTCGGCGCGACCGCGATCGGCTACGTCGTGCTGAGCGGCGGCGAGGCCGTCGCGTTCGACCCGACGGCGATCATCGAGCCCTTCGGCGCGCTCTTCGCCGTCGCGATCTTCCTCTCGGTCATGGCCACCAACACGATGGTCGTCTACGGCATGGTGACGACGGTCGTGAACGCGCTGCCGGGCAAGCGCGTGCCGTTCCTCGCGAGCGCGCTCATCCTCGGCGTCATCTCGATCATCGGCGCGACCTTCTTCGGCCTGCTCGACCAGTTCACGACGTTCCTCGTCACGATCAGCGCGCTGTTCGCACCGGTGTTCGCGATCATGATCGTCGACTACTACCTGCTCAAGCGCCGCAGCTACACCGCCGACATCCTCAAGGCGCGCGGCGGCCGCTACTGGTACACGGGCGGCGTCAACTGGATCGCGGTCGGCTCGTGGCTCGTCGGCGCCGCGCTCGCGTACGCGTGGGCGTACGTGTGGCCGCTGCCGTTCGGCGCGACGGTGCCGAGCTTCGTCGTCACGTTCGTGCTCTACCTCGCGCTCTCGCTGCCCGGCCGTGCGAAGGGAGCCCCGGAGCCCGCGCCGCACCTGGCCGAGACGGCGGATGCGCGCTGAGACCACGGGGGAGGGTCGCGGCACGCTCGTCGACCTGAGCCATCCCGTCGTCGACGGGATGCAGGTCTACCCCGGCGACCCGGCGGTGCGCATCGAGCCCGCGCTCACGGTCGCGGCCGACGGCGTCGACGTCGCGAGCATCCGGATGGGCTCGCACACCGGCACCCACGTCGACGCGCCCTCCCACTCGATCGAGGGCGGCCGCACGATGGCCGACGTCGCGCTCGACGAGCTCGTGGGGGCGGCGCTCGTCGTGCGCGTCGCGGGGCTCGCCGACGGCGACGTGTACGGCTGGCGCGAGCTCGAGGCAGCGGGCCAGCTGCCGGAGCGAGTGCCGCCGATCGTGCTCGTCGACACCGGTTGGGCCGCGCACTTCGGCGCCGAGCGCGCGCTGCGCCACCCCGCCCTCGACGCGGATGCCGCGCGCGAGCTCGTGCGCCGCGGCATGCGGGTGCTCGCGGTCGACACCCTGAGCCCCGACCCGACGGGGTCGACGGATGCGTCGTTCCCGGTCCACGAGGTCGTGCTCGGCGCCGATGGCCTCATCGTCGAGAACGTGCGGGGCCTCGAGGCGCTGCCGGCGACGGTGCGGGTCGGGTTCTTCCCGCTGCGCCTCGCCGGCGACGGCGCCCCGGTCCGCGCGGTCGCCTTCCTCGACTGACTTGAGCCCCTAGCGTAGGTGAGTGGCGCGTTCCGCAGGTGGCTGGCGGGCGCCACTCGGGCGCGCAAGTGACCGCGCAAACGCGGAAGTGACCGCTCAGGCGCGGAAGTGACCACTCAGGCGCAGAAGTGACCACTCAGGCGCGCGGGTGACCACTCGGGCGCGCAGTGGCCGCCCGGCAGGACGACGAAGGCGGGGGCCCGTCGGGGCCCCCGCCTTCGAGGTGTGCGGCTCGGATCAGAGCGCAGCGGCCTGCTTCGCGATCGACGACTTGCGGTTCGCGGCCTGGTTCTTGTGGATGACGCCCTTCGAGGCAGCCTTGTCGAGCTTGCGCGCCGCGATGGCGACCTTCTCCTGCGCCACGGCCTTGTCGCCCGCGGCGATCGCCTTGCGCGCCTCGCGCACAGCGGTCTTGACCTCGCTCTTGACGGCGCGGTTGCGGTCGGTCGCCTTCTGGTTGGTGAGGATGCGCTTGATCTGCGACTTGATGTTCGCCACGTGGGGTCCTGTTCTGCTCGGAAGATGGTTGGCGGCGGCTTGCGCTCCGATGAGCCCCGCCGCGACCCGCCCTCGCGCGACGGGCGCGCAGAAGAAGGGGAAGCCAACGAACGACTCTACCAGCGCGCGGCCCGCGGTCGCAACGCGGCCCGACGCATCCGCTGTGGGAGAATGGACCATTCCGCACCACTCCATCGAGACCCCCATCGAGAAGGACCCGTGAGCCCCAGAGCGACCAAGGCACTCGAGCCTGCCTCGACCGATCCCGCGAGCATCCGCAACTTCTGCATCATCGCGCACATCGACCACGGCAAGTCGACCCTCGCCGACCGGATGCTGCAGCTCACGGGCGTCGTCGACGACCGCTCGATGCGCGCGCAGTACCTCGACCGCATGGACATCGAGCGCGAGCGCGGCATCACGATCAAGTCGCAGGCCGTGCGGATGCCGTGGGAGGTCGACGGGCAGACCTTCGCGCTCAACATGATCGACACCCCCGGCCACGTCGACTTCACCTACGAGGTGAGCCGGTCGCTCGCCGCGTGCGAGGGCGCGATCCTGCTCGTCGACGCCGCCCAGGGCATCGAGGCGCAGACGCTCGCGAACCTCTACCTCGCGATGGACAACGACCTCGAGATCATCCCGGTGCTCAACAAGATCGACCTGCCGGCCGCCGATCCCGACAAGTTCGCGGCCGAGATCGCCGGCCTCATCGGCGGCGACCCCGACGACGTGCTGCGCGTGAGCGGCAAGACGGGCGTCGGCGTCGACGCGCTGCTCGACCGCGTCGTGCGCACGATCCCCGCGCCGCAGGGCGACGTCGACGGCCCCGCCCGCGCGATGATCTTCGACTCGGTCTACGACAGCTACCGCGGCGTCGTCACCTACGTCCGCATGGTCGACGGCCGGCTCGAGCCGCGCGAGCAGATCCAGATGATGTCGACCGGCGCGCGCCACGAGCTGCTCGAGATCGGCGTCTCGAGCCCCGAGCCAGTGCCCGCGAAGGGGCTCGCCGCGGGCGAGGTCGGCTACCTCATCACGGGCGTGAAGGACGTGCGCCAGTCGAAGGTCGGCGACACCGTCACGACCTACCGCGCACCCGCGACCGAGCCGCTCAAGGGCTACGCCGACCCCAAGCCCATGGTCTTCTCGGGCCTCTACCCGATCGACGGCAGCGACTACCCGGTGCTGCGCGAGGCGCTCGACAAGCTCAAGCTGTCGGATGCGGCGCTCGTCTACGAGCCGGAGACCTCGGTCGCGCTCGGCTTCGGCTTCCGCTGCGGCTTCCTCGGCCTCCTGCACCTCGAGATCATCACCGAGCGGCTCGAGCGCGAGTTCAACCTCGACCTCATCGCGACCGCCCCGAGCGTCGTCTACGAGGTGCAGACCGAGGACCGCGTCGTGCACACGGTGACGAACCCGAGCGAGTTCCCCGAGGGCAAGATCCACTCGATCGTCGAGCCGATGGTGCGCGCGACGATCCTGGCGCCCAAGGACTACGTCGGCGCGATCATGGAGCTGTGCCAGTCGCGCCGCGGCACGCTCGGCGGCATGGAGTACCTCTCGGAGGACCGCGTCGAGCTGCGCTACCGGCTGCCGCTCGGCGAGATCGTCTTCGACTTCTTCGACCAGCTCAAGTCGAAGACGCAGGGCTACGCGTCGCTCGACTACGAGCTCGACGGCGAGGAGGAGGGCGACCTCGTCAAGGTCGACATCCTGCTCCAGGGCGAGCAGGTGGATGCGTTCAGCGCGATCGTGCACCGCGACAAGGCCTACGCCTACGGGGTGCTCATGGCGGGCAAGCTCAAGGACCTCATCCCGAGGCAGCAGTTCGAGGTGCCGATCCAGGCCGCCGTCGGGGCGCGCATCATCGCGCGCGAGACGATCCGCGCGATCCGCAAGGACGTCCTCGCGAAGTGCTACGGCGGCGACATCTCCCGCAAGCGCAAGCTGCTCGAGAAGCAGAAGGAGGGCAAGAAGCGCATGAAGATGGTCGGTCGCGTCGAGGTGCCCCAAGAGGCGTTCATCGCCGCCCTCTCGAGCGGCGAGTCGAAGAAGGACGCGAAGTGAAGCCCATCCGCGAGCGCGCCACGAACTACGGCGCGGTCGGCGCGACGGCGCACTTCGACTTCACGCGCTTCCCGCCGAAGGGCTTCGAGGTCGTGCAGCGCCGCTCGCGCATCGGCCACGGCCGGCCGCGCTTCGACGCCGCTGTCGCGGCGCTGCGCACGTGGAAGGTGCAGCGGCTCGCGGGCATCGAGGTCGACGTCGTCGGCACCGAGGAGGGCACCGTCTACCGCCCGGTCGGCTTCCAGGACGGCGAGGCGACCCGCGCCGCGAGCGTCGAGCCGCAGCAGGACTTCGGTCCCGACGGCGAGCCGTTCCTGCAGCCGGGCGACTCGGTCGACCAGCGCATCCGCTTCCTCGGCATCCAGTTCCACGGCCCGATGCGGGTCATCGCGGTCGAGGAGGAGCCCAATAGCCACGGCGTGATCCTCGGCTCGCTCGAGGGCCACCCCGAGGCCGGCGAGGAGCGCTTCACGGTCGAGATCGCCGAGGACGAGACCGTCTTCCTCCACTTCCGCGCGATCGTCCGCAACGCCGCGTGGTACGCCAAGCTCGGCGCTCCCGTCTCCAAGGCGCTGCGCTCGAGGTACCACGACCGCTACATGGACGTGCTGCGCTCGATCGACGTGCGCTGACGTGGGTCGCCTGCCCGACGGCGAGGCGGCTCCCGCCGACGGCCGGCTGCCCGAGGGCACCGCGGCCGATGCGCCCTTCGGCGTCTACATCCACGTGCCGTTCTGCTCGGTGCGGTGCGGCTACTGCGACTTCAACACCTACACGGCCGACGAGCTGCGCGGCGCGACCCGCGCGGGCTACCCGGGCGACGTCGCCGCCGAGATCCGCCTCGCGCGCGCGGTGCTCGGCGAGCTCGGCCCGCTCCGCCCGATGCAGACCGTCTTCTTCGGCGGCGGCACGCCGACGCTCCTGCCGTCGGGCGACCTCGTCGCGATGCTGCAGGCCGTGACGGATGCGTTCGGGCTCGCCGAGGGCGCGGAGGTCTCGGTCGAGGCGAACCCCGATTCGATCGACCTCGCCGGTCTCGTGCAGCTGCGCGCGGGCGGCGTGACGCGCGTGTCGATCGGCATGCAGTCGACGGTGCCGCACGTGCTCGCGGCGCTCGACCGCACCCATGACCCCGAGCGCGTGCCGCTCGTCGTCGAGTGGGCGCGCGAGGCGGGGCTCGAGGTGAGCCTCGACCTCATCTACGGGGCGCCGGGGGAGTCGCTCGCCGACTGGCAGCGATCGCTCGACGCGGCCGTCGCGATGGCGCCCGACCACGTCTCGGCCTACGCGCTCATCGTCGAGGACGGCACCGCCCTCGCGCGGCGCATCCGCCGCGGCGAGCTCGCGGCCCCCGACGACGACCTGCAGGCCGCGATGTACGAGGCGGCGGATGCGACCCTCGGCCGGGCCGGCTACTCCTGGTACGAGATCTCCAACTGGGCGAAGGGCGACCGGGTCGCCCGGCACAACCTCGCCTACTGGCGCGGGCACGACTGGTGGGGCTTCGGGCCCGGCGCCCACAGCCACGTCGGCGGGGTGCGCTGGTGGAACGTCAAGCACCCCGCCGCCTACCGCGACCGGCTCGTCGCGGGCGCCTCGCCCGCGCTCGCGCGCGAGGTGCTCGACGCCGAGACGCGGCGCGTGGAGCGCGTGCTGCTGGAGTCGCGCATCGCCGAGGGGCTCGCGATCGACGTGCTCGACGCCGAGGGTCGCCGCGCCGTCGCGGGGCTCGTCGCCGACGGCCTCGTGGACGGGAGAGCCGCCCTCGCCGGCCGGGTGATCCCGACGCCGCGAGGGCGGCTGCTCGCCGACGCCGTCGTGCGGCGCCTGCTGCCCTGAGCTACTTCACCAGCCGCCAGTTGAACGGGTAGCGGTAGGAGCCGCCGGCGTTGACGCGCACGCCGCCGATGATCGAGAAGATCACCTGCAGCAGCCCCGGCACCCACCAGATCATCAGCAGCAGGAACCCGATGCCGACGAACGACAGGATGGTCCCGACGACGATGAGGCCGATCGTCAGGATCGTCATGAAGATGCCGAAGTTGAGCGCCTCCTTCGACTCCTGCCGCGCGAACGCGCTGCGGTCCTTGTAGATGAGGAAGACGATGAGCGGGCCGATCCAGCCGCCCCAGCCGCCGGTGACGATCGTCGAGAGGCCCGAGAGGTGGCCCCACATGCCGGCGTTCTTCTCGTCGACGGGCGACATGGGGGCGCCGGCCGCGTACTGCGGCTGGCCGGGCGCGCCGTACTGCGGAGCGCCATGCTGCGGGGATCCGTACTGCGGCGATCCGTACTGCGGCGATCCGTACTGCGGCGATCCGTACTGGGGGGCGCCATGCTGCTGGCCCCCCGGCTGGCCGTAGCCCGGCTGGGCGTAGCCGCCCTGGCCGTACCCGGGCTGGTCGAAGGGAGCGCTGCCCTGCTGGCCCGGCTGCGGCTGGCTCCAGTCGCGGCTCGCGTCGGAGTCGAACGCGGGCTGACCGGGCGCGCTCGGCACGGCGCCGCCCGCGGGAGCGGAGAAGGGCTCGGCCGGCTGGCCGAGCGCCGGAGCGGCGGGCGCGCTGGGGGCCGCGTGCTGCTCGTCGGTGACCGAGAAGCCCTCGCTCGAGGGGTCGGTCGGCTCGTGCTGGTCGTCTCGGCGGGGCACGTTGGGGTCGGACATGGGGAGTGCCTTTCGTGAGTGGTCCGCAGGATCTGCGGACGTTCCGCACGGCCATTGTGCGCCGGGATGGCTGGAGAACGGGTGAGCGATCGGGCGCGGCGCGTCGCGGCGCGGTAGGATTGGCAGTCAGCATTGGAGAGTGCCAGCAGGGGGGAAGGAGCGCGGGATGGTCTCGGATCGCGGTCTCGAGGTCCTCCGGGCGATCGTCGAGGACTACGTCGCCCTGCGGGAGCCGGTGGGGTCGAAGTCGATCGTCGAGCGGCACGCCTTCGGCGTCTCCGCGGCGACGATCCGCAATGACATGGCGCTCCTCGAGGAGGAGGAGCTCATCGTCGCGCCCCACACCTCGTCGGGCCGCGTGCCGACCGACAAGGGCTACCGCGTCTTCGTCGACCGCCTGCAGCGCATGCAGCCGCTCACCCCCGCGCAGCGCCAGGCGATCGCGCGCTTCCTCGACGAGTCGGTCGATCGCGACGACGTGCTCGCGCGCACCGCGCGCCTGCTCTCGAGCCTCACGAACCAGGTCGCGCTCGTGCAGGTGCCGCTCCGGCGCCCGGGCGCCGTGCGCCGCGTCGAGCTCGTCGCGGTCACCGAGTCGAAGGTGCTCGCGGTGCTCATCCTCGACTCGGGCCGCGTCGAGCAGCGACTGCTCGACGTCGGGCAGCGCATCGAGCCCGAGCAGGCATCGGTGCTCGGCCGGGCGTTCACCGAGACGATCGCCGAGCTCGCGCCCGCCGAGGCCGTCCAGCGCCTCTCGTCGACAGCCGCATCCGCCCCCGCCTCGATCGCGACCGCGACCGGCGCGGTCGCGCAGGCGCTGACCGAGATGCTGCAGGGGGCCGGCGGCGACCGCATCGTGATGGCGGGCGCCGCGAACCTCGTGCGGGAGGAGCGCGACTTCCAGGGCACCGTGACGCCCGTGCTCGACGCGATCGAGGAGCAGGTGACCCTCTTGCGCCTCTTCGACGAGATGGGCTCCGAGGGGGAGGTCGCGACCCGCATCGGCCGCGAGCTCTCGGGGCCGCTCGGCGAGGCGGCGGTCGTCGCCTCGACCTACACGGCCGACGGCAGCGAGGGGCACGTCGGCGTCCTGGGCCCGACCCGGATGGACTACGCAGGGAACATGGCCGCGGTGCGCGCAGTGGCGCGCTACCTCACGCGGCTGCTGAGCGAGGACTGAGTGAGCGACCACTACGAGACACTCGGCGTCGAGCGCGACGCCACGCAGGACGAGATCAAGAAGGCGTACCGCCGGCTCGCGCGAGAGCTGCACCCCGACGTCAACCCGAGCGAGGACGCGGCCGAGCGATTCAAGGACGTCACGCACGCGTACGACGTGCTCGGCGACCCGCAGTCGCGCGCGGAGTACGACCGCGGCCCGTCGCTCGGCGGGGCCGGGGGCTTCGGGTTCGGCGACATCTTCGAGCAGTTCTTCGGCGGCGGCCGCTCGGCCGGGCCGCGCTCGCGGCGCCAGCCGGGGCAGGACAGCCTGCTGCGCCTCGACCTCGACCTCGCCGACGTCGTCTTCGGCGTGCACCGGGAGCTGCGCGTGCAGACGGCCGTGCTGTGCGAGACGTGCGACGGCGCGTGCACCGCGCCCGGATCGAGCCCGCAGCGCTGCACGATGTGCGGCGGCTCCGGCCACGTGCAGCGGCAGGTGCGGTCGCTGCTCGGCAACGTCGTCACCTCGCAGCCGTGCGCGGCGTGCCAGGGCTACGGGAGCATCATCCCCGAGCCGTGCCCGACGTGCGCGGGCCACGGCCGCGTGCGCGCCGAGCGCACGATCCCCGTCGACATCCCCGCGGGCGTCGACACGGGCCTGCGCATCCAGCTGCCCGGCCAGGGCGAGGTCGGCGAGGCCGGCGGCCCCGCCGGCACGCTCTACCTCGAGATCAACGTGCGCCACCACGACGTCTTCTCCCGCTCGGGCGACGACCTGCTCGGCACGCTCGAGGTGTCGATCTCCGACGCCGCGCTCGGCGCGCGGAGCACCGTCGAGGGCATCGACGGCCCCGTCGAGGTCGAGGTGCGCCCCGGCACGCAGTCGGGCGACGTCATCACGATCGGGGAGCGCGGCGTCACGCGCCTCCGCGGCGCCGGCCGCGGCGACCTCAAGCTCGGCGTGCAGGTCGTCACGCCGCAGCGCATCGACCGGCGCACGGAGGAGCTGCTGCGCGAGCTCCGCGACCGCACGAAGGCGCCCGCGCCGCAGCTCGCCCAGTTCAAGCAGGGGCTGTTCGCGAAGATGCGCGACCGCCTCCGGCTCTGATGGCCCACTGCTACTGGCACGACGCGCTCGCGGGCGCCGAGCCGGGCGCGGTCGTGACGCTCGCGGGCGAGGAGGCGCACCACGCCGCCGTCGTCTCGCGCATGCGCCGCGGCGAGCGCGTGCTCGTGAGCGACGGCGCTGGCACGCTCGCCGAGGGGATCATCGACCGCGTCGAGCGCGACGGCGTCGACGTCGTGCTGCAGCGCGTTGAGGCGGTGCCGCAGCCGAGCCCGCGCATCGCGCTCGCCCAGGCGCTCGCGAAGGGCGATCGGGCCGAGCTCGCCGTGCAGGCCTCGACCGAGCTCGGCGTCGACGTCATCGTGCCGTGGCAGGCGAGGCGCAGCGTCGTGCAGTGGAAGGGCGACCGCGGCGACAAGGCGCTCGAGCGCTGGCGGCGCATCGTGCGCGAGGCGGGCAAGCAGGCGATCCGGGCGCGGCTGCCCGAGGTCGTCGGGGTCGTCGACAGCGCGGGCCTCGCGGGCCTCGGCGCGCACTGGCAGCTCGTCGTGCTCGACCCGACCGCGCCCGCCTCGATCGCCGAGGTGCCGATCGAGCGCGACGCGCTGCTCGTCGTGGGGCCAGAGGGCGGCATCGACCCGGGGGAGCTCGAGGCGCTCGACGCGGCCGGCGCCGTGCGCGCGCGCATGGGCGACCACGTGCTGCGCACGTCGACCGCCGGGCTCGCGGGGCTCGCGGCGCTCTCGCTGCGGCTCGGGCGCTGGTGAGCCGGGCGCGAGTAGGCTGACGACCATGGCTGAGCCCACCGTGTTCGAACGGATCGTCGCGCGCGAGATCCCGGCGGAGATCGTGCTCGAGACCGACCGCATCATCGCGTTCACCGACATCGCGCCGCAAGCGCCGATGCACGTCGTGGTCGTGCCGAAGTCGCCGCAGTACCGCGACGTCGTCGAGCTCGCTGCCGGCGACCCCCACCTCATGGCCGAGATGGTGCAGGCCGCGCAGGCGATCGCCCGCGAGCGCGCCGACGGCGACTTCCGGCTCGTGTTCAACACCGGCGAGCTCGCCGGCCAGACCATCTTCCACGTCCACGCGCACGTGCTCGCCGGCGCACTCAGAGAGGGATCGCTTGCCTGACGCAACCCGTTCGATCGAGATCGACGGCATCGAGATGGTGCGGCTGCTGGGGCCGCAGGACCGGCTCCTCACGCGCCTCGAGCACGAGCACCCCGACGTGCGCGTCGCCGTGCGCGGCAACCTCGTCACGCTCGAGGGGCCCGAGCACGACGTCGAGGTCGCCGGCCGGCTCGTGCAGGAGCTCGTCGACCTCGTCCGGCAGGGCGCGGCCCTCAGCCAGACGGAGGTCGCCGAGGGCAGCCGCATCCTGCGGCAGGACACCTCGCGGAGCCTCGCCGACGCGATCGGCGAGGTGATCCTCACGAGCAAGGGCAAGTCGATCCGGGCGAAGACCGAGGGCCAGCGCGCCTACGTCGAGTCGATCGATGCGCACACGATCGTCTTCGGCATCGGCCCCGCCGGCACGGGCAAGACCTACCTCGCGATGGCGAAGGCGGTACAGGCGCTGCACCGCAAGGAGGTCAACCGCATCATCCTCACGCGCCCCGCTGTCGAGGCGGGGGAGCGGCTCGGCTTCCTGCCCGGCACGCTCACCGACAAGATCGACCCCTACCTCCGGCCGCTCTACGACGCGCTCAACGAGATGATGGATCCCGAGCTCGTGCCGAAGCTGCTCGCGACGGGCGTCGTCGAGGTCGCGCCGCTCGCCTACATGCGCGGCCGCACGCTCAACGACTCGTTCATCGTGCTCGACGAGGCGCAGAACACGACGCCCGAGCAGATGAAGATGTTCCTCACGCGCCTCGGCTTCGGCTCGAAGATGGTCGTCACGGGCGACGCGACGCAGGTCGACCTGCCCGCGGGCACCTCGGGCCTGCAGGTCGCGCAGCAGGTGCTCGGCAAGATCGACGACATCCGCTTCGCGATGCTCACGAGCGCCGACGTCGTGCGGCACACGCTCGTCGGCGAGATCGTCGACGCCTACACGGCGCACGACCAGCGGGTCATGGCGCGGCAGGCCCGCCAGGGCCAGCAGTCGCACCACGCGCGGCGAGGGAGGCACTGATGTCGATCGACCTCCTGAACGAGACGGATGCGTCGGTCGACGAGGCGCAGCTCGTGCGGCTCGTCGCGCACCACCTCGAGAAGCTCTTCGTGCACCCCGACGCCGACGTGTCGATCGCGCTCGTCGACGTCGCCGCGATGGAGCAGCTGCACGTGCAGTGGATGGACGAGCCCGGCCCCACCGACGTGCTCTCCTTCCCGATGGACGAGCTGCGGCCCGGCAGCCACGACCGGCCCGCGCCCGCGGGCCTGCTCGGCGACATCGTGCTGTGCCCCGAGGTCGCGCAGCAGCAGGCGCTCGAGGCGAGCCACTCGCTCATGACGGAGCTGCGGCTCCTCACGACCCACGGGCTCCTCCACCTGCTCGGCTTCGACCACGCCGAGCCCCCGGAGCGCGCCGAGATGTTCGAGCTGCAGGACACGCTGCTCGCGGCGTTCGAGGCGGCCGACAGCGGCACGCCCGGCCGCGTCCGCTGATGTTCGAGGTCGTCCTCTTCGTCGTCGCGGGGCTGCTGATCGTCTTCGGCGCCTGGCTCGCCGCGTGCGACGCGGCGCTCGGCGTCGTCTCGCGCGCCGAGCTGCAGGAGGCCGCCGTCGCCGCCCGCCGCGGCCGGAAGATGCTCGCGATCGCCGACGACCTGCGCGGGCACGTCATGACGCTCCAGTTCGGGCGCATCATGTGCGAGACGATCGCCGCGGTGCTCGTCGCCCTCGCCGTCGACTCGCTCGTCACCGAGTGGTGGATCACGCTGCTCGTCGCCGGCGGCGTCATGATCGTCGTCTCGTTCGTGCTCGTCGGCACGAGCCCGCGCGCGGTCGGCCGCCAGCACGCCGTCGCGCTCCTGCGCGCCTCCGCCGGCTTCCTCCGCTTCTGGCGCGTGCTCATGGGGCCGATCGCGATGCTCGTCGCGACCGTCGGCGAGAAGGTCACGCCCGGCCGCCAGCGCGAGACGGCGTTCACGACCGAGGCGCAGCTGCTGTCGATGGTCGACGCCGCCGCCGAGAGCGACGTGCTCGAGGACGAGGACCGCGAGCTCATCCACTCGATCTTCGAGTTCAACGACACGCTCGTGCGTGAGGTCATGGTGCCGCGCCCCGACATGATCGTCGTCGAGCGCGACGTCACGGCGCAGGACGCGCTGCGGCAGTTCCTCGACAACGGGCTCTCGCGCATGCCGGTCGTGGGGGAGTCGACCGACGAGATCCTCGGGATCCTCTACCTGCGCGACGTCGTGCGCTCCCGCACGTGGCGCCCCGACGCATCCGAGACCGCCGAGGAGCTCGCCCGCCCGGCGGTGCTCGTGCCGGAGTCGAAGAAGGCCGACGACACCCTCGCGCTCATGCAGGCCGATCGCGTGCACGTCGCGATGGTCGTCGACGAGTACGGCGGCATCGCGGGGCTCGTGACGCTCGAGGACCTCGTCGAGGAGCTCGTGGGCGAGATCCACGACGAGCACGACCGCGGCCGCAGCGAGGTCGTCGAGGTCGGCGACGGCTCGTGGCGCGTCTCGGCGCGGCTGCAGATCGACGAGCTCGGCGACCTGTTCGACCTCTCGCTCGACGACGAGCAGGTCGACACGGTCGGCGGGCTCGTGCAGAAGGAGCTCGGCCGCATCACCGAGGTCGGCGACGTCGTGCACGTCGCGGGACTGCGCATCGAGGTGCGCTCGCTCGACGGCCGCGGCCGCCGCGCGGGCGAGATGGAGGTCTCGCGCATCGTCGAGGCCGAGACGACGGCGGAGGCCGAGGCATGACCGAGCACCGGAGCGGATTCGTCACCTTCGTCGGGAGGCCCAACGCGGGCAAGTCGACGCTCATGAACGCGCTCGTGGGCGAGAAGATCGCGATCACGTCGTCGAAGCCGCAGACGACCCGGCACGCGATCCGCGGCGTCGTGCACCGCGACGACGCGCAGCTCGTCATCGTCGACACCCCCGGCATGCACAAGCCGCGCACCCTGCTCGGCAAGCGGCTCAACGCCGTCGTGCAGACGACGCTCGGCGACGTCGACGTCATCTGCCTGTGCGTGCCCGCCGACGAGCCGCTCGGCCCCGGCGACCGCTTCATCGACCAGCAGCTCGAGGGCTTCCCGCGCGCGAAGAAGGTCGCGGTCGTGACGAAGACCGACGCCGCCTCGAAGGAGCGCGTCGCGCAGCAGCTGCTCGCGGTGAGCGAGCTGCGCGAGTGGGACGCGATCGTGCCGCTCTCGTCGGTCGCGGGCCACCAGCTCGACGTGCTCGTCGACGCGCTCGTCGCGCTGCTGCCCGAGGGGCCGCCGCTCTACGAGGCCGAGACGACGACCGAGGAGCCGCTCTCGGTGCGCATCGCCGAGCTCGTGCGGGAGGCGGCGCTCGAGGGCGTGCGCGACGAGCTGCCGCACTCGATCATGGTGACGATCGACGACATCGTGCAGCGCGAGGACCGCGAGCTCACCGACGTCTACGCGAACCTGTGGGTCGAGCGCGACAGCCAGAAGGGCATCATCATCGGCAGGGGCGGCTCGCGGCTGCGGCAGGTGGGGGCGGATGCGCGGCGCGAGATCGAGCGCGTCGTGGGCACCCAGGTGCACCTCGACCTGCGCGTGAAGGTCGCGAAGGAGTGGCAGGGCGATCCGAAGCAGCTGGGCCGCTTCGGGTTCTGAGCCCGCAGCGCTCACGCGAGCGCAGCGCCGCAGCAGCCTTGTCCCCCTGTCGGATGATTCCGCGCCCGCGCACGCCGACGCATCCGCCCGCCGCCATACGCTGGCTCGCGTGACCGCCGACACCCTCGCGCCCGACGCGCAGCCCGCCGACGTGCCGGCGCGCGCCCCGCTCGATCGCGACGCGCTCCGCACCGACGCGATCATCGCCGCCGTCACGCTCGGGATGCTCGCCGTGCCGACGCTCCTCATCGGCGCGCTCTTCTTCGACTGGGGCTGGCACTGGCTGCTGTGCGCGATCGAGACCGCGGCGATCGGCGCCGCGATCGTCGTGCGCCGCCGCCGGCCCGTGCTCGGGCTCGCCGGGCTCGTCGCGCTCGCCGCCGTGCACGTCGTGCTCGCGGCGCCGCTCTTCCCGGTCTGGTTCGGCGTGCTCGTGCCGCTCTACTCCGCCGGCCGCTTCTGCCGCTGGCCCGGCCGGCTCGCGGCCGCCGGGCTCTCGCTCGTCGCCTCGGTGCTCGCCGGCTACTGGATCACGACGACCGGCGGCCTCGCGGGCTACTCGCCCGGCGAGCTCGTGCCCGTCGACGAGGTGCTGCGGTTCGTGGTGCTCGTCTGGGTGCCGCCCATGCTGCTGTTCTCGATGACGATCCTCATCGGCTGGGGCGTCTCCTCCGTCGCGCGCTCCGAGGCGGCCGTCGAGGTCGCGCAGGTCTCGAACCGGCGCGCGACCGAGCAGGAGGAGCGCGCCGCCCTCGCGCGCGACATGCACGACGTCGTCGCCCACTCGCTCGCCGTCGTCATCGCGCAGGCGAACGGCGCGCGCTACACGCCAGACCCCGCCGTCAAGGACGCGACGCTCGAGACGATCGCCGGCACCGCCAAGCAAGCGCTCGGCGACGTGCGGCTGCTGCTCGCGCAGCTCCGCCACAGCGAGGCGCCCGACCCCGTCGCGTCGCTCGACGACGTCGACGCGCTCGTCGAGCGGATGCGCGGCAGCGGCCTCGACGTGCGGCTCGAGCGGGTGGGCGGCCGGCCCCCGCTGCCGCGCACGGCCGACATCGCCGCCTACCGGATCCTGCAGGAGGCCCTCACGAACGCGCTGCGCCACGGCGATCGCGACCAGCCGGTGCACGTGCGGCTCAGGAGCGCGGGGCCTGGCATCGTGATCGACGTGCACAACCGACTCGTCGCCGCCCCCGGCCCCGCCGGGCACGGCGTGAGCGGCATGCACGAGCGCGCGCGGCTCGCGGGCGGCGACGTCTGGACGGGCATCGAGCACGAGTGGTTCCGCGTGCGCGCGGCGTTCCCGGCGGGGCTCGCATGATCCGCGTCCTCATCGTCGACGACCAGGCGCTGTTCCGCAGCGGCATCCGCATGCTCATCGAGTCGCAGCCCGACCTGCAGTGCGTCGGCGAGGCTGCCGACGGCGCGCAGGCCGTGCGCCTCGCCGAGGAGCAGCAGCCCGACGTCGTGCTCATGGACGTGCGGATGCCCGTGCTCGACGGCATCTCGGCGACCGATCGCATCGTGCGCGCGCAGCCCGACGTGCGGGTCGTCGTGCTCACGACCTTCGACCTCGACGAGGCCGCGGCGCGCGCCATCCGGGCCGGGGCATCCGGCTTCGTGCTCAAGGACGCTGAGCCCGAGCTCGTGCTCGCCGCGATCCGCACGGTCCACGCCGGCAACGAGGTCGTCGCCGCGAGCGCGACGCGGGAACTGTTCAAGGCGTTCGGTCGCCAGCAGCGATCGGCGCCCGCGGCGTTCGCCGAGCTCACCGAGCGGGAGCGGCAGATCTTCGCGCTCGCCGCGAGGGGGCTCTCGAACACCGAGATCGCCCGCAGCGAGTTCGTCTCGGAGGCGACCGTCAAGACCCACATCTCGCGCATCCTCGGCAAGCTGAGCCTGCGCGACCGCGTGCAGCTCGTCGTCTTCGCCTACGAGCACGGGCTCGCGGGCGAGTCGCGCTGAGGCGTCCGGCCGCATGCACGTCGACGAGACCGGACCGGCGGGCGCGCCGCCGCTCCTGCTGCTCCACGGCGGCGGAGTGGGCGGCTGGATGTGGCGGCCGACGCTCGCGGCGCTCCGGCACCCCGTGCGCGCCCTCGTGCCCGACCTGCCCGGGCACGGGCGCAGCGCATCCGACCCCTACCGCTCGCACGCCGAGACGCTCGCCGGGCTCGAGGCGCTGCTGGAGGAGCGCGCGTCGAGCGGCGCGGTGGTCGCGGGCTTCTCGCTCGGCGCGCAGCTCGCGGTGCTGCTCGCCGCGCGCCGCCCCGAGCTCGTCGCCGACGCGGTCGTCGTGAGCGCGCAAGCGGCGCCGCTGCCGCTCGCCGGGCCGACGCTCGCGCTGCTCGGGCTCACCGCCCCGCTCGCGCGCGTGCCCTGGTTCGCGCGGCTGCAGGCGCGCGAGCTCCTCGTGCCCGACGAGCTGCTGCCCGAGTACCTCGCGGGCAGCGCCGCGATCACGCGCGAGACGCTGCTGGCGAGCGTGGGGGAGAACCTGCGCTTCGCGGTGCCGGAGGGCTGGGGCGAGAGCGGCAGCGCGCTCGTCGTCGTCGGCGGCGCCGAGCGCCGGGTCATGCGCGACTCGGCCCGGCTCCTGCACGACGCGCATCCCGGCAGCGAGCTGCGCGTCGTCCCGCGCGCCGGGCACGGGCTGCCGCTCGAGCACCCGGAGCGCATGGCGGCGATGCTCGACGAGCGGCTCGCGCGGCTCGATCGGTGACGGGCGGATGCTTCGGTCGACCGGGCGGATCATCCCGGCGGATGACCGCGGTTCCGGCTCGCGGCTGACGACGCGCGGGCGCCGCGCGCCTTGACTGGGAGCATGCACAGCCACCCTTCCCCGTCCTCGCACGCCCTCCTCCTGCGCGGCGTCACCAAGCGCTACGGCGCCGGCGCCGCAGCCGTCACCGCGCTCGACGGCATCGACCTCGCGATCGAGCCCGGCTCGATCACGGCGGTGATGGGCCCGTCGGGCTCCGGCAAGTCCACGCTCCTGCACCTCGCCGCCGGCCTCGACGCACCGAGCTCGGGCGACGTCGTCATCGGCGGCCGATCGGTCGTCGGCCTCGACGACGACGCGCTCACGGCGCTGCGTCGCGACGAGGTGGGCGTCGTCTTCCAGTCGTTCAACCTCGTGCCGAGCCTCACCGCGCTCGAGAACGTCGAGCTGCCCGCGCGGCTCGCCGGGCGCGCGCCCGACCACGAGCGCATCGCGGCGCTGCTCGCCGACCTCGACGTCGCCGCGCTCGCCGAGCGCCGCCCGCACGAGCTCTCGGGCGGCCAGCAGCAGCGCTTCGCCATCGCTCGCGCGCTCGCCCAGCGGCCCGCGATCGTGCTCGCCGACGAGCCGACCGGCGCGCTCGACTCCGCGACGTCGCGCGAGGTGCAGGACATCCTGGTAGCGAGCGCCGCGGCGGGGCAAGCCATCGTCGTCGTCACCCACGACCCCGCCGTCGCCGCGCGCGCGGAGCGCATCGTGCTGCTACGCGACGGCCGCATCGAGGAGGAGCTGCCCGCGACCGACGCCGCGACGGTCGCGCAGCGCATGCTCGAGGCCGCCCGATGAGCGGCACCGACCGCCGCGCCTCGCGCTCGGGGCTGTGGCTCGCGTTCGCCGTCTCCGCGCTCGCCGCGGGCTTCGGCACCGCGCTCTCGACCGTGATGGAGCACGCGGCGCTCGTGCTCTACGGCGAGGCGCTCATCGCGGGCAGCGAGACCGGTCGGCTGCTGCTCGCGCTCGCCCAATCGCTCCTGATCGGCGTCTCGGTCGTCGTCGGCGCGATCGTCACCCGCCAGGCGCTCACCGGCGCGGTCGAGGACCGCCGCGCCGAGATCGCGCTGCGCCGGCTGCTCGGCGCCTCCTCCCGCGCCGAGCGGCGCCGCCTGCTCGGCGGGTTCGCGCTCGTCGGCATCGGCGGCGCGGCCGTGGGCTGGGCGCTCGGGGTCGGCGGCGCCGTCCTCGCGAGCGAGGCCTTCGCGGCGCTGCCCGAGGGGCTCGACCTGCGCGGCCTGCCCGTCGTCGAGCCGTGGGCAGCGGTGCCCGCCGCGGTCGTCGCGGCCGCCGCGGTGCTCGCAGCGCTGCTCGCGACGCGCTCGGTGCTCTCGGTCTCGCCGCTCGAGGCGCTCCGCAGTGCAGGTGTCGACGTCGAGACGACGGTGGAGCGCCGCCGCACCGGAGGCGTCGTGACGCTCGTCTCGGGCGCCGCGCTGCTCGCGGCGGCGGTGCTGCTCGGCCCCGTCTCGCCCTTCGCGGTGCTCGTCGGCTTCGCCGGCGGCGTCGTCGCGACCGCCGGGATCGTCGCCCTCGCGCCGGCGATCGCCCCGCCGCTCGTCGCGCTCGCGTCGCGGGCGCTCGGCCGGAGCGTGCCCGCGCGCGCCGCCGCGGGGACGCTCGCGACGCATCCGGGCCGCACGTCGGCCCTCGTGCTCTCGCTCTTCGCGGGGACGGCGGTCGTCACGATGATGATCGCGGCCGGTTCGTCGCTCACGACCGCCGCCCACACGATCGAGCGCGACCCCTACTTCCAGCAGCAGCTGCGCGACGTGCTCACGGGCGTCACGAGCGTGCTCGCGGGCATCGTCGGCTTCTCGGCGCTGCTCGGCGTGCTCGGCTTCGTCGCCTCGATGCTGCTGTCGGTGCGCCGCCGCACGCGCGAGATCGGGCTGCTGCGCACGCTCGGCCTCCGTCGCGGCCAGACGCGCTCGATGCTGCTCGCCGAGGCGGGCGCCGTCACGATCGTCGCGGTCTCGACCGGGTTCGCGGTCGGCACGCTCTACGGCTGGATCGGCGCGCACGCGATGCTCTCGTCGGTGCAGGGCGTCGTCTCGACCGCGCCGTCGCTGCCGTGGCAGCTGCCGCTCGCGCTCGCGGCCGTCGGGCTCGCCGTCGCGGTCGCGACGAGCGTCCCCGCCGGTCAGCGGGCCGCGCGCATCGCGCCGCTCGCCGCGGTCGCCGCCGAGTGACGCGCCCGCCGCTCCGGATCGACGCGCCCGGCGCCGCTCGGGCGCCGGGTGTAGTCTGATCGCATGCAGAGCGTGCTGCTCCTTCGTCGCCGCGGCGAGGCCTGAACCCCGGGCTCCCTCGTCGCGGAGGCTGTCCTGCCCGGACCTCAGGAGCAAGCGACAGGAGCGATCGATGAAGAACATGCAGCAGCCGTCTGGGATGCCGGCGCACCGCTACACCCCGTACCACGAGCAGATCCGGGTCGAGCTGCCCGACCGCACGTGGCCCTCGAAGCGCATCGAGCGCGCGCCCCGCTGGTGCGCCGTCGACCTGCGCGACGGCAACCAGGCGCTCATCGACCCTATGACGCCCGACCGCAAGCTGCAGATGTTCCAGCTGCTCGTGCGGATGGGCTACAAGGAGATCGAGGTCGGGTTCCCCTCCGCGAGCCAGCTCGACTTCGACTTCGTGCGGAAGCTCATCGACGAGGACCTCATCCCCGATGACGTCACGATCCAGGTGCTCACGCAGTGCCGCGACCACCTCATCCGCCGCACGTTCGAGGCGATCGACGGCGCGAAGCAGGCGATCGTGCACATCTACAACTCGACGAGCGTGCTGCAGCGCGACGTCGTCTTCCGCTCCGACCGCGAGGGCGTCAAGCAGATCGCGATCGACGGCGCGAAGCTGTGCCTCGAGCTCGAGGGGATGCTCGGCGAGACGAAGGTCTACTACGAGTACAGCCCCGAGTCCTACACGGGCACCGAGCTCGACTACGCGCTCGAGGTCTGCAACGCGATCATCGAGACGCTCGACGCGCGCCCCGAGCGGCCGGTCATCATCAACCTCCCCGCGACGGTCGAGATGGCGACGCCCAATGTCTACGCCGACTCGATCGAGTGGATGCACCGCCACCTCGCGCGCCGAGAGTCGGTCATCCTCTCGCTGCACCCGCACAACGACCGCGGCACGGGCGTGGCCGCCGCTGAGCTCGGCTACATGGCCGGCGCCGATCGCATCGAGGGCTGCCTGTTCGGCAACGGCGAGCGCACTGGCAACGTCGACCTCGTCGCGCTCGGCCTCAACCTGCTGACCCAGGGCATCGACCCCGAGATCGACTTCTCCGACCTCGACGGCATCCGCCGCGTCGCCGAGCACTGCAACCAGCTGCGCGTGCACGAGCGCAGCCCGTGGGCCGGCGACCTCGTCTACACCGCCTTCTCGGGCTCGCACCAGGACGCGATCAAGAAGGGCTTCGAGCGGATGGCGGAGGACGCCGCCGCCGCCGGCAAGCACGTCGACGACATGCCGTGGGCTGTGCCGTACCTGCCGATCGACCCCAAGGACGTCGGCCGCACCTACGAGGCGGTCATCCGCGTCAACTCGCAGTCGGGCAAGGGCGGCGTCGCCTACCTGCTCAAGACCGACCACGGCCTCGACCTGCCGCGCCGGCTGCAGATCGAGTTCTCGAACGTCGTGCAGGCGCGCACCGACAGCGAGGGCGGCGAGGTCTCGAGCGACGAGATCTGGTCGATCTTCGGCGACGAGTACCTGCCGAGCGACCCGGTCACGGGCGCCGACCAGTGGGGCCGCTTCGAGCTCGTCACCTTCGAGACGACCTCGTCGCACGAGGGGTCGGCGCAGCTGCACGCGCGGCTCCGCGACGGCGAGTGCGTGCGCGACGTCGCCGCGAGCGGCAACGGACCGATCGACGCGATGCTCCAGCTGCTGCGCGCGGAGGGCGTCGAGGTCACCCTCACCGACTACGTCGAGCACACGATGAGCGCCGGCTCCGACGCGACCGCCGCGTGCTACATCGAGCTCGACGTCGCCGGCAACGCGGTGTGGGGCGTCGGCCTCGACCCGAGCTCGACCTCCGCGGCGCTCAAGGCGATCGTCTCGGGCGTCAACCGGGGCCTCCGCATCCACGACCGCAGGGCGCAGCCGGTCGGCTGAGCCGTGCCCACCTACCGCGACGAAGGCGTCGTCCTCCGCACCCACCAGCTGGGGGAGGCCGACCGCATCGTCACGCTCCTGACGCGCGAGCACGGCAAGGTGCGGGCCGTCGCGCGGGGCGTGCGGCGCACGTCGTCGCGGTTCGGGGCGAGGCTCGAGCCGTTCATGGTCGCCGACCTGCAGCTCGCGGTCGGGCGCAGCCTCGACATCATCACGCAAGCGGTGACGCTCGGGGCGTACGCGCCGGTCATCGTCGCCGACTACCGCTCCTACACCGCGGCGACCGCGATGGTCGAGACGGCCGACCGGCTGACCGACGAGGACGGCTCCCGCCAGCAGTACCTGCTGCTCGTCGGGGCGCTCCGCTCGCTCGCGCGCGCCGAGCACGACCCGTCGCTCACGCTCGACTCCTACCTGCTGCGGGCGCTGTCGATCGCGGGTTGGGCGCCGTCGTTCGGCGATTGCGCCGTCACCGGCGAGCCCGGCCCGCACCGGGCGTTCGTGCCGCAGCTCGGCGGCATGGTGTCCGACGAGGCGGCCCCGCCGGGCGCGCTCCGCATCGATCCCGCGACGCTCGAGCTG
Source organism: Agrococcus sp. TF02-05 (assembly GCF_017565345.1). NCBI lineage: Bacteria > Bacillati > Actinomycetota > Actinomycetes > Micrococcales > Microbacteriaceae > Agrococcus > Agrococcus sp. TF02-05. Next base: position 396,580 of record NZ_JAGEKO010000001.1, on the reverse strand, counting down.
CTCGGGGCGCTGCTGACGGGCGAGTGGGCGCTCGCGGAGGCGTCGCCCCCGGGCGTGCGCACGCGCGCCTCCGGCGCGGTCGCGGCCTACGTGCAGTGGCACCTCGAGCGCGGCCTGCGCTCGCTCGAGCACGTCGACCGGGGAGCGCGGTGAGCGAGGTCAAGCCGATCGACTGGACGGGCCAGCAGCCGCCGCGGTACCCGCACGGCAGCCTGCCGGCGCACGTCGCGATCATCATGGACGGCAACGGCCGCTGGGCCAACCAGCGCGGCCTCACGCGCACGCAGGGCCACGCGGCGGGGGAGGAGCGGCTGCTCGACGTCGTCGCGGGCGCGCTCCAGGTCGGCATCCAGCACCTCTCGGTCTACGCCTTCTCGACCGAGAACTGGAAGCGCAGCCCCGACGAGGTGCGCTTCCTCATGGGCTTCAACAAGGACGTGCTGCGGCGCCAGCGCGACCAGCTGGATGCGTGGGGCGTGCGGGTGCGCTGGGCCGGCCGGCGCCCGCGGCTGTGGCCGAGCGTCATCCGCGAGCTCGAGGAGGCCGAGCGCCGCACCGCCGGCAACCGCGCGATGACGCTCCAGATGTGCGTCAACTACGGCGGCACGCACGAGATCGCGGATGCGGTGCGCTCGATCGCCGAGGACGTCGCGGCCGGGCGCCTCAAGCCGTCGGGCATCGACGACAAGCTCGTGCGCCGGCGCATGTACAACCCCGACATCCCCGACGTCGACCTCTACATCCGCTCGTCGGGCGAGCAGCGCATCTCGAACTTCCTGACGCTGCAGGGCGCGTACGCCGAGATGGTCTTCCTCGATCGGCTGTGGCCCGACTTCACCCGCGAGGACCTCTGGCACGCGCTCGACCAGTACACGGGCCGCGACCGCCGCTTCGGCGCGGCGGTCGACGCCCCCTCGCGCTGAGGCCCCGTCGATCGACAGCTCCGTCTCGATATGGCCCTGCGGGCCTACTCGATGAGCCGGATCGGCTACTCGGCGGGGGCGGCGGCGGGCGCCGACTCGAGCCGCTGCCGCCACGGGTGGTCGTCGGCGAGGCGGTCGACGACCCAGGCGCGTGCCTCGTCGTCGAGCGCGGGGAGCGCGTCCTCGAGCCAGGAGACGTCGGCCCGCTCGGCAGCGGCGTAGGCGAGCACGATCTGCGGCTTCGCGTAGCGGATGCCGTCCTTCTCGAACAGCGCATCCTCGAGCGGCATCGTGACGGCGGTGTCGCGCCGGAAGCGCCACGACTCGGTGTCGCTCGGGTCGAGCAGGATCTCGTACTCCCACTGGCCGTAGGCGCTGCGGCGCAGCCAGATGCTCGTGGTGCCGATCGGCAGCACGTCGGAGTCGTGCGGGCGCAGCGGCTTGAGCGCGCCCTGGAAGGCCGACCACAGCTGCCAGCGGCCGCCGAGCCAGCCGCGCAGCAGGCTCAGCTCGCTGCGCGGGATGACGATGTCGATGTCGGTGCGCGGCCGCTCGACGCCGGTCGCGGCGCCGATCGCCCAGCTGCCGCCGATCCACCAGGAGCCGGAGTAGCCGTCGAGCAGCTCTGCCACGTCGGACGGCCAGCGCTCAGCCCAGGCGCCGTAGAGCTCGCGGCCTTCCTCGCTCTGCATCCGACCTCCTCGCACACGTCGGGGCGCCCGCGCCCCGAGAGAAGACACTATCTCAGCGACGCATGGCGACACCCTGCACAGCCCACCTCGAGCGCGGGCGGCAGCGCCCGCCGCGCTCGGTAGAATCGAGGTTCACGTGTCGCGCCGCGATCCAGCAGGCGCGCGCAGCCGCATCCTCGAGGAGCATCCGTGGTCCAGAACCGTCTCGACGCCGTCATCAGCCTCGCGAAGCGCCGTGGCTTCGTGTTCCAGGCGGGCGAGATCTACGGAGGCTCCCGCTCGGCGTGGGACTACGGGCCCCTCGGCGTCGCGCTCAAGGAGAACATCAAGCGCCAGTGGTGGAAGACGTTCGTGCAGGGCCGCGACGACATGGTCGGCCTCGACTCGTCGATCATCCTGCCCTCGGCCGTCTGGAACGCATCCGGTCACGTGGCGACCTTCACCGACCCGCTCGTCGAGTGCCTGCAGTGCCACAAGCGGCACCGCCAGGACCACCTCGAGGAGGCGTTCGAGGCGAAGAAGGGCCGCAAGCCCGAGTCGATGGCCGACATCACGTGCCCCGATTGCGGCACGACCGGCAAGTGGACCGAGCCGCAGCTCTTCTCGGGCCTCATGAAGACGTTCCTCGGCCCGGTCGACAACGAGGCCGGCCAGCACTACCTGCGCCCCGAGACCGCGCAGGGCATCTTCGTGAACTTCGCGAACGTGCTGACCGTCTCGCGCAAGAAGCCGCCGTTCGGCATCGGCCAGGTCGGCAAGGCGTTCCGCAACGAGATCACGCCCGGCAACTTCATCTTCCGCACGCGCGAGTTCGAGCAGATGGAGATCGAGTTCTTCACGCACCCCGACGAGGCGGCTGCGTGGTTCGACCGCTGGGTCGAGGCGTGCTGGGACTGGTTCGTCGACCTCGGCGTCGACCCGGCGAACATGCGCCGCTTCGACGTGCCCGAGGAGGAGCGCGCGCACTACTCGGCAGGCACGATCGACGTCGAGTACCGCTTCGGCTTCCAGGGTTCCGAGTGGGGCGAGCTCATGGGCATCGCGAACCGCACCGACTTCGACCTCTCGTCGCACTCGGAGGCGTCGGGCAAGGACCTCGTCTACTTCGACCAGGCGACCGGCGAGCGCTACACGCCCTACGTCATCGAGCCGTCGTTCGGCCTCACGCGCAGCCTCATGGCGTTCCTCGTCGACGCCTACGTCGAGGAGGAGGTGCCGAACGCGAAGGGCGGCACCGACACCCGCACGGTGCTGCGCCTCGACCCGCGCCTCGCGCCCGTGAAGGTCGCGGTGCTGCCGCTCTCGCGCAACGAGCAGCTCTCGCCGCTCGCGCGCGACATCGCCGCGCGCCTGCGCAAGCACTGGGCGATCGACTTCGACGACGCCGGCGCGATCGGCCGCCGCTACCGCCGCCAGGACGAGGTCGGCACGCCCTTCTGCGTCACCGTCGACTTCGACTCGCTCGAGGACGGCGCCGTCACGGTGCGCGAGCGCGACTCGATGAAGCAGCAGCGCGTCGCGATCGACGACCTCGAGGCGCACCTCGCGCAGGGGCTCGTCGGAGCGTGACGACCACCGTGAGCACGCCGGCGCTGTCGATCGGGCCCATCGGCCTCGACTCGCCGGTCGTGCTCGCGCCCATGGCCGGCATCACGAACACCGCGTTCCGGCGGCTGTGCCGCGAGTACGGCGCGGGGCTCTACGTGAGCGAGATGATCACCTCGCGCGCGCTCGTCGAGCGCACGCCCGAGACGATGCGGCTCATCAGCCACCATCCCTCGGAGTCGCTGCGCTCGGTGCAGCTCTACGGCGTCGACCCGAAGACGGTCGAGGCGGCCGTCGGCATCCTCGTCGACGAGGACCGCGCCGACCACATCGACCTGAACTTCGGCTGCCCCGTGCCGAAGGTGACGCGCCGCGGCGGCGGCAGCGCGCTGCCGTGGAAGCGCGACCTCTTCGGCGCGATCGTGCGCCGCGCGGTCGAGCGAGCGGGCGACATCCCCGTCACCGTCAAGATGCGCATCGGCATCGACGAGCGCCACGTCACCTACCTCGACGCGGGCCGCATCGCCGAGGACGCCGGCGTCGCCGCGGTCGCGCTCCACGGCCGCACCGCCGCCCAGCACTACTCGGGCAAGGCCGACTGGACGGCGATCGCGAAGCTCAAGCAGGCCGTCACCTCGATCCCCGTGCTCGGCAACGGCGACATCTGGCAGGCAGAGGATGCGCTGCGCATGGTCGACGAGACGGGCGTCGACGGCGTCGTGGTCGGCCGCGGCTGCCTCGGCCGGCCGTGGCTCTTCGGCGACCTCGCCGCAGCGTTCGCGGGCTCCGACACCCGGTTCCGCCCTGGGCTCGGCCAGGTCGCGGATGCGTTCCGCCGCCACGCCGAGCTGCTCGTCGAGTTCTTCGGCGAGGAGGATCGCGCGTGCCGCGACATCCGCAAGCACGTCGCGTGGTACTTCAAGGGCTACCCGGTCGGCGGCGACGCGCGCCGCGAGCTCGCGGCGGTCGAGTCGCTCGCGCACATGGACGAGCTGCTCGGCCGGCTCGACCGCGACATCCCCTACGTCGCCGAGGGCATCGAGGGGCAGCGCGGGCGCGCCGGGAGCCCCCGCACGCCCGCCCTGCCGGACGGCTGGCTCGACAGCCCCGAGCTCACGCCCGCCCAGCGCGAGGCGCTCATCGAGGACGAGAGCGACACCCGTGGCGGCTGACGCGCGCGGCTACGGCGACCACGACGTCGAGCGCCGGCTGCCCGAGACGCACTCCTCGTCGCGCACCGACTTCTCGCGCGACCGCGCGCGGCTCACGCACTCGAGCGCGTTCCGCCGGCTCGGGCAGAAGACGCAGGTGCTCTCGCCCACGATGGGCTTCGACGACTCGCGCACGCGCTTGACGCACTCGCTCGAGGTCGCGCAGATCGGCCGCGAGATCGCGGGCGAGCTCGGGCTCGACCCCGACGTCGTCGACACCGCGTGCCTCGCGCACGACATCGGCCATCCGCCCTTCGGCCACAACGGCGAGAAGGGCCTCAACGAGTGGGCGCTCGGCATCGGCGGCTTCGAGGGCAACGCGCAGACGCTCCGCGTCATCACGCGGCTCGAGCCGAAGGTGATCCGCGAGCAGCCCTACGGGCTCAACCTCACGCGCGCGAGCGTCGACGCGGCCTGCAAGTACCCGTGGGCCGCCGCATCCGACGTCCACGACGCATCCGGCCGCATCAAGTTCGGCTACTACGACGACGACCGCGAGGCGTTCGAGTGGATGCGCGAGGGCGCGCCCGAGGGACGCCCGAGCATCGAGGCGCAGGCGATGGACCTCGCCGACGACATCGCCTACTCGGTGCACGACTTCGAGGATGCGGTCGTGGGCGGCTACGTCGACGTCGCGAAGCTGCAGAGCCGCGTCGGGCACGACGAGCTCGTCTCGATGATGCTCACGTGGGTCGGCCCGGAGTACACGCGCGACGAGCTGCTCGCCGCGTTCGACAGGCTCGACGACCTCGAGACGTGGCTGCGCTCGTTCGACGGCTCGCGCGCCGACCACGCGCGGCTCAAGAACCTCACGTCGAAGCTCATCGGGCGCTTCGCGAACGCCGCCATCCGGCTCACGCGCGAGACCCACGAGGGGCCGCTCGCGCGCTTCGGCGGCACGATCGAGGTGCCGCGCGAGGTGCGCGCCGAGATCGCGGTGCTCAAGGGCACGGCGGCGAGCTTCATCCTCGCCGAGCGGCGCCAGCCCATCTACGCGAGCCAGCGGCGCATCCTGCAGGAGCTGTGCGACGCGCTCGTGCGGCTCGGGCCGTCGGCGCTCGATCGCGCCTACGCCGACGACTGGGCGGCGGCGCCCGACGACGCGGCGCGCGCTCGCGTGGTCGTCGACCAGGTCGCGAGCCTCACCGATCGCGGCGCGTTCGCGTGGCACGAGCGCTACGTGGGGGACTGAAGCGGCCATGGCGGGCAGGATCCGGCGCAGCGACATCGACGAGCTGCGATCGCGCATCTCGATCGTCGACGTCGTCGGGGAGCACGTCACGCTGAAGTCGGCGGGCGTCGGCAGCATGAAGGGACTGTGCCCCTTCCACGACGAGCGCACGCCCTCGTTCCACGTGCGGCCCGCCGTCGGCCGCTACCACTGCTTCGGCTGCGGCGAGGACGGCGACGTCTTCCAGTTCGTCATGGCGATGGACCACACGTCGTTCCAGGAGACGGTCGAGCGCTTCGCGGCGCAGCTCGGCTACACGCTGCACTACGAGGACGGCAAGCCGCAGGAGGAGACGAGCGGCCGCGTGCGCCTGCTCGCCGCGAGCCGCGACGCGGAGGCGTTCTTCCGCGAGCAGCTGCTCACGCCCGCCGCCGCGCTCGGGCAGCGATTCCTCGGCGAGCGCGGCTTCGACCTCGCCGCCGCGGAGCGCTTCGGGGTCGGCTTCGCGCCGCAGTCGTTCGACGCGCTGAAGCAGCACCTCCGCGGCAAGGGCTACACCGAGGCCGAGCTGCTCGGCGCGGGCCTGCTGAGCGAGGGGCAGCGCGGCAGCTACGACCGCTTCCGCGGCCGGCTCGTGTGGCCGATCCGCGACGTCACGGGCGCGACGGTCGGCTTCGGCGCGCGCCGGCTCGCCGACGACGACAAGGGCCCGAAGTACCTCAACTCGCCCGAGACGCCCATCTTCCGCAAGAGCCAGGTGCTCTACGGCCTCGACCTCGCCAAGCGCGACATCGCCCGCGGCCACGAGGCGGTCGTCGTGGAGGGGTACACGGATGTGATGGCGTGCCACCTCGCGGGCGTCACGACCGCGGTCGCGACGTGCGGCACCGCCTTCGGCGTCGACCACATCAAGGTGCTGCGGCGCGTGCTCGGCGACGTCTCGACGACCGACACCCGCTCGCTCGGCCGCGTCATCTTCACGTTCGACCCCGACGAGGCCGGCCAGCAGGCCGCGGCGCGCACCTTCGCCGAGGAGCAGCGCTTCGCCGCCCAGACCTTCGTCGCGGTGCCGCCGCAAGGGCTCGACCCGTGCGACCTGCGGCTCGAGCGCGGCGACGACGCGGTGCGCAAGCTCGTGCAGCAGCGGCGGCCGCTGTTCGAGTTCATGCTGCGTCGCATCGTCGCCGAGCACGACCTGGAGACGGTCGAGGGCCGGGTCGCGGCGATGCGCCGGGCCGCGCCCGTGCTGCTGTCGATCCGCGACCGCGCGCTCGCCGACGGCTACGTGCGCACGGTCGCGGGGTGGCTCGGCGTGAGTCCCGACGAGGTCCGGCGCGCGGTGCGGCACGCGGCGCCCCGGCCCGCGCCGACGCCGGGGGACCGGCCCGCCGAGGCCGGCCCCGCGCATCCGCCCCCCGATGTCGCGCTCCAGCAGCTCGAGCGCGACCCCGCGTCGCGGCTCGAGCGCGACGCGATCGCGGCGCTCCTGCAGCAGCCGGCGGTCGTCGGGCGCGACCTCGCCGCGCGCGGTGCGTCGGCGTACGTCGCGAACCCCTCGCTCGCGGTCGTGCGCGACGGCATCCTCGCATCGCTCGACCGCATCGAGGCGCCCGACTTCTCGGAGCACGTCGCGCAGACCGTGCCGGCCGAGATCGTGCCGCTCGTGCGCACGCTCGCGATGGCGCCCATCCCGCAGTCGTCGCGCGAGGGGGTGCGCGCCTACGTGCAGGGCATCGTCGGCTCGCTCGTCGATCGCGACATCCTGCGGCGGAAGGCCGAGATGCTCGGCAGCCTGCAGCGGCTGGGCTCGACCGACCCCGAGGGCTCGAAGCGGCTGCAGGAGCAGCTGCTCGAGCTCGAGCGCGAGCGGCGGTCGCTGCGCGAGGAGCTGTAGCGCGGCAGCGTCAGGGGAGCAGGAAGTTGATCTGGAAGTGCTCCGAGACGACGTCGTCGATGTGGTCGATCCCGCCCGCGTCCGGCCCGCACTCCGCGCGGATCGCGCTCGTCGTCTGGCTCGACTGGAAGTTGCGCGCGTAGATCGCCTGCACGGCGCCGTCGTCCGCCTCGCTGAAGATCGAGAGGAGCACGACGCTCACGCCCTGCGACGCCGACGGCTCGAGCACGAACTCGTCGGCCTCCCAGTCGCCCGGCGCCGTGCCGGTGATCGCGGCGAGCGTCGCCTGCGTGTTGGCGACCTCGTCGGGGTCGGCGCTGTCCTGCTGGCCCTGGTAGGCCCAGAACGTGCATCCGGTCGCGGTCTCGACGACGCTGATCGTCGGTCCGATCGGGAAGTCCGAGTCGGGCTGCGGCTCGAAGTCGCCGTCGGTGATGATGCTCGTCTCCCAGCCGGGCAGCGCACCCTCGGCGGCGATCATGCCGAGCTCGAGCACGTCGGGGAGCGCGCCGGGCTGCGGCTCGTCGGCGCTCGGCGACGGGTCGGGGGATGCGTCGGGGGAGGGCTCGAGCGAGGGCTCCGGCTCGCCGTGCTCGACGGGCGGCGGCGGACCGACGACGCAGCCGGTGACCGAGAGCAGGGCCGCGGCCGCGAGGGCGAGCGGCGCGATCGGCGAGCGGCGGGCTGTCGAGCGGGGCATCGTGACTCCAGTCGAGCGGTGGCGGTGGTGCGTCGAACGCTATCGCGCGACGGCTCGGCGGAGCATCGACGACGATGCGCGCTCCGTCAGCCCTTCGCGTCGCCGGAGACCGCGCGCTCCTTCCGCCGGTCCTCCGCCTGGATCGCCTCGAGCTCGCCGGGCTCGAGGTCCGGACAACCGGTGTCTTCGTCGCTCATCGGCCTGCCCCCTCGTTCTGTGGGCTGCCCTGCTCTCGCGCGCGGTCGGGCGGCGAGCTGCGATTGCCGCAATCCGGATCGAATCCTGAGGTCGGCGGTCAGTCGCCCTTCACGTTCACGATCTGCCGCAGGGTGTGCCGCACGCGCACGAGGTCGGATGCGTCGGCCATGACGGTGTCGATGTCCTTGTAGGCCTGTGGGATCTCGTCGAGGAACGCATCCGTCCGCCGCCACTCGATGCCTCGCATCGCCTCCTCGAGCTGTGCGCGCGTGAAGGTGCGCCGCGCCTTCGAGCGGGAGTACTCGCGGCCCGCGCCGTGCGGCGCCGAGTCGAGCGCGGTGGGATTGCCGAGCCCCTCGACGACGTACGAGCGAGTGCCCATCGACCCGGGGATGAGGCCCGCGACGCCCTCGGCCGCGTCGATCGCGCCCTTGCGGGAGAGCCAGACGTCTGCGCCCGCGTGGTGCTCGCGCACCGAGTAGTTGTGGTGGCAGTTGATGCGCTCGCGCTCGCCCGCCTCGGCGCCGATCCAGGCCTCGAAGGCGGCGATGACGCGGTCCATCATCTCCTCGCGGTTGAGGAGCGCGAAGCGCTGCGCCCACTCGAGCTCGGCGATGTAGCGGTCGAACTCGCGCGTGCCCTCCTCGAGGTAGGCGAGGTCTCGGTCGGGGACGTCGATCCGCTGCTCCTTGACGAAGGCCTGCGCGGCGGCGATGTGCCGCTGCGCGATCTTGTTGCCGACGCCGCGGGAGCCGGAGTGCAGGAAGAGCCAGATGCGGTCCTGCTCGTCGAGGCTGATCTCGATGAAGTGGTTGCCCGAGCCGAGCGAGCCGAGCTGCAGGCGCCAGTTCTTGGCGTACTCGGCGGGGTCGAAGCCGGCGCGCTGCGCGAGCGCCTCGAGCTCGGCGACGCGATCGGCGGCGCTCGGCGTGAGGCGCTTGTTGTAGTGGCCCGCCGAGAGCGGGACCGCGCGCTCGATCGCCTGCCGCACGATCGACCGGTCGGCCGGGAGCGCATCCGCGGTGTGCGAGGTGAGCACAGCGATCATGCCGCACCCGATGTCGACGCCGACGGCGGCGGGCATGATCGCGCCGCGCGTGGGGATGACCGAGCCGACCGTCGCGCCCTTCCCGAGGTGCGCGTCCGGCATGAGGGCGAGGTGCGGCTGGACGAACGGCATCTCCGAGGTCCGCTTCGCCTGCTCGAGCGTCTGATCGTCGATGATCGACGCCCAGTTGTAGAGCTTGGGCGAGACTTGGGTGACGGTCATGGAGCCCTCCTTCTGGCGGCCAGCGTGCCGGTCGGGGTCGGCCGATGTGACCCCGGCCCGCGCGGGATGCTACGATGGTCGTCGCTCCCGCAGCGATCCTCGATAGCTCAATTGGCAGAGCAGCCGGCTGTTAACCGGCAGGTTGATGGTTCGAGTCCATCTCGGGGAGCGACAGGCCCTCACCCTTCGGGGTGAGGGCCTTCTTCGTGCGCGCCGGAGGCACTCAGCGGCGCCGGTTGCGGCCGCTGATCCACCCGAGCGCCGAGCTCAGCAGTGAGCCGCGTCTGCGAGCGCCGCCCGCGCCGCCCATGCCGGTCGAGCGCCTGCCGCGGGCAGAGCCGCTCGAGCGGCGTCCGGAGACGGCGTTGCGCAGCTGGGAGAGGAAGTTCATCGTGCACGCTCCTTCGTGTCGGTGCACGGAACGTAGCGCCCCCTCCTGGAGGATCGCCGGGCAGACGCGTTCCCGCTCAGGCGTCGAGGTCGTCGACCCCCGGCGTCCAGCTCAGGCCCTCGACGCCCCACTTGTTGCGCTTGATCGCCTTCTGCACGCCCTTCGTGCCGAACGCATCCAATCGGTCGGCGTAGAGGATGCCGTCGAGGTGGTCGTACTCGTGCTGCAGGATGCGCGCGAGCCATCCGGAGGCCTCGAGCTCGTAGCGCTCGCCGTGCTCGTCCTGCGCGCGCAGGATCGCACGCTCGGCGCGCTTGAGGGCGAAGCGCTCGCCGGGGATGGAGAGGCAGCCCTCCTCCTCGTCCTCCTCAGGCACGCCTATGGGGAGCGGCGAGATCCACAGCTCGGGGTTCGCCGCGACGCCGCGCGTGCGCACGCCCTCGGAGTCGGTCCAGTCGTAGACGAACAGCCGCGTGCCGATGCCGATCTGCGGGGCCGCGAGGCCGACGCCGGGCGCGGCCTCCATCGTCTCGAACATGTCGGCGACGAGTGTGCGGAGCTCCTCGTCGAAGTCGGTGACGGGCTCGGCGACGGTGTGCAGCACGGGCTCGCCCGTGATGCGGATGGGCAGAACGGTCATGTCCTCCAGGGTATCGGCGGCCAGAACGGTAGGTTCGCTAGGTGCTGTTCACCTCTCTCGACGACCTGGCGGCGGAGATCTCGCTCACGCCGATGCAGGCCCTCGGGATCCCGGTGGCGATCGTCGGCGCCGTCTTCCTCTCGGTCGGCACCCAGTTCCAGCACCGCGGCGTCGACCAGTTCGAGGGCGGCGACCAGCGCGGCGCGCACCTCGGCGGCTCGGCCGTGCTGCGGCTGCTGCGGAACCCCGCGTGGGTCGTCGGCACGCTGCTGCTCGGCCTCGCAGTCGTCATGCAGCTCGGTGCGCTCGCGCTCGCGCCGCTCATCGTCGTGCAGCCGCTCGGCGCGGTCGCGCTCGTCGTCACCGCGATCCTGAATGCGCGGCTCGCGAAGATCAAGCTCGATCACCGCACGATCCGCGCGATCGCGCTGTGCCTCGTCGGCATCGGCATCTTCGTCGGCGTCGCCGCGATATTCGCCGTCGAGCGGCCCATCAGCGACCGGCAGCTGCTCACGGTCCTCGCGCTGCTCGTCGTGGGCCTCGCGGGCGTCGGCGTCGCGTGGTGGTTCTACCGCAAGCGCGCGAACGCGATCTTCTACATCGTCACTGCCGGCGTGCTCTACGGATTCGTCGTCACGCTCTCGAAGATCGTCATCAACCGGATCATCTCCGGCCAGTTCGAGTGGCTCACGATCGTCTGCGGCATCGGTGTCGTGATCGCGCTCGTGGCCGGCAGCTACGCCGTGCAGCTCGCCCACGCATCCGGCCCGCCCGACCTCGTCATCGCCGGGCTCACGGTCGTCGACCCGCTCGTCGCCGTGCTCATCGGCGTCACGGTGCTCGGCGAGGCGGCCGCGACGCCGCCGTGGGCCATCATCGTCTTCGCCGCCGCGGGAGCGATCGCCGTCACCGGCGTGCTGCAGCTCGCGCGGCACCATCCCCAGATCCGCCCGCTCGCCGAGGCGCCCGAGGAGACTCCATGACCGACCGACCGCTTCGCGTCCTGATCGCGACGGACACCTTCGCGCCTGACGTGAACGGCGCCGCCAAGTTCACCACGCGCCTCGCCGCCCGGCTCACGAGGCGCGGGCACGAGGTGCACGTGGTCGCCTCCTCGCTCGGCCGCGGCCGGCACGGCACGCACGTCGAGGAGCACGAGGGGGAGCGGTTCACGGTGCACCGGCTCCGCTCGCTGCTCTACCCGGGGCACGAGTGGCTGCGCTTCGCCGAGCCGTGGCGCATGTTCTCGAACGCGGCGTCGCTGCTGGACGCGCTGCGGCCGGACGTCGTGCACTTCCAGTCGCACATCGTGCTCGGCCGGGCGTTCTCGATCGAGGCGAAGAAGCGCGGCATCCGCGTCATCGGCACGAACCACCTCATGTTCGAGAACCTCATGGACCACTCGAACATCCCGCGGGCCCTCCAGGCGAAGACCGTCGACGTCGCGTGGCGCGACGCGGCGAAGGTGCTGGGCCGCTGCGACGTCGTCACGACGCCGACGCGACGCAGCGCCGACTACCTCGAGAAGATGACGGGGCTCACGGGCGTGCACGCCATCTCGTGCGGCCTGCCGGGCGACGAGTACCGCCCGAACCCCGAGCGGCAGCACGGCCGGATCGTGTTCGTCGGCCGCGTCACGAGCGAGAAGCGGCTCGAGACCCTCGTCCGCGCCGTCGCCAAGCTGCCGGCCGACCTCGACTGGCACCTCGACATCGTCGGCGGCGGCGACCAGATCGACGAGCTCGCGGCGCTCGCGCGCGACCTGCACGTCGCCGACCGCGTGACCCTCACCGGCTACGTGAGCGACGAGGAGCTGCGCGAGCGCCTGCGCAGCGCCGAGGTCTTCGCGATGCCGTCGACGGCCGAGCTGCAGTCGATCGCGACGATGGAGGCGATGGCGACGGGGCTGCCCGTCGTCGCCGCCGACGCCATGGCGCTCCCGCACCTCGTGCGCGACGGTGCGAACGGCTGGCTCTTCCGGCCGGACGACGCCGCGGATCTCGCCGAGAAGCTCGAGCGCATCCTGCGCCTGAGCGACGAGGAGTACGGCAAGTACCGCCAGCACAGCCTCGAGATGGTCGCGCCGCACGACATCGAGCGGACGATCACCGCGTTCGAGCGCCTCTACCGGGGTGAGGACATCCGCGACCCTGACACCCGGGTCGAGCTCAGCGACTAGGCTCGACCGGTCGGGCCTCGCGCCCGCGGGGCGGTAGCTCAGCTGGTCAGAGCAGGGGACTCATAATCCCTCGGTCACGGGTTCAAGTCCCGTCCGCCCTACGAGAGGCGTTCGGGCAGAGTCCGCGATGGGCGGCTCCTCGTGCAACACTCTCCTCGGAGCGACGAGCACCCCAGCGCGGCCGCCCGATCGTCCCTCTCGAGAGGCTCGTCTATGCGACGCACGCTCGCCGCGCTCACCATCAGCGCCGCCGCAGCGGTCGGACTCACCGGCTGCGTCATCATCCCGCCGTTCGCCGACCCGTTCAGCTACGGCTTCGTCGGCGGTTACGGCCCCTACGACCCGTCGAGCGACGACGGGTTCGACCCGGCCGAGGAGGAGATGTACCAGGAGGAGCACCGCACGTGGGAGCGGGACTTCGCCGCCTCCGTCGCCGAAGAGCTCCGCCTGATCGGCTCGGAGCTGCCGCCCGCCGAGGGCGAGCCGATCGAAGCGTTCCGGCACGTCGTCATCGGCGCCGGCTACCAGTGGTGCGACCGCCTCTACATCGACGAGGAGCGAAGGGGCGACGCCGACGAGCACGCCGAGCAGGCTGAGCTCTACGGCTGGACCGCGGACGAGTATCGCGTCATCGCCGAGGCCGCGGAGACCGAGCTGTGCGGCATGTGATTCTGAGTCGGCACTGCGATCGCTGTCGCCGCGCCTCATTCGCGCACCTCTGCCCGAAGCACGGGCGCTGAGCGGCGGACCTCTCCCACGGCGACCTGGCACTGGCCAGGGGAATGCTCGCGGCCGCTCGCACCTTGCACCCCTCATGCGAGCCATCGTCTACTCCCAGCACGGATCCTCGTCCGTCCTCGGGCTCACCGACCGCGAGCCCGGGGTGCCGGGTCCGGACGAGGTGCGAGTCCGTGTCGCCGTGTCGGGCGTCAATCCGACCGACTGGAAGGCGCGCGCGGGCAGCAGGCCGCTCGAGTTCGCCGAGGTCGTCCCGAACCAGGACGGCGCCGGCGTCGTCGATGCCGTCGGTTCGGACGTCGAGGATCTGCAGGTCGGCGATCGCGTCTGGATCCACCTCGCCGCCCATCAGCGACCGACGGGGACCGCGCAGGAGCTCACGGTCGTGCCTGCAGACCGCGTCGTCCGCCTGCCCGACGGCATCGGGTTCGACGTCGCGGCGAGCCTCGGCGTGCCCGCGATGACCGCCCACCGCGCGCTCACCGTGCACGAGCTCGGGCCGGCGCGGCTCGCGCCCGGGGCGCTCGACGGGCGCGTCGTGCTCGTGCAGGGTGGCGCAGGCGCGGTGGGCCACGCGGCGATCCAGCTGGCAGCCTGGGCGGGCGCGACCGTGATCGCGACGGTCAGCAGCGACGAGAAGGCCGCGCTCGCGCGCGCGGCGGGGGCGCTCCTCGTGCTGCAGTACCCGGATGACGAGCTCGCGGCAAAGGTGCGCGCTGTCGCTCCGGACGGCGTCGACCACGTCGTCGAGGTCGCACCGGCGCAGAACGCCGCGCTCGACGTCGAGGTGCTCGCCAACCACGGCAGCATCGCGTACTACGCGAACAACAACGGCGACGAGTTCACTGCCCCGATCGCGGCGAGCTTCGCGAAGAACGCGCGCTGGCAGGGACTGCTGCTCTACACCGTCGGTCGGGAGGCGCTCGCGGCCGCCGCGGAGGACGTCACGGCCGCGCTCGAAGCCGGCGCCCTTCCGGTGGGGGAGGCCGCTGGCCTGCCTCTGACCTGGTTCCGGCTCGAGCAGACGGCAGCTGCCCACGACGCGGTCGAGGGCGGCGTCACCGGGAAGGTGCTCATCTCGGTGGACGACGACCTCCGCTGAGCGAGCCGTCGCGGGTCCGGCCGCGCCGTGCGCGTCGGCGGCTCAGCGCGATCGGGACCTCGAGGGCGACGAGCGCTCGGGCGCCGGCGAGGCCCCACGGGGCACGGGCGGCGCTGCTGGTGGGCTGACTGGTGCAAGCGGTGCAGCAGCTCGTCGAGCTTGACGTGGTCGCTCTTCGGGCGCGTCACTCATCCTCGCTATCCCTGCTTGACGGCTGAGGGGTCGACGCAGACGACGCCCCGGTTGCCCTCTCGGTCGGCGATCACGGTGAGCCACGGAGCCTTGCTGTCGTCGACGACCGTCCCGCCGGCGGCGAGCGCGGCCGCGATCCGCTGCGGGCCGACCTCCGGGGGCACGTAGACCTCGATGTGGAAGCGCTCCTGGTTCCGCTCCGCAGCGTCCCCGAACCACAGGTTCGGCACCCGTCCCGTGGGGTCGCGGATCTCGTCGCTCGGAGAGCCGAGGCCCTGCGCCGCCGGGTCGCCCGTCAGGAGCGCCGCCCACACCGGTGCGATCGCGGCGGAGTCTGCCGCGTCGAGTCCGAGCTCGATAGCCGTGACCGCAGCCGGGTCGGCCGTGAGTCCCTGCTCGGCCGCGATCTCGGAGATGCGCCGGGCGAGGTCGAGATCCTTCTGGGTCACCCACTGCACGACGTGCTCGCTGCCGGCGTCGTCGCGGTAGATCGCGTCGTCGCTGAGGAGCTTGAGGTCGACGTGCCCGTCGCCGAGGGCGACGCTCGGATGGTGACCGAGCGCATCCCCCGCGTCTCCCACCGCGACGAGGAAGCGCGCCCCGGCACCGAAGCCGTCGATGCGGTAGCGAGCGTGCAGCCCTTGCGCGAGCTTGCGCCAGTCGGCCAGGTCAGCGGCGGCGATCTCCTCGCCAGACAGCATGTCCATGCGACCTCCCTCGGTCAGCCGCAACGCTTGCAGAGCATGGCGGTCGGCGCAATCGCCTCTCGTGCACAGCGGCCCGGGAGGACCCGCGCGCTAGCGTCGGCGCACACGAGCGGGCGACGGCGAGGAGACGACGATGCGAGCGCAGGGCACGCCGGACGAGCACGGCACCACGGGAGAGCGGGTCCACGACGCCGGCCAGCCGGAGGTCGCGGTCGCGCGCTCGAGCTCGCCGATCGCGCGCGGGATCTCGGGCCTCGCCGCGAGGCTCGGCGAGCTCGTCGGCCCCTACGGCACGCTCATCCTCACGCTCGCGATCGGCGCGGTCATCGCGTTCGCGCTCGCCCTCGGCGCGGTCGGCGTCTATGACGCGGTCACCGACGAGGACGGCGTCGCGGGCATCGACCGCCCGCTGCTCGACGCGATCCTCACCATCCGGGATCCACAGGCGGATGCGCTCATCACCGGGTTCACGGACCTCGCGGGCACGATCGGCATGCCGCTCATCGCGATCGTGTCGCTCGTGACCCTGAGCCTCCGCCGCCGCTCGTGGACGCCGCTCGTGCTCGTCGTCGCCGCGGGTGCGGGCTCGCTGCTCATGACGGTCGCGGGCAAGGTGCTCATCGGCCGCGACCGCCCGCCGCTCACCGACGCCGTGCCGCCCTACGAGGTCTCCGCCTCGTTCCCGAGCGGGCACACGCTCAACGCGGTCGCGATCCTCGGCATCATCGCCTACCTGCTCGTGCTCCGACGCCGCTCGGTGTGGGCCCGGGCGGGGATCATCGCCATCGCGGTGGTCGCCTCACTGCTCGTCGCGGCGAGCCGGGTCTACCTCGGGCACCACTGGGTGACCGACGTCGTCGCAGGCTGGCTGCTCGGCGCGGCATGGCTCGCGATCGTCATCACCGCCCACCGGCTCTACCTGCTCACTCGTCTCCGGCACGATCGGCAGCGGGAGCCGGCGCCGGCTTCGTGATCCCGAACCGCGTCGCCGCGTAGGCGACGAGGCCGACCGCGATCGCGATCGCACCGAGGAGCCACACGTGCGGGTCCTGCTGCGTGAGCAGCAGCACGCACGAGGCGATCCCGAGCACGGGCACGAAGGTCCACACGCGGAAGTGCTCGCGCTCGACCTGCTCGCGGCGCAGCACGAGCACCGCGACGTTCGTGCTGAGGAAGACGAACAGCAGCAGCAGCACGACGGTCTCGGCGAGCGTGCCGAGGTCGCCGATGAAGGTGAGGCCGATCGCGATCGCGGTCGTCACGAGGATCGCGACCCACGGCGTGCGGCGCTTCGGCAGCACGCGGCCGAGCACGGAGGGCAGCAGGCCCTGCTCTGCCATGCCGTACGCGAGCCGGCTCGCCATGATCATCGTCAGCAGCGCGCCGTTCGCGACGGCGATGAGCGCGATCGCGCTGAAGAGCCAGCCCGGCACAGCGAGCCCGGTCGCCTCGAAGACCTCGAGCAGCGGCGCGCTCGAGTCGGCGAGCTCGTCGGCCGGCAGCGCGATCGAGCTCGCGAGCCCCACGAGCACGTAGACGACGCCCGCGACGATGAGCGAGCCGAAGAGGGCGCGCGGGTAGACGCGGCGGGGGTTCCGCACCTCCTCGATGACGTTCGCGGAGGTCTCGAAGCCGACGAAGGAGTAGTAGGCGATGATCGCCGCCGACAGGGTCGCGAGCGCCGGGTTGACGCCATCGGGGAACTCGCCGACGCGCGAGACGTCGCCGCCCCCGCCGCCCATCATGAGCCCGACGGCGATGATGATGATGAGGAGGCCGGAGAGCTCGATGACCGTCATGACGACGTTGCCCGCCATCGACTCCCGGATGCCGCGCGCGTTGAGCGCCGCGACGAGCAGCAGGAAGATCGGCGCGGCGACCACCGCGGGCACCGGCACGAACTCGGCGAGGTAGTCGCCCGCGAACGCGAGCGCGAGCCCCGCGGCGCTCACGACGCCCGCGGCCATCATGCTGAAGCCGACGAGGAACGACACGATGGGGCTCTTGAAGGCGCGCTGCGCGAAGACCGCCGCGCCGCCCGCCTGCGGGTACTTCGTCACGAGCTCGGCGTAGGAGCCGGCCGTCAGCAGCGCGAGGAAGAGCGCCACGATGAGCGGCACCCAGAGCGCCCCGCCGACCTCGGCGGCCATCGTGCCCGTGAGGGCGTAGACGCCGGCGCCCAGCACGTCGCCGAGGATGAACAGGAACAGCAGCGGCCCCGTGATGCCTCGCTTCAGCTTCGTGCTGATCTCGCCGTTCCTCGCCGCTGTCTGCTCGTCCACGCTCATAGGAAGAGGCTAGGTCGGAGCCCCTGCGGGAACGCCGGGAGCGGCGGCCGATACGCTCCGAGGCATGGCACCCTCGACGCCCTACCTCGCGGTCGACCTCGAGCGGATGCAGGCGAACATCGCGCGCGCGGCCGAGGCCGCGACCGCGCGCGGCATCGCCCTCCGGCCGCACGCGAAGACCCACAAGACGATCGAGATCGGGCGGATGCAGGTCGCGGCGGGGGCGCACGGGCTCACGGTCGCGACGATCGGCGAAGCCGAGGCGTTCGCCGCCGCCGGGCTCGACGACCTCTTCATCGCGTTCCCGCTGTGGATCGACGGCGAGCGCGCCGCTCGCTTGAGCCATCTCGTCGCCGCCGGCGCCGCGATCTCGATCGGCGTCGACTCGGTCGAGGGCGCCGAGCGGATGGCGCGCGCCGGGCTCGCGGGTCGGGTCGCGGCCCGGGTCGAGGTCGACGTGGGCCATCACCGATCCGGATGCGCGCCCGAGCGCGCGGGGGACGTCGCGGTCGCCGCCGCGCGGGCGGGCATCGACGTCGAGGGCGTCTTCGCCTTCCCGGGGCACGCGTACGCGCCCGATGCGCGCGCGGAGGCGGCGCGGCAGGAGGCGGCGGGGCTCCGCATCGCCGCGGACGCGATGCGCGCGGAAGGCGTCGAGCCGATGATCGTCTCGGGCGGCTCGACGCCGAGCTTCGCGGCGTCGCTCGAGCTCGGCTCGCCGATCACCGAGCTCCGGCCCGGCGTCAGCGTCTTCGGCGACGCGCAGCAGTGGGAGCTCGGCGCGACCCCTCCGGCCGCGATCGCGCTCACCGCGCACGCGACGGTTGTCTCGCACGCGGGAGGCCGGCTCGTGCTCGATGCCGGCTCGAAGGTGCTGGGCCCCGATCGGGCCGCGTGGGCGAGCGGTCACGGTCGCTTGCTCGACGATCCCGAGGCACGCATCGTGCAGCTGAGCGAGCACCACGCCGTCGTCGAGCTGCCGGGCGAGCTCCCGCCCCTCGGCTCACGCGTGCGCGTCGTGCCGAACCACGTGTGCATGGCGGTCAACCTCGTCGATGAGCTGCACGTGTTCGACCGCGGCGACGACGAGCTGCCATCGACGCGCTGGCGCGTCGCGGCTCGCGGCCGCAACGACTGACGGCTCGGGTCAGGCCTTCACGCGCCGAGCGAGCCGATCGTCTCGGCGAGCCGGAGGATGCCGTCGCCGGCGTCGATGCGGCCGCCGCGATCGAGCGCGAAGATCGGCACGCTCGTCGCGCCCGCGTCGGCGAGCGCGGCCGCGAGGTCCGTCGCCTCGGCCGCCGACGCATCCGCCCGCACGCCTCGGAACTGGACGACCTCGAACGGCGCGTCGAGCCCCCGCTCGGCGCGCACCGACCGGATCGCGTCGACCGCGGCACGGGTCGACTCCGGCGTCGCATCGCCCGCGAGGATGACGCCGTCGGCGAGCTCGGCGGCGAGCGCGAGCGTCTTGGGCCGCTGCGCACCGAGGTAGAGGAGCGGGCGATCCGCGGGCGGCCAGCGCAGCTGCACGCGGTCGAGCTGCACGTAGCGGCCCTCGACGCTCACCGCCTCGCCCGCGAGCAGCCGCCGGAGGGCCTCCGCGTGCTCGCGCAGCAGCGTGAGCGGCGACTGGGCTCGCACGCCTGCCTGGCCCATCCACTCGAGCACGCCGTGGCCGACGCCCGGCAGCACGCGACCGGGCGCGATGCGCTCGAGCGTCGCGATCTCCATCGCCGTGAGCGCGACCGCGCGGAGCGGCACGGGCATGAGCCCGATGCCGACGCGCACGCGCTCGGTCGCGGCGAGCAGCGCCGCAGCGGTCGCGGAGCCCGATTCGGCGAAGCAGTCCTCCCACACCCACAGCTCGTCGACGCCGACCGACTCCGCGGCGCGGCCGATCGGGACGAAGCGCTCGGGCGCCACGTCGGGAGGGATGATGAGGCTCAGCTGCGGCATCGCGTCCATGGCCCCACGGTAGGCGGTCGCGCATCCTCGATCGATAGGCTGGAGCCATGACCGACGCCGCCGTCACGAGCCCCGACGCCACCGTGCCCGAGTCGCACCTCGCCTTCCGCCGCAAGCGCGACGCGAGCGTGCGCGGCCCGCAGGGCGCGGTCGCGCTCGTCACGACCGCGTGGGTCTCCGAGCCGACGGAGATCGAGGGCGTGCCCGGCACGTGGGCGCCCTCGCCCGCCGGTGACGGGCTGCAAGTGACGGCGGATGCGTCGGCCGAGATCGTCGTCGACGGCCAGACGGTCGACGGCGCCGCGATCGTCTACAGCCACGACTCGATGACGCCGAGCTCGGTGCGCTTCGACGACCGCCGGACCGCGTTCGTGATCGGGCCGGACTTCCACGGCCGCTTCGCGCTCCGCGTGTGGGATGCGGAGGCCGGCGACGAGCGCGGCTTCGATGGCATCTCGACCTACGACTACGACCCCGCGTGGGTGAAGCGGGGCACGTTCGAGCCCGTCGAGGGCGGCGTCGCCTTCGAGTACGGCAAGTCGCAGGGCGGCTCGATGCGGCAGGGCGTCTCGCCCGGCACGATCCGCTTCGAGCACGAGGGCGCCCAGGTCGAGCTCGTCGCGCTCCCGGACGGCGACAGCCTGCAGATCGTCTTCGCCGACGCGACGACGGGGGAGGCGACCTACGACGTCGGCCGCTTCCTGTTCGTCAAGCCGCGGCACGACGGCACGGTCGAGCTCGACTTCAACCGCGCGATCGTGCCGCCGTGCGCGATGAGCGACCAGTTCAACTGCCCGCTGCCGCCCGCGGGCAACCGCCTCGCCTTCCCGATCGAGGCGGGGGAGCAGCGGCCGATCTTCGCGGACTCCGCGCCGGCCGAGTAGCGGCCGCGCGCTCCGCCGGCTGAGTAGGCGGCGGAATCACACGCTTGGAGTTCGCGAGCGGCGTGTGCCACACTCGAGGCATCGACTCGGGCTCGTTCGACCGATGGGGAAGTCGCATCGAACGAGGGAGAGACGATGACTGCTGCGAACATGCTCAGGCGACGTCCCGCGACCACCGCGGGGGTCGTCTGGATCCACGCGTCCCAGCGCGCCATGCGCACCCACCTCGAGTGGGCGATCGGCCAGGCCGTCGGCGACGCGCTGCGCTTCGTCTGGCAGCCCCAGCCCGCCGAGCCCGGTGCCGAGCGCACCGAGGTGCACTGGACCGGCCCCGCGGGCACGGGCGCCGCGATCGCGAGCGCGCTCGCAGGGTGGCGCGACGTGCGCTTCGAGGTGACCGAGGACCCGACGCCCGGCAGCGACGGCATGCGCTGGATGCACTCGCCGCAGCTCGGCATCGCGGCGCGCCGCATCGACGCCGCAGGCTCCCTGCTCGTGCCGGAGGACCGCATCCGCAGCGCGATCGAGGCCGCCGGGCCCGACTCGCGCGCCCTGCTCGCCGAGCTCGACGAGGCGATGGCCGGCCCGTGGGACCGCGACCTCGAGGGCTACCGGCACGCCTCCGATGCATCGCCCGTCGCGTGGCTGCACCGCGTCGGCTGACGCACCCGAGTACCACCGAGGCCCCCGCTGCGGACAGCGGGGGCCTCGGTGCTTCGCGGCTCAGACCGAGCGGATCGCGATGACGGCGTTGTGGCCGCCGAAGCCGAACGAGTTCGACACCGCGAGCTGCGGCTCGTCGCCGAGCGGCATCGGGGCGTTCGAGATGCGCAGCGGCGCGTCCGGGTCCTGCTCCGTGACGTTGATCGTCGGCGGTGCCTGGCGCTCCTGCACCGCGAGGGCGGTGAAGATCGCCTCGAGCGCGCCCGTGCCGCCGAGCAGGTGGCCGTGGGCCGCCTTCGTCGCCGAGACCGGGATCTCGCGCACGCGCTCGCCGAACACGCGCTCGAGCGCGCGCACCTCGGCGACGTCGCCGACGGGCGTCGACGTCGCGTGGGCGTTGATGTGGGTGACCTCGTCGGGCGTCGCCCCGGCGGCCTCGAGCGCCATGTGCACGGCCCGGCTCGCGCCGAGGCCCTCGGGCTCGGGCGCGGTGATGTGGTACGAGTCGGCCGTGACGCCGCCGCCCGCGAGCTCCGCGTAGATCTTCGCGCCGCGCGCGAGCGCGTGCTCCTCGGTCTCGACGACGAGCACCGCGGCGCCCTCGCCCATGACGAACCCGTCGCGCGAGACGTCGTAGGGGCGGGATGCGGTGGCCGGGTCGTCGTTGCGGCGCGAGAGCGCCTGCATGGAGGAGAAGGCGGCGAGCGTGAGCGGGTGGATGGCCGACTCGCTGCCGCCGGCGAGCACGACGTCGGCGAGGCCCGCCTGCAGGTGTTCGTAGGCGTTCACGAGCGCCTCGGTGCTCGAGGCGCACGCGGCGGCGACGGTGCGGGCGTAGGCGCGCGCCTCGAAGTGCATCGAGATCGCCGCCGAAGGCGCGTTCGGCATGAGCATCGGCACCGTCATGGGCAGCACGCGCCGGGGGCCGCGCTCGCGCAGCGTGTCCCATGCGTCGAGCAGCGTCCACAGGCCGCCGATGCCGGTCGAGAAGTCGACGCCGAGGCGCTCGGGGTCGACCTCGGGGGAGCCCGCGTCGGCGAACGCCTCCTTCGCGGCCACGAGCGCGAGCTGGCTCGAGGGGTCGAGGCGCTTCGCGACCGGGCGCTCGAGCACCGTGTCGGGGCGCACCTTCGCCTCGGCGGCGAACGTGACGGGGAGCTGCAGCTCCTGCACCCACTCGTGCTCGAGCGAGCGCGCGCCGGGCTCGCCGGCGAGCAGCGCCTCCCAGCTCTCGCGAGCGGTGCCGCCGATGGGCGACGTGGCGCCGATGCCGGTGATGACGATCTTCTTCGTCATGGCTCTCCTCACAGATCGCGCGTGCGGCCGGTCCACCCGGCCGCACGCGCAGTCGTCACAGGCCTCAGGCGGCCTGGGCGTTCGTGATGTAGTCGACCGCGTCCTGGACGGTCTTGAGGTTCTTGACCTCGTCGTCCGGGATCTTGACGTCGAACTTCTCCTCGGCGTTCACGACGATGGTCATCATCGAGATCGAGTCGATGTCGAGGTCGTCGGTGAACGACTTCTCGAGCTGGACGTTCTCGGTAGCGATGCCGGTCTCGTCGTTCACGAGGTCGGCGAGCCCTGCGAGGACCTCGTCCTTGGTGTAGGCCACGGGATGTCTCCTTCTGTCGGTCGGACGGGTTGAAGTCTAGGGGAGGACCACGACCTGGGCGCCGTACACGAGACCGGCGCCGAAGCCGATCTGCAGCGCCAGGCCGCCCGAGAGCTCGGGGTTCTCCTCGAGGATGCGGTGCATCGCGAGCGGGATCGACGCGGCAGAGGTGTTGCCGGTCGTCGCGATGTCGCGGGCGATCACGACCGAGTCGGGCAGCTTCAGCTGCTTCGCGAACTCGTCGATGATGCGCATGTTCGCCTGATGGGGGATGAACGCGGCGAGGTCGCCGGGCTCGATGCCGGCGGCGTGGAGCGCTTCGCGCGCCTTCTTCGCCATCTCCCACACGGCCCAGCGGAAGACCTTCTGGCCGTCCTGGCGCAGGGTCGGCCACGCGGCGCCCTCGCGCATCGAGCCGAGCGTGTTCGTCATGCGGATGGTGTCCCACTGGCCGCCGTCGGAGCCCCACACCGAGGGGCTGATGCCGGGCTCGTCGGAGGGGCCGATGACGACGGCGCCCGCGCCGTCGCCGAGCAGGAAGCTGATCGAGCGGTCGGTCGGGTCGACGATCTCGGAGAGCTTCTCGACGCCGACGACGAGCACGTGCTCCGCCATGCCGCTGCGCACGAGCGCGTCGGCCTGGGCGACGCCGTAGGCGTAGCCGGCGCACGCGGCCGAGATGTCGAACGCGGGCGCGGGGGTCGCGCCGATGCGCTCGGTGAGCAGCGCCGCCATCGAGGGCGTCTGCACGGTGTTGCTGATGGTCGAGACGATGACCGCGTCGATCGTCTCGCCGTCGATGCCGGCGCGCTCGAGGGCCTCCTTCGCCGCCGCCTCGGCGAGGTCGACGGCCTCGACGCCCTCGGACGCGCGCACGCGGCTGATGATGCCGGTGCGCTGCCGGATCCACTCGTCGGAGGAGTCGATCGGGCCCACGAGGTCGTCGTTCGGCACCTCGAGGTCGCCGCGCGCGGCGCCGACCGAGAGGATGCGCGCGCCCGCGCGGGTGGGGAGGCTCGCCAGGTTGGGCTTGCCCGTGGTGCTCGTCATGCTGCGGCTCCGCTCTCCAGCAGCCGGACGGCTGCCTCCAGGTCGTCGGGGGAGCTCACGCCCACGGCCGGCACGCCGCGCAGACCGCGCTTCGCGAGCCCGACGAGCGCTCCCGCGGGGGCGAGCTCGATGATGCCGGTCACGCCCGCCTCCTGGAAGGCGGCCATGCACAGGTCCCAGCGCACGGGGCTCGAGAGCTGCCCGACGATGAGCTCGAGGAACTCCGCGCCGCTCGTGACGGCGCTGCCGTCGCGGTTCGTCCACAGCGTCGTGGTCGGGTCGGCGGTGGGGGTGGATGCGGCCTTCGCGCGGAAGCGCTCGACGGCGGGTTCCATGTAGCTCGTGTGGAAGGCGCCGGCAGTCTGGAGCGGGATGACGCGCGCGCGGGCGGGCGGCGCCTCGCCGAGCGCAGCGAGCGCGTCGAGCGGGCCGGCGACGACGACCTGGCCGCCGCCGTTGTAGTTCGCCGGCTGGAGGCCGAGCTCCGCGAGCCGCGTCTCGAGCTCCGTCTCGTCGGCGCCGATCACGGCGGCCATGCCGGTCGGCGTCTGCGCGGCCGCATCCGCCATCGCGCGCGAGCGCTCGCCGACGAGCGCCATCGCGTCCTCCGCGTCGAGGACGCCCGCGGCGACGGCAGCCGTGATCTCGCCCACCGAGTGGCCCGCGACGCCGCTCGCGAGGCTCGCGCGCTCGCCGAGGGCGTCGAGCGCGAGGATGCCCGCCGCGACGATGAGCGGCTGGGCGACGCGCGTGTCGCGGATGGTGTCGGCGTCGCTCACGGTGCCGTGCTCGACGAGGTCGATGCTCGCGGCCTCGCCGAGCGCGGCGAGCCGCGCCCTGGCGCCCGGCTGCTCGAGCCAGGGGGAGAGGAAGCCGGGCTTCTGCGAGCCCTGCCCGGGAGCGACGATGACGATCACGTCGCTCATCCTCCCACCGTCCCCTTGCCCGGCGAGGCATGGGGGCTCGGCGGCGGCGGCCGCTGGCCGCGCTCGCGCGAGGCGTCGTGGATCGCGCCGAGGATGATCGCCGTGTGCAGCGCGAGCGCCTCGCGGGCGCCCGTCGCGTCCCAGCCGATGATCTCGCTGATGCGCTTGAGCCGATAGCGCACGGTGTTCGGGTGCACGAAGAGCTCGCGCGCGGTCGCCTCGAGCGAGCGGCCGGTGTCGAGGTAGCACGCGAGCGTCGCGAGCAGGTCGGAGGAGTGGTCGCGCAGCGGCTGGTAGACGGTGCGCACGAGCTGCTGGCGGGCGAGCGGGTCGCCCGCGAGGGCGCGCTCCGGCAGCAGGTCGTCGGCGCGCACGGGCCGCGGCGTGCGCCGCCACGCGTCGGCGACGGCGAAGCCCGCGAGCGCGGCCTTCGCGCTCTTGGCCGCGTCGGTGATGCCGGGCACCGCGGGGCCGAGCACGAGGTGCCCCTCGCCGAATCCCTCGGCGAGCTGCGCGGCGATCGCGAGGAACTCGATCGGCTCGGGCTCGCGCTCGTCCTCGCGCGCGGCCTCGCGGCCGATGACGACGACGAGCCGGGTGCCCTGCACCCCGACCAGCACGTCGCATCCCGCATGCCTCGCCTTCCGGCGCACGACGTCGACGTCGAGCATGCGCGGCGCGACGCCCACGAGCACGGCGCACTCGCCGCGGCCGTGCCAGCCGAGCGCGGCCGAGCGGCTCGGCAGCTCGTCGTCGTGCTCGCCCGTGAGGATCGAGTCGACGACGAGCGCCTCGAGGCGCGCGTCCCACAGCCCGCGCGACTCGGCGGCGCGCGCGTAGACGTCGGCGGCCGCGAACGCGATCTCTCGCGAGTAGCGCAGGATCGGCTCGCGCATCGCCGGGTCGGCGTCGCCGATGCGCTCCTCGAAGACCGACACGACGGTGCGGATGAGCTGCAGCGTCTGCTGCAGGCTCACGCTCCGCAGCAGCTCGCGCGGGGCGGCCGCGAAGACGTCAGCCGCGATCCACGGCTGCGCCTCCGGGTCCTCGTGCCAGGCGATGAACGACGTGATGCCCGATTGCGCGACGAGCCCGACGGCGCTCCGCCGCGAGGGCGGCATCGTGCGGTACCAGGGCAGCCGGTCGTCGAGCGCGCGCATCACCTGCGTCGCGAGGTCACCGGAGGTGCGACGCAGCCACGCGAGCTGCTGCGCCTTCAGCTCGGCGTCAGCGGTCAGCGGCGGCCGCCTAGGAGTCGCCGCCGACGGTGCCGGACACGCCCGCGTTCACGTCGTGGATGCTGTACTTCGCGATCGCCTGCTGCACCATGCCGAGCGGCACCTTGCCCTGCTTCGCGAGCGCGTCGAGCGCGCGCACGACCACGGAGTGGCTGTCGATCTTGAAGAAGCGGCGAGCGGCGGCGCGGGTGTCGGCGAAGCCGAAGCCATCGGCGCCGAGCGTCGCGTAGTCGCCCGGGACCCACTCGCGGATCTGGTCGGGCACCGCGCGCATGTAGTCGCTCGTCGCGATGAAGGGGCCGTCGGCCTCCGACAGGCGCTGGGTGACGTACGGCACCTTCGCGGGCTCCTGCGGGTGGAGCAGGTTGTGCTCGTCGGCCTCGAGGCCGTCGCGGCGCAGCTCGCTCCACGAGGTGACCGACCAGATGTCGGCCGAGATGCCCCAATCGGTGCCGAGCAGCTCCTGCGCGTGGTGGAGCCACGGCAGCGCGACGCCCGAGCCGAGCAGCTGCACCTTGATCGGGTGGTGGTCGCTCGTCGAGACGCGGTGGATGCCGCGGCGGATGCCCTCGACGTCGACGCCCTCGGGCTCGGCCGGCTGCACCATCGGCTCGTTGTAGACCGTGAGGTAGACGATGACGTCCTCCGGCTCCTCGCCGTACATGCGCTCGATGCCCATCTGGGTGATGTGGGCGATCTCGTAGCCGTAGGCGGGGTCGTAGGCGAGCACGGCCGGGTTCGTCGACGCGAGGAGCGGCGAGTGGCCGTCGGCGTGCTGCGTGCCCTCGCCCGCGAGCGTCGTGCGCCCCGCGGTCGCGCCGATGAGGAAGCCGCGCGCCATCTGGTCGGCAGCCGCCCAGATCGAGTCGCCGGTGCGCTGGAACCCGAACATCGAGTAGAAGACGTAGATCGGGATGAGCGGCTCGCCGTGCGTCGAGTACGACGTCGCGGCGGCGGTGAACGCGGCCATCGCGCCGGCCTCGTTGATGCCGACGTGCACGATCTGCCCGTCGGGCGCCTCGCGGTACTTCAGCAGCAGGTCGCGGTCGACCGACGTGTAGTTCTGGCCCTGCGGGTTGTAGATCTTCGCGGTCGGGAAGAACGCGTCGATGCCGAACGTGCGCGCCTCGTCGGGGATGATCGGCACGAAGCGGTCGCCCCAGCCCTTGTCGCGCAGCAGGTCCTTGAGGAGCCGCACGAAGGCCATCGTGGTCGCGACCTGCTGCTTGCCCGAGCCCTTCTTGGGCATGTCGTAGGTCTTGTCCTCGGGCAGCGGGATGATCGTGTGCTTCGAGCGGCGCTCGGGCGTGAAGCCGCCGAGCTCGCGCCGACGCTCGAGCATGTACTGGATCTCGGGGGAGTCCATCCCGGGGTTCCAGTACGGCGGGTGGTACGGGTCGCTCTCGAGCTGCTTGTCGGAGATGTCGATCTGCATCGCGTCGCGGAACGACTTCAGGTCGTCGAGCGTGAGCTTCTTCATCTGGTGGGTCGCGTTGCGGCCCTCGAAGCTCTTGCCGAGGCCGTAGCCCTTGACCGTCTTCGCGATGATGACGGTCGGCTGGCCCTTGTGCTCGGTCGCCGCCTTGTATGCCGCGTAGACCTTGCGGTAGTCGTGGCCGCCGCGCTTGAGCGCCCAGATCTCGTCGTCCGTCAGGTGCTTGACCATCTCGAGCGTGCGCGGGTCGCGGCCGAAGAACTGCTCGCGCACGAACAGGCCGGACTCCGCCTTGTAGGTCTGGTAGTCGCCGTCGGGGGTGCGGTTCATGAGGTCGCGGAGCGCGCCCTCGTGGTCCTGCTCGAGCAGCGCATCCCACTCTCGGCCCCAGATGACCTTGATGACGTTCCAGCCCGCGCCGCGGAAGAACGACTCGAGCTCCTGGATGATCTTGCCGTTGCCGCGCACCGGCCCGTCGAGGCGCTGGAGGTTCGCGTTGATGACGAAGTTGAGGTTGTCGAGGCCGTCGTTCGCGGCGAGCTGCAGCGCGCCGCGCGACTCGACCTCGTCCATCTCGCCGTCGCCGAGGAACGCCCACACCTGCGAGTCGAGCTCGCTCTTGATGCCGCGGTTGACGAGGTAGCGGTTGGCCTGCGCCTGGTAGATCGCGTTGATGGGGCCGAGGCCCATCGAGACGGTCGGGAACTGCCAGAAGTCGGGCATCATCCGCGGGTGCGGATAGGAGGGGATGCCGTTGGGCGCCTTCGACTTCTCCTGGCGGAAGGCGTCCATCTGCGCCTCGCTCAGCCGGCCCTCGAGGAACGCGCGCGCGTACATGCCGGGGGAGGCGTGGCCCTGGTAGAAGATCTGGTCGCCGCCGCCGGGCGCGTCCTGGCCGCGGAAGAAGTGGTTGAGGCCGACCTCGTAGAGCGACGCCGACGAGGCGTACGTCGAGATGTGGCCGCCGACGCCGATGCCGGGCGCCTGCGCGCGGTGCACCATGATGGCCGCGTTCCAGCGGATCCAGCGGCGGTAGGTGCGCTCGAGCGCCTCGTCGCCGGGGAACTCGGCCTCGGCGTCGGGCGCGATCGTGTTGAGGTAGTCGGTCGTCGGCACCATCGGCACGCCGAGGTGCAGCTCCTTCGAGCGCTTGAGCAGGCTCAGCATGATCTCGCGCCCGCGCTGGTGGCCGTTCGCCTCGACGAGCTGCGAGAGCGACTCCTGCCACTCGGCGGTCTCGCTCGGGTCGGGGTCGTTCACGTGGGGCGAGTACGGGTCCTGGTCGTTCAGCACCGAAGCTCCTGACGTCGATTGGGCGCGTGCGCTCCTGGGTGGCGGGCGCAGCCACCCCACTCTATCCACCGGGCGGTCCCGGGCGGGCGCGCGCGAGAGCGCTCTGGCACGATGGTCGAGCGGATGCGCGAGGAGACCTGAGGAGGCCCGCATGGCACTGCAGATCGGCGACGAGGCGCCCGACTTCACGCTCACGGATCACACGGGGGAAGCGGTGACCCTCTCGGAGCTCCGCGGCCGCCCGGTCGTGCTCGTCTTCTACCCGGCGGCGTTCACCGGGCGGTGCACGGGCGAGCTGTGCTCGATCCGCGACGAGATCGGCGACTTCGAGGGCTCGGAGGCGGAGGTGCTCGCGATCTCGGTCGACACGGCAGCGTCGCTCGGCGTCTTCGCCGAGCAGGAGGGCTTCTCCTTCCGGCTGCTGAGCGACTTCTGGCCGCACGGCGCGGTCGCGCAGGCCTACGACGCGTTCCTGCCCGAGCGCGGCGTCGCGACGCGCGCGACCTACGTCATCGACCGCGAGGGCCGCATCGCCGACCACTTCCGCGTCGCGACCTCGGAGTCGCGCGACCTCGACGCGTACCGCGAGGCGCTCGCGAAGGTCGCCTGACCCCGCGGAAGCGGCTCGGCGGCCGAGAATTGGACTTGCACGTGAGCCTGCGCCCGCGCTATTGCCTCGGACAAGGTCTACGCGGGGAAGCGACGTTCCGCTAGGGCGAGGGCAGCAAAGATCAGCGCCTGTTGCTCTTCCGTTGTGGCTGACCCGAATCGAACGCCCGCCTCGTGGGCGGTGGCATCGATGTCGAGCGATCTGAGCACGTTCGCGACCCGCTCGTGCCGCTCAAGCCTCGAGCCGGTCCGAACCGGGGGTATCACAGCGTTGGCCAGGGCCGCTTCGAAGATGGGGTGCCAGTCTGGACCTGTCATGGAGCGACCCTCGCAGGGTCGGCTGCGCAGCCGTCCCAGACGCCTGAGATGCTTCCCGTGGTCGTGACTCGCCACGACGTGCTGCGATAGCCGGTGTAGTGCTCTATGAAACCGCTTAGGTCGTTGATCCGCTGTTGCACGACCGACGTGCCGCGATAGAAGACGATGTCCGCTGAACCGTGGAGCTCCGCGAGTCAACGAAGGCTTTCCGGAGGCGTTCACTCGGATGGGCGACGACGCAAGGGGCTCGTCAAAGGAGAAACACTGTGACGTCGTCCTGATACGGCGGGCACTGCGCACCGGACTCGCAGGACGTCGTCGTCACCGTCGCGCGAGCAGCAGCGTGGGCGGTGCCGGGCTCGAACCGGCGACCCCTTCGGTGTAAGCGAAGTGCGCTACCAGCTGCGCCAACCGCCCTCGACCATCATCGCACCGTCCCGGTCGGCGTCCGACGCCGCACCGCTTCCCTAGGATGGGGCCATGACGACCGTGGCGGATGTGCAGCGCGCCGTCGAGGCGCTCTGGCCCGCCGCGACCGCCGAGGACTGGGACGCCGTCGGGCTCGTCGCGGGCGATCCCGCCGACGGGGTGGAGCGCATCCTGCTCGCCGTCGACGCGATCGAGGCGACCGCCGCCGAGGCCGTCGAGCGCGGTGCCGACCTGCTGCTCGTGCACCACCCGCTGCTGCTGCGCGGCGTCTCGAGCGTCGCCGCGACGACCCCTGCCGGCCGCGTCATCACGCGGCTCGTGCGCGAGCGCGTCGCGCTGCTCGCCGCGCACACGAACGCCGACGCCGTCGATCGCGGCACGAGCGGCGAGCTCGCCTCGATGCTGCGCCTCGAAGGCGCCGAGCCCATCGTCGTGAACCGCGTCGACGACGCGAAGGGGCTCGGCCGCGTGGGCGACATGCCCGAGCCCGTCGCGCTCTCGGGCCTCGCCCGCACGATCGCCGGGCTGCTGCCCGCCGTCGCCGGCGGCGTGCGCGTCGCGGGCGATCCCGAGCGCTCGGTGCGCCGCGTCGCGATCTGCGGCGGCGCGGGCGACTCGCTGCTGCGCGAGGCCGCGGTGCTCGGCGCCGACGTCTACATCACGAGCGACCTGCGCCACCACCCGGCCTCCGACGCGCGCGAGCGGCACGTCGCGGGCGAGGGGCCGGCGCTCATCGACGTCTCGCACTGGGCGAGCGAATCGCTGTGGCTGCGACCCGCGGCCGAGCAGCTGCGCGCCGCCCTGCCGGGCGTCGCCGTCGAGGTGAGCGAGATCAGGACCGACCCATGGGACTTCGCCGTCCCCCAGGAGGAGCACGCATGGCACTGAAGGCCTCGAACCACGAGCAGCGCCGGCTGCTCGAGCTGCAGGACGTCGACACCCGCATCGTGCGGCTGACCGCGAAGGCGAAGGCGCTGCCGCAGGCCAAGCGCATCGCCGAGCTCGACGCGCGGCTCGCGGAGCTCGACCGCGAGGTGCTCGAGCGCCTCGGCGCGCACGACGACGCGGCCGCCGAGGTCGCCCGCACCGAGAGCGACGTCAAGGTCGTCGAGGCGCGGCTCCAGCGCAACCGCGATCGGCTGCCGTCGATCACCGACGCGAAGGTCGCGACCGCGACCGAGCACGAGATCGTGACGCTCGAGCGCCGGCGCAGCGAGCTCGAGGACCTCGAGCTCGAGGCCATGCAGGCGCAGGAGGATGCCGCAGCGGCGCTCGAGGAGGCTCGCGCAGCCGCGGGCGAGGCTCGCGCCGAGCGCGATCGCGTCGACGCCGAGCGCGCGGCCGAGGCCGCCGGCATCGAGCGCGAGCTCGAGGAGGCCCGAGCCGAGCGCGAGCAGCGCACCGCCGTCATCTCGCCCGAGCTGCTCGCGCTCTACGAGCGGCAACGGGCCCGCTACGGGATCGGCGCGACGCTCCTGCAGCGGCGCACCTCGGTCGCCTCGGGCGTCGAGCTCACGGCCGCCGAGCTCTACACGATCCAGTCGGCTGCCGACGACGACGTGCTGCTCGACCCCAACTCCTCCGCGATCCTCGTGCGCACGGAGGAGAGCGGCATCTAGCGCGAGCCGCTCGTCCGTCCCCGTACGATGCGGGGCATGGGCAGCGGCCTCCGCGTCGAGCAGGTCGCCGACGAGGCGGGCCTGGATGCCTTCCTGCGCCTCGGGCACGACACCCACGGCGGGCTCGCGGTGCCCCTGCCCGAGCGCACGGTGCGCAGCTGGTTCAAGGGCTGGCACCCGCATCCGCACCCCATCACGCTGCTCGTCGCGCGCCGCGGCCATGAGGCCGTCGGCCGCGCCGTCGTGCATCGCGACGACCGGCTCGACGCCCGGCTCAGCACGCGCGCGCTCGTCTTCGGCGCGCTCGTCGCGCCCGATGCGACCGTCGTCGACGCCCTGGTCGACGAGTTCGAGGCACGCGCCGCCGGTGCCGGTGCGACCGAGCTCTTCGGCCCCGCGCAGCTGCTGCCGAACCAGGCGGGCGGGGTCATCACGGGCGGCTTCGAGGAGCGCGGCTTCCTCGACTCGGCGTGGAACCCGCCGTGGCTCCCCGACGCGCTCGAGGCGCGCGGCTTCGAGCGCTGGTACGAGGCCGACACGTGGATCGTCGAGGTCGTCGACGACGACGGGCCGACCGAGGCGGAGCTCGATCGCGCCGGCATCCGCATCGACGAGGTCACGCGCTTCGGCCTCGGCCGTGGCCTGCGGGCGCTCCTGCCGCTGCTCAACGACTCGTTCGCGCTGCTGCCGACCTTCACGCCCTACTCGCGCGAGGAGCTGCGCGCGCAGA
The DNA here is from genome assembly GCF_017565345.1 of Agrococcus sp. TF02-05. Taxonomy (NCBI): domain Bacteria; kingdom Bacillati; phylum Actinomycetota; class Actinomycetes; order Micrococcales; family Microbacteriaceae; genus Agrococcus; species Agrococcus sp. TF02-05. The sequence goes on along the minus strand of NZ_JAGEKO010000001.1, from coordinate 363,965 downwards.
CCGATGGGCTGTGGTGGCTGCACGAGGAGGGGCTCTTCCTCATCGCGCGCGACGAGCAGGAGGAGCCGGTCGCGTTCGTGCTCGCGGTGCTCGACCCCTCGCGCGTGCTGCAGCGCTCGGGCGGCAGGCTCGGCATGCGCGAGCGCTGGGAGCTCGTCGCCCGCCGCGGCGCGCTGCGGCGCGAGGCCGTGCTCGTCATGCAGGGGGCGCGGCCGCACGCGCAGGGCAAGGGCATCGTGACGCTGCTCAGCCGGCGGCTGCACGCGAACCTCGCCGAGCTCGGCTGCACGACGCTGCGCTCGACGCTCGTCGGCCGGATGAACCCCGGCTCGGTGCGGCAGTTCACGCGCTTCGGCGGCCGGCCGCTGCACGCGACCGCCTACTACCGCAAGGCGCTCGAGCGGTGACGAGCGGATGCTTCTGGTCGGCTCGAGCGGTACCCTGAGGGCGTGAACCGGTCGGCCAGGCGGTCGCGTCGCCGCTCCCTCGGGAGCGGCGCCGAGGAACGTCCGGGCTCCGCAGAGCAGGGCGGTGGATAACGTCCACCCGGGGCAACCCGCGAGAAAGTGCAACAGAGAGCAGGTCCACCGGTCGGGCGACCGATCGGCCAGGAGTGAAACGGTGGGGCAAGAGCCCACCAGCGTCGCGTGCGAGCGCGGCGGCTAGGCAAACCTCGCCCGGAGCAAGACCAGACAGCGGACCATGGGGCTGCTCGTCCCGTCCGCGGGTAGGTCGCTGGAGGGCTGCAGCAATGCATCCCCGAGAGAGATGACCGTCCACGACAGAACCCGGCGTATCGGCCGGCCGGTTCACCCCACGGCTGTCAGGCGATGAGGCTCCATCGCACCGCGAGCCAGAGCGCGATGTGCGCGTCGCTCGCCTCGCGCGAGACCCTCGGCGGCACGAGGTCGTGGTCGCGCACGAGCGAGTACTCGCTCACGAGCGCGTTCAGCGGCGCGAACCACGGGCGCGTCGCCACGAGGACGCCGCGCTCCGAGCGCAGCGTCAGCGCGAACGGCAGCACCCGGTAGCGCAGCTCGAGCCCGGTGCCGACGAGCGCCGCGTCACCCGTCACGCGCATCGACGCGTGGCGCAGGATGCCCCCGCGATCGTGCTCGTCCACGAGCGTGGCCACGCGCTCACCGCCGAGCAGCACCGGCACGCCGTCGGCCTCCGGCCGCCGCCACGGCTCCGCGCGCTGCGCCGCGAGGTTCCGGCGATCCGTGCGGTCGAGCTCGACGACCGCGTCGCCGACGCTCGCGCGCACCCGGGCGCCGTCGAGCTCGACCCTCGCCGGTCCCCACGGGGCGCGGCGGAACATCCGCCACTCGGTGCGCGGCTGCGCGCGGCGGCGCTCGTCGGCGTGCTTGCGATGCCGGGCGCGAGGCTCGCGACCGGGCCGCTCCCGCCGCTCGCTCACGCGGCGCTCGCTCACACGCCGCGCGCGAGCGCGGCGGCGCCGATGATCCCCGCGTTGTTGCGGAGCGCCGCAGGCACGATCGGCGTCTCGAGCCGCAGCAGCGGCAGGAACTTCTCCGACGACTTCGAGACCCCGCCGCCGACGACGAAGAGGTCGGGGGAGAAGAGGAACTCGAGGTGGCTGTAGTAGCGCTGCAGCCGTGCCGCCCAGTCCTCCCAGCTCAGCTCCTCGCGCTCACGCGCCTTGTTCGACGCGCGCGTCTCGGCGCCGACGCCGTCGAGCTCGAGGTGGCCGAGCTCGGCGTTGGGGATGAGGGTGCCGTTGTAGATGAGGGCGCCGCCGATGCCCGTGCCGAGCGTCGTCAGGATGACGAGCCCCGACGCATCCTTCGCCGCTCCGTAGTGGTCCTCGGCGAAGCCCGCCGCATCCGCGTCGTTGACGAAGTGGATGTCGCGTCCGAGCGCGCGCTCGAACAGCTGCTCGGCCTCGAGCCCGATCCACGACTTCGAGACGTTCGCGGCGCTCATCGTGCGGCCGTGCCGCACGATCGCCGGGAAGGTGACGCCGATGGGGGTCTCGTCGTCGATCTCGAGCATCCCGACGAGGCCCACGACCGCGTCGCGGATCGCGTCGGGCTCGCCGCCCGCGGGGGTCGGCACCTTCACGCGATCGCTCAGCAGCTCGCCGGTGCGCACGTCGACGAGCGCCGCCTTCACGCCGGTGCCGCCGATGTCGACGCCGACTGCCTTGTGCTTGGACTTCACCACGATCGACGATCCTGCCACGGTTCCCGCCCCTGGCCGTCAGGCCGAGGGCAGCGTGAGGATCTCGGCGCCGCCCTCGCGCACGACGATCGTGTGCTCGAACTGGGCGGTGATGGAGCGATCGCGCGTGACGATCGTCCAGCCGTCGTCCCAGCCGTCCCACTCGTGCGTGCCGAGGGTGAGCATCGGCTCGATCGTGAAGACCATGCCGGGCACCATCTCGGTGTCGTACTGCTCGGTGTCGTAGTGGGGGATGATGAGCCCCGAGTGGAACGACGTGCCGACGCCGTGGCCGGTGAAGTCGCGCACGACGCCGTAGCCGAAGCGCTTCGCGTACTGCTCGATCGTGCGGCCGATGACGTTGACGCGGCGGCCCGGCAGCGCGACCCTGATCGCGCGGCGCAGCGCCTCCTCGGTGCGCTCGACGAGCTGCGTCACCTCGTCGCCCGCCTGCCCGACGATGAAGGTGCGGTTCGAGTCGCCGTGCACGCCGTCCTTGAACGCCGTGATGTCGATGTTGACGATGTCGCCGGCCTCGAGCACCGTGTCGTCGGGGATGCCGTGGCAGACGACCTCGTTGACGCTCGAGCACACCGATTTCGAGAAGCCGCGGTAGCCGAGCGTCGAGGGGTAGGCGCCGTGGCTCGTCACGAAGTCGTGGCCGATGCGGTCGAGCTCGTCGGTCGTGATGCCTGGGCGCACGGCCGCGCCGACGGCGGCGATCGCGTCGGCGGCGATCGTGCCGGCGGCGCGGATGCGGTCGATCGTCGCCTCGTCGTAGACGTCACCGCCCACGTGCTTCGCCGGGCGCGGCTTGCCGACGTACTCCGGGCGGGCGATGGATGCGTCCACGGGCCTCTGGGGAGAGATGCGACCGGGGATCAGGTGACCTCTCACGTCCTTCGGCATAGGCTCCATCCTAGGCAGACGGCCGAGGCAGACGGCCGAGGCAGACCGACCCGCGGCGGATCCCGAGGAGGCGCGCATGACCGAGTACTGGTACAACCTGGAGACCGGCGTCGTCGAGGAGGGCATGGTCTCGCCCGGCTACGACCGCGCTGGCCCCTTCGCCACTCGCGAGGAGGCGGCACGCGCCCCCGAGATCATCAAGGAGCGCTCGCGGAAGTGGGCGGCTGAGGAGGCCGCAGAGGACGACTGGGGCGGCAACTCCCGCTGACCGGGCCGCGCAGCGTCAGGCGACCGCGACGATGCGGCGCAGCGTGCGCAGGTTGCGGGTCGTGACGCGATCCTTCGCCTGCCGCTCGAGCGCCTTGCCGAACGGGCTCGAGAGCGTCGTGCCCTTCGGGTTCGACCAGTGGACGACCGCGTCGCCCGCGGCGATCGTCTCGCCCTCGCCCGGCTCGAGCGCGGCGAGCTCCGCCGCGATCCCCGGCTCGAGCTCGAACACGACGTAGGGCGTGCGGTCGTCGTCCTCGCCGTGCGGGTAGTCGGCGATGATGCGCTCGAGGTCGTCGATCGCGATGCCGAGCACCCGGATGCGCCTGCCGTACCGCGCCTCGAGCGCGGCCTCCGCCCCCCGCGCCGCGCCCGACGCATCCGTCGCCGTCACGACGGCGTTGCCGCTCGCGAGCACCGTCACGACGTCGTCGAGCCCCGCGTCCTCGAGCAGCGCCTTGAGGTCGGCCGAGCGCACGGTGACGCCGCCGACGTTCACGCCGCGGAGGAGCAGGGCGATGCGCACGGTGCCGCCCCGGCTACTCGTACTCGTGCTCGGGGGCCGGGTAGGCGCCCGAGGAGACATCCTCGCGGAAGGCGTTCGCGGCGTCCTCGAGGTCCTTGCCGATCTGCGCGTACTGCTTGACGAAGCGCGGGATGCGCCCGGTCGTGAAGCCCGCCCAATCGGTCCAGACGAGCAGCTGCCCGTCGCAGTGCGGGCCCGCGCCGACCGAGATCGTCGGGATCGTGAGCGCCTCGGTCACCGCGCGCGCCGACTCCGACGGCACCATCTCGAGCACGACCGCGAACGCGCCGGCCGCCTCGACGGCCTTCGCGTCGCGCAGCAGCTTCTCGGCGCCCTCCTCACCGCGGCCCTGGATGACGTGGCCGCCGAGCCCGTGCTCGGCTTGCGGGGTGAAGCCGACGTGCGCCATGACGGGGATGCCGGCCTCCACGATGTGGCGGATCTGCTCGGCCGAGCGCTCGCCGCCCTCGAGCTTCACGGCGTGCGCGCCCGTCTCCTTCATGAAGCGGATCGCGGTGTGCACCGCCTCGCGCGGGTTCGTCTCGTAGGAGCCGAAGGGCAGGTCGGCGACGACGAGCGCCCGCTTCGCGCCGCGCGCGACGGCGCGGGTGAGGGGGATGAGCTCGTCGACCGTCACCGGGAGCGTCGTGTCGTAGCCGAAGACGGTGTTGCCCGCCGAGTCGCCCACGAGCAGGAAGTCGATGCCAGCGCGGTCGAAGATGCCGGCGGAGAGGTAGTCGTAGCTCGTGAGCCCGACGATCTTCACCCCGTCGCGCTTCGCCTGCTGGAAGTGCCGGATCCTGACGCGCTTGGGGCTCGACGCCGCGCCGCCGTAGGGCGCTGCGGGCTCCTGCGCGCTCTCGCTGAATGCCATGCGGCCGAGCCTATCGACAGCCGCGCGCCCACTAGCCTGAGGGCAGGCCTTCAGGAGGGACTCGGATGGACAAGCAGCGGGACTTCGTGCTCCGGACGATCGAGGAGCGCGGCGTCAAGTTCGTGCGGCTGTGGTTCACGGACGTGCTCGGCACGCTGAAGTCGGTGGCGATCGCGCCCGCCGAGGTCGAGGGCGCCTTCACCGAGGGGCTCGGCATCGACGGCTCGTCGATCGAGGGGCTCTCGCGCTCCTCCGAGGCCGACGTGATCGCGAAGGCCGACCCGTCGACGTTCCAGGTGCTGCCGTGGCGAGGCGAGATCGACCCGACCGCGCGCATGTTCTGCGACATCGCGACGCCCGACGGGCAGCCCGCGGCCGCCGACCCGCGGCACGTGCTCAAGCGGACGCTCGCGAAGGCGGCCGACCTCGGGTTCAGCTTCTACACGCATCCGGAGTGCGAGTTCTACCTGCTGAAGTCCGCCGACGTGCACCACCCCGAGCCCGTCGACCGCGCCGGCTACTTCGACAACGTGCCGGGCGGCACCGCGCACGACTTCCGCCGGGCGAGCGTGCGCATGCTCGAGGACATCGGCATCTCGGTCGAGTTCAGCCACCACGAGGCGGGCCCCGGCCAGAACGAGATCGACCTGCGCTACGCCGACGCGCTCTCGACCGCCGACAACATCATGACCTTCCGCACCGTCGTGAAGGAGGTCGCGATCCAGGAGGGCGTCTACGCGACGTTCATGCCGAAGCCCTTCGAGGGGCAGCCCGGCAGCGGCATGCACACCCACATGTCGCTGTTCGAGGGGGAGCGGAACGCGTTCCACGACCCCGCGGGGCAGTACCAGCTCTCGAAGGTCGGCCGGCAGTTCGTCGCGGGCCTGCTGCACCACGCGCCCGAGTTCACCGCGGTGACGAACCAGTTCGTCAACTCCTACAAGCGCATGTGGTCGGGCGACGAGGCGCCGAGCTACGTCTCGTGGGGCCACAACAACCGCTCCGCGCTCGTGCGCGTGCCGCTCTCGAAGCCCAACAAGGCGCAGTCGGCGCGCGTCGAGTACCGCGGGCTCGACTCGGCCGCCAACCCCTACCTCGCCTTCTCGGTGCTGCTCGCGGCGGGGCTCAAGGGCATCGAGGAGGGCTACGAGCTGCCCGAGGAGGCGACCGACGACGTCTGGGCGCTCTCCGACCGCGAGCGCCGCGCGCTCGGCTTCACGCCGCTGCCGGCGAGCCTCGACCGGGCGCTGCAGCACATGGAGGAGTCGGAGCTCGTCGCCGAGACGCTCGGCGAGCAGGTCTTCGAGTACTTCCTGCGCAACAAGCGCGAGGACTGGCAGCGCTACCGCGCCCAGGTGACGCGCGTCGAGCTCGAGTCGAACCTGCTCTCGCTCTAGCCCATGCGCATCCCGTCGCCGCGCGCTCGACTGGCGCAGCTCGGGTTCCGCGAGCCGAGCCGCGCCGCGGCGTGCCTCGAGGAGCTCCCGGATGCGTGGCGGGGCACGGGCAGGACGGCCCTCGTCGAGGCCGCGGCGCGCGCCGCCGACCCCGACACGGCCCTCGAGTCGGCCGTGCGGCTCGAGCGCGCCGGCGTCTCGCTCGACGAGGCGCTCGCCGACGCGGGCTCGCGCGAGTCGCTCCTGCGGGTGCTCGGCGGCTCGATGGGCATCGCCGAACACCTCGAGCGGCACGCCGAGGACCTCGACGTCGCCGCCCGGCCGCTGCCGCCCGCGCCCGCCGAGCGCTACGTCGACAGCCTGCTCGAGTCGGTCGACGCATCCGCCGGCGTGGCGAGGAAGCCCAGGGACGAGGCGATCGCCGCGATGCGCGGCCGATACCGCCGCCACCTCACCGAGCTCGTCGCGTGGGACCTCGGCCTCGACGACCCGAGCGCCTCGGTCGACGTCGTCTCGGCCGCGCTCGCCGACCTCGCCGCCGCCGCGCTCGAGGCAGGCCTCGCGATCGCCCGCGCCGCCGCGCGCGAGCGCTACGGCGAGGACGCCGACCGCGTGCGGCTCGCGGTCATCGCGATGGGGAAGACGGGCGCGCGCGAGCTCAACTACCTGAGCGACGTCGACGTCATCTGGGTGCACGAGGCCGACGGCGTCGACGACCCGCGGGCGACCCAGATCGCGACGCTGCTCGCGCGCGAGACGACCGCGGCGTGCGCGCAGTTCCAGAAGGCACCGCCGCTGTGGGAGGTCGACGCGAACCTGCGGCCCGAGGGCAAGGACGGCGCGCTCACGCGAACGCTCGCCTCGCACGTCGCCTACTACGAGCGCTGGGCGAAGTCGTGGGAGTTCCAGGCGCTGCTCAAGGCGCGCGCCGTCGCGGGCGACGCCGAGCTCGGCGCGGCCTACGAGGCCGCTGTGCGCTCGAAGGTGTGGGAGTCGTCGAGCCGCGAGGGCTTCGTCGAGTCGGTGCAGCGGATGCGCGAGCGGGTGAGCGAGCACATCCCGGCCGACGAGGTGGCGCGGCAGCTGAAGCTCGGGCCGGGGGGCCTGCGCGACATCGAGTTCACGGTGCAGCTGCTGCAGCTCGTGCACGGCGCCGACGACGAGTCGGTGCGGCAGCGCGGCACGCTCGAAGCGCTCGACGCGCTCGCCGAGCTCGGCATCATCGGCCGCGCTGACCGGGACGAGTTCAGCGACCACTATCGGTTCCTGCGCGTGCTCGAGCACCGCATCCAGTTCTGGCGCATGCGCCGCACCCACCTCATGCCGGTCGATCCCGACGAGCTGCGGCGGCTCGCGCGCTCGGCAGGGCTGCCGGATGCCGCGACCCTCACCGAGCGCTGGCAAGCGGTGCGGCGCGCGGTGCGGTCGCTGCACGAGCGGCTCTTCTACCGCCCGCTGCTCGGCGCCGTCGCCTCGCTCGGCCACGACGACGTGCGGCTCACGCCCGAGCACGCGGCGAAGCGGCTCGAGGCGTCCGGCTACGCCGACGCGCGAGGCGCGCTCGGCCACATCGCCGAGCTCACGGGCGGCGTGACGCGCCGCGCGCAGATCCAGCGGCTGCTGCTGCCGGTGCTGCTCGGCTGGTTCGCTGAGGGCGTCGACCCCGACATGGGGCTGCTCGCGTTCCGGCGGCTGAGCGAGGCGCTCGGCGAGAGCCCGTGGTTCCTCCGCATGCTGCGCGACTCACCGGTCGCCGCGCGCCGGCTCACGCGGCTGCTCTCGTCGTCGCGCCTCATCGGCTCCCTCATGGAGCGCATCCCCGAGGCCGCGTCGTGGCTCGACGGCGACGAGCAGCTGCGGCCGCGCTCCGAGGAGTCGCTGCGCGAGGAGGCGGCCGCCGTGCTGGGCCGGCACCGCGGCGACCCCGATGCCGTGCGGAGCGCGCTGCGATCCCTCCGCCGCCGCGAGCACCTGCGCGTCGCGATGGCGAGCGCGCTCCAGCGCATCGACGAGTCGACCGTCGGCGTCGCGCTCACCGCGATCGCGGCGGCGCTCGTCGACGCGGCGCTCGAGCTCCACACGCCCGAGGGGCTCCGGCTCGCGACGATCACGCTCGGCCGCACGGGCGGTCGCGAGATCGGCTTCGGCAGCGACATCGACGTCATGCACGTCGCGGCCGGCGAGGGCGACCCGATCGCGGTCGCGACGACCGTCATCCGCAAGGTGCAGGAGACGCTCGCCGACCCGACGCTGCCGTTCGAGCTGGATGCGGCGCTCCGGCCCGAGGGACGCCAGGGTCCGATCGTGCGCACCCTCGAGAGCTACCGCGCCTACTACGAGCGCTGGTCGGAGCCGTGGGAGGCGCAGGCGCTCCTGCGTGCGCGGCCGTTCGCGGGCGACGCCGAGCTCGCGGACGAGCTCATGGCCATCGTCGACGAGCGCCGGTATCCGGCGGAGCTGCCGGCGTCGGCCGCGCGGGAGGTGCGGCGCATCAAGGCGCGCGTCGAGTCGGAGCGGCTGCCGAAGGGCGCCGACCGGCGGCGCCACCTCAAGCTCGGCGACGGCGCGCTGAGCGACGTCGAGTGGCTCGTGCAGCTGCTGCAGCTGCAGCACGCGGGTCGCGAGCCGAGCCTGCGCACGCCCTCGACGCTCGAGGCGCTCGCCGCCGCCGCGCGCGCCGACCTCATCGGCGAGCGCGACGCGGAGATCCTCCGCGAGGCGTGGGCCCTCGCGACGCGCCTCCGCAACGGGCTCGCGCTCGCTCGCGCGCGCACGATCGACGTGCTGCCCAACGAGCGCACCGAGCTCGAGGCGGTCGCGCGGCTCATCGGCATGCCCGCGCACTCGGCGCTCGCGCTCGAGGAGCACTACCTCGCCGTCACGCGCCGCTCGCGCCGAGTCTTCGACCGCCTCTTCTACGACGCCTGACCGGCGCTCTCGCGGGTGGTGCGGATTGGTCGCCTGGCGCGAGCCGAGGCGACCATCCGGTACCTCCCCGAGCGTGTCACTCGGCGGGGTGGTACCGATTCGTCGCTCGTGTCGGAGCCAGGCGACGATTCGGTGCCACCCAAGGCGACCGGTGGCCAGGGAAGCTCGCAGGCTCCCTCCCTACGCTGGCGCGATGTTCTTCATCTTCGGCTTCGGCCCCAAGCAGGAGGAGCTCGGGCCCGGGCTCACCCGCACGTGCGTCAACTGCGGCAACACCGCGGTGTGGCGTCGCATCCGCGAGTCGAAGCGCTTCACCCTCTTCTTCATCCCGATCGCGCGCTGGGGCAAGCGCGAGTTCGAGGCGTGCCCCATCTGCGGCTACGCCGTCCCCGCCTGAGCGCGACCGAACGCATCCGCCCGTGAACGCCGAGAGCCGGCCACCCGCGGGTGACCGGCTCTCGAGCTGGGTGCGTCAGACGCCGTAGTAGAGCTCGAACTCGTACGGGTGCGGGCGCAGGGCCATCGGCAGGATCTCGGTCTCGCGCTTGAGCGAGATCCACGTGTCGATGAGGTCCTTCGTGAAGACGTTGCCCTCGAGCAGGAACTCGTGGTCGTTCTCGAGCGCGACGAGCGCCTCCTCGAGCGTGCCCGGCACCTGCGGGATGCCCTTGGCCTCCTCGGGCGGCAGCTCGTAGAGGTCCTTGTCGATCGGGTCCATCGGCTCGATGCGGTTGCGGATGCCGTCGAGGCCCGCCATCATCTGCGCCGCGAACGCGAGGTACGGGTTCGACGCCGCGTCGGGCGCGCGGAACTCGATGCGCTTCGCCTTCGGGTTCGAGCCCGTGATCGGGATGCGGATCGCCGCCGAGCGGTTGCCCGCCGAGTAGACGAGGTTGACCGGCGCCTCGAAGCCCTTCACGAGGCGGCGGTAGGAGTTGATCGACGGGTTCGTGAACGCGAGCACGGCCGGCGCGTGCGCGAGCAGGCCGCCGATGTACCAGCGGGCCGTGTCGGAGAGGTTGCCGTAGCCGTTCTCGTCGAAGAAGAGCGGCTTGCCGTCGAGCCACAGCGACTGGTGCGTGTGCATGCCCGAGCCGTTGTCGCCGAAGAGGGGCTTCGGCATGAACGTCGCCGTCTTGCCCCACTCGAGCGCCGTGTTCTTGACGATGTACTTGAAGGCGAGGATCTCGTCGGCCGCCTTCACCATCGTGTTGAAGCGGTAGTTGATCTCGGCCTGGCCGCCCGTGCCGACCTCGTGGTGGCTGCGCTCGACCTGCAGGCCGATCGCCTCGAGCTTGAGGCAGATGTCGTCGCGCAGGTCGGCCTGCTTGTCGACCGGGGAGACGGGGAAGTAGCCGCCCTTGAAGGCCGTCTTGTAGCCGAGGTTGCCGCCCTCCTCGACGCGCCCGGTGTTCCAGGCACCCTCCTCCGAGTCGACCGAGTGGAACGACTGGTTGGGGGTGACCGAGTAGCGCACGTCGTCGAAGATGTAGAACTCGGCCTCGGGCGCGAAGAACGCAGTGTCGGCGATGCCGGTCGAGGCGAGGTACTGCTCGGCCTTGTGGGCGACCTGGCGCGGGTCGCGGTGGTAGATCTCGCCCGTGCGCGGGTTGTAGATGTCGAAGATCATCACGAGCGTCTTCTGCTCGCGGAACGGGTCGAGGTACGCGGTCGACACGTCAGGGATGAGCTGCATGTCGGACTCGTTGATGGTCGCGAAGCCGCGGATCGAGGAGCCGTCGAAGAGCTGGCCGACCGAGAAGAACTCCTCGTCCACCGTCGACGCGGGGATGTTGAAGTGCTGCTGCACGCCGGGCAGGTCGGTGAACCGGATGTCGAGGAACTTCACCTCCTCGTCCTTGATGAAGGCGAGGGCCTCGGACGGGTCCTTGAACATGGTGCTCCTGACTTGGCGTTTCGGTTGAGCGGATGCCTTGCCTCGACGCTACGCGGGAGCCGTTGCCCGACCGTGACGCCGATGTTTCGGCGGTGTTACGTCAGCGCGGCCGGCCGGGGCGCACCCGGTTCGGGTCGATGCCCTTCGGGATGGGCAGGTTCGACTGCCCGAGCGAGGTGAGCCGGTTCGCGACCGCCATCACCTCGGCGCGGCTGAGCACCTTCTTCAGGCGGCGCATCGACTTCGTCATCTTGCGCAGCTCGAGCGACGAGTCGGGACCGATCTCGAGCACGTTGACCGGCACGTTCGGCACGATGCGCTTGAGCTTGCGCTGCTCCTCGCCCACGAGTCGCGCGACGCGCTCGCGCGGGCCCTCGGCGATGAGCACGACGCCGGGCTTGCCGACCGCGCGGTAGACGGCGTCCTGCGTGCGCGGGTTGACCGCGACGGGCATCTCGCTCGTCGACCAGTTGCCGCGCAGGCCGCTCTTCAGCACGGCGCCGACGGCGCCGGGGCGGCCCTCGATCTGCGAGAACGCGATCTTCTCGGCGCGCCAGGTGAGCGTCATCATCATGAGCATCAGGCCGATGAGCACGCCCGAGATCACCCAGAGGACGAACCACAGCACGTCCTGCTGCGTCACGATCGCGAGCACGACGACGACGATGATCGGCCCGAAGAAGGCCAGCAGCATGAGCGGCAGCGCCGCCTTGTCGTTCTTGCGGGTCATCTGGAAGATGGACCACATCGTCTTGAGCCGGCCGGGCTCCTTCTCGGTCTCGCGCGCCATGCTCCCCAGGATACCGGGGCGCGGGCCCTCCGCTCTCCACAGCGAGGTGCGGGATCCGCACCCGGCGCGCCGTCGCCGTGGCATCGTCGCGGCGTGGATCCCGATGCTGCGTCGATCGCCGGCTACCCGCTCGTGCGGGCGGTGCGGCGCACGGCCGAGCGCGAGGTCTGGGTGGCGGATGCGTCGGGGCACGGCGTCGAGGTGCACCGCGCCCTCGCAGGCGCTGACGCGCCGCTCGCGCGCGAGGCCGAGGCGCTCCTGCTCGCCGAGCACGAGCACCTGCTGCCCGTCGTCGACGTCGCGACCGACGTGGGCGTCGTCGTGGTGCGCCAGCTCGTGCCGCGCGACCTCGCCGACTGGCTGCTCGAGCGCGGCGAGCCAGAGCCGGGGGAGGCCGTCACGGCGCTCGCACCGATCGCGGCGGCGCTCGGGGCGCTCCACGCGATCGGGGCGGTCGCGGGCGGCGTGACGGCGCACGACGTGCGCATCGACGACGACGGCGCACCGCTCCTCGCGGGCGAGGGCGCGCACCGCGAGACCGAGCGGCCGACCGAGGCGTGGCGCGAGTCGAGCGAGGGCGTCGCGGCCGACGCGCTCGGCTGGCGCGAACTCGCGCTCCTGCTCGCCGACGCGAGCGGCGAGCCGCTGCCGGCGGCGGTCGAGGCGGCGCTCGAGCGCCGCGACCTCGCCGCGGCCGGCACCGCGCTCATCGCCGCGTGGCCGGCCCTGCCCCTCGCGCTCGATCCGCCTGCCGAGACCGCGGCCGTGCCCGCGCCGGTGCGGATGCGTCGGCGCGAGCGGCCGAGCGGGCTCGAGGCGGTGTGGTCGCGCGTCGCGCTGCTGCTCGAGCGGCTTCCGCGCGGCGCGCCGGTCACGGCGCGGCTCCTCGAGGCGGCCCGCGCCGTGCGGCCGCGCTACTGGGCGGTCGGCGGGGCCGGCGGCGTCGCGCTCGTCGTGGCGGCGACGCTTCTGGGCGGCAGCGGTCCACCGGGAGCCGGCGCAGCCGACGCGGGTGCGCCCCACGCCGAGCCGATGCCGACGCCGACCGCTGGCGCGGTCCCGCCGCCCACGAGCCCCGCGGCGCAGACCCCGGTGGTGATCGGGGTGCCGGGCGATCCGGTCGCGGGCGCAGCCGCGCTGCTCGCCGAGCGGGAGGCGTGCCTCGACGCGGGCGACGCGGCATGCCTCGTCGGTCTGCACGAGCCCGGCAGCCCGCAGCTCACCGCCGCCGCGCCGTGGCGGATGCCCGACGACGGCGTGCTCGAGGTCGTGCAGCACCTCGGCGACGCGTGGCTGCTGCGCGTCGTGTCCGGAGACGAGCCTGCCTCGGTGCTCGTCATGAGCATCGAGGCAGGCTGGACCCTCAGGGACGCGTGGTCGGACTAGACCTCGAACGCGCCCGACTCGAGGCGCTGCTTGACCGCCGCGAGGTAGCGGGCGGCGTCGGCGCCGTCGATGATCCGGTGGTCGTAGGACAGGGCGAGGAAGACCATCGAGCGGATCGCGATCGAGTCCTGGCCGTCGACCGAGACGACGACCGGGCGCTTCACGACCGTGCCGACGCCGAGGATCGCGCGCTGGGGCTGAAACACCACGGGGGTGTCGAACAGCGCGCCGCGCGAGCCGGTGTTCGTGAGCGTGAAGGTGCCGCCGGCCAGCTCGTCGGGCTTGAGCTGGTTGTCGCGCGTGCGCTGCGCGAGGTCGGCGATCTCGGCGGTCAGCTCGCGGATGCTCTTCGACGACGCGTCGCGGATGACCGGCGTGAGCAGGCCGCGCTCGGTGTCGACCGCCATCGCGAGGTTCTCGGTCTCGGGGTAGGTGATCGTCTCGCCGTCGTCCGTCGCGTTGATGAGCGGGTGCGCCTTGAGCGCCTCGACCGCCGCCTGCGTGAAGAACGGCAGGAAGGTGAGCTTGTTGCCGGTCTCCTGCTGGAACGAGGCCTTCTTCGCCTCGCGGAGCTGCGCGACCTTCGTCACGTCGACCTCGACGACCGTGGTGAGCTGCGCGAGCTCCTGCATCGACTCGACCGCGCGCTTCGCGACGACCTTCCGCAGGCGCGACATCTTCGCGGTCGTGCCGCGCAGCGGCGAGACCTCGACGGGCGCCGGTGCGGCAGCGGCTGCGGGCGCCGCGGCAGCGGCCTCGGCGGGCTTCGCCTCGGCTGCCGCGAGCACGTCCTCCTTGCGGATGCGGCCGCCGACGCCCGTGCCGGTGATCGCGCCGAGGTCGACGCCGCGCTCGTTCGCGAGCTTGCGGACGATCGGGGTCACGTAGACGCCGGCCGGCGCGGACTGCGCGGCGGGCTGCGCGGGCGACGCCGACGCCGAGGGGGCCGCGGGTGCCTGCGCTGCGGAGTCCGACGGGGCGGGCTTCGAGGGGGCAGGCGGGGCCGGCTGCTTCGGCGCCTCGGCCTTCGGCGCCTCCTGCTTCGGCGCCTCGGGAGCGGGCGCCGCCTCCTGCTCCTCGGCCTCGGGGGCCTTCGCGGGCTCCGGCTGCTCGGTCGACGGCTTCGCGGGCTCGGGCTGCTCGGTCGGCGTCGCGTCCTGCTCCTCGGCGGAGCTCGATGACGGGGCCGGCTCGTCGGTCTCGGCGTCGTCGGTCGTCGGCTCGCCGGCCGAGGGCGCGCTCGCCGAGCCGCCGACGCGCGCGATGACGCTGCCGACCTCGACGGTGTCGTCCTCGTCCACGAGCAGCTCGGAGATCGTGCCGGCCACGGGGGAGGGCACCTCGGTGTCGACCTTGTCGGTCGAGATCTCGACGATGGGCTCGTCGACCTCGATCTCGTCGCCGACGGCCTTGAGCCAGCGGATGATCGTGCCCTCGGTGACGCTCTCGCCGAGCTCCGGGAGCTTGATGTCCGTGCCGCCGCCGCTCGAGGGCTGCGCCTCGGCCTGCGGCGCGGGCTCGGGCGCCGCCTCCTGCTGCTCGTCGGCCTCCTTCGAGGGCGACTCCTGCGCCTCGGCGGCCGACTCGTCGTCGGCCTCCTGCTCGGGCTCGGCGTCGGTGCCCTCGGTCGCCGCCTCGGCGTCGGTCTCGGGCGCCTGCTCGGCGGGCGCGTCGCCCGCGTCGCCCACGCGCGCGATGACGGCGCCGACCTCGACGGTGTCGTCCTCGTCGGCGAGGATCTCGGTGAGCGTGCCGGCGATCGGCGACGGCACCTCGGTGTCGACCTTGTCGGTCGAGATCTCGACGAGCGGCTCGTCGACGGCGATCTCGTCGCCCACGGCCTTCAGCCAGCGGGTGATCGTGCCCTCGGTGACGCTCTCGCCGAGCTCGGGGAGCTTGATGTCAGTCATTCTGGGATCTCCTGTGGCTGTCGATCAGAGTGCGTGGAGCGGGGTGCCCGCGAGCTTCATCATGGTCTCGCCGAGCGCCTCGTGCTGCGTCGGGTGGGCGTGGACGAGCTGCGAGACGTCCTCGGGGTAGGCCTCCCAGTTCACGATGAGCTGGGCCTCGCCGATGAGCTCGCTCACGCGGCGGCCGATCATGTGGACGCCGACGACGGGGCCGTCCTTGACCCGCACCGCCTTGACCGAGCCGGTCGTGCCGACGATCTCGCTCTTCGCGTTGCCGCCGAGCGAGTACTCGTACGACTCGATCCTGTCCTCGCCGAACTGCTCCTTGGCCTTGGCCTCGGAGTAGCCGATCGACGCGACCTCGGGGTCGGAGTAGGTGACCTTCGGGATGTTGATGTCCTGCACCATGCGCGGCTCGAGGCCGGCGATCTCCTCGGCGACGAAGATGCCCTGCTGGTAGCCGCGGTGCGCGAGCTGGAGGCCCGGGACGATGTCGCCGACGGCGTAGACGCCGGGCACCGAGGTCTGCAGGCGGTCGTCGACGGTCACGAAGCCGCGGTCGAGCTGCACGCCGACCTCCTCGTAGCCGAGCCCGGCGGTGTTCGGGCCGCGGCCGACCGCGACGAGCAGGAGATCGGCGTCGATCGTCTCGCCCGTCTCGAGCGAGACGTGCACGCCCGAGTCGTCCTGCGTCACGCCCGAGAAGCGCGCGCCGAGCTTGAACTGGATGCCGCGCTTCTTGTACGCGCGTTCGAACTGCTTCGAGACCGACTCCTCCTCGTTCGCGACGAGGTGGGGCAGGCCCTCGATGATCGTGACCTCGGCGCCGAAGGCGCGCCACACGCTCGCGAACTCGACGCCGATGACGCCGCCGCCGAGGATCGCCACCCGCTGCGGGATCCAGTCCAGGCGGAGCGCCTGCTCGCTCGTGATGACGTTGCCGGTGATCTCGAGGCCCGGCAGCGTCTTCGCGTACGAGCCGGTCGCGAGCACGATGTTCTTGCCGGTCAGGGTGCGGTCGCCGACCTGCACGGTCGTGGGGGAGGTGAGCTTGCCCTCGCCGTCGACGACCTCGATGCCCTTGGCCTTGATGAGGCCCTGCAGGCCCTTGTACTTCTTCGAGACGATGCCCTCGCGGAAGGCGGTCACGCGCTCGATGTCGATGCCCTTGAGCTCGGCGTCGACCCCGGCGTGGCCGGCGTCGCGCACCTCGTCGGCGACCTCGGCCGAGTGCAGCATCGCCTTCGTGGGCACGCAGCCGCGGTGGAGGCACGTGCCGCCGAGCTTGTCCTTCTCGACGATCGCGACGGTCTTGCCGAGCTGCACGGCGCGCAGCGCGACGGCGTAGCCGGCACTGCCTCCACCCAGGACGACGATGTCAAAGCTCTGATCGGACACGCACTTGCTCCTCATGAGTCTCTTGTGCCGCGCCGGTGGGCGCAGCGGTGCACGGCAGTTCCTGCCCGAGCCAGCCTAGTCGCTCACCCCTGACGGATCGGTGTCACTCGGCTGAGCGCGACATCTTCGAGATCATGCGGAGCACGCCGCGCACGACGACGCCCGTCGCGCCGACCGGCGTGTGGCCGAAGGGCTTGCCGGTGTTGGTCGACGGGCCGGCGATGTCGATGTGCGCCCACGGGATGGGGGAGCCGTCGCGCTCGCCGACGAACTCGTTGAGGAAGGCGGCGGCGAGCAGCATGCCGCCCGAGCGGTTGCCGACCTTCGCGTTCTGGAGGTCGGCGACCTCCGAGTCGAGCATCGAGCGCATCTCCTCGGGGATCGGCATGGGCCAGATGAGCTCGCCCACCTCGCGCGAGGCGCGCACGAGCGCGTCGACGAACGCGTCGTCGTTGCCCATCACGCCGCTCACGCGGTCGCCGAGCGCGACCTGCTGCGCGCCCGTGAGGGTCGCGACGTCGATGATCGCGTCGGGCTGCGCCTCGGAGGCGAGCACGAGCGCGTCGGCCATCACGAGCCGGCCCTCGGCGTCGGTGTTCGTCACCTCGACGCTCGTGCCGCCGCGGATGACGATGACGTCGTCGGGCCGGGTCGACGTCGACGAGACCATGTTCTCGGCGAGCGCGAGGTGCGCGGTCACGCGGATCGGCAGCTGCAGCGCGGCGGCGGCCGCGGTCACGGCGTAGACGGTCGCGGCGCCCGTCATGTCGTACTTCATGTGCTGCATCGAGCCGGCGGGCTTGAGCGAGAGGCCGCCCGAGTCGAAGGTGATGCCCTTCCCGACGAGCACGACGTGGCGCGTCGCGTTCTCGGGAGCGTGCTCGACCGTCACGAGCCGCGGCGGGCGGCTCGACCCCTGGCCGACGCCGACGATGCCGCCGAAGCCCTCGCGGCGCAGCCGCTCCTCGTCGCGCACGACGACGCTCAGTCCCGCCTGCTGCGCCTCGGCGGCGACGCGGTCGGCGAAGTGCACGGGACTCAGGAGGTTCGGGGGCGTGTTCGCGAGGTCACGCGTGAGCCACACGGCGGCCGAGGCGGCCTTGGCCATCGCGACGACCGTCTCGGTCACCTCCGCCTCGCCCGCGACGACCGCGATCTCGACGACGCCGGGCTTCGGCTCGCGCTTGAGGCCGTCGAAGCGGTAGGCGCCGAGCGCCGCGCCCTCGAGCACAGCGAGCACGTCGTCGGTCGTCCGCACCGGGAGCGCGAGCGCGAGCGTCGGCACGTCGCGCAGCGCGCGCACCGCGGCGCCCGCGATCTGCCGCAGGCGCACCGAGCCGGTGTCGTGGCCGAGGCCGACGAAGGCGACGCGGCGCCCGTCGACGACCGCCCGCACGACCTGCTCGCGCTCGCCCGTGGCACCGATGCCGCGGAGGAGCTCGGGGTCGAAGCCCTCGGCGGAGGGCTGCTCGCCGGGGTGCACGCCGTGCACGATGAGCTCGGCGGTGGCGTCCTCGGGGCGGGCGATGATGGAGAGTGCGGGGATGGGCATGGGTCACGAGGATACCGGCGGGGCGACGGTCACTAGGCTGGGAGCGTGTTCGATCCGCGCTCGCTGACCCTGCACCTCGAGGACCTCGAGACGGTGCCGCGCGGGCTCGACCTCGTGATCGCGATCCACGGCTTCGTCGACGCGGGCGCCGCCGCCGAGGCCGCCGCCGCCGCGATCCTCGACACGCTCCCGCACCGACCGGTCGTCGCGTTCGACACCGACGTGCTCATCGACCACCGCTCGCGCCGCCCGCGCATGCTCTTCAACGAGGACCACGTCGAGGAGTACCTGCCGCACTCGCTCACGCTCCTGCAGGTCGAGGACGACGCCGGCGCGCCGTTCCTGCTGCTCACGGGGCCCGAGCCCGACTGGATGTGGGAGCGGTTCACGGATGCGCTGCTCGAGCTCCACGAGGAGCTCGAGGTCGCGTCGACCACGATCATCAGCTCGATCGGCATGCCCGTGCCGCACACGCGGCCGCTCGTCTCCACGGTCTCCGGCAATCGCGCCGAGCTCATCGAGCAGTACTCGGCGTGGCGGCCCGTCTCGTCGGTCCCCGCCTCGGTCATCCACCGCATCGAGCACCGCCTGCACCCCACGTCGCCCGTCGCATCCTTCACCGTGCTCGTGCCGCACTACGTCGGCGAGTCGGGCTCGGCCGGCCCCGCGCTCGCCGCGCTCGAGGGCGTGACGAGCGCGACGTCGCTCGCGTTCCGCACCGAGGAGCTGCGCCAGGCCGATCGCGAGTTCCAGCAGCTCGTCGCGCAGCAGATGGAGTCGAACGAGGAGCTCCAGCGCGTCGTGCGCACGCTCGAGGCGCGCTACGACGCGTTCATGGCGCAGGCCTCGGTGAAGTCGCCGCTCACCGATGAGGACGGCTCGCTGCCGAGCGCCGACGAGATCGCCGAGGAGCTCGAGCGCTACCTGCAGGAGCGGCGGAAGCCGGGCTCGGACCCGTTCGGATGAACAGCGCGCGCTCCTGGCTGGTCTGGGGCGTGGCGGCACTGGCGTACATCGCGGCGGTGCTGCACCGCTCGTCGCTCGGCGTCGCGGGGCCCGCGGCCTCCGAGCGCTTCGAGGTCGCCGCGACCGAGCTCTCGACGCTCGGCGCCGTGCAGGTGGGCGTCTACGCGGCGATGCAGATCCCGGTCGGGGTGCTGCTCGACCGGCTCGGCCCGCGCGTGCTCATCGCCTCGGGTGCGGCGGTCATGGCGGGCGGGCAGCTGCTCGTCGCGATCGCCGAGGACATGCCGCTCGCGATCCTCGGCCGCATCCTCGTCGGGATCGGCGACGCCGCGACGTTCATCTCGGTCATCCGGCTGCAGTCGGGCTGGTTCCGGGGGCCGATCCTCGCGCAGATGTCGCAGTACACCGCGATCAGCGGCCAGGTGGGGCAGCTGCTCTCGGCCGTGCCGTTCGTCTGGCTGCTCTCGGCGGCCGGCTGGACCCTCTCGTTCGGCACGCTCGCGGCGGTCGGCGCCGTCGCCTTCGTGCTCGTCCTGCTCATCGTCTTCGACGCGCCCCCGGGCGGCGCGCCGCCGACCGGGTCGATCGACGTGCCCGAGGGCTGGCTGCCGCGGCTGCGCAGCGCCTTCCGCACGCCCGGCACGCGGCTCGGCTTCTGGACGCACTTCTCGCTCCTCGGCTCCACGAACCTCTTCCTGCTGCTGTGGGGCTTCCCGATGCTCGTCGACGGGCTCGGCTACTCGCAGCCCGAGGCCGCCGCGCTCATGAGCGTCGTCGTCGTGACCGGCATGGTCGTCGGCCCGATCGTCGGCATCACGACCGCGCGCTTCCCGCTCCGGCGCTCGACCCTCGTGCTCGCCCTCGTCACCCTCGTGATCGCCGCGTGGGCCGCCGTGCTCGCGTGGCCGACGCAACCGCCGACCTGGCTCGTCGTGCTGCTGCTCATCGTGCTCGGCGCGGCCGGCCCCGGCTCGACGGTCGGCTTCGACTTCGCGCGCACCTCCAACCCGCTGCGCGTGCTCGGCTCGGCGAACGGCATCGTCAACGTCGGCGGCTTCATCGCCACGTTCGCGGCCATGCCGGCCGTCGGCATCATCCTCGACCTCGTGCACTCCGCGCGCGTCGCGGGCGGCGAGGCGGTCGGCCTCTACGACTGGGAGGGCTTCCGGCTCGCGCTCTCGTTCCAGTTCGTGCTGCTCGCGCTCGGCTTCCTCATGGTCGTGCGGATGCGTCGCATCACCCGCTCGAGGCTGCGCGAGGAGGAGGGCATCGAGGTGGGCCCGCTGTGGGCGGCCATCGCCCGTCGCATGCGTCGACGCCCCGAGTGAGCGGTCGATCCGACGACCTGGGAATGCTCATGCCACATCCGGCGCTATACTGTCAAGACCGACCCAGTCGAGATCGTGCCAGCGCCCGGACTTGACATGGGTCATTCGACTGCCCTCAGCGCGACTGGACCGAGTCTGGACGCATGACCGACCGGAGGACGCATGCCAGCTGACAAGACCACGAGCCCGCGGAGCCGAACGACGAAGGCGGCCGCCGACGCTGAGCAGAGCGCCACGACCGCTGCCGCGCCCAAGGCCGCACCCGCGAAGACCGCCGCCGCGAAGTCGACGGCGGCCAAGTCGACGACCGCGAAGACGACGGCGGCGAAGGCGCCTGCCGCGAAGTCGACGGCCGCGAAGACGACCGCCGCCAAGACGGCCGCGAAGGCCCCCGCCAAGACGACGGCGAAGACGACCGCAGCGAAGACCGCTGCCGCGAAGAAGGCCGCCGCGCCGTCGACCGGCCCGGCGAAGCCCGCGCGCGGCGGTCGCCGGAAGGCCGCCGATCCCGTCGCCGAGGTGATGGAGCAGGAGGAGACCGCCGCCGAGGCCCCCGAGGAGGAAGAGGAGGAGGTCCACGTCGAGAAGCTCCCGACCGGCGCCCTGCGCCTCTCGGGCGACGACGACGAGCCTGCCGCCACGCAGATCACCGGCGCGACGGCCGACCCGGTCAAGGACTACCTCAAGCAGATCGGCAAGGTCGCGCTGCTCAACGCCGAGCAGGAGGTCGACCTCGCGATGCGCATCGAGGCGGGCCTGTTCGCCGAGGAGAAGCTCTCGCTCGAGGGCGACGACCTCGACTGGCAGCTCAAGCGCGACCTCACGCGCATCGCCCGCGACGGGCAGCGCGCGAAGAGCCACCTGCTGGGCGCGAACCTGCGCCTCGTGGTCTCGCTCGCGAAGCGCTACACGGGCCGAGGCATGCAGTTCCTCGACCTCATCCAGGAGGGCAACCTGGGCCTCATCCGTGCGGTCGAGAAGTTCGACTACACGAAGGGCTTCAAGTTCTCGACCTACGCGACGTGGTGGATCCGCCAGGCGATCACCCGCGCGATGGCCGACCAGGCCCGCACGATCCGCATCCCCGTGCACATGGTCGAGGTCATCAACAAGCTCGCCCGCGTGCAGCGCCAGATGCTGCAGGATCTCGGTCGCGAGCCGAGCCCCGAGGAGCTCGCGCGCGAGCTCGACATGACCCCCGAGAAGGTCATCGAGGTGCAGAAGTACGGCCGCGAGCCGATCTCGCTGCACACGCCGCTCGGCGAGGACGGCGACAGCGAGTTCGGCGACCTCATCGAGGACACCGAGGCGGTCGTGCCGGCCGACGCGGTGGGCTTCACGATGCTCCAGCGCCAGCTCGAGTCGCTGCTCGACTCCCTCTCGGAGCGCGAGGCGGGCGTCATCCGCATGCGCTTCGGCCTCGGCGACGGGATGCCGAAGACACTCGACCAAATCGGCGACACGTTCGGCGTGACGCGCGAGCGCATCCGCCAGATCGAGTCGAAGACGATGGCGAAGCTGCGGCACCCGTCGCGCTCGCAGCAGCTGCGCGACTACCTCGAGTGATCGACGCGTGACCCAGGGCCGCCCCGCGAGGGGCGGCCCTTCGCACTCCTCCATGCGATCGGATGCGCCGCGGTCGTTCTAAGATGATGTTCTGTCCCCGAGAAGGAGAAGTCATGCCCCGTCGTTCCACCCTCGCCGGCCTCGCAGCCGTCGCCGCCGCATCCGTCGTCCTCGTCGGGTGCTCGAGCAGCGCGGAGCCCGGCGCGAGCGGGGAGGCCGAGTCGTCGGGCGTGACGCTCGAGCAGGTGCAGGAGGCGGGCGTGCTCGTCGTCGGCACCGAGGGCACGTACTCGCCGTTCTCGTTCCACGAGGGCGGCGCCGGTGCGCTGACCGGCTACGACGTCGAGGTCATCACCGCGGTCGGCGAGCAGCTCGGCGTCGAGGTCGAGTTCGTCGAGACGCAGTGGGACGCGATCTTCGCCGCCCTCGATTCGGGCCGCATCGACGTCATCGCGAACCAGGTCTCGATCACGCCCGAGCGCCAGGAGCGCTACCTCTTCAGCGAGCCGTACACGTACTCGACCGGCGTGCTCGTCGTGCCCGAGGGCAGCGACATCGCCTCGCTCGACGACCTCGCGGGCCGCGTGAGCGCGCAGTCGCTCACGAGCAACTGGGCCGAGGTCGCGCGCGGCGCGGGCGCCGAGGTCGAGGAGGTCGAGGGCTTCGCCCAGGCGGCCGAGCTGCTGCGCTCGGGCCGCGTGGACGCGACGATCAACGACTCCCTCACGTTCCTCGACTACGAGCAGGCGCAGGGCGGCGAGACGGGCCTCGAGGCCGTCGCCGAGACCGACGAGGTGAGCGAGAGCGCCGTCGCGATGCGGCAGGGGAGCGAATCGCTGCTCGCCGCGATCGACGAGGCGCTCGCCGCGCTCGCCGCCGACGGCACGCTCGCCGAGATCTCGCAAGTCTACTTCGGCGAGGACGTCTCCCAGCCGTGACGCGCGTCTCGATGGAGCGGCCCCGGCGAGTGCCGGGGCCGCTTCCGCGCAGGCTCCCGACGTAGGCTCCGCGCGTGGACTGGCAGCTCGTGCTCGACTCGATCGGGCCCATCGCCCTCGGCGGGCTCACCGGCACGATCCCGCTCACGCTCGCGTCGTTCTCGCTCGGCCTCGTGATCGCGATCGGCATGGCGCTCGCGCGCATCTCCGGCATCGCGTGGCTCTCGGGCCTCGCTCGCGCCTACATCTCGATCATCCGCGGCACGCCCATGCTCGTGCAGCTGTTCGTGATCTTCTACGGCATGCCGCAGATCGGCATCACGCTCGACCCGTGGCCGAGCGCGATCATCGCGCTCTCGCTCAACGTGGGCGGCTACGCGGCCGAGATCATCCGCGCCGCGATCCTGTCGATCCCGCGCGGCCAGTGGGAGGCGGCGGCGATGATCGGCATGTCGCGGGGTCAGGCGCTCGGCCGCATCGTGCTGCCGCAAGCCGCGCGCGTCTCGGTGCCGCCGCTGTCGAACACGCTCATCTCGCTCGTGAAGGACACGTCGCTCGCGTCGCTCATCCTCGTCACCGAGCTCTTCCGCGTCGCGCAGCGGATCGCGGCGCCGAGCGGCGAGTTCATCCTCATCTACTCGGTCGCGGCCGGCGTCTACTGGGTCATCTGCCTGGCCCTCGCCGGCGGCCAGGACCGCCTCGAGCGGAGGCTCGACCGCTATGCCGTCTGAACCGATCGCGCCCGCGCCGCTCCTCGCCGCCCGCGGCCTCCACAAGTCGTTCGGCGACAACCACGTGCTGCGCGGCGTCGACCTCGACGTCGCGCCCGGCACGGTGCACGCGCTCATCGGCCCGTCCGGCTCGGGCAAGACGACCGTGCTGCGCTCGCTCAACGGGCTCGAGACCCCGGACGCCGGCACGCTCCGCATCGGCGAGCTCGAGCTCGACTTCACCCGCCCGCTCGGGCGACGCGAGCGCGCGGCCCTGCACCGCGCATCCGCCATGGTCTTCCAGCAGCACCACCTCTTCCCGCACCTGACCGTGCTCGGCAACGTCACCGTCGGCCCGATCCGGGTGCAGGGGCGGGGGAAGGAGGAGGCGAGGGCGGATGCGCTCGCGCTCCTCGAGCGCGTCGGCCTGCGGGAGAAGGCGGACGCCTACCCGTCGTCGCTCTCGGGCGGCCAGCAGCAGCGCGTCGGCATCGTGCGCGCGCTCGCGCTGCATCCGTCGATGCTGCTGTTCGACGAGCCGACGTCGTCGCTCGATCCCGAGCTCGTCGGCGAGGTGCTCGCGGTCATGACCGAGCTCGCCGCCGAGGGCTGGACGATGGCGGTCGTGACCCACGAGCTCGGCTTCGCGCGCGAGGTCGCCGACGAGGTGTCGTTCTTCGACGAGGGCGTCGTCGTCGAGCGCGGCGCGCCCGAGCGGGTCTTCGGCGATCCGCGGCACGAGCGCACGAAGCGCTTCCTGCAGCGGCTGCAGGGCCCCTTCGCCTAGCGACAGCGGAGCGGCCCGCCCCCGATCGGGGACGGGCCGCTGTCGAAGTCGCGCCGGGGCCTACGCCTCGGTGAGCTTCGCGGTCTCGTCGTGCCACGCGGTGGCGAGCGGCTGCATCGCCTCGCGGTGCTTGGCGGCGTGGTGCGCGCAGAAGAGCAGCGTGCCGCTCTCCATCGTCGCGCGGACGTATGCCTGGGCGCCGCAGCTGTCGCAGCGGTCGAGCGCGCTGAGCGGCGCGTTCGCCTCGTCGGTCTCGAGCGTCGCGGTCTGGGTGTCGTTCACGGTGCCCTCCTTCATCACGTCTGGTGTCCATCGTGGCACGCCATCCTGTCAATACCGCATCACGCGGGGCGTGGTTCGCCAGCGGCGCAACGCGGCGACGGGCCGCGCCGCCTGCCGCCGGGCGGGGATCGGCGGCCGTAGGCTGGAGCGTCGACCGCCCGATGACTGCAGACCCCGGGCGTGTCACGCGAAGGGGGATCGGTTGGCGACTGCGGCATCGGACTACTCGGCTCGGCACCTCACCGTGCTCGAGGGGCTCGAGGCGGTGCGCAAGCGCCCCGGCATGTACATCGGCTCGACCGACTCGCGCGGGCTCATGCACTGCTTGTGGGAGATCATCGACAACTCCGTCGACGAGGCGCTCGGCGGCCACGGCGACGAGATCGCGGTCGTGCTGCACGCCGACGGCTCCGTCGAGGTGCGCGACCGCGCCCGCGGCCTGCCGATCGACGTCGAGCCCCGCACGGGCCTCACGGGCGTCGAGGTCATCTTCACGAAGCTGCACGCGGGCGGCAAGTTCGGCGGCGGCGCCTACAAGTCCTCCGGCGGCCTCCACGGTGTCGGCGCATCCGTCGTCAACGCCCTCTCCGAGCGCCTCGACGTCGAGGTCGACCGCGACGGCGCGACGTGGGCGATGTCGTTCCACCGCGGCGAGCCGGGCGAGTTCCTCGGCGAGGGAGAGCCCTCGCCGCGCTCGACGTTCCTGCCGTTCACGGATGCGTCGAGGCTGCGGAAGGTCGGCAAGGTCGCGAAGGGCGTCACCGGCACGCGCGTGCGCTACTGGGCCGACCCGCAGGTGTTCACGAAGGGCGCCGACTTCCTCGCCGACGAGCTCGCGCGCCGCGCGCGGCAGACGGCGTTCCTCGTGCCGGGGCTCGCGATCCAGATCATCGACGAGCGCGGCGACGAGCGCGTCGTCCACGACTTCAAGTACGACGGCGGCATCAGCGAGTTCGCCGAGTACCTCGCGCCCGACCCGGCGCTCACCGCGACGTGGCGGCTCACGGGCGAGGGCGCGTTCCAGGAGACCATCCCGGTGCTCGACGAGGCGACGGGCCACATGGTCACGCGCGAGGTCGACCGCACGTGCGAGGTCGACATCGCGCTGCGCTGGGGCACGGGCTACGACACCGTCGTGCAGACCTTCGTCAACATCATCGCGACGCCGAAGGGCGGCTCGCACCTCGCCGGCTTCGAGCAGTCGCTCCTGAAGCTGCTGCGCGACCAGGTCGCCGCGAACGCGCGCAAGCTCAAGGCCGGCAACGACAAGGTCGAGAAGGACGACGTGCTCGCGGGCCTCACCGCCGTCGTCACCGTGCGCCTGCCCGAGCCGCAGTTCGAGGGCCAGACGAAGGAGGTGCTCGGCACCCCCGCCGTGCGCCAGATCGTCTCGCAGGTCGTCGCGCGCGAGCTCGGCGGCATCCTCACCTCCTCGAAGCGCGACGACAAGGCGCAGGCGGGGCAGCTGCTCGAGAAGGTCGTGAGCGAGATGAAGGCGCGCCTGTCGGCGCGCTCGCTCAAGGAGACCGCGCGGCGCAAGAGCGCGCTCGAGTCGTCGTCGCTCCCGGTGAAGCTCGTCGACTGCCGCTCGAACGACGTCGCGCAGACCGAGCTCTTCATCGTCGAGGGCGACAGCGCGCTCGGCACCGCGAAGCCCGCGCGCGACAGCGAGTTCCAGGCGATCCTGCCCATCCGCGGCAAGATCCTGAACGTGCAGAAGGCGTCGATCGGCGACATGCTCGGCAACGCCGAGTGCGCGGCGATCATCCAGTCGATCGGCGCGGGCTCGGGCCGCTCGTTCGACATCTCTGCCGCCCGCTACGGGAAGATCATCATGCTCTCGGACGCCGATGTCGACGGCGCCCACATCCGCACCCTGCTGCTGACGCTCATCCACCGCTACATGCGGCCGCTCATCGAGGAGGGCCGCGTCTTCGCCGCGGTGCCGCCGCTGCACCGCGTGATGGTGAAGCACCGCGGCAAGCCCGACGAGGCGGTCTACACGTACTCCGACGCCGAGCTGCACCGGCTGCTCGCGAAGCTCAAGAAGAGCGGCAAGAGCTGGGTCGAGCCGCCGCAGCGCTACAAGGGCCTCGGCGAGATGGACGCCGACCAGCTCGCCGAGACGACGATGGACCGCTCGCGCCGCACGCTGCGCCGCGTGACGATCTCGGACTCGGAGCGCGCGAGCGAGATCTTCGAGCTGCTGATGGGCAACGACGTCGCCCCGCGCCGCGAGCTCATCCAGACCTCGCAGGTCGACCGGGAGCGCATCGACGCCTGAGCGCCGCCCCGGCCGCCGTCAGTCGACCGGCGTCCCGAGCCGCGCGCCGATCGCCCCGATCGCGCCGTCGATCGCGACGCCCGAGCCCGCGCGGGGCGCGCCGCCCGGCGGCAGCTGCCGCTGCGAGCCGTCGGCGCCGACCGCGAGCGGCGCGGGGCCTGCCCACGCGAGCGCGAGCCCGACCTCGCCCTTCAGCAGCCGGTGCGCCTGCACGCCGCCCGTGCCGCGACCCTTCGCGGGGAACTCCTCGAGGCTCGAGACCTTCACGCGCGGCTCGTCGAGGCCCGCGAGCGTCTCGGCGGCCTCGGTGACGGTGACGACCTCGGCGCCGTCGGCGACCGCGCCCGCGAACCGCACCGACGCATCCGCCTTGAGCCCGATGCCCTTCATGCCGCCGGCGCCCGGTCCCTGCGGGTTGATCGCCGCGGCCGGGAAGCGCAGCAGCTGCGCGTCGCTCGTGACGAGCACGACCCACGACTCGTCGGGCGCGGGCGCGACGCCGACGACGCGGTCGCCGGCCTTGAGCGCGATGACGCTCTCGCGGTCGCGGTCGCGCAGCTCCGCGGGCTTCACGCGCTTGACGACGCCCTGCGCGGTCGCGACGAGCCACGGCTCGCTCGATGCGAGGTCGATGAGCGCGACCGCCTCCTCGCCGCGCTCGAAGGCGCCGAGGTCGCGCACCTTGACGCCCGCGGTGAGGCCGACGGATGCGGGCGGCACCGACGGCAGGTCGGCGGGGGTGAGGCGCAGCACGGCCCCCGTCGACGTGACGAGGCCGAAGGCGCCGCGCGTCGTCGTGGCGATCGTCGAGCGGATGGCGTCGTGGCGCGAGCGGCGCGCGGGCACGGGGATCGGCTCCTCGCCGTCGACGCGCACGAGCCTGCCGGTCGCCGACATCACGACGCGCGTGGGCGCATCCGCGATCTCGAGGCTCACGGCCGCCTTCGCGCTCGCGCGGCCCGTCGTCGGCTGCCCGTTGCCCTCGGTGAGCGCCGTGCGGCGCGGCGTGCCGAAGCGCTCGGCGACCTCGTCGAGCTCGGCCGCGACCACCTCGTGCAGCGCGGCGTCGGAGCCGAGGATGCGCTCGAGCTCGGCGATCTGCGCGAGCAGCTCGTCGCGCTCCGCCTCGAGCTCGATGCGGCTGAACTTCGTCAGCCGCCGCAGGCGCAGCTCGAGGATGTACTCCGCTTGCGGCTCGGAGAGGTCGAAGACGCTCTGCAGCCGCGAGCGGGCCTGCTCCGAGTCGTCGGACGTGCGGATGACCTGGATGACCTCGTCGATGTCGAGGATCGCGATGAGCAGGCCCTCGACGAGGTGCAGCCGCTCGCGCTTCTTGCGCAGCCGGAACTCGCTGCGCCGCCGCACGACGCCGACGCGGTGGTCGAGGTAGACGCGCAGCAGCTGCTTGAGCCCGAGCGTCTCGGGCTTGCCGTGCACGAGCGCGACGTTGTTGATCGAGAAGCCGTCCTCGAGCGGCGTGTAGCGGTAGAGCTGCTGCAGCACGGCCTCGGGGTCGAAGCCCGTCTTGATGCTGATGACGAGCCGCAGGCCGTGCTTGCGGTCGGTGAGGTCCTGCACCTCGGTGAGGCCCTGCAGCTTCTTCGACTGCACGCCGTCCTTGATCTTCTCGATCACGCGCTCGGGGCCGACGAGGTAGGGGAGCTCGGTGATGACGATCTGCGTCTTGCGGCCGTGGCGCTCGATCGACGCCCGCGCGCGGGTCTTGAACGACCCGCGGCCGCTCTCGTACGCATCCCGCACGCCGTCGAGGCCGACGATGACGCCGCCGCCGGGGAGGTCGGGCCCCGGCACGTGGCGCATGAGGTCGGCGACGGATGCGTCGGGGTGCGCGAGCAGGTGCTTGGCCGCCTGCACGACCTCGACGAGGTTGTGCGGCGCCATGTTCGTCGCCATGCCGACGGCGATGCCGCTCGCGCCGTTGACGAGCAGGTTCGGGTACGAGGCCGGCAGCACGTCGGGCTGCTGGTAGGAGTTGTCGTAGTTGGGGACGAAGTCGACGACGTCCTCGTCGAGGCCCTCGGTGAGCGAGAGGCCTGCCGCAGCGAGACGCGCCTCGGTGTAGCGGGGAGCGGCGGGGCCGTCGTCGAGCGAGCCGAAGTTGCCGTGCCCGTCGACGAGCGGCAGCCGCAGGCTGAAGGGCTGCGCGAGGCGCACGAGCGCGTCGTAGATCGCGGTGTCGCCGTGCGGGTGCAGCTTGCCCATGACGTCGCCGACGACGCGCGCGCTCTTGACGTGCCCCTTCTCGGGCCGCAGCCCCATCTCGGACATCTGGAAGAGGATGCGGCGCTGCACGGGCTTGAGGCCGTCGCGGGCGTCGGGCAGGGCGCGGGCGTAGATGACGGAGTAGGCGTACTCGAGGAACGAGTCCTGCATCTCGCTCGCGACGTCGACGTCGTCGATCCGCTCGGCGATCGCGGCGGAGGGGTCGGGGGGAGGCGTGGCAGTCATAGGCTGACGGAATGCTACCGACGAGGGCGCCCGGATCCCGGAGCCTTGCCGACGTTCTCGCGAGCTCGTCGCTCGCGATGCGCGGCGAGCCGAACGCGCTCGGCCTGCCGCCCGTCGCGGGCGCGATCGTGCTGCTCGTCGACGGGCTCGGGGCCGCGCAGCTCGGGCAGCGCGCGGGGCACGCGCGCACCCTCGCGGGGGCGCCGGGCGGCTCGATCGACGCGGGCTTCCCGTCGACGACCGCGACGGCGCTCGCGTCGCTCACGACCGGCGAGCTCGCCGGGTCGCACGGCATCGTCGGCTACGACGCGTTCGTGCCGGGCGCGGGCGTGCGCAACCAGCTGCGCGACTGGGGCGGCGCGATGGACCCGGCCACCTGGCAGCGCGCCGCGACGATCTTCGAGCGCGTCCCCGCGATCGCGATCGGCGAGCCGAAGCACGCCGCGAGCGGGTTCACGCACG
The DNA here is from genome assembly GCF_017565345.1 of Agrococcus sp. TF02-05. Classification (NCBI taxonomy): domain Bacteria; kingdom Bacillati; phylum Actinomycetota; class Actinomycetes; order Micrococcales; family Microbacteriaceae; genus Agrococcus; species Agrococcus sp. TF02-05. The sequence goes on along the minus strand of NZ_JAGEKO010000001.1, from coordinate 334,155 downwards.
CGGTGCTGCGCGGCGCCGACTACCGCGGCGGCCGCTCGGTCGCCGACCGCTTCGCGCTCGCTCGCGGCGCGGCGCGCGAGCGGTCGCTCGTCTACCTCTACGTGCCCGAGCTCGATCGCGCCGGCCACGAGCTCGGCTGGCAGTCGCCCGAGTGGACCGACGAGCTCGAGCAGCTCGACGGCGCGGTCACGCAGCTCGCGGCAGCGCTTCCGCGCGACGTCGGCCTCATCGTCACGGCCGACCACGGCATGGTCGACGTCGACCCGACGGGTCACCTCGTCGTGCCCCACGAGCTGCTCGAGCCGGTCGCGCACGTCGCGGGGGAGCCGCGCTGCCTCCAGCTGCAGGTCGAGGGCGATGCGGATGCGGTGGCCGAGGCCTGGCGGGCATGGCTCGGCGATGCGGCGTGGGTCGCGACCCGGGCCGAGGTGGCCGCCGCCGGCTGGCTCGGCGAGGTCGACGCGGAGGTCGAGCCGCGCCTCGGCCACGTGTTCGTGGCCGCGCGGAAGCGCTTCGCGATCTACGTCGACGAGGCCGACCCCGGCCGCGGCATGGTGGGCCAGCACGGCTCGCTCACGCAGGACGAGCTGCGCGTGCCGCTGCGCCGGTTCGGCGCCTTCGCCTGAGCACCGCGTCCACCGCGCGTCCAGCGACGCCGGTCAGGATGGGCGTCCGCCGGCACGGCCGGACACCGAGGGAAGGACCGCACCATGCGCAGGTGGCTCATCACGACCGTCGCGACCGCACTCGTCGGCATGATCGTCAAGAAGCTCACGAGCGGCGACGACGAGAAGACCCGCAAGGGCCGCCGCCGCTGAGCCCGCCTCTCCTCCCGCTCGACGAGCGGGGAGGCTAGAAGCGCACGACCTGCCGGATCGCCCGGCCGTCGGCGAGCGTGTCGAGCGCCTCGTTGAGGTCGTCGAGCGCGATCTCGCTCGTGACGAGCTCCTCCACCGGCAGTCGGCCCTCGCGCCACAGCTGCTCGTAGCGCGGGATGTCGCGCGACGGCACCGCGGAGCCGAGGTACGAGCCGATCACCGTGCGCGCCTCGGCGGTGAACGCGAGCGGCGAGAGCGACGAGCGGGCGTCGGGATGCGGGAGGCCGACGGTCACGGTCGTCCCGCCGGGCGCGGTGAGGGCGAACGCCGTCTCGAACGCCTTCGGGTGCCCGGCCGCCTCGATCACGACCGGCGCGCGGAGCCCCTGCTCGAGCGCGTCGTCGGGGGAGAGTGCGACGTCGGCGCCGAGCTCCCGAGCCCGGTCGAGCTTCGCCGGCACCGCATCCACCCCGATGACGCGGCCGAGGCCGAGCGAGCGGGCGGCGAGGAGCGCCGCCATGCCGACGCCGCCGAGCCCCACGATGACGATTTCGTCGCCCTCGCGCGGCTTGCCGGCGTTGACGACCGCGCCGCCGCCCGTGAGCATCGCGCAGCCGAGCACCGCGGCGACCTGCGGCGGCACGTCGGCGCCGACCGGCACGACCGAGCGGCGGTCGACGACCGCGTGCGTCGCGAACGCCGAGACCCCGAGGTGGTGGTGCACCTCGCCGCTGCGGCCCTCGAGCGCCGCCTCGTGCAGGCGGCGACCGCCGCCGAGCAGCTCGCCCGCGCCGTTCGCCGCCGAGCCGCGCTCGCACGGCAGGCGGCCGTCGGTCGCGCACGCCGCGCACTCGCCGCAGCGGGGGAGGAACGTCGTCACGACGCGGTCGCCGACCGAGACGTCGGTGACGCCCTCGCCGACCACCTCGACGATGCCCGCTGCCTCGTGGCCGAGCAGCATCGGCACCGGCCGCGGGCGCGCGCCGTCGACGACCGAGAGGTCGCTGTGGCACAGGCCCGCTGCCTCGATGCGGATGAGCAGCTCGCCCTCGCGGGGCGCGTCGAGCTCGAGGTCGACGAGCTCGAGCGGCCGCGACTGCGCGAACGGACGCTCGGCGCCGATCCGGCGCAGCACCGCGCCGCGCACGCGCATCAGCGGCCGTCCCAACCGGCGACCGTGCCGTCGGGGCTCGCCTCGCGCACGACCAGGGTGCAGTCCTTGCCCCCGAAGCCGTCGTCGAGCAGCCGCTGCAGCTGGTCGCGGATGAGCCTCGCCGCCGGCACCTTAACGCCCGCGGCCTCAGCGCCCTCGACGGCGAGCGAGACGTCCTTGTGGCACAGCATGGCCGAGAAGGATGCGTCGAAGTTGCTGTTCACGGCGGCACCGGGCACGACGCCCGGCACCGGGTACCAGGTGCGGAGCGCCCACGAGTCGCCGGACGAGACGCGCGCGACGTCGAAGAACGCCTTGGGGTCGAGCCCGAGCTGCTCGGCGAGCTGCGAGCCCTCCGAGATCGCGAGGATCGAGACGCCGAGCATCATGTTGTTCACGAGCTTCGCGGCGATGCCGTGCGTGGGGCCGCCGACCGCGAAGACGTTGCCGGCCATGGGCGTGACGATCTCGCGAGCTCGCGCGACGTCGTCCTCCTCGCCGCCGAGCATGAACGTCAAGGTGCCGGCCGCGGCGCCCTGGATGCCGCCGGAGACGGGGGAGTCGACGAAGCGGAGGCCGCGCGAGCCCGACTCGCCGTGGCTCCAGCGCGACGTGTCGAGGTCGACGGTGGTGGTGTCGATGATGAGCGTGCCGGGCGCCGCGTGCTCGAAGACGCCGTCGGGGCCCGCGAGCACCGAGCGCACGTGCTCGCCCTTCGGCAGGCTCAGGATGACGACCTCGGCGCCCTCGACGGCCTCCGCGACCGAGGCGACCGGCACGATCCCGTGCTCGGCCGCCGACTGCCGCAGCGCATCCACCACGTCGAAGCCCCGCACCTCGTGGCCCGCGGTCACGAGGTGGGCGGACATGCGGCTGCCCATGTTGCCGAGCCCGATCCAGGCGATTGACGTCATCGTCGATTCCTTCCGTAGTGCTTGGGCCAACGCTAGCGGCCCGGAACGGCGAGGGGCGGCGAGATCGCTCTCGCCGCCCCTCGCGGTCGGGATCCTGTCAGGGGATCAGAGCTTGCCCTTCTCGGCGAGCAGTCGCTCGCGGTCGAGGTCGTCGACGTCGTGGAGCGAGATGCCCTTGGTCTCCTTGAGCGCGAGCACCGCGACGAGCGTGATGGCGCACGCGATCACGAGGTAGATCGCGACCGGGATGTAGCTGCCGAACTGCCCGAGGAGCGCCGTGGCGATGATCGGCGCGAGCGAGCCCGCGACGATCGACGTCACCTGGTAGCCGAGCGAGACGCCCGAGTAGCGCATGCGGGTCGGGAACAGCTCAGCCATGATCGCGGGCTGACCCGCGTACATGAGCGCGTGGAACGCGAGGCCGAGGATGATCCCGCCGAGGATGACGATGTCGTTGCCGGTCTCGAACATCGGGAACGCGATGAAGCCCCACGTCGCACCGAGCAGCACGCCGATGAGGTACATCGGCTTGCGGCCCACGGTGTCGACGAAGCGGCCCACGATCGGCACGAAGATGAAGTGCGCGACGTGCGCGATCGCCATGAGGCCGAGGATGCGCGACACGTCGTACTCGAGGTAGGTGCGCAGGTAGACGATCGAGAACGTGACGACGAGGTAGTAGAGCACGTTCTCGGCGAAGCGCAGGCCCATGGCCGTCAGCACGCCCTTCGGGTAGCGCTTGAGGACCTCGAGGACGCCGTAGGACTGCGCCTTCGACTCCGCGACCTCGTCGCGCACCTGCTGGTAGATCGGGGCGTCCGTGACGCGCGTGCGGATGTAGTAGCCGATCGCGACGATCACGACCGAGAGCCAGAAGGCGATGCGCCAGCCCCAGCCGAGGAAGTCCTCGTCCGACAGCGTCCACTGCAGCACGAGCAGCACGACGGTGGCGATGAGGTTGCCGGCCGGCACCGCGGCCTGCGGCCACGACGACCAGAAGCCGCGCTCCTTGTTGGGGGAGTGCTCGGCCACGAGCAGCACACCGCCGCCCCACTCGCCGCCGACCGCGAAGCCCTGCGCGAAGCGGAGCAGCACGAGGAGCGCGGGCGCCCAGTAGCCGATGACGTCGAAGGTGGGCAGGCAGCCCATCAGGAAGGTCGAGACGCCGACGAGGATGATCGCGAACTGCAGCATCTTCTTGCGGCCGTACTTGTCGCCGAAGTGGCCGAAGACGATGCCGCCGAGCGGGCGAGCGATGAACCCGACCGCGTAGGTGAGGAACGCGCTGATGATCGGGAAGTACGGATCATCGCTCGCGGGGAACATGATCAGGTTGAAGACGATCGTCGACGCCGTGGCGTACAGGAAGAACTCGTACCACTCGACGACCGTGCCGGCCATCGCGGCCGTGACGACTCGGCCGAGGCCCTTGCGGTCGTTGTCTCGAGCGGTGTCATGCGCGGGTGCGCTCATGCCTACCTCCTTGTAGGTGTGCACGGGACTGTGCGCCGAGAATGTAACATGACGACGCGTTCAGGTCGCGGGGACGCGCGGAGACGCAAGAAGGCGGGCGCCGTCCCCGGCACCCGCCTCTGCTGCGTTCCTCTGCCGTCAGTCGTCGCTGCGGGAGCCGAAGACGATCTCGTCCCAGCTCGGCATCGCCGCGCGAGAGCCGCGCTTCTTGCCCGCGACGGGACCCGTCGCCTGCGCGCGAGCGGGTCGCTGAGGCTCCTCCGCCTCCGCGGTGCGAGCGGCGGGCTGCTCCGGCTCGATGGGTGCAGGGTCGCTCTCCGCGGTGCGCAGGGCCGCTTCGCGCTCGCTGCGCCGGCGCCGCAGCGCGTCGAGCAGCTCGGCCGTGTGGTTCGGCTGCGTCGCGGCTGCCGGGCGGTTGATCGCCGCGGCCTGCACGTTCTCGGGCTGGCTGCCGACCTCGCCGGTGCGACGGCGCAGCCACGGGTTCTCGGCGCGGGTCGGCTCCTTGGGGCGCTCGTCCGGGGCGCCCTCGGTGAGGGTCGCAGAGGCGACGGCATCCTCGAGGCCGACGCCCGGCTCGACCGGGCTCGGTGCCGAGCGCTGCGTGCCCCGCTGGATGCGGAAGGCGTCGGAGTCGAAGCGGCCGGTGTCGTGTCGAGCTGCGTCGTGCCGACCGGTGTCGTGCGTCGCCGCGCGCTGGGAGATGGGCGGGGCGGCCGGTTGCTCGGTCGGCGCCTCGACCGCGGGGGCCGTGGCCGCGGCATCGGGCGTCGTCGGCCGCGATTGCCGGTCGATCGCGCGCAGGCGAGGCACGAGCACGCTCGTCGCGTCGCTCGACTGGCTCAGCGAGGTCGCCTCCTTGCCGCGCGGGGTCAGCGTGGCCTTCTTCGGCTCGTAGCCCCACAGCGCCTCGTGCTGGATGCCCTCGGTCGTGAAGCGGAGCCGGACGGTCCAGGCGCCGCCGTCGGCGTCCTTCCACGCGGCCCACGAGCGCTCGATCGCGCGCAGGTCGTCGAGGCGCTCGCCGATCGCGGCGCCGAACGCGGTCTCGCCGGCGAGCGGGTCGATGTCGCCTGTCGCGACCGGGATGGAGAGCGCGGAGTCGAGCATGTGCGCGCGCTCGGCGAGCACGGGGCCCTCGAAGCGCTCGACGTAGGCGAGCTCCTCGCCCGTGGAGGAGGCGACCTGCTCGGCGGTCATGCCGCCGCGGATGAGGGCCTGGATCTCGCGCGGCGTGGCCTTGCGCTCGCGGTGCGGGACGGCCGTCGCGGGCTTGCGGTGCTCCGGGAGGTCGGCGACGGGCACGCGGTAGCGCTCACCCGACTCGGACTCGAGGATGAGCACCTCGTCCTCGATGCCGATGACGCTCAGCTGCTGCATGATTCGTCGGTCCTTCCTTGCCGGTGTCGGGTCGCGTCAGCATCCCACGCGACCCGCGCTGCGATCGGGAATGGTGCGGGCGCGCCGCGCGTTCCGTCGGATGCAGGCACCGCCTGCCGCTCCGCACCGGCGCAGTCGCGGAGCCGTCGCTGATATCTGATTTGCTCCGGTGTCCTGTTTCGTGCAGAATGTGCGCCGACGCCGACCCCGAACCCCCCTCGAAGGACTGCCGCATGGCCACCGATTACGACGCCCCCCGCAAGACCGACGACGAGAGCGAGTCGATCGAGGCGCTCAAGGAGCGCGTGCCTGCGAAGAGCGTCTCCACGGACGAGGACGCCGACAACCCCGGCAGCTTCGACCTCTCGGCCGCCGACCTCGCAGACGTCGAGCTCGACGTCGTGGTGCTCCCGCCCCAGGAGGACGAGTTCACGTGCGTCAGCTGCTTCCTCGTGAAGCACCGGCTGCAGTTCGACCACGAGTCGAAGCTCGGCCCGATCTGCCGCGAGTGCGCCTGAGCTAGCGAGCCGCCTCGATCGCCGCCGCGAGCGCCTCCGGGCGCCGCGAGCTGATGAGCCACGCCGGCGTCGGGTCCTCCGGGTCCTCGACGGCGGCGCGCACGAGCGCGCGCGTCCACGGCGAGACCACGTGGTGGTCGGCCGGGTCCCAGCCGGCCCGCAGCGCCGACTGCGCGGCGTCGCCGCGGAGCACCTCGGGCGCGCCGAGCTGGTCGACCGGGATGCGCGCGCGGCCCGCGCGCAGCTGCGATCCCTCGACGGCGACGACGGGGGCGCCGAGCCAGAGCAGCGCCACGACGGCGACGTAGAGCGCGATCGCGATCGCGATCCCGACCTGCAGGTTGACCGGCAGGAAGACGAGCAGCACCGCAGGCACGATGAGCAGCAGCACGAGCGGGAGCCACCACGGCGGCACGAGCCGCTCGCGGTACGAGGGGGCGGTTTCCATGCCCCCATCCTCTCGCGATGCGCGGGCGCGGTTCTCCCGCGCGCCCTCGCTCGGCTAGCCTCGAGTGCGATGGAGCAGGTCGAAGTCCTCATCACCGGATCGCCGGTGCCCGCATACGCGCACCCGGGTGACGCCGGTGCCGATCTCCACGCCGCGGAGGCGGTCACGCTCGGCCCGGGCGAGCGATCGCTCGTCGGCACGGGCGTCGCGATCGCGCTGCCCGACGGCTACGCCGCGTTCGTGCACCCGCGCAGCGGCCTCGCGGCCAAGCACGGCATCACGATCGTGAACGCGCCCGGCACCGTCGACGCGGGCTATCGCGGAGAGATCAAGGTCAACCTGCTCAACACCGGCGGAGAGCCGCACCGGATCGAGGTCGGGGACCGCATCGCTCAGCTCGTCGTGCAGCGCGTCGAGCGCGTGCGCTTCATCGAGGTCGAGCGGCTGCCGGGCTCGGACCGAGGGGAGCGCGGGCACGGATCGACCGGCCTGAGCGCAGTCCAAGAGGGGATCGCACGATGACCGACACGACCGACAGCGCGGACGAGCAGCCGATCGACGAGGAGGCGCTCGTCGAGAAGACGGCCCCCGAGGACCGCGCCGTCGCGGGCCCGCTCGACGAGGCCGAGGCACCCGTGCGCCCCTACGTCGATCTCGGCGGGCTCCGCATCGTCCCGCGCCCCGGCATGCAGATGCGTCTCGAGGTCGAGGAGAAGACCAAGCGCATCGTCGCGGTGACGCTCGAGCACGAGGGCTCGACGGTGCAACTGCAGCCGTTCGCCGCTCCGCGGAGCGAGGGCATCTGGCTGCCCGTGCGCGAGGTCCTGCGAGGCCAGCTCGAGCGCCAGGGCGCCGCGGTCGAGGAGGCCGAGGGCCCGCTCGGCCCCGAGCTCCGCGCCCGGCTGACCGTCGGGCCGGACGGCGCGCCTCGCGCCGTGCGCATCATCGGCGTCGACGGACCGCGCTGGATGCTGCAGGGCCTCATCGGCGGCAAGGCGGCGCTCGACGACGACGAGGCGGCGAAGGCGTTCGAGCTCTTCCGCTCGACGGTCGTGTGCCGCGGCGCGCAGCCGATGCCCCCGCGCGAGCTCATCCCGCTCAGCGCGCCGAAGGCCGTCTGACGGTGCCCGCCGAGCAGCCCGGTCCCGCAGGCGAGGCCGAGTCCGCCGAGGCATCCTTCTCCGAGCAGGTCGGGGCCGCGATCCGCGGCTCGAAGCTCGGTCACCTCGACCCGGCCGCGAAGCCGAGCGCCGGCGCGCTGCTCGGCGCGATGGGCGGCGTGCGCGGGCTCGTCGAGTCGCTGCTGCCCGGCATCCTCTTCCTCGTCCTCTACGCGACGACGAAGGACGTGCTCGTCTCGGTGCTCGTGCCGCTCGTCGTCTCCGTCGGCTTCGTCGCATGGCGCGTGCTCCAGAAGGGCCAGCCCGTGCTCGCCTTCGCCGGCCTCATCGGCGTCGGCATCTCGGCGGCGATCGCCCTCATCACGGGGCAGGGCGAGGACAACTTCCTGTGGGGATTCACGGTCAACACCGTGGTCATCCTCGTGCTGCTCGCGTCGATGCTCGCCCGCCGGCCGCTCGTCGGCATCATCGCCGGCGCCCTCACGGCGAAGCCGTTCGCGTGGCGCACGGAGCGCGCGAAGCGCGCGGTCGCGTGGCGCGCGTCGCTGCTGTGGCTCGCGGTGATCGGCGCGCGGCTCGCCGTGCAGGTGCCGATGTACCTCGCGGGCGCCGTCGAGGCGCTCGCCGCGACGAAGCTGCTCATGGGAGTCCCGCTCTACCTCGCGACGCTCTGGGTCACGTGGCTCATGGTGCGAGCCGTGCTCGACACACCTGCGGATGCGGTCGACGAGCCGTCGCGGTAAGATATCTTGACGTCAAGATATTCCGCGCCCGCCCGCCCATGGCGGAGGGCGCAGGCATAGACTGCACGCGCAGCCAGCGCAACCCGTGAGACCCAGAAGGAGTCACGATGGCGAACCCGAACAGCTTCGACAGCAAGGCATCGCTGTCGGTCGGCGGCACCGACTACACGTTCTACCGGATCGACAGGGTCGCGGGCCACGAGCGCCTGCCGTTCAGCCTCAAGGTGCTGCTCGAGAACCTGCTCCGCACCGAGGACGGCAAGAACGTCACGAGCACCCAGATCGAGGCGCTCGGGTCGTGGGACGCATCGGCCGAGCCGAACGTCGAGATCCAGTTCTCGCCGGCTCGCGTCGTGATGCAGGACTTCACCGGCGTGCCCTGCATCGTCGACCTCGCCACGATGCGCGAGGCCGTCGCCGAGCTCGGCGGCGACCCGACGAAGATCAACCCGCTCGCGCCCGCCGAGCTCGTCATCGATCACTCCGTCATCGCCGACCTGTTCGGCACGGCCGACGCGTTCGAGCGCAACGTCGAGATCGAGTACGAGCGCAACGGCGAGCGCTACCAGTTCCTCCGCTGGGGCCAGACGGCGTTCCAGGACTTCAAGGTCGTCCCGCCGGGCACGGGCATCGTCCACCAGGTGAACATCGAGAACCTCGCGAAGGTCACCTACTCCCGCACGTTCGACGGCGAGCTCACCGCATACCCCGACACGGTCGTCGGCACCGACTCGCACACGACGATGGTCAACGGCCTCGGCGTGCTCGGCTGGGGCGTCGGCGGCATCGAGGCCGAGGCCGCGATGCTCGGCCAGCCGGTGTCGATGCTCATCCCGCGCGTCGTCGGCTTCAAGCTCACGGGCGAGATCGCGACGGGCGTCACCGCGACCGACGTCGTGCTCACGATCACCGACATGCTGCGTCAGCACGGCGTGGTCGGCAAGTTCGTCGAGTTCTACGGCACCGGCGTCGGCGCCGTGCCGCTCGCCAACCGCGCGACGATCGGCAACATGAGCCCCGAGTTCGGCTCGACCGCTGCGATCTTCCCGATCGACGACGTCACGCTCGACTACCTGCGCTTCACCGGTCGCGACGAGCAGCAGATCGCGCTCGTCGAGGCCTACTCGAAGGAGCAGGGCCTGTGGCACGACCCGTCGGTCGAGCCGGTCTTCTCCGAGTACATGGAGCTCGACCTCAGCACCGTCGTGCCGTCGATCGCCGGCCCGAAGCGCCCCCAGGACCGCATCGAGCTCACGCGCGCCAAGGAGCAGTTCGCGGAGGACATCGTCCACTACGCGTCGCCCTCGACGACGCACGAGACGGCCGACCTCATCGCGAAGCACTCCTTCCCGGCGTCCGACCCCGGCAACGTGCCCGGTGAGGAGGACGAGGACACGCGCGAGGTGCACATCAACGGCGGAGGCCCGGTCGAGTTCTCGAAGCCCGTCACGGTCTCGACGCCCGACGGCGAGACCTACACGCTCGACAACGGCGCCGTCACGATCGCCGCGATCACGTCGTGCACGAACACGTCGAACCCGTCCGTCATGCTCGCCGCGGGCCTGCTCGCCCGCAAGGCGGTCGAGAAGGGCCTGAAGGCGAAGCCGTGGGTCAAGACGACGCTCGCGCCCGGCTCGAAGGTCGTCACCGACTACTACGACAAGTCGGGCCTCACGAAGGACCTCGACGAGCTCGGCTTCTACACGGTCGGCTACGGCTGCACGACGTGCATCGGCAACTCGGGACCGCTCATCGACGAGGTCTCGGCCGCCGTCAACGAGCACGACCTCGCCGTCACCGCGGTGCTCTCGGGCAACCGCAACTTCGAGGGCCGCATCAACCCCGACGTGAAGATGAACTACCTCGCGTCGCCGCCGCTCGTGATCGCCTACTCGCTCGCCGGCACGATGGACTTCGACTTCGAGACCCAGCCGCTCGGCAAGGGCAAGGACGGCCAGGACGTCTTCCTCGCCGACATCTGGCCGTCGGCCGACGAGGTGCAGCAGACGATCGACTCGTCGATCGACACCGAGATGTTCACGAAGCAGTACGCGGCCGTCTTCGACGGCGACGAGCGCTGGCGCAGCCTGCCCACGCCCGACGGCGACGTCTTCGAGTGGGACGAGCAGTCGACGTACGTGCGGAAGCCCCCGTACTTCGAGGGCATGACGATGGAGCTCACGCCGGTCGAGGACATCCAGGGCGCTCGCGTGCTCGCGAAGCTCGGCGACTCGGTCACGACCGACCACATCTCGCCGGCCGGCAGCATCAAGGCCGACAGCCCCGCGGGCAAGTACCTCACCGAGCACGGCGTCGACCGCAAGGACTTCAACTCCTACGGCTCGCGCCGCGGCAACCACGAGGTCATGATCCGCGGCACGTTCGCGAACATCCGCCTGAAGAACCTGCTGCTCGACGGCGTGGAGGGCGGCTACACCCGCGACTTCACGACCCCCGAGGGCGAGCAGGCCTTCATCTACGACGCGTCGCAGCACTACCAGGAGCAGGGCATCCCGCTCGTCGTGCTCGGCGGCAAGGAGTACGGCTCGGGCTCGAGCCGCGACTGGGCCGCCAAGGGCACGAACCTGCTGGGCGTCAAGGCGGTCATCACCGAGTCGTTCGAGCGCATCCACCGCTCCAACCTCATCGGCATGGGCGTCGTGCCGCTGCAGTTCCCCGAGGGCGAGAGCTGGGAGAGCCTCGGCCTCGACGGCACCGAGGTCATCTCGATCTCGGGCCTCACGGAGCTCAACGAGGGCCGCACGCCCAAGACCGTGCGCGTCACCGCCGAGCCGAGCGAGCACAGCCCCGAGGGCAAGCAGACAATCGAGTTCGACGCGGTCGTGCGCATCGACACCCCGGGCGAGGCGGACTACTACCGCAACGGCGGCATCCTGCAGTACGTGCTGCGCTCGCTCGTCTGATCGAGCAGCGACTCATGGAAGGCCCCCAGCCCCGGCTGGGGGCCTTTCCCATGTCGCTCGGTAGCATTGGGGGACTATGGCGCTCCTCGATCAGATCCACGGCCCGCGCGACCTCGACCGGCTCTCGCAGACCGAGCTGACCGAGCTGGCGGGGGAGATCCGCGCGTTCCTCATCCGCGAGGTCGCGCGCACGGGCGGCCACCTCGGCCCCAACCTCGGCGTCGTCGAGCTCACGATGGCGATGCACCGGGTCTTCGACTCGCCGCGCGACGCGTTCGTGTTCGACACCGGGCACCAGTCGTACGTGCACAAGCTCCTCACGGGCCGGCAGGACTTCTCGCGCCTGCGGCAGAAGGGCGGCCTCGCGGGCTACCCGCAGCGCGCCGAGAGCGAGCACGACATCGTCGAGTCGAGCCACGCATCCTCGTCCCTCTCGTGGGCCGAGGGCATCAGCCGGGCGTTCGACATCACGGGCCAGCACGACCGGGCGGTCGTGGCGGTCGTGGGCGACGGCGCCCTCACGGGCGGCATGACGTGGGAGGCGCTCAACAACATCTCCGACGACAACAGCCGCCGGCTCGTCATCGTCGTGAACGACAACGGCCGCTCGTACGCGCCGACCATCGGCGGCATGGCACGGTTCCTCAACGGCGTGCGCACGCGCCGCTCCTACGCGAACCTGCGCACCTCGAGCGAGCGGGCCTTCGCGAAGCTCGGCCGTCCCGGTCGCGCCGTGTACCGCGGCGTCCGCGGCGCGACGCACGGCTTCCTCACGCGCTTCGTCAACAACGAGGCGCTCTACTCGAACCTCGACATCAAGTACCTCGGCCCGATCGACGGGCACGACCTCGAGGCGCTCGAGGAGGCGCTCACGCAGGCGCGCGACTTCGGCGCTCCCGTCATCGTGCACGTCATCACGCAGAAGGGGCAGGGCTTCGACCCCGCCATCCGCGACGAGGCCGACCAGTTCCACGCCGTCGGGCAGATCGACCCCGAGACGGGCGAGCCGCTCTCGAGCGCGGGCCGCCCCGCGTGGACGTCCGTGTTCGCCGACGAGCTCGTCTCGCTCGCGAAGCAGGACGAGCGCATCGTCGGGATCACGGCCGCGATGCTGCGCCCGACGGGCCTCGACCGGCTCGCCGCCTACGACGCCTCGCGCGTGCTCGACGTCGGCATCGCCGAGCAGCACGCCGTCACGACGGCAGCCGGCCTCGCCTATGGCGGCCTCCACCCCGTCGTCGCGATCTACGCGACGTTCGTCAACCGAGCGTTCGACCAGGTGCTGATGGACGTCGCGCTGCACAAGGCGGGCGTGACCTTCGTGCTCGACCGGGCCGGGGTCACGGGCCCCGACGGGCCGAGCCACCACGGCATGTGGGACCTCGCGCTGCTGCAGTTCGTGCCCGGCATCCGGCTCGCCGCGCCCCGCGATGCCGCACGCCTGCAGGAGGAGCTGCGCGAGGCCGTCGCGGTGCAGGACGCGCCGACGGTCATCCGCTACCCGAAGGGCTCGGTGCCCAACGAGATCGAGGCGGTGCGCCGCACCGACGACGGCGTCGACCTGCTGCTCGAGGCTCCGCACCGCGACGTGCTCATCATCGCGATCGGCTCGTTCGCGCACCTCGCGATGGACGTCGCCCAGCGCGTCCAGGCGCAGGGGATCGGCGTGACGGTCGTCGACCCGCGCTGGGTCGTGCCGGTCGCGCCGTCGATCGTCGAGCTCGCGCGCGACCACCGCATCGTCATCACGCTCGAGGACGGCGTGCGCGTCGGCGGCATCGGCACGCGCGTGCGGCAGGAGCTCCGCGCCGCGGGCGTCGACACGCCGGTCGACGAGCTGGGCCTCCCGGATGCATTCATCGACCACGCGGAGCGCTCCGAGATCCTCGAGGAGGTCGGGCTCTCGGCGCAGACGATCGCGCGGAACGTCATCCAGCAGGTGCTCGGCACCGGTCGCGTGCCGGTCGCTCGGCCGCTGCCCGAGGAGCGACCGCTCGTCCTGGGCACCCCCGACGAGGCCGACGCGTCGCGACCGGGCACCGTCGCCGACTGACGCTCTCCACAGGCCGGCGCGCACGCCGCCCGGCGTCGGTCGAGGTTGCGGTTCCCTGCCGCCATGGACGAACTCACGACCGAACGCCTGCTCGAGCTCGGCGACCTGCCGATCCTCGACGACGACGCGCTGCTCGACCGCGCCACGACGCTCATCGAGCGCGGTGCCGTGCGCCGCATGTGGCTCCTGCTGCTCGACGAGGAGCGCCGCCAGCTGCCGCTCCTGCCGCAGATCGAGGGCACGCCCGTCTCGCCCGACGCCGGCACGGCCGCGACGCTCGCCGCGCTCCTCACCGGCGTCGCGGAGGTCGCGGCCCACGTCGCGGTCGTGCTCGAGCGGTCGGGCTCGGCGCGCGCCACGCCCGACGACCTGGCCTGGGCCGACGCGCTCGTGCGCGCCGCCGGCCGCACGCCCGGCGTGCAGCTGCTCGGTGTGCTGCTCGCGCACGGCCGCGGCGTCGACGCGCTCTGGTGAGCGAGCGCAGCGGCGGCCGTCCGGCGACTGCCGAGGCGAGCGCCGTAGGGTGGCGGGATGCAGTGGCTGCGCGTGCCGGGCTCCGACGACGACAAGCGCTCGATGGGGGTGCTCGGCGTCATCACCGGCTCGGAGCGCTACCCGGGCGCCGCGGTGCTCGGGGTCGAGGCGGCATGGCGCACAGGCATCGGGATGGTGCGCCTGTGGGCACCGCGCCGCGTGCAGGACCTCGTGCTCGCGAGGCGGCCGGAGACGGTCTGCCACGCCCTCGACGAGCCCGCCGACGGGGTCGACGCGTGGCTGCTCGGCTCGGGCCAGGACGCGCGCGAGCGCGACCCGGCGCTCCGCTCGGCGCTGCTCGAGGCGCTGGCCGCCGGAGCCCCGTGCGTCGTCGACGCGGGCGCGCTCGACCTCGTTCCTGGCCACGCCGGGCCCGCCGTCGTCACGCCGCACGGGCGCGAGCTCGAGCGCATCCTCGAGCAGCTCGGCGCGCCGGTCGAAGCGGACGCGCGGATGCGCGCGGCGGCCGCCGCGGCAGCGCTCGACGCCGTCGTGGTCGCGAAGGGCGCCGCGACCCACGTCGTCGAGCCGAGCGGCGCCGCGACGACCGTCGAGGCGGCGACGCACCGCCTCGCGACCGCCGGCACGGGCGACGTGCTGGCCGGCATGCTGGGCGCCCTCGTCGCCGCGAACCCCGATGCGACGCGCGAGTCGGAGCGGCTCGCGTCGATCGCCGCCCTCGGCGTCGCGCTGCACGGGCAAGCGGCAGCGGCAGCAGCGGAGGGCGACCGACCGATCGCCGCGCTCGACGTCGCCGAGCACGTGCCGGCCGTGATCGCCGCGCGGCTCGAGCGCTGAGCCGGTCGCCGCGGCGTCAGTCCTCGAGCCGGCGCAGGAATCCCGTCAGCACGAGCTCGCGCACGCGCGGCAGCACGTCGGCGGCGAGCACGGCCTCGTCGACCTCGAGCAGGCCGGCGATCGCCGTGAGCAGCGTGCCGACCGGCAGCTCGCCGTCGCTCGCGCCGACGAGCGCGGCGAGCGCGGTGTCGACCGAGAGGGAGCGCCCGAGCCCGCCGCCCTGGCGCAGCTCGATGACGTTGGGCCCGGCGGCGCCGGGCAGCTGGTGCCGCGCCTCGGTGACGTCGGGCGAGGCGACGAGCACGGTCTCGCGGAGCCCGTCGTCGTCGACGCCAGCGAGCCATGCCGCGTCGTCGAGCGCCGCCCGCAGGTGCGCCCCGACGTGCTCGAGGGCGACCGGCTGGCCGACGCGCTCGAGGCGCCGCAGCGGCGGGCGCCCGCCGCTCGCGCGAGCCGCGATCCAGCCCATGCCGATCGCGCTCACGCCCCTGGCGTCGAAGTCGTCGAGCCACGCGTCCGCGAGCCGCGGGAAGTCGGCGTCGCGGGGCAGCGTGCCGCCGTCCCGGAGCCACAGCTCGGCGTAGCGCACGGGGTCGAGCGACTCGCGCTCGATCGCCCAGAGGTCGAGGTCGTCGCTCGCCCACGCGCCGGCGCGCTCGAGGCCGTCGGCGCGGTAGATCCCATCAGCACCGACGACCGACTCCCAGTTGCCGAGCAGTCGAGCTTCGCCGGAAGGCGTCAGGTGCTGGGCGAGCCCGGCGACGACCTCGCCCATGAGCGCATCGCCCGTCCGGCCGCCGTCGCGGTACTCGAACGCCGGCACGTCCGGCTCGCGCGGCGTGATGACGAACGGCGGGTTCGAGGCGATGAGGTCGAAGCGCTCGCCCGCGACCGGCTCGAAGAGCGAGCCGAGCCGGGTCTCGATGCCGTCGACGCCGTTGAGCCGCGCGTTGAGCGCGGCGAAGCGCAGCGCGCGCTCGGAGACGTCGGTCGCGACGACGCGCCGCGCGAAGCGCCGCAGGTGCAGCGCGATGACGCCGCAGCCCGTGCCGAGGTCGAGCGCGGCATCCACGGGCGCGTCCGCGGGCGGCAGGAGCGACGCGAGCGTGCGCGCGGCGCCGCCGATGCCGAGCACGTGGTCGGGCCGCAGCGGGGCGACGCCGGCGAGCTCGTCGAGGTCGCTCGCGATCCACCACTCGCCCTCGCCGAGCGCGTCGCGGTAGGCGTGGGGCCGGATCGCGAAGCGGGGTCGGGCCGAGTCGCCGTCGAGCTCGACGAGGCCGAGCGCGACCGCACCGTCGACGCCGAGCGCGGGGAGCGCATCCGCCAGCTCGTCCGTCGGCACGGGGTCGCCGAGCACGAGCGCTCGCAGCAGCGTCGAACGGGTGCCGGGAGAGCGCAGCGCCGCCCGGCGGGCGGGTGCCGCGACGGCGCGCGCGAGCGCCGCCTCGGCGTCGACGCCCACGAGCGCACGGATGCCCTCGCCCGTGAGGCTCGCGGTCGCGAGGTCTCGGGCGAGGGCATCGATGTGCGCGGGGTGCATCCCGCCAGTCTGCCCGACGGTGCGGGTCAGGCCTTGACGCCCTCGATCCGCGGGTCGTGGAACGTGCCGCCGAAGACGCGCTCGGATGCGCCGACGCGGTCGAGGTAGGGCGTGATGCCGCCCATCTGGAACGGCCAGCCCGCGCCGAGGATCATGCACAGGTCGATGTCCTCGGCAGCCTCGACGACGCGGTCGTCCAGCATGCGCTTGATCTCGTCGGCGAGGCCGTCCTCGATGCGCAGCCGCAGCTCGTCGACCGAGAGCGGCACGGCGCCCTTGGGCGTGTGCTTCGCGACGATCTTGCGGGCGCGCTTGTCGATGCCCTTCGCCTCGCCCTTCGAGTCCTTCTCGAGCAGGACGCCCTGCTCGGCGAGCTCGTGGAGCGCCTTCGACTCGAAGAAGCGGTCGGGGAAGGCGCCGTGGTGCGTGTCGAGCACGTGGGCGCCGACCTTGAGGCCGACGAGGTCGAGGAGCACGAACGGGTCCATCGGGAACCCGAACGCCTGCTGCGCCTCGACGACCGACTCGAACGGCGTGCCCTGCTCGACCGCGTGCATCGCCTCGCCGAGCAGCTTCGCGAGCACGCGGTTGACGACGAAGCCGGGGGTGTCGCGCGTGATGACGGCGTTCTTCTTCAGGTCCTTCGCGACCCGCATCGCGGTCGCGAGCGTCGCGTCGTCCGTCTGCGGAGTCTTCACGACCTCGATGAGCGGCATGACCGCGACGGGGTTGAAGAAGTGGAAGCCCACGAGGCGCTCGGGGTGCGCGAGCTTCGCTCCGATCTGCTCGACCGAGAGGCTCGAGGTGTTCGTCGCGATCACCGCCGTCTCCGACAGGTGCGGCTCGACCTCGGCGAAGACCTGCTGCTTGACGGCGAGCTCCTCGAAGACGGCCTCGATGACCCAGTCGCAATCGGCGAAGTCGGCCTTGTCGACCGTGCCGCTCACGAGCGCGCGGAGGCGCTGCTGCTCGTCGCTCGAGATGCGACCCTTGTCGGCGAGCTTGTCGATCTCGCCGCGGATTCCCTCGAGCGCCTTGTCGACGCGCGACTGGTCGAGGTCGGTGATGACGACGGGCACCTGCAGGCGGCGCACGAAGAGCAGCGCGAACTGGCTCGCCATGAGGCCGGCACCGATGATGCCGACCTTCGACACCTTCTTCGCGAGCTCCTTGTCGGGCGCGCCCGCGGGCCGCTTCGCGCGCTTCTGCACGAGGTTGAACGCGTAGATCGACGCGACGAACTGGTCGCCCGAGGCGAGGTCGGCGATCGCCTCGTCCTCGGCCGCGAACCCCGCCTTCCGGTCGTTCTTGCGGGCCAGCTCGAGCAGCTCGAGCGCCCGGTACGGCGCGGCCGGCACGGTGCCGATGCGCTTCTGCAGCGACTCGCGCGCGATCCGCAGCGCGACGGGCCACTTGACCGTCCGCTCGATCGTGCCGGGCACGTGGCGCCGCTCGACCTTCTTGCCGCCGAGCACCTCGTCGGCCCACCGCAGCGACGACTCGAGGAACGTCGCCGGCCCGAACATCGCGTCGGCGATCCCGAGCTCGAACGCTTCCGCGGGCTTCAGCATGCGGTTCTGCTTGAGCGGGTTCTCGATCACGACCTTGAGGGCGCTCTCGATGCCGATGAGGTTCGGCAGGATCGTCGCGCCGCCCCAGCCGGGGATGAGCCCGAGGAAGACCTCGGGCAGCGCGACCGCGGGGGCCGCCGCGTTGATCGTGCGGTAGTCGGCGTTGAGGCCGATCTCGAGGCCGCCGCCGAGCGCGAGGCCGTTGATGAACACGAACGTCGGCACCGGGGCCTCGTGGAGGAGCCCGAGCACCCGGTGGCCGAGGCGCGGCAGCTCGGCCGCGGTCGCCCGGTCGGGGATGTCGGCGACGTTCGAGAGGTCGACGCCCGCGGCGAGGAAGTAGGGCTTCCCGGTCACGGCGATCGCGTCGATCTCGCCCGCCGCGCCGCGGGCGCGCTGCGCCTCGAGCACGTCACCGAGCTCGAAGAGCGTCTCGGGGCCGAGCGTCGAGGGACGCGTGTGGTCGCGGCCGTTGTCGAGCGTCACGAGCGCGAGGGTGCGACCGGATGCGAGCCGCACGTCGCGCACGTGGCTGTGGGTCACGACCTCGTCGAACGCCGCGGAGGCGAGGCGGGGGAACTCGTCGCGGATCGCCATCAGTTGCCCTTCCCGTAGCGCTTGTGGTGCGGGTTCTCCCAGATGACGGTGCCGCCCTGGCCGAGGCCCACGCACATCGCGGTGACGCCGTAGCGCACGTCGGGGCGCTGCTCGAACTGCCGCGCGAGCTGCAGCATGAGGCGCACGCCCGACGAGGCGAGCGGGTGGCCGATCGCGATCGCGCCGCCCCACGGGTTGACGCGCGGGTCGTCGTCGGCGATGCCGAAGTGGTCGGTGAACGCGAGCACCTGCACCGCGAAGGCCTCGTTGAGCTCGAACAGGCCGATGTCGTCGATCGACAGGCCCGCCTTGCGGAGTGCCTTCTCGGTCGAGGGCACCGGGCCGATGCCCATGATGTCGGGGTCGACGCCCGCGAACGCGAACGAGACCATCCGCATCTTGGTCGACAGGCCGAGCTCCTTCGCGGCCGAGGCGGAGGCGACGATCGACATCGTCGCGCCGTCGTTGAGGCCGGATGCGTTCCCGGCGGTCACGCGCCCGTGGTCCCGGAACGGGGTCTTCAGGCCCGCGAGGCCCTCCATGGTCGTCTCGGGCCGGGGCGCCTCGTCGGCGGTCGCGAGGCCCCAGCCCTCGGGGGTCTGGGTCGCGACCGGGATGAGGTCGGGCGTGATGTGGCCGGCCGCGAGGGCTGCCGCGTACTTCTGCTGCGACGCCATCGCGTAGCGGTCCGAGCGCTCCTTCGTCAGGTGCGGGTAGCGGTCGTGGATGCGCTCCGCGGTCTTGCCCATGTTGAGCGCGTCCATCGAGACGAGCTTCTCGGAGACGAAGCGCGGGTTGGGGTCGGCGTCAAGGCCCATCGGGTGGTGGCCCATGTGCTCGACGCCGCCGGCGATCGCGACGTCGTAGGCGCCGAAGGCGATGCCGCCCGCGACGGTCGTCACGGCGGTCATCGCGCCCGCGCACATGCGGTCGAGCGCGTAGCCCGGCACCGTCACGGGGAGGCCGGCGAGCATGCCGACGGTGCGCCCGAGCGTGAGGCCCTGGTCGCCGGTCTGGGTCGTCGCGGCGATCGCCACGTCGTCGACCCGGTCGAGCGGCAGGCTCGGGTTGCGCTCGAGGAGCCCCGTGAGCGCCTTGACCGCGAGGTCATCCGCTCGGGTCTGCCAGTACATGCCCTTCTCGCCCGCGCGCCCGAATGGGGTGCGGACGCCGTCCACGAACACGACGTCGTCGTTGGCCACTGTGCCTCCTGGTTGGGTGGTTGCGGCATCAGTGTAGGAAGCCCGCGCTGCACGCCGTGCGGCGGTTGCCGCTTCCTACGAGTCGGCCTCGGCCGCCTCGGCGGGCGCTTGGTCGGCCTCTACAAAGGCGTCGGCGATCCTCTGTGCGGTCGCCGCAACCTGCCACGGCCTCGCCTCGCGGGCGCGCAGGGCCTCGGCGATCGCATCGGGCGTGGCATCGATGGGGTCCCACGCGAGGCGCCGCAGCGTGTCGGGCATGAGCACGTTCTCCGCCGGGATGGCGAGCTCCTCCGACACCTGCTGCAGCACGGCGCGCGCCGCCTTGAGCCGCGCGTCGGCCTCGGGGCGCCGCTGGCGCCAGAAGCGCGGGGGCGGGGGCTCGTCGCTCTTGACGCGCAGCGCCGGCAGGTCATCACTCGAGCGGCCCGCCTCGATCGCCCTCCACCAGCGGTCGAGCTCCGCCCGGCTCGCGCGACCGGTGAAGTCCTTGCGCGCGGCGAGGCGCTGCTTCGCGTCGATGCCGGCGGTCGCGGCGACGAGCAGCGAGCGGTCGGGCACGAGCCGGCCGGGCGCGGTGTCGGTCTCGCGCGCGAGCGCGTCGCGAGCGAGCCACAGCTCGCGCGCGACGGCGAGCTGGCGGCGGTCGCGGATGGTGTGGAGGCCCGAGAGGCGGCGCCACGGCTCCGCGGCGGGCGGCTTCGGGCGCCGCTCGAGGGCGTAGGCGAACTCCTGCTCGGCGATCTCCCGCTTGCCCTGCGACTCGAGCTCCGCCGCGAGCGCGTCGCGCGCATCCGGGAGCACCTCGACGTCGAGCGCGGCGTACTCGAGCCACGACTGCGGGATGGGCCGCGTCGACCAGTCGCTCGCGCCGTGCTCCTTGCGCAGCCGCAGGCCGACGAGCCGCTCGGTCACGGCGGCGAGGCCGACGCGCTCGAAGCCGGCGAGCCGGGCGCCGAGCTCGGTGTCGAAGAGGGTCGCGGGCTCGAGCCCGATCTCGCGCAGGCACGGGAGATCCTGGCTCGCGGCGTGGATGATCCACTCCTCGGCGCCGATCGCCTCCTGCACGGGGGAGAGGTCGTCGACCGCGATCGGGTCGATGAGCACGGTGCCGCTCCCGCGCCGGTGCAGCTGCACGAGGTAGGCGCGCGAGCTGTAGCGGAAGCCGTTCGCCCGCTCGGCGTCGACGGCGACCGGCCCCGTGCCCGCCGCGAGCCGATCTGCCGCGCGCCGCAGCGCATCCGCGTCGACGATGACGTCGAACGGGCCCTGCGCCACCGCGTGCGGCAGCTGCGGCGCCTCGGTCTCGGGCTCGGCCGCCTCAGCCACGCGATCGCCTGTGGGCGTCGAGGCCGGCGGCGCCGGGCTGCACGGGGAGGCCGGCGATCGCGCACAGCAGGTCGGTCCAGGCGGTGAGGTGCGCGCCGAAGTCGCGACCCGTCGGCGTCCACGAGGCGCGCAGCTCGATCTGCGCGCCGTCGCCCTGCGCGGCGAGCTCGCCGAAGCCGCTCGAGAGGATCTTCGTCGCGGTGCCCGACTCGGAGTGGTACTCGGCGTGCCGCTGCTCGAGGGCCTCGAGCAGGTACGTCCACGTGACCTCGGCGAGGAACGGGTCGACGCCGATCTCGGGGTCCTGCGACGCCTGCGTGAAGCTCACGATGCGGAAGTCGCCGCCCCACGCCTCGGGCTCCTCGGGGTCGTGCATGAGGATGAAGCGGCCGGTGCCGATGTCGGAGTCGCGGCCGTGGACGGGCACGCCGACATCGGCCGCGATGGCGAAGGAGTGCGGCGCGATGCGGCCGGGGGCCGGGATCTCGCGCACCGACAGCTCGCTGCGCAGCTCCGCGCGCCGCAGCTGGTCGATCGCAGCGCGGAAGGCCTCGGGCTCCGCACCGGGTGCTGCACTGCTCGTGTCCACCCGGCAAGACTACGATTCGAGGGTGACCGACCAGGCGAGGCGCGCCGCCGCCCGAGACCGGCGAGCGGGCCGCGTGGCCCTCGCCGCCGGCGGCGCGGTCGTCGCGGGCGCCGCGCTCGCCGTGACGGGCGCCTCCGCCGTGCTCGCCTCGATGCTCGTGACGCTGCCGCGCGAGCAGGCCGACGACGTCGCGGTGCTCGGCCTCGAGGAGCGCGGCGTGCGGCTCGCGCGCACGCTCGACACAGCGCTGCCCGGCGCCTATGCGCTGCGGGTCAGCGAGCGCATCGTCGTGCTCGGCGCGGTCGTCGAGGCGGACGGCTCGAGCGTCGTGCGCCAGGTCGACGACGAGGCGCGCGCGGTGCTCGAGGGCGTCTCGGCGGCGCGCTGGTCGGGCTACGTGCTGCACGAGCCGGAGCAGGTGGCGGATGCGGTGGAGCACGCGGTCGTGCCGACCGAGGTGGGCGGCGCCCCGGCGTGGGTCATGGGCGACCAGGCGGCCGGGACGTGGTGCATCCAGGTGCACGGGCGCGGTGTGACGCGGCACGAGACGATCCGCGCGGCGTCCATCTACCTCTCGCGCGGGATCCCCGTCGTGGCGGTGTCGTACCGCAACGATTCGGAGGCGCCGCCCAGCCGCGACGGCAAGCTGCGGCTCGGGCTCGACGAGTGGCGCGACGTCGACGACGCGATCGGGCTCGCCGTCGCGCGCGGGGCACGGCGGATCGTGCTGCACGGCTGGTCGATGGGCGGGCAGATCGCGCTGCAGGTCGCGCGCCGCTCGCGCCACCGACGGCGCATCGCCGCGGTCGTGCTCGACTCGCCCGTCGTCGGCTGGCGGCCGACGCTGCTGCTGCAGGTCGGGCTGCTGAAGCTGCCCGCGTGGCTCGCCTCGAGCGCCGTGCGGCTGCTCGAGTCGCCCGCGTCGCTGCTGAGCGGCAGCCGCAGCCTCGACTTCGACGAGCTCGACAACGTGCTGCACGCCGACGCGCTCTCGCAGCCGATCCTGCTGCTCCACTCGGCCGACGACGGCTTCGTGCCGCCGGATGCGTCGCGGTCGCTCGCCGAGGCGCGGCCCGACCTCGTCGACTACCGCGAGTGGACGGTGGCGCGGCACACGAAGCTGTGGAACCTCGACCGCGCCCGCTACGAGCGCGAGGTGGGCGAGTGGCTCGACGAGACGCTCGCCCGCGCGGGGGCCTGAGGCCGCGGCAGGCTCAGCCGGCGGACTGCTCGCGCACCTGCCGCTGGATGCGCCCGAGCATGCCCGCCATGCCGCGCAGGCGCAGCGGTGAGACGGCGCGGTCGAGGCCGAGCAGCCGCGGCATGTCGGCGGGCACCTCGAGCACCTCGTCGACGCTCGCGCCCTCGAGTCCCTGCACGAGGATCGACGCGAAGCCGCGCGTCGTCGGCGCCTCCTCGGGCGCCGTCGCGTGCACGTGCACCGCCTGGTCGACCTCGACGAAGAGGAAGACGGGCGACTGGCACTCGGCGACGCGCTCCCCGAGATCGGGGTGGTCGGCGTAGCGCTCGGGCAGCGGCGGCAGGTCGTCGGCGTACTCGAGCAGCAGCTGCAGCCGGTCCTGCTCGGCCATCGACTGGAACGCATCCACCGCGTCCTGGAGCGCGGGCGTGAGGCTCATCGCGACGGCACCGCCCCGGGCTCGGCGCCGATCGCGATCGGCACGCCGACGAGCGAGCCCCACTCCGTCCACGAGCCGTCGTAGTTGCGCACGCGCGGCAGCCCCAGCAAGTGGTGCAGCACGAACCACGTGTGGCTCGAGCGCTCGCCGATGCGGCAGTAGGCGATGACGTCGTCGGCGCCCCGCAGGCCCGCGCCGTCGAGGTAGATCGACTCGAGCTCCTCGCGCGAGCGGAACGTGCCGTCCTCGTTGACCGCCTTGCCCCACGGCACGCTCGCCGCGGTCGGGATGTGGCCGGCGCGCAGCGCGCCCTCCTCGGGGTAGGCGGGCGCGGTCGTGCGCTCGCCCGAGTACTCCTCGGGGCTGCGCACGTCGACGAGCGGCTTGCCGAGGTGCTGCAGCACGTCGTCGCGGAAGGCGCGGAGCGTCGCGTCGTCGCGCGGCGTGACGGGGTAGTCGACCGCGGGACGCGTCGGGCGCTCGCGCGTGAGCTCGCGGCCCTCTGCGATCCACTTGTCGCGGCCGCCGTCCATGATGCGGGCGTCGTCGTGGCCGTAGAGCGCGAACACCCACAGCGCGTAGGTCGCCCACCAGTTCGCCTTGTCGCCGTAGAAGACGACCGTCGTGTCGCGGCCGATGCCCTTCGAGCCCAGCAGTCGCGCGAACTCCTCGGGGCTCACGTAGTCGCGCAGCACGGCGTCGTTGAGCTCGGTGTGCCAGTCGATCTTCACGGCGCCGGGGATGTGGCCGACCTCGTAGAGCAGCACGTCCTCGTCGGACTCGACGATCACGACATCGGGGTCGTCGAGGTGCGCGGCCACCCACTCGGTCGACACGAGCCGCTCGGGCGCGGCGTACTCGGCGAAGCGGGGCTCGGACTCGGGCATGGATGCTCCTCCTGCGGGGCTGGCGTGACGTCGAGGGGCGGATCGCGCCCTCGGTAGGCTTCTGCGATGGGAGAACGCCATCCTCCCACTCCATCTTCCCCGCGGCGCTCGGCGCCGATGAAGGAGCGCGCATGTCCGCACCGATCTCGCTCGTCGATCGCCGGCCGCAGGCCGACGCGGAGCAGATCGTCGCGAGCCTCGTGCCGCCGCCGCAGTTCGACGGCGCGACGTTCGACTCCTACCGGCCCGACCCCGCGCATCCGTCGCAGTCCGAGGCGCTCGAGCGGATGCGCGAGCTCGCGACCGTGTGGACGTCGCCCAAGCGCGGCCTCTTCAAGCGCCGCGCGCCCGAGGTCAAGCCCGGCATCTACCTCGACGGCGGCTTCGGCGTCGGCAAGACCCACCTGCTCGCGGCCCTCTGGAAGTCGATGCCCGGGCCGAAGCGCTTCGGCACGTTCATCGAGTACACGGCGCTCGTCGGGGCGCTCGGCTACGCCGAGACGGTGCGCGCGCTGCAGGGCTCGACGATCGTGTGCATCGACGAGTTCGAGCTCGACGACCCGGGCGACACGATGGTCATGACCCGCCTGCTCGGCGAGCTCGTCGCGAACGGCACGAAGCTCGCCGCGACGAGCAACACACCCCCGAACGCGCTCGGCGAGGGCCGCTTCGCGGCCGCCGACTTCCTGCGCGAGATCCAGGCGATCGCGGATCGCTTCCAGATCATGCGGATCGACGGCGACGACTACCGGCACCGCGACGTCTCGGGCCACGCGCCCGTCACCGACGACGACGCCATCGCGGGCGAGCTCGAGCGCATCGGAGGCACGGTCGCGCTCGACGACTTCGACGCGCTCATCGCGCACCTCTCGCACGTGCATCCCTCGCGCTACGTCGGCCTCGTCGACGGCGTGCGGGCGCTCGGGCTCCGCGGCGTGCGCGTGCTGACCGACCAGAACGACGCGCTGCGGCTCGTCGCGCTCGTCGACCGGCTCTACGACGCGCAGGTCGCGCTGCGCGCGAGCGGCGTGAGCCTCGACCGCGTCTTCAGCGACGAGATGCTCGGCGGCGGCTACCGCAAGAAGTACCTGCGGGCGATCTCGCGCCTGCACGCGCTCGCCGGCGAGGGCTGAGCCGGCTACTCCGCGTCGGTGCGGCGCCGCTGCTCGTCGGCGTCGAGCGCCGCGCGCTCGCCCGTGTCGACAGAGGGGTAGCGGCGGTCGAGCAGCGCGATGTAGGTGCCGCCGACGACGGCCGAGATGAGCGAGCCCGCGAGCACGCCGAGCGTGCCCTCGACGATGAGCTCGGGCGTCGAGCGGTGCGCGAGCTCGTTCATGAGCAGCGAGACGGTGAAGCCGATGCCGCCGAGGAGTCCGACGCCGATGAGCTCGGGCACCCGCACGCGCGACTCGCGCGGCACGCGCAGCGCCGCTTGGCCGATGAGCCCGGCGATGCCGATGCCGAAGAGCTTGCCGACCGGCAGTGCGATCACGATCGCCCAGAAGACGGGGCTCAGCTCGCCGAGCGGCACCTGCGGGATCGCCACGGAGGCGGAGGCGAACGCGAACAGCGGCAGCACGATGCCGTTCGAGAGCGGCTCGAGCTGCACGCGACCCGACTCGGCGGGTGCGGGGGAGAGCACGAGGCCGAGCGCGACGCCCGCGATCGTCGCGTGGATGCCGCTCATCGCCACGAGCCACCACGTCACGAGCGCGACGACGACGAGGAGCGCCTTGAAGGCGACGCTCCCGCGGCGGGAGCGGTACACGCGGCCGAGCAGCCAGAACACGGCGACGCCGACGGCCGCGGCGCCGAGGTGCGGGATCGAGAGCGACTCGGTGAAGAAGACGGCGATGAAGAGGATGCCGATGAGGTCGTCGATGACCGCGAGCGCGAGCAGCAGCGCGCGCACGCGCGGCGGCAGGCGCTTGCCGAACAGTGCGAGCACCCCGAGGGCGAACGCGATGTCGGTCGCGGTCGGGATGGGCCAGCCCTGCGCGCCGTCGGCGCCCGCGACGTTGAAGTAGATGAGCGCCGGCAGCGCGACGCCGCCGAGCGCCGCGATCGTCGGCACCGCCGCCTTCGACAGGGAGTTGAGCTCGCCTTGCGTGAACTCGTAGCGGAGCTCGACCGCGACGACGAAGAAGAAGACGACGAGCAGGCCGTCGGTCACCCAGTGCGCGGCCGAGAGGTCGAGCCCGAAGACGGTGAACGGCAGGTGGGCGCCCTTGAGCTCCTGCAGGCCCGGTCCGAGTCCCGTGTTGGCGACCACGAGGCCGAGGATCGCCGCTCCCAGCAGCAGCATCGCCGACACCTGCGGGTTGCGGATCCAGGAGAGCGCCATGCTTTCGATCCTTTCATCCAGGGGAGCGCCCGGCGCCCGAAACGCGCCCGTAACAGCCCCGCGCATCCGTTCACGAACTCGAAACGCACGCGCGCGGCCCGGCGAAACAGGGCGGGAGGATGCTCGGCTCACGTCCCTTCCAAGACCCTCAAGGAGCACCCCATGGATGCAGGCAGCATCGCCTTCGGCGTCGTGGCGACAGCCCTCGTGCTGTTCATGACGCCCGGGCTCGCGTTCTTCTACGGCGGCCTCGTGCGTGCGAAGAGCGTCATCAGCATGATGATGATGTCGTTCGGGGCCATCGGCCTCGTCGGCACCCTCTGGATCCTCTACGGGTTCAACATGGCGGCGGTCGAGTCGCCGCTCGCCTTCTCGGGCAACCCGTTCAGCGACTTCGGTCTCGCGGCGCTCGCGGCAGGCGAGAGCGCGAACACCGATCTCGTCGGCGTCGCCTACGGCTCGACCTTCGCGATCATCACCGTCGCGCTCATCTCGGGCGCGATCGCCGACCGCGCGAAGTTCGGCGCGTGGATGCTCTTCGCGGGCGCCTTCGCGACGCTCGGCTACTTCCCGATCGCCGCATGGGTGTGGGGCGGCGGCTGGGCGTACTCGCTCGGCGAGCTGCTCGGCCTGCCGGCTGTCATCGACTACGCGGGCGGCACTGCCGTGCACATCAACGCCGGCGCCGCGGCGCTCGCCCTCACGTTCGTGCTCGGCAAGCGCATCCGCTTCGGGAAGGGTGAGCACAAGCCGCACAACGTGCCGTTCGTCATCCTCGGCGCCTCCATCCTGTGGTTCGGATGGTTCGGGTTCAACGTCGGTGCGGAGTGGCTGAACGGCCTCGGCAACGCGGGCCTCATCACGCTCAACACCATCGGAGCGACCGCCGCCTCGATCTGCGCCTGGCTGCTCGTCGAGAAGCTCAAGGACGGCAAGCCCACCTCGGTCGGCGCCGCCTCGGGTGCAGTCGCGGGCCTCGTCGCGATCACGCCGGCGTGCGCCAACCTCACGCCCGGCTGGGCGCTGCTGCTCGGGGCGCTCTCCGGAGCGCTGTGTGCCCTCGCGGTCGAGCTGAAGTTCAAGCTCGGCTTCGACGACTCGCTCGACGTCGTCGGCATCCACCTCGTCGGCGGCATGCTCGGCACCGTCTACCTCGGCTTCTTCGCGACCGACACGGGCATGCTCGTCGGCGGCGGCATCGGCCAGCTCGTCGTGCAGCTCATCGCCTCGCTCGGCGTGATGCTCTACGCCTTCGTGGTCGCGTTCGCGATCGGCTTCGCGATCGAGAAGACGATCGGGTTCCGCGTGAAGCACGAGGACGAGCTCGCGGGCGTCGACCTCATCGTGCACGGCGAGGAGGCCTACGAGTACGAGCTCGAGCGCGCGAACGCCTGAGCAGATCTCGGTCGGGGCCCCGGGCGCACGCCCGGGGCCTCGTCGCGCGCCGGGTGCGTGTCGAGCGCTTGGAAGGACGGGTCAGCGGGCGGCGCCGGTGAGGTCGCAGGTGCAGTCCTTGAGGTGTGCCCATGGCGGATCGCTCGCGGTGCACTTGGCGGGTTGGTCGCGCGAGAGGTCCCAGATGTCGACGCCGCGGTCGACGAACGCGGGTCCGGCGGGCTCTGGCTCGTCGAGGTAGATCTTCCCTGTGGGGCTGGTCCATTCGAGCACGCCCTGGTCGAGCTGGCGGACGGTCCAGGCGGTGGCGTGCTTCATGAGGTGGTGGCGACGGCACAGGTGCGCGAGGTTCGAGAGGGTCGTGGGTCCGCCGTCGGCGTGGGCGATGGTGTGGTCGGCGTCGGCGCGGGAGACGCGGTTGGTGCTGCCGGGCCAGCGGCAGCGGCCGTCGCGGCGCTGGAGCCAGCGGCGCATGGCCCGGTTGGGCTTGTACGTGTCGACCGCGACCGGGACCCCGGTGACGGGGTGGAGGAACAGCCGCTCCCAGGTGATCGTCTCCGAGGCCAGGGCTCGCACCGTGGCCGCGTCGACGAGCGCCCCGCCCTCGAGGGCACCCGAGAAGCGCAGCTGCGGCTCGTCCTCGTCGGTCTGCTTCAGCAGCTCGGTCGCCGGGATGGTGATCGTGACCGTTGCCGAGATCGGGTTGATGCGGTGCAGGTTCGCCGGCGCCTGCCCGGTGACCAGCAGCTCCATGAGCGCATCGAGCCGGTACTGGTCGAAGCTGCGCGGATCGTCCTTCGGCTTCCCACGTGCGGCGTCGGTCGCCCGGTTGAACGCGCCGTGGATGGTCACCGAGGGGCCCGAGAGCGAGAGCGTCGAGATCCCGCCATCGCCGTCCTCGACCCACGCGCGGCGCTGCTCGACCGCCTGGTCGTGACGGCGCTGCAGCGGCTCCGCCATCGCCCGATCCACGATCCGCCGGGCACGCGAGCGCAGCTGCGAGGGGGTGACCCGCTCGGCGATCTCCACCAGCTCCGCCTCGACTCGAGCCCTATCGTCGGGGTCGACCGAGGGATCGGAGCGAAGCGATTCGGTGGCCTGCTCGATCGCCCGCAAGTGCGTACCGGTGATGCGGCCGGCCTTGTGGGACGCGTGCGCGGCTGGCAGGTCGGTGATGGTCGTCCACGCCTCGACCAGCTTCCGCTCCATCGCGCGGTCGGAGAGGCGCAGCTCGGCCGCGAGGATCGAGGCGCTCTCCTTCACGGCCATGCCGACGTCGCCGCCAGCGTCGCGCAAGTGCTGGAGCTCGGCGGCGAGGACCTCCCGGTGCTCGGCCTCGAGCCGGGCGCGGCGCTGCTCGATCGCCCGGATCCGGCCGGCGAGCGCCTCCTGCCGCCGCACCGACGCCGGCCGCTCGACCGCCGGCACCGTGCCGGGCAGCGGCGGCACCTCCATGCGGCCGGCGATGACCTCCTCGACCTCGGCGTTGCTCAAGCGAGCGAGCCGCTCGGCCCACTCGCGGTCGTAGGCGGCGAGCTCCTCCTCGAGCTCATCGGCGGTGCGGCCGCGCGGGTCGATCGCCCCCGCACGGATCGACGCGATGTACTCCTCCGCATCGAGCCCCGCCCAGTCATCCATGCACGCATTCCACCACGCACCACTGACACGCGAGCGGGCGCGGGAGCAGGTTGTGGAGAACCGTTTTGGCCCGGTCAACTGCCGAGTGCAGTGCCGTTCGACACGCTCTGCGCATCGCGCCCGGGCCGGAATCAGCGAGCGTGGCCGGGTCAGAGGAAGACGGCGCCGCGCACCTTGTGGCCCGTCGCGATCGACTCGCCCGAGAGGCTCGAGCGCGGCGAGACGAGGAACGCGACGAGGTCGGCGATCTGCTGCGGCGACGACTCCCCGGGCTTGCCCGCGGCGACCTCCGCGCTCGGCGACTCCGTCACGGGACCGGGGTTGACGATGTTGACCGCGACGCCCGTGCCGGCGAGCTCGTCGGCGAGGTTCTTCGCCGCGATCAGCAGCGCGGCGTTCCGCACCGAGCCGGTGATGTTGCCCGTCAGCAGGGCGTTCTGGCCGCTCACGCCGATGACCCGGCCGAAGCCGGCCTCGCGCATGCCGGGGATGACGGCGTTCGCGACCCGAAGGAACGCCATCGCCTTGCCCTCGACCGCCTCGGCGACCTGCACGGGGTCGCTCAGCCGCGACTGGTCGAGCGTCTGCGCGGCGGGGGCGGCGGTGACGACCACCGCATCCAGCCGCCCGTGCTCCGAGCGCACGCGCTCGAGCGCCCGGGCGATGGATGCGTCGTCGGACGCGTCGAGGACGACGTCGGCCGACTCGCCGCGCGCGGCGGCGACGACGGTCGCGCCCTCGGCTAGGAGCGTGTCGACGATCGCGCTGCCGATGAAGCCCGTGCCGCCGACGACGAGCACGACCCGGTCTGAGAGCTGGAGATCCATGGCTCGACGCTAGCGCTCACCGCGCGCCCAGCATCCGCGCGTACGGTCGCGGGCAACCGATGCGCGGGCGCCGGCCCGCCGAGAGGAGGGACGATGCACCACGGTCACGAGGAGGAGCACGCCGGGGGAGCAGGCGCCGGGGGAGCAGGCGCCGGAGGAGCCGGAGGGCAGGCCGTCGACCACAGCGCGCACATCGCCGAGCTCGAGCGCTGCGCGACGGCGTGCCGCGAGTGCGCCGCCGCCGATGTGCGCGAGGGGATGCTCGACTGCGCCGCGATGTGCGAGGCGTGCGCCGAGCTCTGCACCGCTGTCGCGGGCATCCTGCGACGCGGCGCCGCGCTGCCGCCGGAGACGGTGAGCGCGCTGCTCGAGGCGTGCGCGTCGATGTGCCGCGCATGCGCGGCCGAGTGCCGCCGTCACGACATGGACCACTGCCGCGAGTGCGCGGAGGCGTGCGAGCGCTGCGCCGAGCACTGCGAGGCAGCTGCCGCGTAGGCGCCGACCGGAACGAGTGAGGGCCCGCACCATGACGGTGCGGGCCCTGCCGGTGGGCGATACCAGACTCGAACTGATGACCTCTTCCGTGTGAAGGAAGCGCGCTACCAACTGCGCCAATCGCCCGTGCCGCTCAGCGCGCGAGGCGCGTGCGGACCGATCCAGTGTGCCACATCCGGAGCCCCGCGCATGACCAGGAGGGCGCCGACGCTACGACGCGGGCTCGATTTTGCATCGCGCCGGAGCCGTGGGTATAGTCTTCCAAGGCGCTCAGCGATGAGCCCCGCGGATGTGGCGCAGTGGTAGCGCATCACCTTGCCAAGGTGAGGGTCGCGAGTTCGAATCTCGTCATCCGCTCGAGAGCAATCTCATGAGAGCGAATCTCACACCACCTGGTGGGGTGGCCGAGTGGTGAGGCAGCGGCCTGCAAAGCCGTCTACGCGGGTTCGAATCCCGTCTCCACCTCGATTCCCCTCCTAGGGCGATTGGCGCAGCGGTAGCGCGCTTCCCTGACACGGAAGAGGTCACTGGTTCGAACCCAGTATCGCCCACCATCAGACCCCCAGCTCGACTGGGGGTCTTCGTGTTCCTCGAGGCGGATGCGTCGAGCGCGACCGCGGGCGGCTACCTGGTGCGCGACCAGGCGCCGTCGATGAGCGAGAACTCGACCCATCCGCCGCCCGGCGTCTTGCCGGGCAGCCGCACGGAGCTCACGAGCCGGCTCGCGCGCACGAGCGCCGTGCGCACCTCGCGGCGCGCCGCCCAGCGGCGCAGCGCGAGCGGGTCTGGCCCGCACTCCCGCAGCCCGTCGAGCACCGCAGCGATGTCGGCGGCGGAGTAGACGGTGTGCTGCGTGGGGTGGCTCATGTCCGGAGCCTATGCCCGCTCGGTCGAGCCACGCGTGGCTCGTGGCGACCGGCAGCGCGAGCGATGCGGATCGGATCGACGGCGCCGGCCCGGCGCGCGATCAGGATGCGGGGCTAGCCTCGCCGCGTGATCGCACTCCCCGGCACGGCCGTCGCGCTCGACGCGCGATTCGCTCGCGAGCTCCCGGAGCTCGCGATGCCGTGGCAGGCCGTCGAGCCGCCGGAGCCGAAGCTGCTCGTGCTCAACGACGCGCTCGCGGCCGAGCTGGGCCTCGACCCCGACTTCCTGCGCAGCGACGACGGCGTGCGCCTGCTCGTCGGCACCGCGCTGCCCGAGGGAGCGACGCCCGTCGCGCAGGCCTACGCCGGGCATCAGTTCGGCGCCTACTCACCCGTGCTAGGCGACGGCCGGGCGCTGCTGCTCGGCGAGCTCGTCGACCGCGAGGGGCAGCTCCGCGACCTGCACCTCAAGGGATCCGGCCCGACCCGCTTCGCGCGCGGCGGCGACGGCCTCGCCGCGATCGGGCCGATGCTGCGCGAGCTCGTCGTGAGCGAGGCCATGCACGCGCTCGGGATCCCGACGACGCGCTCGCTCGCGGTCGTCTCGACCGGCCGCTTCGTGCGGCGCGACGAGTGGCTGCCGGGCGCCGTGCTCGCGCGGGTCGCGAGCAGCCACCTCCGGGTCGGCACCTTCCAGCTCGCCGCCTCGACGGGTGACGCGGGCGTCCTCCGCCGCCTCGCCGACCACGCGATCGCCCGTCACGCGCCGGCCGCAGCCGAGAGCCCCGAGCCATACGTCGAGCTCTACCGCGCCGTGATCGCGGCGCAAGCAGAGCTCGTCGCCAAGTGGATGCTCGTGGGATTCGTCCACGGCGTCATGAACACCGACAACATGACGATCTCGGGCGAGTCGATCGACTACGGGCCGTGCGCGTTCATGGAGGCGTACGACCCGGCGACGGTCTTCAGCTCGATCGACCACCGCGGGCGCTACGCCTACGGCAACCAGCCGGCGATCGCCGAGTGGAACCTCGCGCGGCTCGGCGAGGCGCTGCTGCCGCTGCTCGCCGACGATCAGGAGCAGGCGCTCGAGCTCGCGGTCGGCGCGCTCAAGGGGTTCGCGCCGCAGTACCGCGCGGCGTGGCTCGCCGGGATGCGCGCGAAGCTGGGCCTCGGGTCTGACGTCGACGACGAGGCCGCCGCGCTGCTCGTCGACGAGCTGCTCGCGATGCTCGAGTCGAGCCGCGTCGACCTCACGACCTTCTTCCGCGGGCTGAGCGGCGTCGCGCGTGGCCGCGCCGACGCGACGCGCGACCGGTTCGTGCACCGGGCCGCCTTCGACGCGTGGGCGGAGCGCTGGCTCGCCCTGCGCCCCGACGCCGAGGCGATGGGCCGCGTGAACCCCGTCTACGTCCCCCGCAACCACCTCGTCGAGGAGGCCCTCGCCGCAGCGACGGAGGGCGACCTCGCCCCGCTCGAGCGGCTGCTCGACGCCGTGCGCCTGCCCTTCGACGAGCGCGAGGGCTTCGAGCGCTACGCCGAGCCCGGCCCCGAGGCCGACTTCCGCGCCTACCGCACCTACTGCGGCACCTGACGCGCCGCGACCGCGCTACTCGTCGCTCGCCTCGGCATCCGGTGCGGCGTGCCGCGCCATCCAGACGTCCAGCTGGAAGAGGTCCGTGCTCGTCGCCCAGCCGTCGTGCAGCTCGGGCTCGACCACCGCATCCGTCTCGTCATTCCCCATGGCCGCATCCCATCACCCGCCACTGACGCTGACCGGGCGCGCGCGGGCGGCGATCTACGATGGAGCGGTGACCACCGGATTCGACCTCTTCTCCGACCGTGCCGTCGTCGCCATGCGCGTCGACGGCGAGCTGCAGGACCTCGCGCGCGAGGTGCCCGACGGCGCGAGCGCGGAGCCGGTGACGATCGACAGCCCCGACGGCCTCGACATCCTGCGCCACTCCGCCGCGCACGTGCTCGCTCAGGCCGTGCAGCGCGTCAACCCGGAGGCGCGGCTCGGCATCGGCCCGCCCGTGCAGGACGGCTTCTACTACGACTTCGACCTCCCCGAGGCGTTCTCGAGCGACGACCTCAAGGCGCTGCAGAAGGAGATGGAGCGCATCGTCAAGGCCGGCCAGCGCTTCGTGCGCCGCGTCGTGACCGACGAGGAGGCGCGCGCCGAGCTCGCCGACGAGCCCTACAAGCTCGAGCTCATCGGCCTCAAGGGCGGCGCGGAGAAGGCCGCCGAGGGCGCCTCGGTCGAGGTCGGCGCGGGCGAGCTCACGATCTACGACAACGTCGACCCGAAGACGGGCGAGGTGGCGTGGAAGGACCTCTGCCGCGGCCCGCACCTGCCGAGCACCCGACTCATCGGCAACGGCTTCGCGCTCACGCGCGTCGCCGGCGCCTACTGGCGCGGCAAGACCGACCTGCCGCAGCTCCAGCGCATCTACGGCACCGCGTGGCCGTCGAAGGACGAGCTGCGCGCCTACCAGCAGCGCCTCGAGGAGGCCGCGAAGCGCGACCACCGCAAGCTCGGCCGCGAGCTCGACCTCTTCTCGTTCCCCGACGAGATCGGCTCTGGCCTGTCGGTGTGGCACCCGCGCGGCGCGATCGCGCGCGGCGAGATGGAGCAGCACGCGCGCCGCCGCCACATCGAGCAGGGCTACAGCTACGTCTACACCCCGCACATCACGAAGCGCGACCTCTTCGTCACCTCCAACCACCTCGTCACCTACGGCGAGGGGATGTGGCCCCCGATCCACATGGACGAGGAGCGCGACGACGAGGGCAACGTCACGAAGCAGGGCGTCGACTACTACCTCAAGCCCATGAACTGCCCGATGCACATCCTCATCTACAAGGATCGCTCGCGCAGCTACCGCGACCTGCCGCTCCGGCTCGCAGAGAACGGCACGGTCTACCGCAACGAGCTCTCGGGCGCGCTGCACGGCCTCACGCGCGTGCGCGGCTTCACGCAGGACGACGCGCACCTCTTCGTCACCCCCGAGCAGCTCGAGGAGGAGACGACGAAGGTCCTCGAGTTCGTGCTCTCGCTGCTCAAGGACTTCGGGCTCACCGACTTCCGCCTCGAGCTCTCGATGCGCGACGACGAGAAGGAGAAGTGGATCGGCGACGAGGCCGTGTGGGAGACGGCGACGGATGCGCTGCGGCGCGTCGCGCGCGCCTCCGGGCTCGAGGTCGTGGAGGAGCCGGGCGAGGCCGCCTTCTACGGCCCCAAGATCGACCTCAAGGTGACGGACGCGATCGGCCGCTCGTGGCAGCTCTCGACGGTGCAGCTCGACTTCAACCTGCCCGAGCGCTTCGAGCTCGAGTACACCGCGGCCGACGGCTCGAAGCAGCGGCCCATCATGATCCACCGCGCGCTGTTCGGCTCGATCGAGCGCTTCTTCGCCATCCTGCTCGAGCACTACGCGGGCGCCTTCCCGGTGTGGCTCGCGCCGGTGCAGGTCGTCGGCGTGCCGGTCGCCGAGGACTACGCCGACTACCTCGAGGACATCGCGGCGCAGCTGCGGGCCAAGGGCGTGCGCGTCGAGGTCGACCGCTCCGACGAGCGCATGCAGAAGAAGATCCGCACGCACACGCTCATGAAGGTGCCGTTCCAGCTCATCGCGGGGGAGAAGGACCGCGACGCGGGCAGCGTCTCGTTCCGCTTCCGCGACGGCACGCAGGACAACGGCGTGCCGGTCGACGAGGCGATCCGCCGCATCGTCGAGGCGATCGAGACGAAGGCGCACGTATGACCGACGAGCGGCACCTCGACGAGCCGGCCGAGCGCGCGGCGCTCCACCGCGACGCGCTCCCGGCGTTCGACCCGGCCGAGCCGCCCGAGGAGCCGCTCGTCGCCGAGCACGCGTGGGGCGCGCCGACCCAGATGTCGAGCGAGCTCCCCGGCGTGCCGGATGCGTTCCAGCGCCTGTGGACCCCGTACCGGATGGTCTACATCCAGAACGGCCAGATGCCCGATGAGCACGCGTGCCCGTTCTGCCGCGCGCCCGAGCTCGCCGACGACCAGGGCCTCATCGTCCACCGCGGCGAGACGTGCTTCGTGCTGCTGAACCTCTACCCGTACAACACGGGGCACATGATGGTGTGCCCATACCGGCACGTCGGCATGTACGACCAGGCGACGACCGAGGAGGTCGCCGAGATGGCCGTGCTCACGCAGACCGCGATGCGCGTGCTCTCGCAGGTGACGCGCTGCCAGGGCTTCAACATCGGCATGAACCAGGGCCGCATCGCCGGCGCGGGCATCGCCGACCACCTGCACCAGCACATCGTGCCGCGCTGGTCGCTCGACTCGAACTTCTTCCCGATCATCGCGAAGACGAAGGCGCTCCCGGTCCTGCTCGAGGACATGCGCCAGGACATCCAGGCCGCCTGGCCCGTGTGACGCTCCGTGACGCGCCGCGTGCGCGTCGCCGGCCCCGCATGGGCGTAGCATCAGCAGACGTGACCGAGAACCGCACCAGCACCCCCAGCACCCCCACGACCGGCTCCGCTCGCGTGAAGCGCGGCCTCGCCGAGATGCTGAAGGGCGGCGTCATCATGGACGTCGTCACCCCAGAGCAGGCCCGCATCGCCGAGGACGCGGGCGCGGTCGCGGTCATGGCGCTCGAGCGCGTGCCCGCCGACATCCGCGCGCAGGGCGGCGTCGCCCGCATGTCCGACCCCGACCTCATCGACGCGATCAAGGCCGAGGTCTCGATCCCGGTGATGGCGAAGGCGCGCATCGGCCACTTCGTCGAGGCGCAGGTGCTCGAGGCGCTCGAGGTCGACTACATCGACGAGTCGGAGGTGCTGAGCCCCGCCGACTACGTCAACCACATCGACAAGTGGCCCTTCACGGTGCCGTTCGTGTGCGGCGCGACCAACCTCGGCGAGGCGCTCCGCCGCATCACCGAGGGCGCGGCGATGATCCGCTCCAAGGGCGAGGCCGGCACGGGCGACGTCTCCGAGGCGACCAAGCACATCCGCACCATCAAGGGCGAGATCCGTCGGCTGCAGGGCCTGTCGAAGGACGAGCTCTACGTCGCGGCGAAGGAGCTGCAGGCGCCGTTCGACCTCGTCGCCGAGGTCGCCGAGCGCGGGTCGCTCCCCGTCGTGCTCTTCACCGCCGGCGGCGTCGCGACGCCCGCCGACGCGGCGATGATGATGCAGCTCGGCGCCGATGGCGTCTTCGTAGGCTCCGGCATCTTCAAGTCCGGCGAGCCCGAGCGCCGCGCGGCCGCGATCGTCAAGGCGACGGCCGCGTTCGACGACCCCAAGGCGATCGCGGATGCGTCGCGGGGCCTCGGCGAGGCGATGGTCGGCATCAACGTGGCCGACCTCCCCGCGCCGCACCGGCTCGCCGAGCGCGGCTGGTGACCACCGGCGCGCCGCGCGTCGGCGTGCTCGCTCTCCAGGGCGACGTCCGCGAGCACGCGGCGATGCTCGAGTCGCTCGGGGCCGAGGTGTCGCTCGTGCGCTCGCCCGCGCAGCTCGCGGCCGTCGACGGCCTCGTGCTGCCGGGCGGCGAGTCGAGCGTCATCGACAAGCTCGCGCGGCAGCTCGAGCTGCGCGAGCCGATCCGCGAGCGGATCGCGGCGGGCATGCCCGTGCTCGGCACGTGCGCGGGCCTCATCCTGCTCGCCGAGCGCATCCTCGACGGGCTGCCGACCCAGCTGCCCTTCGGCGGCCTCGACGTCGACGTGCGGCGCAACGCCTTCGGCAGCCAAGTGGACTCGTTCGAGACGGAGCTCGACGTCCCCGCGCTCGGCGACGAGCCCGTGCACGCGACCTTCATCCGCGCGCCCGTCGTCGAGCGCGTCGGCGAGGGCGTCGAGGTGCTCGCAGCCGTGGGGGAGCGGATCGTCGCGGTCGAGCAAGGCACCGCCACCGGCATCGCCTTCCACCCGGAGGTCGGCGGCGAGCCCCGCTTCCACCGCCGCTTCCTCGATCGCGTGGAGCGTGTCGGGCGTGCGTGATCGGGTGCGCCGGTGACCGTCACCGAGCTCGAGGCACCCGCGCGCGGCCTCGCGCGCCTGCCGTGGCAGGCCCTCTGGATCTCGCTCGCCCTCATCTGGGGCTCGTCGTTCCTGCTCATGAAGCTCGGCCTCGACGCGCTCCACCCGATGCAGATCGCGATGCTCCGCATCGGCGTCGCCGCGGTCACGCTCGTGCTCCTCGCCCTCGCCATGCGCGTGCGGCTGCCCCGCGACGCGCGCACGTGGGGGCTGCTCGCCGTGTGCTCGTTCTTCCTCACCGCGCTGCCGTTCACGCTCTTCGTCGTCGCCGAGACGCGCATCTCGTCGAGCCTCACGGGGCTCGCGAACGCCGCGACGCCGATCGCGACGGTGGTCTTCGCGCTCCTGCTGCTGCCGAGCGATCGGCTCACGCCGCGGAAGCTCGGCGCCGTGCTGCTCGGTCTCGTCGGCGTCGTGCTCATCGCGCAGCCGTGGACGGCGCACTCGGGGCCCGACGTTGTCGGCTTCCTCATCGCCGTCGGTGGCGCCGCGTCGTACGGCGTCGGGTGGACGCTCAACCGGCGCCTGCTCGCGCACCGCGAGGTGCCCGGCATCGCGCACCCGACGGCGCTCATGGTCACGGGCCTGCCGATGGTGCTCGTCGCGCTGCTCGCCTGGAGCGCGATCGAGGGCTGGTCGCCGATCGGCTCGCACGCGCCCGAGGCGCTCCCGCTCGCGCTCGTGGCGACGATCGCGCTCGGCGTGCTCGGCACCGGGCTCGCCTACGTGCTGCAGTTCGAGGTCGTGCGCGCCGTCGGCCCGACCGTCGCCGCGACCGTGACGTACCTCATCCCGGTCGTCGCCGTCGCGCTCGGCGTGCTCGTGCTCGGCGAGCGGCTCGGGGTGTGGGAGGTCGTCGGCGCGGCGGTCGTGATCGGCGCCGGTGTGCTCGTCGGGCAGCGACCGAAGGCGCGAGCCGCGACCGCGTGACGCAGGGCGCATGGTTCGATCGAGCCGTGCAGCTCTACTCCAGCCGTCCATCGGCAGCGCTCTGGCAGGTCGTCGCCGATCTCGCCGCCATCGCGACCATCGTCGTCGCCGTCTGGGTCTCGCAGCAGGTGGCGGAGGCCATCCGCTCGCTCGGCGGCTTCGGCCGGCAGATCGAGGATGCGGGGAGCGGCTTCTCGACGACGCTCGCCGACGCGGGGACGGCGCTCGAGCAGGTGCCGTTCGTGGGCGAGGGGATCGCGGCGCCGTTCCGCGATGCCTCCGGCTCGGCCGACGACCTCGCGGCGGCGGGCGTCGCGCTCTCGAGCGGCGTCGAGGCGCTCGCGGCCGCGGTCGGCACGGCGCTGTGGCTGCTGCCGACGCTGCTCGTCGTGCTCATCTGGCTCGTGCCGCGACTGCGGTTCGTCTTCCGCGCCCGCTCGAGCCGCCGGCTCGCGGCGACGCGCGCCGGTCGCGACCTGCTCGCGATGCGCGCGATCGTCGGGCAGCCGACGTCGCGGCTCCTGCGGGCGGTCGACGACCCCGTCGCGGCGCTGCGCTCGGGCGACGAGGCGGCGCTGGGCGCGCTCGCCGCGCTCGAGCTGCGGAGCGCCGGGGTGCGCGCGCCCACAGCGTGAGCGCGCCCGCGCGACCGTCCGGCCGGGCGGTCGTAGGATGGACACCCCCCTCCCGCGATCAGGAAGCAGCATGTCCGGACACTCCAAGTGGGCCACGACCAAGCACAAGAAGGCCGTCATCGACGCGCGCCGCGCCAAGTCGTTCGCGAAGCTCATCAAGAACATCGAGGTCGCCGCGAAGATCGGCGGCGCCGACCTCTCGGGCAACCCGACCCTCGTCGACGCCGTGCAGAAGGCGAAGAAGACGAGCGTCCCGAACGACAACATCGACCGCGCGATCAAGCGCGGCGCGGGGCTCACGGGCGAGTCGGTCGACTACACGACCATCATGTACGAGGGCTACGCGAGCGGCGGCGTCGCGCTCATGATCGAGTGCCTCACCGACAACAAGAACCGCGCGGCGGCCGAGGTGCGCGTCGCGATGAGCCGCAACGGCGGCACGATGGCCGACCCGGGCTCGGTCGCCTACAACTTCACGCGCAAGGGCGTCGTCTCGATCGAGAAGACCGACGGCGTCGACGAGGACTCCATCCTCGAGGCCGTGCTCGACGCGGGCGCCGAGGAGGTCGTCGACCAGGGCGGCGGCTTCGAGGTGCTCTCGGAGCCGAGCGACCTCGTGCAGGTGCGCACGGCGCTGCAGGAGGCGGGCATCGACTACGACTCCGCCGAGGCCGAGTTCGTGCCGAACCTCAAGGTCGAGGTCGACCTCGAGACGGCGCGGAAGGTGCTGCGGCTCGTCGACGCGCTCGACGAGCTCGACGACGTGCAGAGCATCTACGCCAACTACGACATCCCGGCCGAGGTGCAGGCGCAGCTCGACGAGGAGGAGTAGGCCGTGCGCCCCGGCGCCATGCGCGTGCTCGGGGTCGATCCGGGCTTGACGCGCTGCGGCGTCGGCGTCGTCGACGTCGAGCGGCGCACGCCGACGCTCGTGCACGTCGAGGTCGTGCGCTCGAGCGCCGATGAGGCGATCGAGCAGCGGCTGCTGCGCATCGCGCGGGGCGTCGAGGCGGCGATCGACGAGCACCGGCCCGACGCCATCGCGCTCGAGCGGGTGTTCGCACAGGCGAACCTGCGCAGCGTCATGGGCGTCGCGCAGATCTCGGGCGTCGTGCTGCGCGCGGCCGCCGAGCGCGGCATCCCGATCTCGCTCCTCACGCCGACCGAGGTCAAGTCGTCGGTGACGGGCTACGGCGCCGCCGACAAGCGCCAGGTGGGGGAGATGGTGCGCCGGCTCCTGCGGCTCGACGCCGCGCCGAAGCCGGCGGATGCCGCGGATGCGCTCGCGATCGCGATCGCCGAGGGCTGGCGCACGCGCGTGCCCGTGAGCGGGACGCCGAGCGGCTCAGCGACCCCGGCGCAGCGCGCGTGGGCCGCGGCCGAGGCGCGCGCTCGTCGCTAGCGCTGGCGGAGGCCCCGGCGGCCGATCTCGACGGCGATGAGCACGACGAGGCAGAAGGCGAGCAGGCCGGCGGAGAAGACGATGCCCTCGAAGCCCACGAACTGCGCCGCCGAGCCCATGACGACGAACGAACCGATCATCACGATCATGAGCAGCAGGAACTGGATGTAGCGCATGGGATCTCTCGGGTCGGACCGGCAACGGGCGCTGCAAGGCTATCAGCGCGCGGCGCGGCCGGCGCCGTGACTCGAGGGGCCCGGCATAGGCTGATCGGGTGATCTCCTCCCTCGACGGCACGGTGCTCGCCGCGCGCGGCCAGCGCCTCGTCGTCGGCGTCGGCGGCGTGGGCTTCGCGGTCGCGGTCACGCCGCAGACGTCGCTCGCCGCGCGCGTCGGCGCGCCCGTGTCGCTGCGCACCCACCTCGTCGTGCGCGACGACGAGCTCTCGCTCTACGGCTTCGAGACCGAGGCCGAGCTCGACGCGTTCGAGCTGCTCATCGCCGTCTCGGGCGTCGGCCCGAAGTCGGCGCTCGGCGTGGTCGCGCACCTCTCGCCCGACGAGCTCGCGCGGGCGGTCGCGGCGGAGGACGAGAAGGCGTTCAAGGCCGTGAGCGGCATCGGTCCGAAGACGGCGAAGCTCATCATCCTGCAGCTCACGGGCAAGCTCGCCGCACCGGCGGCGCCGCAGCCCGTCGCGCCCGGTGCGGATGCGCGGGCCGACGTGCTCACGGCGCTCACGGGGCTCGGGTGGCCCGAGCGCACCGCCGCCGACGCGATCGAGCGCGCGGCGGTCGCCGCGCCGGAGGCCGCCGCCTCGACCGGCTCGCTGCTGCGCGCCGCCCTCGCGATCCTCGGGCCCGGAGCCCGACCGTGACCGACCCGCTGACCGACCCGGCGGCGACGCCCGACGAGCTCGCGTTCGAGGGCGCGCTGCGCCCCACGAGCCTCGCGGAGTTCGTCGGCCAGCCGAAGGTGCGCGGACAGCTCGAGGTGCTGCTGCAGGCGGCGCGGCTGCAGGAGCGCACGCCCGACCACATCCTGCTCGCCGGCCCTCCCGGGCTCGGGAAGACGACGCTCGCGACGATCATCGGCGCCGAGACCGGCCGACCCATCCGCTACTCCTCGGGCCCCGCCATCCAGCACGCGGGCGACCTCGCCGCGGTGCTCTCGGCGCTCGTGCCAGGCGAGGTGCTCTTCGTCGACGAGATCCACCGCATGGCGCGCTCCGCCGAGGAGATGCTCTACCTCGCGATGGAGGACTTCCGCATCGACATCATGGTCGGGAAGGGCGCAGGGGCCGCCTCGATCCCGCTCGAGCTCGCGCCGTTCACGCTCGTCGGCGCGACGACGCGCTCGGGCATGCTGCCCGCGCCGCTCCGCGACCGCTTCGGCTTCACCGCGCACCTCGAGTTCTACGAGCCTGACGACCTCGAGCGCGTGCTCGCCCGCTCGGCGCGGCTGCTCGACGTCGAGATCGAGCGCGCCGCGCTCGCCGAGCTCGCGCGCCGCTCGCGCGGCACGCCCCGCATCGCCAACCGGCTGCTGCGGCGCGTGCGCGACTGGCTGCTCGTGCACGCCGGCTCGAGCGACCTCGACGGCGTGCGCGCGGCGCTCGAGCTCTACGACGTCGACGAGGCGGGGCTCGACCGCATCGACCGCGCGGTGCTGCACGCGATCGCGCACCGCTTCCGCGGCGGTCCCGTCGGGCTCTCGACGCTCGCCGCGGCGATCGGGGAGGAGGCCGACACGATCGAGTCGGTCGTCGAGCCCTTCCTCGTGCGCGAGGGCCTCATCGGCCGCACCCCGCGCGGCCGCGTCGCGACGCCCGCGGGCATGCGGCACGCGGGCGCCGAGCACCTGGACGCGACGCTCGACGGGGTATGATGGGCCCTTGGTCGAGCGCGCAGCCGCGCCCGGCGAACCACCCCGAGAGGTCCCTTCACGACGATGCTGTTCCTGCAGACGACGCCCGCCGCCCAGACCGGGTTCGCCCTCGACCCGCTCACCATCATCATGCTCCTCGTCCTCGCGGCGATGATCTTCTTCATGTTCCGCAGCAACAAGAAGCGCAAGGCGCAGGCTGAGGAGCTCCAGTCGAAGATGGTGCCCGGCTCCGAGGTCATGACGAACTTCGGCCTGTTCGGCGAGCTGCGCTCGATCGACGAGGAGCGCAACGAGGCGTTCATCGAGGTCTCGCCCGGCACGATCGTGCGCGTGCACCGCCAGACGCTCGCCCGCGTGGTCGACGACCACGTCGAGGAGACCTCGGACACCTCGATCGACGACGCCGGCGACGCCGGCGAGCCGCGCGGCCGCGCCTGACCCGTGGCGAAGGCTCGATCGAAGGGGGCGCGCGCCCTCATCTGGCTCGTGGTGCTCATCGCGGGCCTCATCGGCGTCAACTTCGGCGCCGTGCAGTGGGGCGGCGGCTCGTGGGCCCCGCAGCTCGCGCTCGACCTCGAGGGCGGCACGCAGATCGTGCTCGAGCCCGTCGTGGCCGAGGGCGCCTCCGTCTCCCAGGAGCAGCTCGACCAGGCGGTGGCGATCATCCGCCAGCGCGTCGACGCCTCCGGCGTCTCCGAGGCCGAGATCACGACCCAGGGCGGCCGCAACATCGTCGTCGCCCTCCCGGGCGAGCCCGACGCGGCCACGATGCAGCGCATCCAGGCGAGCGCCAAGATGGAGTTCCGCCCGGTGCTCGCCTCGGCGCCCGCGAACGCGCCCGGCGCGACGCCCGCACCCGCCGAGACCCCCGCGCCGAGCGAGCCTGCCGCGATGCCCGAGACCGCGTGGGACCAGGCGTGGATCACGCCGGAGCTCTTCTCCGAGTTCGAGGCGTTCCAGTGCGCCGACGTCGACACGACGACGATCGCGCCCGCCGACCAGCCGTTCATCACGTGCTCGACGGACGGCACCGCGCGCTTCATCCTGGGACCGGTGACGGTCGAGGGCGCCGACATCGCCGACGCGCAGGTCTCGGCCGCGACGAACTCGCAGGGCCAGGCGACCGGCGGCTGGGCCGTCAACCTCGAGCTCGACGGCGAGGGACCGGCCGGCTTCGAGGCCACGACGCGCGGCATCACGAACCTGCCCGAGCCGCAGAACCAGTTCGCGGTCGTGCTCGACCAGACCGTGCTCATGCCGATCACGTCGAACGTCATCATCACCGACGGCAACGCGCAGATCACCGGCGGCTTCACGCAGGAGGCGGCGCAGAGCCTCGCCGACCAGCTGCGCTTCGGCGCGCTGCCGATCGGCTTCCAGGTGCAGTCGAACGAGACGATCTCGGCGACGCTCGGCGCCGACCAGCTGCGCGCCGGCCTGCTCGCGGGCCTCATCGGCCTCGTGCTCGTCGTCGTCTACTCGGTCTTCCAGTACCGCGCGCTCGGCCTCGTGGTCGTGCTCTCGCTCGCGATCG
Source organism: Agrococcus sp. TF02-05 (assembly GCF_017565345.1). Classification (NCBI taxonomy): domain Bacteria; kingdom Bacillati; phylum Actinomycetota; class Actinomycetes; order Micrococcales; family Microbacteriaceae; genus Agrococcus; species Agrococcus sp. TF02-05. The sequence continues at coordinate 289,944 of NZ_JAGEKO010000001.1, read as the reverse complement.
CGGCGGTGCTGACCTACCTCGTCGTGACGTTCCTCTCGAGCACCGAGGGCTACCGGCTCTCGCTCGCGGGCATCGCGGGACTCGTGATCTCGATCGGCATCACCGCCGACTCGTTCATCGTGTACTTCGAGCGCATCCGCGACGAGCTGCGCGAGGGCAAGCACCTCTCGAGCGCGCTCGAGACCGGCTGGAAGCGCGCCTTCCGGACGATCCTCGTCTCGGACGCCGTGAGCTTCCTCGCCGCCGTCATCCTCTTCCTGCTCTCGGTCGGCAACGTGCGCGGCTTCGCCTACACGCTCGGCATCACGACGTTCATCGACATCGTCGTCGTCGCGCTCTTCACGCATCCGCTGCTCCGGCTCCTCTCGCGCACGCGCTTCTTCTCGCAGGGGCACCGGCTCTCGGGGCTCGACCCGCAAGCGCTCGGCGCCGTCTACCGCGGCCGCGCCCAGTGGCGCACGCCCGTGGCGGAGGGCAAGGCCGCCCGCTCCGCCGGTGAGGCGCAGCGCCGCCAGACGATCGCCGAGCGGAAGGCCGCCATGGCCGACGCGACGGCCAAGGAGGACTGATGGCTTCGCTCACCACGATCGGCAACGAGCTCTACACCGGCGAGCGATCGCTCCCGGTCGTCGGCAAGCGCAAGCTCTGGATGGCCGTCGCCGTCGGCGTGCTCATCCTGCTCGCGGTCGGCACCGTGATCCGCGGCGGCTTCGTCTTCGGCATCGAGTTCACCGGCGGCAGCGAGTTCCGCGTCACGGGGCTCTCGTCGGCATCCGCCGAGGGCGCCGCCGAGGCCGTCGAGTCGGTCGCACCCGAGGCCGAGGCGCGCGCCGTCACGCTCGGCGCCGACACCGTGCGCGTGCAGACCGACGCCGTCACGGAGGAGCAGGCCGCCGAGATGCGCACCGCGCTCGCCGACCTCTACGGGGTCGAGAGCGGCGAGGTCGCGTTCTCGTTCATCGGCCCGTCGTGGGGCGCCGACGTCTCGCAGCAGGCGCTGCGCGCGCTCGTCGTCTTCCTCGTGCTCGTGTCGATCGTGCTCGCCGTCTACTTCCGCACGTGGAAGATGGCCGTCGCGGCGCTCGCCTCGCTCGCGTTCGACCTGCTCGTGACCGCCGGGGTCTACGGCATCGTCGGCTTCGAGGTGACGCCGGCCGCCGTGATCGGCTTCCTCACGATCCTCGGCTACTCGCTCTACGACACCGTCGTCGTCTTCGACAAGGTGCGCGAGAACACCGCGCCCGGCACGAGCGGGGCGCTGCTCGACAACATCAACCTCGCGGTCAACCAGACGATCGTCCGATCGATCAACACGTCGATCGTCGCGACGCTCCCGATCGCGTCGGTGCTCTTCATCGGCGCCCTGCTGCTCGGCGCCGGCACGCTGCGCGACATCTCGCTCGCGCTCTTCATCGGCACGATCGTCGGCACCTGGTCGTCGATCTTCGTCGCCGCTCCCGTCTACGCGCAGCTGCGGCAGGGCGACACGATCGCCGAGGCGAAGGCGAAGCCCGCGGCGAGCGAGCGCGGGGCGGTCGTCTAGCAGGGAGGGGGAAGGGCGATGAGCGACACCCAGCAGTCCTCGGGCGGCTTCCGCACGCTCCTGCCCTTCCTCTTCTCGCGCTCGCACCGCGCGGGCGCCGTCGACGAGCTCATCCGCACCGTCAAGGCGCAGCACCCCAAGGCCGACACGGGCCTCATCCAGCGCGCGTACATCGTCGCGGAGGAGGCGCACCGCAGCCAGTACCGCAAGTCGGGCGAGCCCTACATCACCCACCCCGTCGCCGTCGCGCAGATCCTCGCCGACCTCGGCATCGGCGCGATCACGGTCGCGGCGGCCCTGCTGCACGACACGGTGGAGGACACGAGCTACACCCTCGAGCAGTGCCGCGCCGACTTCGGCGACGAGATCGCGATGCTCGTCGACGGGGTCACGAAGCTCGACAAGCTCAAGTACGGCGAATCCGCTCAGGCGGAGACCGTGCGCAAGATGGTCGTCGCGATGTCGAAGGACATCCGCGTGCTCGTCATCAAGCTCGCCGACCGCCTCCACAACGCGCGCACGTGGGGCTTCGTCTCGGACGAGTCGGCGCAGCGCAAGGCGCGCGAGACGATCGAGATCTACGCGCCGCTCGCGCACCGGCTCGGCATCCAGACGATCAAGGTCGAGCTCGAGGACCTCTCGTTCGCGGTGCTGCAGCCGAAGGTCTACCTCGAGATCAAGAACCTCGTCGAGGCGCGCGCCCCCGAGCGCGAGCGCTACCTCGACGAGGTCGTCGCGGGCCTCACGGAGGACATGCGGGCGCAGCGGATCCGCGGCCGCATCGCGGGCCGGCCGAAGCAGTACTACTCGATCTACAACAAGATGCGGCTGCGCGGCCACGACTTCGCCGACATCTACGACCTCGTGGGCGTGCGCGTCATCGTGCCGACGGTGCGCGACTGCTACGCCGTGCTCGGCGCGATCCACGCGCGCTGGCAGCCCATGCCGGGGCGCCTCAAGGACTACATCGCCACCCCGAAGTTCAACCTCTACCAGTCGCTCCACACGACCGTCATCGGCCCCCGCGGCCACCACGTCGAGATCCAGATCCGCACGGAGGAGATGCACCGCCGCGCCGAGTACGGCGTCGCGGCGCACTGGAAGTACAAGCAGGGCGGCGGCGCGATGTCGCCGACCGACATGGCGTGGCTGCAGCACATCAACGACTGGCAGGAGGAGACGACCGACCCCGGCGAGTTCCTCGAGTCGCTGCGCTTCGAGATCGGCGCGAAGGAGCTCTACGTCTTCACGCCGAAGGGGAAGGTCATCGGCCTGCCCGCGGGCGCGACGCCCGTCGACTTCGCCTACGCCGTGCACACCGAGGTCGGCCACCGCACGATGGGCGCGAAGGTCAACGGCCGGCTCGTGCCGCTCGACACGAAGCTCGCGACCGGCGACGTCGTCGAGGTGCTCACGTCGAAGAGCCCCGACGCGGGGCCGAGCCAGGACTGGCAGGGCTTCGTCACCTCGCAGCGCGCGCGCAGCAAGATCCGCCAGTGGTTCCAGCGCGAGCGGCGCGACGAGGCGGTCGAGGTCGGCAAGGAGGCGATCGCGAAGGCGATGCGCCGCCACGACCTGCCGCTGCAGAAGCTCATGGGGCGGGATGCGTTCGCCCAGGTGGCCGCGCAGCTCAAGTACGACGACGTCACGGGGCTCTACGCGGCCGTCGGCGAGGGCCAGGTCTCGACGCAGTCGGTGCTCGAGAAGGTCGTCGCGGCGGTGCGTGCGGAGGAGTCGGCCGACGAGGACGACCAGCCGATCCCGATGATCCCGACGCGCGCGCCCCGGCCGGCGTCCAGTGCCTCGGGCGTGCTCGTGCGCGGCGCCGACGACATCCTCGTGAAGCTCTCGAAGTGCTGCGCGCCCGTGCCGGGCGACGACATCGTCGGCTTCGTCACGCGCGGCCAGGGCGTGAGCGTGCACCAGCGCTCGTGCCCGAACGTGCAGGGGCTGCTGCAGGAGCCGGAGCGCATGATCGAGGTCGAGTGGGCTCCCACGTCGAAGGGCCTCTTCCTCGTCAACATCCAGGTGGAGGCGCTCGACCGCTCCGGGCTGCTGAGCGACATCACGCGCGTGCTGAGCGAGCACCACGTCAACATCCTCTCGGCGAGCGTGCACACCGGCAGCGACGCCCTCGCGATCAGCCGCTTCGCGTTCGAGATGGGCGACGTGACCCACCTCGACAGCGTGCTGAACGCCGTGCGCCGCATCGACGGCGTCTACGACGTCTACCGCATCACGACCGGCTGAGCGCTCACGCCATCGCGCGGGTCTCGGCGTCGAGCACCTCGGGGGAGAGGGCGTGCTCGATCGCGAGCGCGACCGCTCCCCGCACCGCCGCATCGGCCTGCGTCGTGCTCGCGGCGATCCGCAGGTGCTCGGTCGCGAGGGGGAGCGATCGCCGGTAGACGACCTCGCTGATGCCCGCGAGCAGCTCCTCGCCCGCGCCCGCGAGCCGCCCGCCGATGACGATGACGGATGGGTTGACGAGGTTCACGAGCATCGCGAGCACCTCGCCGAGGTCGCGCCCCGCCTGCCGCAGCGCTCGCGCCGCCTCGGCGGAGCCGAGCCGCGCGAGCGCGACGACGTCGCCGGTGCCCTCGACCTCGAGCCCCTGCTCGCGGAGCGCCGCGGCGATCGCGGGCCCGGCGGCGACCGCCTCGAGGCAGCCCTCGTTGCCGCATCGGCACGGCGCGCTCGAGCCGGGCACGCGCACGTGCCCGAGGTCGCCCGCGGTGCCCTGCGCGCCGCGCTGCAGCCGGCCGCCCGAGATGATGCCCGCGCCGATGCCCGTCGCGACCTTGACGAGCACGAAGTCGTCGGTCTCGGGCCACGCGGTGCGCTGCTCGCCGAGCGCCATGATGTTCACGTCGTTGTCGACGAGCACGGGGCAGCCGAGCCGCTCGCGCAAGTGGCCCGCGACGTCGAAGCGGTGCCAGCCCGGCATGATGGGCGGGCTGATCGGCATGCCCGTCGCGTGCTCGACGGGGCCGGGCAGGCCGATGCCGAGCGCGACGACCTCGCGCGGCTCCCGGCCGTGCTCGGCGACGAGCCGCTGCACGGCGTCGACGATCCACCCGAGCACCGCCTCGGGGCCCTCGGCGACGTCGAGGTCGGCGCGCGCGTCGCCGAGCGGCGCGCCCGCGAGGTCGGCGAGCTCGACGAGCACGTGCGTCGCGCCGACGTCGACGCCGACGACGAGGCGGGCCGCGGGGTTGAGCGCGAAGAGCGACGCGGGCCGGCCGCCCGTCGAGGCCGCGTCGCCGACCGGCGCGACGTAGCCGAGCCGCGTGAGCGCGTCGATGTGCGCGGCGACCGAGGAGCGCGCGACCCCGGCGGCGCGCGCGAGCTCCGCTCGCGTGCGGGGCCGGCCGTCGCGCAGCAGGTCGAACAGCTCGCTCGTGCGCATGAGTGCAGTGAAGCACATCCGCGGGCTTCCGACACGATCAGAACAACTTTCGTCGGTTGCTCGACAAAAGTGCGGATGCGTGCCACAGTGTCGGCGTGGACGAAGACGTCATGGCCGCTCCGGCGACGACCGGCGAGCCGGTGCTGCGCGCGAGCGGCATCGTGCAGTCGTTCCTCGGCACGACCGTGCTGCACGGCGTCGGCATCGAGCTCCGCGCCGGCGAGGTGCACGGGCTCGTCGGCGAGAACGGGGCCGGCAAGTCGACGCTCATGAAGATCCTCGCCGGCGCGCACCACCCCGACGAGGGCACGATCGAGCTGCACGGCGAGCGCGTCTCCTTCTCGTCTCCGCTGCAGGCGCAGCGAGCGGGCATCGCGACGGTCTACCAGGAGTTCAACCTGCTCGTCGACCGCTCGATCGCCGAGAACGTCTGGCTCGGTCGCGAGCCGCGCCGGGGACCGCTCGTCGACCGCGCGCGCATGCTGCGCGAGACGCGGGAGCTGCTCTCGAGCATCGGCGTGCCCGACCTCGACCCCGCGCTGCCCGTGCGGCAGCTCTCGGTCGCCGAGCAGCAGATCGTCGAGATCGCGAAGGCCGTGAGCCTCGACGCGAAGGTCATCTCGATGGACGAGCCGACGGCCGCGCTCGCCGACCACGAGGTCTCGCTGCTGTACCGCATCGTCGAGGCGCTCACCGCGCGCGGCATCGCGATCCTCTACGTCTCGCACCGCCTCCGCGAGGTCTTCGACCTGTGCTCGACCATCACCGTGCTCAAGGACGGCCGGCAGGTCGGCACGTACCCCGCGGCCGAGCTCGACGAGCGCGGCCTCGTGCGGCTCATGGTGGGCCGCGAGCTCTCGGCCTTCTTTCCCGACCGCGCTGCGGACGCTGCCCCGGGCGAGGTCGCGCTCGCGCTCGAGGGGGCCGGCAACGGCTTCGTCGACGACATCTCGCTCGAGGTGCGCGCCGGCGAGATCGTCGGGCTCGCCGGTCTCCAGGGAGCCGGGCGCACCGAGCTGCTGTCCGCGATCTTCGGCGCCGACCCGTTCACGCGCGGCTCGATGCGCGTCGGCGGCGAGGCGCTGCGGCCCCGGTCGCCTCGGCACGGCGTGCGCGCGGGCCTCGCCCTCATCACCGAGGACCGCAAGGGCCAGGGCCTCTCGCTCAGCCTCACCGTCGCGCAGAACGCCCTCGGCGTCGTGCGGGCGGTCTTCCCCGGCCGCACCGCCGCGGCGCGCACCGAGCTCCCCTCGACGCTCGAGGAGCTCGCGCTCGTCGCGCGCGGCCTCGACCAGGAGGTGCAGTTCCTCTCGGGCGGCAACCAGCAGAAGGTCGTGCTCGCGCGCTGGCTCGCGGTCGCCCCGCGCGTCGTGCTCATGGACGAGCCGACGCGCGGCATCGACGTCGGCGCGAAGTACGGCGTCTACGAGGTGATGCGGCGGCTCACGAGCGCGGGCGTCGCGATCCTCATGGCCTCGAGCGAGCTGCCCGAGGTGCTCGGCATGAGCGACCGCGTGCTCGTCATGCGCGACGGGCGGCTCGTCGGAGCGCTGCCGCCCTCGGCGAGCGAGGAGGACGTGCTCGCGCTCGCCGCGGGCGCCGAGGGCGCGGAGGCAGCGGCGTGAGCGCCGTCGTGGGCGCGCGGCCCGTGCGGCGCCGGCGGCTCTCGACGACCGCGATCGTCTTCGTCGTGCTCGCCGCGGTGCTCGTGCTGAGCGCCGTGCTCGTCACCGCGGCGGGGAAGCCCTTCTTCACCGCCGGCAACCTCGCGGCCGTGCTGACCCTCATGTCGATCCTCGGCTTCGTCGCGATCGGCCAGACGCTCGTGATCATCGCGGGCAGCCTCGACCTCTCCGTCCCCTACGTCGTGAGCACCGCATCCATCATCGGCGCGGGCGTCATGGCGCAGGGGCCCGCCGGCATCGTGCCGGGCGTGCTCGCCGCGCTCGCCGTCTCCGCCGGGATCGGCGCCGTGAACGGCCTCATCGTCACGGGGCTCCGCGTGCACGGCTTCATCGCGACGCTCGGCGTCGGCCTCATCATCTCGGGCTGGCTCGGCACGAGCTTCCAGGGCTCGTTCGGCTCCGCGCCGCCCGAGTTCCGGGTGATCGGCGCGACGCTCGTCGCGGGCGTCCCGCTCTCGACGATCATCATGCTCGCGTGCGCCGCGCTCGCCGCGCTGCTGCTGCACCGCACCCGGCTCGGGCACCACCTCTACGCGGTCGGCGGCAGCGCGAGCGTCGCGCGGCTCTCGGGCGTGCGCACGAAGGTGCCCGTCATCGTCGCGCACGCGCTGTGCTCGATGCTCGCCGGCCTCGCGGGGCTGCTGCTGCTCGCGCGCACCTCGGTCGGCAGCCCGACGATCGGCTCGCAGGGCGGCTACGACCTCATGTCGATCGCCGCGGTCGTGCTCGGCGGCACGCTGCTCGCGGGCGGCGTCGGGAGCGTGCTCGGCACGATCGGCGGAGTCGCGATCTTCGCGGTGCTCGACAACGTCATGAGCGTGCTCGAGGTCAACCCGTTCCTCAAGGACTTCATCCGCGGCTCGGTCATCGTACTCGCCGTCGCCCTCTACGCGTGGCGGAGCGTGCAGCGCAGGCCCCCGAGGTTCCGACCGGGGAAGGAGGCGGCCCCGTGATCGCCACCGCGCAGCGCTCGCTCGGCCAGCGCTTCCTCTCGGGCCTCGCGACCCCGAGCGGCGCCGTCTTCGTGCTGCTCGTCGTGCTGCTCATCGGCGTCATCGCCATGAACCCCAACTTCGCCGAGCCGGGCCAGCTCGTGCGCTTCCTCTCGCGCACGGCGCCCATCGCGATCGCGGCGATCGGGCAGTTCTTCGTCATCGTCTCGGGCGAGTTCGACCTCTCGATGGGCGCGGTGATCGCGACGCAGGTCGTGATCGCCGGCAACGTCATCGGCCAGGACGAGGCGATGATCCTGCCCGGCATCGCGCTCATGCTCGCCGTCGGCGTCGTGGTCGGCGTCGTGAACGGGCTGCTCACGACGGTCGCGAAGGTGCCGAGCTTCATCGTCACCCTCGGCATGATGCTCGCCCTCTACGGCTTCGTGCGCTTCCTCACGGGCGGCGCCGCGACCGGCAACCCCGTCGACAGCTTCCGCGAGATCGGCCGCGGCGCCCTGTTCGGCGTCGTGCCGTACCCCGTGCTCATCCTGCTCGCCGTCGGCCTCCTCGCATGGCTCGTCATGCGCGCGCCGTTCGGCCAGACGCTGCTCGCGGTCGGCGACAACCCGGTGACGGCGCGCCTCGCGGGCACGCGGCTCGTGCTCGTCAAGACCTCGGCCTTCGTGCTCTCGTCGCTCGCGGCGACCGTCGCAGGCATCCTGCTCGTGGGCTACGCGGGCGTGCACCCGAGCGTCGGCCAGGGCTACGAGTTCCAGGCGATCACCGCGGTCGTGCTCGGTGGCGCCGTGCTCGGCGGCGGCCGGGGCTGGGTGCTCTCGGCCGCGGCCGGCGCCATCTCGCTCGAGCTGCTCTTCACGCTCCTCAACATCGCCGGCATCGACGCGACCTGGCGGCCGACCGTGCAGGGGGCGATCATCATCGCCGCCGTCGCGCTCGGCGCCGTCGCGTGGCGCTCGGCGCGGAAGCCCAAGCCGTCACGACCCGCCGGCGCGACCGGCCCGGCGGGGACCACCTCCATCCCAACCACCACGACACGATCAGGAGAACGATGATGCGCAAGCGCAGGATGGGCCTCACCGTCGCGGCCCTCGCGGCGGCGACGATGCTCGCCGCATGCAGCACCGACGGCAGCGTCAGCCCCTCGGCGACCGGCGACGCGAGCGCGCCGCCGCCCGCCGAGACGCAGGCGTCGGGCGGCGAGTGGTTCGACCGGGCTGTCTTCGACGAGCAGTTCGAGCAGCGCTCAGCGACCTTCGAGGGCGACCCCGAGACGCCGTGGCTGCAGTACATCGACGGCCCCATGACCGACACGGCCGAGTGGGCCTCCGACGAGCCGATGCGCGTGTGCTTCGCCAACGCATCCATCTCGAACCCGTGGCGCCAGACCGGCTTCATCACGATGCAGCAGCAGCTCGCGGCGCTGCAGGAGTCGGGCGTCATCGAGTCGATGGAGGTGCGCGACGCCGGCGACGACGACAACACGCAGATCGCCGACATCGACTTCTTCATCGCGCAGGGCGACTGCGACGTCTTCATCATCTCGCCCAACTCGACCGCGGCGCTCACGCCCGCCGTCGACCGGGCGTGCGAGACGGGCAAGCCCGTCATCGTGTTCGACCGCGGCGTCGACACCGATTGCGCGACGACGTTCATCCACCCCATCGGCGGGTACGCGTGGGGCATCGACACCGCCGAGTTCCTCATCGACAACCTCGAGCCGGGCTCCAACATCGTCGCGCTGCGCATCCTGCCGGGCGTCGACGTGCTCGAGCACCGCTGGGCGGCGGCGGAGCGGCTGCTCACCGAGGCCGGCATGACGGTCGACGACCACTTCACGGGGGCTGACCCGACCGAGATCAAGAGCATCATCACGGATGCGCTGTCGGCGGGCGAGGTGCACGGCGTCTGGATGGACGCGGGCGACGGCGCCGTCGCGGCGATCGAGGCGTTCGAGGACGCGGGGGCCGAGCTGCCCGTCATGACGGGCGAGGACGAGATGAGCTTCCTCCGCGCGTGGGACGAGCGCGGCATGACGGCGCTCGCACCGGTCTACTCCAACTTCCAGTGGCGCACGCCGCTGCTCGCGGTCGAGATGATCGCGAACGGCGAGCCGGTGCCGACGGAGTGGGTGCTGCCGCAGGAGCCGATCGAGGAGGACGAGCGCGCCGACGCGCTCGCCGCCAACGAGGGGATGCCCGACGGGCACTACGCGCGCTTCGGCGGCGAGGACCTCCCCGGGTTCCCCGAGGCCTGGCAGGACCGCTGATCGAGGGCCGGGGCCCGCTCCGCGCGGGCCCCGGCGCCCCGTCCCACCGTCACCGCGAGCCGGAAGGAGGGCGCGCGTGCGCCCGATCGGGATCAACACGTGGGTGTGGACGTCGCCGCTGCGCGACGCCGGCGCACCCGAGGCGATCGCCCGCGTCGCCGACCTCGGCTTCGACGTCGTCGAGCTGCCGCTCGAGCGCGAGGGCGACCTGAGCGCCGAGGCGCTCGTGCCGCTGCTCGAGCGGCACGGGCTCGGGGCGAGCGTCGTCGGCGCGATGGGCCCCGGCCGCTCGCTCGTCGACGACGACGATGACGTCGTCGAGGCGACGCGCGGCTACCTCGCCGCGTGCATCGACCTCGCCGCCGCGATCGGCGCTCCCGCGGTGTGCGGTCCGTTCACCGCCGAGACGGGCCGCACGTGGCGCCAGGGCGCCGACGAGCGCGCCGCGACGATCGCGCGGCTGCGCACCGGCCTCGCGACCGTCGTCGAGCATGCCGCCGCGCGCGGCGTGCGCATCGGCATCGAGCCGCTCAACCGCTACGAGACGAGCCTGCTCAACACCGTCGAGCAGTCGCTCGACGCGCTCGAGCCGCTGCTCGGCGAGCACCTCGGGCTCGCGCTCGACACATACCACCTCGGCATCGAGGAGCGCTCGACGCCCGCCGCGATCCGCGCGGCGGGCAAGCACCTCGTGCACGTGCAGGTCTGCGGGAGCGACCGCGGCGCGCCCGGCGGCGACCAGACCGACTGGCCCGGCGTGCGCGCGGCGCTCGACGCGGTGGGCTACGCCGGCCCGCTCGTCATCGAGAGCTTCACGGCCGACAACGCGGCGATCGCCGTCGCGGCCTCGATCTGGCGGCCGCTCGCGCCCACGCAGGACGCGCTCGCGCGCGACGGCCTCGCCTTCCTCCGCGAGCTGGAAGCGGCATGAGCGCGCGGCAGGGGAAGCGCCCGCTCGGGGTCGCGGTGCTCGGCACCGCCTTCATGGGCCGCGCCCACTCGAGCGCGTGGCGCAACGTCGGCGCGGTCTTCCGCGACGTGCCGGAGGTCCGGATGCGCGTGCTGTGCGGGTCGGACGCCGAGCGCACCCGTGCCGCCGCCGACGCCCTCGGCTGGGACGAGGCATCCACCGACTGGCGCAGCGTCGTCGAGCGCGACGACATCGACGTCGTCGACGTCTGCACGCCGGGCCACCTGCACGCCGAGATGGCGATCGCGGCGCTCGAGGCGGGCAAGCACGTGCTCGTCGAGAAGCCGCTCGCGCTCGACGCCGCCGAGGCCGAGCGCATGGTCGCGACCGCCGCGCGCGCGCCCGGCGTCGCGATGCTCGGCTTCAACTACCGGCGCGTGCCCGCGCTCGCGCTCGCCCGGCGGCTCATCGCCGACGGCCGCATCGGCGAGGTGCGCTCGATCCGCGCGGCCTACCTGCAGGACTGGCTCGTCGACCCCGAGGCGCCCATGACGTGGCGGCTGCGGGCCGAGACCGCCGGCTCCGGCGCGCTCGGCGACCTCGGCTCGCACGTCATCGACCAGGTGCGGTCGCTCACGGGCGACGAGGTCGTCGGCGTGCGGGGCGCGCTGCGCACGTTCCAGCACGAGCGGCCGGGCCCGGCGGGGCCGGAGCGCGTGAGCGTCGACGACGCCGCGTGGGCGCTGCTCGACCTCGCTCGCGGCGCGACCGCCTCGATCGAGGTCTCGCGCGTCGCGGCGGGCAGGAAGAACGCGCTCGAGCTCGAGGTGCACGGCACCGACGGCGCGATCGCGTTCGACCTCGAGCGGCTCAACGAGCTCACGGTCACCTCGGGCCGCGACGGCTGGCCCGCGCGCGTGCTCGTGACCGAGGCGCACCACCCGCTGCTCGAGGGGTGGTGGCCGCCCGGGCACGTGCTCGGCTGGGACAGCACCTTCACCGCGCAAGCGGCCGACCTGCTGCGGGCGATCGCCGCGGGCGCTCCTCCCGAGCCGTCGTTCGCCGACGGCCTCGCGGTGCAGCGCGTGCTCGACGCCGTCGGGCGCAGCGACGCGGCGGGCGGTGCGAGGATCGACCTGAGCGAGACCGACCAGGGCCACGACGACCGAGCGGAGACGACGCGATGACGCGACCCTTCACCCTGTTCACCGGCCAGTGGGCCGACCTGCCGTTCGAGGAGGTGGCGCGGCTCGCGGGCTCGTGGGGCTTCGACGGCCTCGAGATCGCGTGCTGGGGCGACCACCTCGACGCCTCGCGCTGGGACGACGCCGACTACGTCGCCGGCCGGCGCGAGATCCTCGAGCGCAACGGCCTCGGCGTGTGGGCGATCTCGAACCACCTGCACGGCCAGGCGGTGTGCGACGACCCGATCGACTTCCGGCACGAGGCGATCGTGCGGCCGCGCGTGTGGGGCGACGGCGACCCGGAGGGCGTGCGGCAGCGCGCCGCCGCCGAGCTCATGGACACCGCGCGGATGGCGCGCGCGCTCGGCGTGACCACGGTCGTCGGCTTCACCGGCTCGTCGATCTGGCAGTACGTCGCGCAGTTCCCGCCCGTGCCCGACGCGGTGATCCAGCGCGGCTACGAGGACTTCGCCGAGCGCTGGCACTCCATCCTCGACGTCTTCGAGGAGTGCGGCGTGCGCTTCGCGCACGAGGTGCACCCGAGCGAGATCGCCTACGACCACTGGTCGACCGTGCGCGCGCTCGAGGCGATCGGGCACCGCGCATCCTTCGGCCTCAACTGGGACCCGAGTCACATGCTGTGGCAGGGGATCGACCCCGTCTCGTTCCTCTCCGACTTCGCCGACCGCATCTTCCACGTCGACTGCAAGGACACGAGGATGCGGATGGGCGACGGGCGCAACGGCATCCTGTCGTCGCACCTGCCGTGGGGGCACCCGCGCCGCGGCTGGGACTTCGTCTCGGCGGGGCGCGGCGACGTGCCGTGGGGCGACGCGTTCCGCACGCTCACCGCGATCGGCTACGACGGCCCGATCTCGATCGAGTGGGAGGACGCGGGCATGGATCGGCTGCAGGGCGCGCCCGAGGCCCTCGCGGCGCTGCGGCGCTTCGACCTCGACCCCTCCACGACGCGCTTCGACGCGGCGTTCGAGCAGGCCTGACCCGGCCGTCGGCCGCGGGGACGACGTAGGGCCGGGATCTCGCGATCCCGGCCCTCTCGAGTTATCCGCTCAGCCTGCGGCGGCGACGACCTCGAGCCACGAGCGCTTCGTCTGCAGCTCGGCCTCGAGCTCGGCCTTCTTCTTCGCATCGCTCGTCTCGGCGATCTCGGCCTCGAGCTTCTCGATCGCCTCCTCCAGCTGGCCGGCGAGGCCCTCGGAGCGCGCCTTCCGCTCGGGGTTGGAGGCGTTCCAGTGCCGCTCGTCGAGCTCGCGCACGTGCGTCTCGATCTTCCGCATGCGGTCCTCGACCTCGCGCAGCGCCTCGCGGGGCACGCGGCCGATCTCGTCCCAGCGGCGCTGGATGCCGAGCAGCGCCTCGCGGGCCTTCGCGCGGTCCTGCATCTCGAGGATCGGGGCCGCCTCGTCGAGCAGGGCGCGCTTGGCGGTGAGGTTGCCGGCGTACTGCTCGTCGTCGATCGCCGCCTGCTCGGCCTTGGCCGAGAAGAGCACGTCGCCGGCCTCCTTGAACTGCGCCCACAGCGCGTCGTCGACCTTGCGGCCGGCGCGACCGGCGGCCTTCCACTGGTCGAGGAGCGCGCGGTAGGCGGGGATGCCGTCCGAGCCCTTCGACGCGAGCGCCTGGGCCTGCTCGACGAGCGCCTGCTTGCGCGCGCGCACGTCCTTGTGGGAGGCGTCGAGCTCGGCGAAGAACTTGCGGCGCGCCGACTCGAGCGTCGCACGAGCGTCGCGGAAGCGCTTCCAGAGGGCGTCCGCCTGGCTCTTCGACAGCCGCGGGCCGTCCTTCTGCAGCCGCTGCCAGTCGGCGAAGAGCGCGTCGACCTTCTGCATCGTCTGCTTCCACTGCACGTTCGCGAGGTCGCCGCTCGCGAGCTGCTCGATCGACTCGACGACCTTCGTGCGCTCGGCGAGCGCGGCCTCGACCTCGGCGCGGCTCGCGGCCTGCTGCTGGGCCTCGAGCTCGCCGAGCTCGCCGCGCAGCGCGTCGAGCCGCGTGAGGAGCGAGGGGATGTCGCCGACGGCGCTCGCGTCCTGCACCGTGCTGTAGAGGTGCGAAGCGGCCTTCGCGACGTCGCGCGCGCTCGCCCCGCCGCGGATGCGCTGCTCGAGCAGGCGCACCTGGCCCTCGAGGTCGGCGAACTTGCGCTCGAAGTACGCGAGCGCCTCGGTGGCCTCGACGTCGGGGAACTGGCCGACGATGCGCCACCGCTCGCCCTCCTGCACCGCGACGGTGCCGGTGGCGTCGACGCGGCCGAGGCCGCGCTCGATGACGGGCTCGCCCATCTGCGGCTCGTCCTCCGCGGCGGGCTGCTCCGCCTCGGCGGCGGGCGCCGCGTCGGTCGAGGGCTCGTCGGCGGCTGCCGCGGGCGCCTCGTCGGCGGGCGCGGCCTCGACCGGCGCCTCGTCGGCCGACAGCTCGGCGACGGCGTGCTCGACCGGGATCCCCGTCGCAGCGTCGGCGGCCGCCGCCATCTCGGCGGCGCCTGCCTCGGCGTCGGGCTGCGCGTCGTCGAGCGGCTCGGGGGCGGGCGTCGGCTGCTCGGCGACGGCGCTGTCGGCGGCGACGGTGGTCTCCTCCGCGGGGGCGGAGTCGGTGGGCTGGGTGGAGTCGGTCATGACGGGATCTCTCAGACGAGGGGAGGGGCGCATCGAGCGTACCGCGATGCGCGGCGGCGGCTACTCGAGCGTGAAGTCGTCGATCGTGACCGGCTCGGCGGGCGGTCCGTCGGGCACGCCGCCCTCGGTGCCCTTCGCGATCACCTCGTCGCGGAGCGCGTCGAGCCCCGAGGTCACGCGGCCGATGACGGAGTAGCCGCCGGCGCTGTCGGAGGGGATCGTCGTGTCGCCGTAGACGATGAAGAACTGGTGGCCGTTCGACTCGGCGTTGTTGCCCTGGCGCGCCATGGCGATCGTGCCCTCGACGTAGAGGTCGTCGGCGGGCGCGTTCTCGATCGGCCCGTACATGAACGACGGGTCGCCGCCGCCCTGCCCGTCGATCGAGCCGCACTGCAGCACCGAGAAGCCCTCGCTCGTCGTGAGGCGGTGGCACGTCGAGCCGTCGTAGTAGTCGCGCTGCGTGTCGAAGAGCACCGCCGAGACGGCCTGCGGCGCCGCTGCGCCGTCGAGCTCGACGCCGAGCTCGACGCCGTTCAGCGTCATCGACCCCGTCCAGGTGCGCTCCTCGGCGAGCGAGGGGTCGGGCACGAGCGACTCGCCGGCGCTCTCGCTCGCTGCGGGCGCGGCGGTGTCTGCGGGGTCTGCCGGGTCGCCCGGCTGCTGGAGCGCGATGAGCGCGGTGCCGCCGAGCAGCACGAGGAGCGCGAGACCGCCGCCGATGAGCGAGTCGCGGCGCTGCCGGCGCTTGCGGCGCTCGTGCACCGTCTGCCGCGCGCGGTAGTCGCGCACTCGGCGCTCCTGCTCCTGCTTCGTGACCACTCGGCTCTCCTCTCGCTCCGCGCGCCCGCGCGATGCGGCGTTCAGGCTACCGCTTGCGCGGGGCGGCGCCTGCGCGGGCAGGCCGACGCGACGGGCTCGCGTGGGCGGCCCCGCCTAGGCTGGAGGCATGGCCATGGGGACGACGGCGCCGCTCGCGGTGCGCATGCGCCCGACGAGCCTCGACGAGGTCGTCGGCCAACGGCACCTGCTCGGCCCCGGTTCGCCGCTGCGTCGACTCGCCGCCTCGAGCCAGACCGCCGGCGGCGGCGCCGCGAGCGGGCAGAGCGTGATCCTGTGGGGGCCTCCCGGCACCGGCAAGACGACGCTCGCGCAGTCGATCGCGCACTCCTCCGACCGGCGCTTCGTCGAGCTGAGCGCCGTGACCGCCGGGGTGAAGGACGTGCGGCAGGTCATGGAGGCGGCCCTGACCGACCGCGACCTCTACCAGCGCTCGACCGTGCTCTTCCTCGACGAGATCCACCGCTTCACGAAGGCGCAGCAGGATGCGCTGCTGCCGGGCGTCGAGCAGGGCTGGGTCACGCTCATCGCCGCGACGACCGAGAATCCGTCGTTCAGCGTCATCAGCCCGCTGCTCTCTCGCTCGCTGCTGCTCACGCTCGAGCCGCTCGACGACGACGACATCGTCATGCTCGTCGAGCGCGCGATCGCCGACCCGCGCGGCTTCGGCGGGCGCATCGCGCTCGACGACGATGCCCGCGCGCAGCTCGTGCGGCTCTCGTCGGGCGACGCTCGTCGCGCGCTCACGGCCCTCGAGGCCGCCGGCGCGCACGCGCTCGAGGCGGCCCGCGGCGACGCGGACGACGACGAGGACGACGACGGTGATGCGCCGGTGACCGTGACGGCCGAGGCGCTCGCGAGCGCGGTCGACCGGGCGCTGCTGCGCTACGACCGGCAGGGCGACGAGCACTACGACGTCATCTCGGCGTTCATCAAGTCGGTGCGCGGCTCCGACCCCGACGCGGCGCTCCACTACCTCGCGCGCATGATCGAGGCGGGGGAGGACCCGCGCTTCATCGCCCGCCGCGTCATCGTGCTCGCGAGCGAGGACATCGGGATGGCCGACCCGCAGGGGCTCGTCATCGCGACCGCCGCGGCGCAGGCCGTGCAGCTCATCGGCATGCCCGAGGGCCGCATCCCGCTCGCGGAGGCGGTCGTCTACCTCGCGACCGCGCCGAAGTCGAACCGCTCGTACCTCGGCATCGACCGCGCGATCGCCGACGTGCGCGCCGGCGACTTCGGCCGCGTGCCGACGCACCTCCGCGATGCCCACTACCCGGGCGCGAAGCGGCTCGGCCACGGGAAGGGCTATCGCTACGCGCATGACGCGCCGCACGGCGTCGCGACGCAGCAGCACCTGCCCGACCCGCTCGTGGGGCGCCGCTACTACGAGCCCGGCGCGCACGGCTTCGAGCGCGACGTCGCGGCGCGGCTCGAGCGCATCCGGCGGATCCTCGCCGGCGAGCGCTGATCTGGTAGCCTGGTCGACGGTCCAACGGCAGCCATGCCGACGCATCCGGACCCGCAACCCTCCTTAGGTCGCGGCACTCGGCCGCGACAGCCGCTCGCGCGGCAGCGAATCAGCGAAGGAAGTCATGTCCACGAAGTCCCGTACCCGTTCGAAGGTGCGCCTCTCGCGCGCCCTCGGCGTCGCCCTCACGCCGAAGGCCGCGCGCTACCTCGAGAAGCGCCCCTACGGCCCCGGCCAGCACGGCCGCACCAAGCGCAAGGCCGACAGCGACTACGCCGTCCGCCTCCGCGAGAAGCAGCGCCTGCGCGCCCAGTACGGCATCCGCGAGGCGCAGCTGCGCACGACGTTCAACGAGGCGCGCCGCCAGGCCGGCCTGACGGGTGAGAACCTCGT
Organism: Agrococcus sp. TF02-05; assembly: GCF_017565345.1. Taxonomy (NCBI): domain Bacteria; kingdom Bacillati; phylum Actinomycetota; class Actinomycetes; order Micrococcales; family Microbacteriaceae; genus Agrococcus; species Agrococcus sp. TF02-05. Next base: position 272,654 of record NZ_JAGEKO010000001.1, on the reverse strand, counting down.
CGAGCTGCTCGAGATGCGCCTCGACGCGCTCGTGCTGCGCGCCGGCTTCGCCCGCACCATCTCGCAGGCGCGCCAGCTCGTCGTGCACCGCCACATCATGGTCGACGGCCAGCGCGTCGACCGCCCGTCGTTCCGCGTGAAGCCGGGCCAGCTCATCCACGTGCACGAGCGCAGCGAGGGCATGGAGCCCTTCCAGGTCGCCGCTGCCGGCGGTCACGCCGGCGTGCTGCCCCCGGTGCCGCCGTACCTCGACGTGCAGCTCGACCGCCTGCAGGCGCGCCTCGTGCGCCGCCCGGCGCGCGCCGAGGTGCCCGTCGTGGCCGAGGTCCAGCTCGTCGTCGAGTACTACGCCGCTCGCTGATCGGAGCGGTGCATCGAGAGGGGTCGCCGGAAGGCGGCCCCTCTCGTCGTTAGACTGACTGCGCCCCGGCCGCGATCGGCGTCGGGCGCACCCAGACACCCGAGGGGGACCCGCTGTGAAGAAGCTCCTGTTCCTGGCCATCGGCGTCGTCATCGGCGTCTTCGCCGCGCGCCGCATCGAGGAGACCGAGAAGGGCAAGGCGTTCCTCGACAACGTCGACGCCCGCAGCCGCGAGTTCACGGACGCCGTCAAGGACGGCTACCAGGCTCGCGACCGCGAGCTGCGAGGCGAGTGACGACACCCGATCCGAGCCCGGGCGCCCCGCGCCCGGGCTCGTCATGCCCCGCTGGGGCTGGAGAGACCTGACCGAATGCAGACCGCAGAGATCCACCGCCGCTTCCTGGAGCACTTCGAGCGCCGCGACCACCAGATCGTGCCCTCGGCGCCGCTCGTGAGCGACGACCCGGCGATCATGTTCACGATCGCCGGCATGGTGCCGTTCATCCCCTACCTCTCGGGCCGCGTGCCCGCGCCGTGGCCCCGCGTCGCCGACGTGCAGAAGTGCATCCGCACGAACGACATCGAGGAGGTCGGCCGCACGCCGCGGCACGGCACGTTCTTCCAGATGGCGGGCAACTGGTCGTTCGGCGACTACTTCAAGCGCGAGGCGATCGTCTGGGCGTGGGAGCTGCTCACCGGCTCGGAGGCCGACGGCGGCTACGGCTTCAGCCCCGACGACCTCTGGGTCACGGTCTTCGAGACCGACGACGAGGCCGAGCGGCTCTGGATCGAGTCGACCGACGTCGACCCCGCGCGCATCCAGCGCCTCGGGCTCGAGGACAACTACTGGATGACCGGCCAGCCCGGTCCCGCGGGCCCCGACTCGGAGATCTTCTTCGACCTCGGGCCCGAGCACGGCCCCGACGGCGGGCCCGCGACCGGGAGCGACCGCTACGTCGAGATCTGGAACCTCGTCTTCATGCAGGACGAGATCGCCGACGTGCGCTCGAAGACCGAGTTCACGATCGTGCGCGAGCTGCCGCGCAAGAACATCGACACCGGCATGGGCCTCGAGCGCGTCGCGTTCCTCAAGCAGGGCGTGCAGAACATGTACGAGATCGACCAGGTGCGCCCCGTGCTCGACCTCGCGAGCGAGCTCTCCGGCCGCCGCTACGGCGCGGACGCCGAGGACGACGTGCGGATGCGCGTGGTCGCGGATCACGTGCGCTCGTCGCTCATGCTCATGGGCGACGGCGTCACGCCCGGCAACGACGGCCGCGGCTACATCCTGCGCCGCCTCATGCGCCGCTCGATCCGCTCGATGCGCCTGCTCGGCGTGCACGAGGCGACGTTCCCGACGCTCTTCCGCGCGAGCTTCGACGCGATGTCGACCGCCTACCCCGAGCTCGAGCAGTCGTTCGGCCGCATCGAGCGGATGGCGATCGCCGAGGAGGAGACCTTCCTCAAGACCCTCGAGTCGGGCTCGACCGTGCTCGACCTCGCGATCCAGGGCGTGCGCTCCGACGCGGGGCACGTCGTGCCGGGCAAGACCGCGTTCCTGCTGCACGACACCTACGGCTTCCCGATCGACCTGACGATGGAGATCGCCGAGGAGGCGGGCCTCGAGGTCGACCGCTCGACGTTCGAGACGCTCATGAGCGAGCAGCGCACGCGCGCGAAGGCCGACGCGAAGTCGCGCCGCCGCCAGCTGGCCGACCTCTCGGTCTACTCGGACCTGCGCGCGAAGGGCGAGACGGCGTTCCTCGGCTACGACGAGCTCGAGGCCGACGGCGAGGTCATCGGCATCATCGCCGACGGCGCGTCGGCGCAGACCGCGGGTGCGGGCCAGGAGGTCGAGGTCGTGCTGACGGCGACGTCGCTCTACGCCGAGGCGGGCGGCCAGGACAGCGACCAGGGCCGGCTCATCGGCGCGGGCTTCGAGGCCGACGTGCTCGACGTGCAGCGCCCGGTCGCGGGCCTCACGAGCCACATGGTGCGCGTCACCTCCGGCGAGATCGCGGTCGGCGACGTCGCGCGATCCGTCGTCGACGAGCGCTACCGGCGCGGCGCCAACCAGGCGCACTCCGCGACGCACGTCGTGCACGCGGCGCTCCGCCAGCTGCTCGGGCCGGATGCGGCGCAGTCGGGCTCCTACAACAAGGCGGGCTACATGCGGCTCGACTTCTCGTGGTCGAGCGCGCTCTCGCACGACATGCGGCAGGAGCTCGAGGGCATCGCCAACTCGGCGATCCGCGACGACCTGCCGGTCGAGACGCGGCTCATGCCGCTCGACGAGGCGAAGGCGCTCGGCGCGATGGCGCTCTTCGGCGAGAAGTACGGCGACACCGTGCGCATGGTCGACATCGGCGGCCCGTGGTCGCGCGAGCTGTGCGGCGGCACGCACGTCGACGCGTCGAGCCAGATCGGCCTCATCTCGATCACGAGCGAGGCGAGCGTCGGTTCGACGAGCCGTCGCGTCGAGGCGGCGGTGGGGGCGGATGCGTTCCGCCAGCTGGTCGCGGAGCGCACGCTCGTGAGCGAGCTCACCGGCATGCTCAAGACGCCGCGCGAGCAGCTGCCCGGCCGCATCGAGGAGCTCGTGCTCTCGCTCAAGGCGGCCGAGAAGCGCATCGCCGAGTTCGAGTCGAAGCAGCTCGCCTCGCGCGTGCAGCCGATCGCCGACGCCGCGACGCGCGTGGGCGACGTGCTGCTCGCGGCGGTCGACCTCGGCGCGGTCGGCTCGCAGGACGACCTGCGCTCACTCGCGGGCCAGGTGCGGGAGCGCCTGGGCGCCGAGCCCGCGGTCGTCGCGATCGGCGGCGCGGTCGACGGCAAGCCCGCGATCGTCGTGGCGACGAACGACGCGGCCCGGCGCGGCGGCGCCGCGGCGGGACCGCTCGCGAAGGCCGCGGCGGCGGTGCTCGGCGGCGGCGGCGGCGGCAAGCCCGACATGGCGCAGGGCGGCGGGCAGGACGCGAGCGCGATGCCGCGAGCGCTCGAGGCCGTGCGCGAGGGGCTCGGCCGCTGAGCGGCCCGACGACCGTGCGTCGAGGCATCCGGATCGGCGTCGACGTGGGCCGCGCCCGCGTCGGCGTCGCCCGCTGCGATCCCGACGGGCTCATCGCGACCCCCGTCGAGACGATCCAGCGCGCGGACGTCGACGTCGTCGCGCGGCTCGCCGCGATCGCGGCCGAGCTCGGCGCGATCGAGGCCGTCGTCGGCCTGCCGATCTCGCTCTCGGGCGGCGACACCCCGAGCACGCAGGACGCGCGCGACATCGCGGCGGCCCTCGCCGCGGCGATCCCCGTGCGGCTCGTCGACGAGCGGCTCTCGACCGTCACGGCATCCGCCGGCATGCGCGCCGCGGGCCGCTCCTCGCGCCAGCAGCGTGCGAGCATCGACGAGGCTGCAGCGGTCGTGATCCTGCAGCACGCACTCGACAGCGAGCGATCGGCCGGGCGAGCGCCCGGCGAGCTGCTCGGCGACGGCGGCGCGGCCGCCACGGAGGACTGACATGGCAGGACGTCGAGCTCGCGCGCGGCAGGCGCGCAACCGGCGCCGGATCATCGGCTGGAGCATCGCGCTCGTCGCCGTCATCGGCATCGCGATCGCGGCCGCGGTCGTGGTGCCCCGGCTCGCCGACCGCTTCAGCGGACCGGAGGACTTCGCAGGCCCCGGCACGGGCGAGGTCGTCGTGCAGGTGCAGCCGGGCGACAACGGCTACGCGGTCGCCGAGACGCTGTACGAGCAGGGCGTCATCGCGAGCACCGAGGCGTTCACCGACATCCTCATCGCCGACCCGTCGATCCAGCTGCACCCCGGCGCGTACCGCGTGCAGCTCGAGATGTCGGCGCAAGGCGCGCTCGACGCCATCCTCGACCCCGCGAACAAGGCGGAGCTGCGCGTCACGGTGCCCGAGGGCTACACGCTCCCGCAGGTGTACGAGCGGCTCGAGCGCGACCTCGGCATCCCGCAGGCCGAGTTCCTGCAGCTCGAGAGCGACCTCGCGCGCTTCGACCTGCCGACCGACGCGGTGACGCTCGAGGGCTGGCTCTTCCCCGCGACCTACACGTTCGACGAGGGCATCACCGCCGAGGGCGTGCTCGAGGCGATGATCGCCCGCCAGGTGCAGGCGCTCGACGCCGCGGGCGTCGCGGAGGCCGACCGCCAGCGCGTGCTGACGTTCGCGTCGCTCGTGCAGCGCGAGGCGCGCCTGCCGGATGACTTCGGGCGCGTGGCCCGCGTCTTCCAGAACCGCCTCGACATCGGCATGCGGCTGCAGTCCGACGCGACCGTCGCGTACGGCACCGGCAACCTCCACGTCGTCACGACGACGGCCGAGGAGCGCGCCGACGCCGACAACCCCTACAACACCTACGCGCGGCCGGGACTCCCGGTCGGCCCGATCGGCGCGCCCGGCGACGTCGCGATCCAGGCGGCGCTCTCGCCGACGGAGGGCGACTGGCTCTACTTCGTCACGGTCAACCCCGACACCGGCGAGACCGTGTTCTCGGAGACGCTCGCCGAGCACAACGTCGCGGTGCAGCAGTTCCAGCAGTTCCTGCGCGACAACCCGGGCTGGGGCGGGTGACGTGACGGCCGCCGAGCGCGGCGCGAGCCGGCGGCTCGCGGTCGTCGGCTGGCCGATCGAGCACTCCCTCTCGCCCGTGCTGCACGGCGCGGCCGCGCGAGCGCTCGGGCTCGACTGGCGCTACGAGCGCCGCCCCGTGCGCGAGGGCGAGCTCGAGGGCTTCGTCGACGTGCTCGACGCGTCGTGGCTCGGGCTCTCCGTCACGGCGCCCCTCAAGCGCGAGGCGGCGCTGCTCGCGGCCTCGCTCGACGAGCGCGCGCGGCTGACGGGCGCCGCGAACACGCTGCTGCTCGGCGCGCGGCCGCGCGGCTGGAACACCGACGTCGGCGGCATCGTGCGCGCCTTCGCCGGCGGCGGGCTCGAGGGGGCCGCGACCGGCGCGATCGTCGGCGCCGGGGCGACCGCGAGCTCCGCGCTCGTCGCCCTCGCCGAGCTCGGCGCGCGCAGCGTCGCCGTCGCGCTCCGCAGCCCCGCGAAGGGCGCGGAGCTCGTCGCGCTCGGCGAGCGGCTCGGCGTCGAGGTCGCCCTGCAGCCGCTCGGCGAGGCGCTCCCGGCCGTCGACGCGGCCGTCTCGACGCTGCCCGCCGCCGCCGACGTCGTGCCGGCCTTCGCGCATCCGCCCTCGATGCTCCTCGATGCCGACTACGCGCGCGCCGACGGGTCGCGCTACCGGGGCGCCGTGCCCCATGCGGCGCTGCTCGACGGTCGCGAGATGCTGCTCGGCCAAGCGGTGCTGCAGGTGCGGATCTTCACGAGCGGCGACGTGGTGTCGCCGCTGCCCGACGAGGAGCGCGTCGCTGCCGCGATGCGGTCGGCACTCGCGGTCGCGACGGGTCTGGAAGAATCATGAGCATGCTGCGCTGGCTCACTGCCGGGGAATCCCACGGCCCCGAACTGCTCGCCCTCCTCGAAGGGCTGCCCGCGGGCGTGCCCGTGACGGCGGAGGCGATCCAGGCCGACCTGCAGCGCCGCAAGCTCGGCGCGGGCCGCGGCGCGCGCATGAAGTTCGAGCAGGACGAGCTGTCGATCTCGGGCGGCGTGCGGCACGGGCTCAGCCAGGGCGGCCCGGTCGCGCTGCGCATCGGCAACACCGAGTGGCCGAAGTGGCAGGAGGTCATGAGCGCCGCGCCGCTCGAGGGCGAGCTCACGGGCGCGCGCGCCGCGAAGCTCACGCGGCCGCGGCCGGGGCACGCCGACCTCGTCGGCATGCAGAAGCACGGCTTCGACGAGGCGCGCCCCGTGCTCGAGCGCGCGAGCGCCCGCGAGACGGCAGCGCGCGTCGCGCTCGGCGCCGTCGCGCGCGCGTTCCTCGCCGAGCTCGGTGTGCGGCTCGTGAGCCACACGCTCTCGATCGGCCCCGTGCGCGTGCCCGACGGCGCGCCGCTGCCGACGCCCGACGACGTCGACCGGCTCGACGCCGACGAGCTGCGCTGCAACGACCCCGCGACGAGCGCCGCGATGCTCGCCGAGGTCGAGGATGCCCGGCGCTCGGGCGACACGCTCGGCGGCATCGTCGAGGTGCTCGCCTACGGCCTGCCGCCGGGCCTCGGCTCCTACGTGCACTGGGACCGCCGGCTCGACAGCCGGCTCGCCGGCGCGCTCATGAGCATCCAGGCGATCAAGGGCGTCGAGGTCGGCGACGGCTTCGAGACGACCCGCCGGCGGGGGAGCGTCGCCCACGACGAGCTGCTCGTCGACGAGGAGGGCGTGCGTCGCGAGACCGGCCGCGCGGGCGGCCTCGAGGGCGGCATGACGACCGGCGGCGCGCTGCGCGTGCGCGCGGGCATGAAGCCGATCGCGACCGTGCCGCGCGCGCTCCGCACGGTCGACGTCGCGACTGGCGACGCCGCGCAGGCCCACCACCAGCGCAGCGACGTGTGCGCCGTGCCCGCGTCCGGCGTCGTCGCCGAGGCGATGGTCGCGCTCGTGCTCGCCGACGCGATGCTCGAGAAGTTCGGCGGCGACTCGGTCGCCGAGACCCGGCGGAACCTCGAGGCGTACGTCGCCGCGATCCCCGAGCGCCTCCGCACCCTGCCGTGACCGGCGGCGCGGCCCCGACGGGCGAGGCGCCCCGGCCCGGCGACGAGGCGAGCGACCGCCCGCCGATCGCGCTCATCGGGCCGATGGCGGCCGGCAAGACCTCGCTCGGCCGCAAGCTCGCGAGCCGCATCGGCCGCACCTTCGCCGACACCGACCGCCTCGTCGTGCTCGAGCACGGGCCGATCCCCGAGATCTTCGCCGACCACGGCGAGGCCGTGTTCCGGCGCTGGGAGGCGGATGCGGTGCGGCGCGCGCTCGTGCCGGGCACGGTCGTCGCGCTCGGCGGGGGAGCGGTGCTCGACGAGGGCTCGCGCGAGCTGCTCGGCGCGGCGACCGTCGTGCTCGTGACGGTCGACGAGCACGCCGCCGAGCGGCGCCTCGGCGGCGGCGGGCGGCCCCTCGTCGCCGACGGCATCGACGCGTGGCGTCGCATCGCGGGGGAGCGGGAGCCGCTCTACCGCTCCCTCGCCGACGTGACCGTCGACACATCCAGGACCCCGATGGCCCGCGTGCTCGACGAGCTGCAGGCCTGGCTCGCCGAGCGCGGGCTGTGACCGCGAAGGAGACCCCATGACCACGATCCGCGTCGAGACCGATGCCCCCTACGAGGTGCACGTCGGCCGCGGCGTGCTCGTCGAGCGCCTCCGCGCCTCGCTCGGCGACGCGCAGCGGCTGCTCGTCGTGCACCAGCCGGCGATGAGCCGCGTCGCCGACCACTTGAAGGCCGAGCTCGACGGCATCGAGGTGCTGCTCGCCGAGGTGCCCGACGCAGAGGCGGCGAAGCGCATCGAGGTCGCGCAGTTCCTGTGGCAGATCATGGGGCAGGCGGAGTTCACGAGGACCGATGCGGTGCTCGGCCTCGGCGGCGGCGCCGTCACCGACCTCGCGGGCTTCGTCGCCGCGACGTGGCTGCGCGGCGTGCGGGTGCTGCAGGCGCCCACGAGCGTGCTCGGCATCGTCGACGCCGCGGTCGGCGGCAAGACGGGTATCAACACCGAGCAGGGCAAGAACCTCGTCGGCGCCTTCCACCACCCCGCGGTCGTCGTCGCCGACCTCGAGCTCGTCGACTCGCTGCCGCGCAACGAGCTGCTGACGGGCTTCGCCGAGATCGTGAAGGCGGGCTTCATCGCCGACCCGCGCATCCTCGAGCTGCTCGAGGGCTCGTTCGACGCGGCAACCGACCCGACGGCCCCGGAGTTCGAGGAGGTCGTCGCGCGCTCGATCGAGGTGAAGGCGCGCGTCGTCGCGAACGACTTCCGCGAGCGCGGCGAGCGCGAGTTCCTCAACTACGGCCACACGCTCGGGCACGCGATCGAGCACACCGAGCGCTACCGCTGGCGCCACGGCGCGGCGGTCTCGATCGGGCTCGTGTTCGCGGCCGAGCTCTCGCGGCTCGCGGGCCGCTTGCCCGAGTCGGTCGTCGACCGCCACCGCGCGATCCTGCAGTCGCTCGAGCTGCCGACGAGCTACCCGGTCGGGCGCTGGCAGACGCTGCTCGGCACGATGCGCAAGGACAAGAAGGCGCGCGGCTCGATGCTGCGCTTCGTCGTGCTCGACGACGTCGCCAAGCCCCGCATCCTCGAGGGCCCCGACGACAGCCTGCTGTTCATGGCCTACCAGTCCCTCGCCGACTGACCGGTCGCTCCCGCACCCGACCGGCGCCCGCGGTGGCTGAGTGGGGCCGTCGGTACGTGAGTGGCTCCCGCGGTGGGTGGGTGGCGCCTGCGGTGGGTGAGTGGCGCCTTGCGTGCGAGCTCAGCGACGAACGCAGCTCACGGCGCTCCATTAGCGAGGCGCCACTCACCTGCCCGAGGCGCCACTCACCTGCGCGAGGCGCCACTCACCTGCGCGAGGCGCCACTCACCTGCGCGAGGCGCCACTCACCTGCGGGAGGCGCCACTGACCTGCGGGAGGCGCCACTCGCGCACGCGGGGGAGCGGCCGTCGGGCAGGATGGGGGCATGCGCATCCTCGTCCTCAACGGCCCGAACCTCGGCCGACTCGGCACTCGCGAGCCCGAGGTCTACGGCACCGCGACGATCGACGACATCGCCCCGCTCGTCGAGGCCGCCGGCTCGCTCGAGCAGCGGGTCGAGGCCGACGTGCGCCAGACCGATGACGAGGCGGAGCTCGTCGGCTGGATCCACGAGGCGGTGGATGCGCGCACCCCGGTGATCCTGAACCCCGCGGCGTTCACGCACTACTCCTACGCGCTCCGCGACGCGTGCGCGCAGCTGCAGGGCGTGGCCCCGCTCGTGGAGGTGCACATCTCGAACCCGCACGCGCGCGAGGCCTTCCGCCACACCTCCGTGATCTCCGGCGTCGCGACCGGCATCATCGCCGGCTTCGGGCTCGACGGCTACCGCCTGGCCGCGGCCGCGATCGTCGGCCGCTAGACTCGTCTGTCGGCCCCGCGGGGGTCCCAGCACGCACCACGGAACGGAACCCCATGGCAACCACGAACGACATCAAGAACGGCGCGGTCCTCAACCTCGACGGCCAGCTCTGGAGCGTCATCGAGTTCCAGCACGTCAAGCCGGGCAAGGGCGGCGCGTTCGTGCGCACGAAGCTGCGCAACGCGCGCAGCCAGAAGGTCGTCGACAAGACCTTCAACGCCGGCACGAAGATCGAGTTCGCGACCGTCGACCGCCGCGACTACCAGTTCCTCTACAACGACGGCACCGACTTCGTCTTCATGGACAACGACACGTACGAGCAGCTGCCGATCCCCGCCGACATCGTCGGCGACGCCTCGAAGTACCTGCTCGAGAACGGCACCGCGACCATCTCGATGCACGAGGGCGAGGCGCTCCAGGTCGAGCTGCCGGCATCCGTCGTGCTCGAGATCACCTACACCGAGCCGGGCCTGCAGGGCGACCGCTCGAGCGCCGGCACGAAGTCGGCGACCGTCGAGACCGGCGCCGAGATCCAGGTGCCGCTCTTCGTCGAGCAGGGCACCCGCATCAAGGTCGACACGCGCGACGGCAGCTACCTCGGCCGCGTCAACTGACGTGAGCGGTCAGGAGACCTACCCCTCGCGCCGCAAGGCGCGCAAGCACGCCGTCGAGGTGCTCTACTCCGCGCAGGCGCGGGACGAGGCGCCGGAGTCGGTGCTGCGAGACACCGCCGCGCGGCTCGGCTGGGCGAAGCACCCGTGGTTCGCGTTCGCGCGCGAGATCGTCGCGGGCGTGGCCGACGAGCTCGAGGGCCTCGACGAGCTCATCGCCTCGTCGAGCGAGCACTGGACGCTCGACCGGATGCCGCGCACCGACCTCGCGATCCTGCGGGTCGGGGCGTGGGAGCTCGAGCACGAGACGGCTCCGGCGAGCGTCGTGGTCTCGGAGGCCGTGCACCTCGCGAACGAGCTCTCGACCGATCGCTCGGGCGCGTTCATCAACGGCGTGCTCGGCCGGATCGCGGCGCAGCGCGCCTGACCCGCCGCTCGCGCTCGGCCTCCCGAGCGCGGATGATGGCCGCATGGCCGAGCGCACGCACGACTGCATCGTGGTGGGCGGCGGGCCCGCGGGCCTCATGCTCGGCCTGCTGCTCGCCCGCGCCGGCGTCCGCACGGCGGTGCTCGAGCGCCACGGCGACTTCCTGCGCGACTTCCGCGGCGACACCATCCACCCGTCGACGCAGCAGCTGCTGCACGAGATCGGGCTGCTCGAGCGCTTCCTCGCGCTCCCGCACGCCGACCTGCCGCAGGTCTCGATGCGCTTCTCGGGCCGCCGGCTCGTGCTCGCCGACTTCAGCCGCCTGCCGACCGTGCGGCAGTGCATCGCGTTCATGCCGCAGTGGGACTTCCTCGACCTGCTCGCGGATGCTGGGCGCGAGCAGGCCGCGTTCGACCTGCGGATGCGGTGCGACGCGACCGCGCTGCTGCGCGACGGCGAGCGGGTCGTCGGCGTCGTCGCCGACGCGCCCGAGGGCCCCGTCGAGCTGCGGGCGAGGCTCACCGTGCTCGCGGACGGCCGCGACTCGCGCCTGCGCTCCGACGCGGGGCTCGAGCCGGTCGGCGCGCCGAGCGCGATCGACGTGCTGTGGTTCCGCGTGCCCCGCGAGCCCGGCGAGTCGGTGACGTTCATGCAGCTCGGCGACGGGGCGCTGCTGTCGATCGACCGGGGCGACTTCTTCCAGGCCGCGCACATCGTGCGGCGCGGCGCCTGGCGGGGCGACGAGGCCTCGCTCGCGGCGCTCCGGCGGCGGGTGGGCGCGCTCGAGCCCTCGTTCGCCGCGCGGCTCGCGGGCTTGCGGCTCGACGACGTGCGGGTGCTGCGCGTGCGCATCGACCGGCTGCCGCGCTGGTATCGCGACGGGCTGCTCGCGATCGGCGACGCGGCGCACGCGATGTCGCCCGCCGGCGGCGTGGGCATCAATCTCGCGATCCAGGACGCCGTCGCCGCGGCGAACGCGCTCGGGCCGCGGCTCGCGAGCGCGCGGCCGAGCGAGGCGCTGCTGCACCGCATCCAGCGGCGGCGCGAGCCGCCCGCGCGGATCGTGCAGGCCGTGCAGCGGCGGCTCGAGACCATGCTCGTGCGGGTCGCCGAGCCCGGCACGCGCGTGCCGGTGCCGCTGCCGCTGCGCGTCGTGCAGCGCGTGCCGGCCCTTCGGCACCTGCTCGGGCGCTTCATCGGCCTCGGCCCCAGGCCGGAGCACGCGACGCGGTAGAGTGGAGTCATCAGACAACCTTGAAGCCCGTCCCGTGAGGCGGAGAAGGGAGTCGCTCGTGACTCAGCGTGCAGGCGCGCGCACCGTGCTCGGGCCCGACGAGATCGGCCGGGCCCTCACCCGCATCGCCCACGAGATCCTCGAGGCCAACCACGGCGCCGACGACCTCGTGCTGCTCGGCATCCCGACCCGCGGCGTGCACCTCGCCCAGCGGCTCGCCGACCGCCTCGCCGACATCACCGGCATCGGCTTCGCCGACCGGGTCGGCGCCCTCGACGTCACGATGCACCGCGACGACCTGCGCGGCCGGCCGACGCGCGCGCCGCAGCCGACGCGCGTGCCCGCCGCGGGCGTCGACGACCGCGTCGTCGTGCTCGTCGACGACGTGCTCTACTCCGGCCGCACGATCCGCGCCGCCCTCGACGCGCTCGCCGACCTCGGCCGCCCGCGCGTCGTGCGGCTCGCCGCGCTCGTCGACCGCGGCCACCGCGAGCTGCCCATCCGCGCCGACTTCGTCGGCAAGAACCTGCCGAGCGCTCGCAGCGAGCACGTCCGGATCCTGCTCGACGAGGTCGACGGCGCCGACGCCGTGACGATCGAGGACGGGGCCGCATGAGGCACCTCCTGACGGCCTCGATGCCGCGCGACGAGGCGATCGGCCTGCTCGACCTCGCCGAGGACATGCACCAGATCCAGGACCGCGAGCTCAAGAAGCTGCCGGCCCTGCGCGGCCGCACGGTCGTGAACCTCTTCTTCGAGGACTCGACCCGCACGCGCTCGTCGTTCGAGATCGCCGGCAAGTGGCTCTCGGCCGACGTCATCAACGTCTCGGGCAAGGGCTCGAGCGTCTCGAAGGGCGAGTCGCTGCGCGACACGGGCCTCACGATCGCGGCGATGGGCGTCGACGGCGTCGTCGTGCGCTCGGGCGCCTCGGGCGCGCCCGCGCTGCTCGCCGACTGGATCGGCCGACCCGTCGTCAACGCGGGCGACGGCACGCACGAGCACCCCACGCAAGCGCTGCTCGACGCCTTCGCACTGCGCCGGCGCATCCACGGCGGCGCCGCTCGCGGGAAGGCGCTCGACGGCGTGCGCATCGCGATCGTCGGCGACATCGCCCACTCGCGCGTCGCGCGCTCGAACGCGCTGCTGCTGCCCGCGCTCGGCGCCGAGGTGACGCTCGTCGGCCCGCCGCCGCTGCTGCCGCCGGCCGCGGCGGACGGCTCCCGCCTCGGCGTGCGCGCCGAGCCGAGCCTCGACCGCGTGATCGACGAGCGGCCGGACGCGCTCATGCTCCTGCGCGTGCAGCTCGAGCGGCAGGCGGGGAAGGTCGCGCCGAGCGCCGCGGAGTACATCACGGGCTGGTCGCTCACCGACGAGCGCCTCGCCCGGCTCGGCGACGCGCACCTGCTGCACCCGGGACCGATGAACCGCGGCCTCGAGCTCTCGAGCCGCGCCGCCGACTCCGACCGCTCGGCGATCCTCGAGCAGGTGACCGCCGGCGTCTCGGTGCGCATGGCCGTGCTCTACTCGCTCCTCGCATCCGACCACCCGTCCGCAGACCTCGGAGGCGCCCGATGACGACCCTGCTCACCGGCGCCGCCGTGCTCGGCGGCGAACCGCGCGACCTCGCGATCGAGGGCGACGCCCTCGTCGACCCGAGCGCGATCGATCGCGATCGCGCCGAGGTGATCGACGCATCCGGCCTCATCGCCCTCCCGGGGCTCGTCGATCTCCACGCCCACCTCCGCCAGCCCGGCGGCGAGCAGGCCGAGACGGTCGCGAGCGGCGTGCGCGCCGCGGCCGCGGGCGGCTTCACGTGCGTCTTCGCGATGGCCAACACGAACCCCGTCGCCGACACGCCGGCGGTCGTCGAGCAGGTGCACCGGCTCGGCCTCGAGGCGGGCCTCGCGACCGTGCGACCCATCGGCGCGGTCACGGTCGGCCTCGCGGGGGAGCGGCTCGCCGACATGACGATGCTCGCCCGCAGCGCCGCTCGCGTCACCGTCTTCAGCGACGACGGCCACTGCGTGCACGACGCCGAGCTCATGCGGCGCGCGCTCGAGCACGCCGCCGCGCTCGACGCGGTCGTCGCGCAGCACGCGCAGGACCCGGCGCTCACGCGCGGCGCCGTCATGCACGAGGGCCCGCTCTCGGCCGAGCTCGGGCTCGGCGGCTGGCCCTCGGTCGCCGAGGCGTCGATCGTCGCGCGCGACGCGATGCTCGCCGAGCTCGCCGGCGCCCGCCTGCACGTGTGCCACGTCTCGACCGCCGAGACCGTCGAGGTCGTGCGCGCCGCGAAGGCACGCGGCGTGCGCATCACCGCCGAGGTCGCGCCCCACCACCTGCTGCTCACCGAGGAGCTCGTGCGCTCCTACGACGCGCGCTTCAAGGTCAACCCGCCGCTGCGCACCGACGCCGACGTGCGCGCGCTCCGCGAGGCGCTCGCCGACGGCACGATCGACATCGTCGCGACCGACCACGCGCCCCACGCGCCGGAGGCGAAGCTCACGGCGTTCGCGGATGCCGCGTTCGGCATGGTCGGGCTCGAGACGGCGCTGTCGGTGGTGCAGATGGCGTGCGTCGAGACGGGGCTCATGGACTGGGCCGGCGTCGCGCGCGCGATGTCGACGACGCCCGCCGCGATCGGCCGCGAGCCCGGCTACGACGCGCCGCTCGAGATCGGCGCTCCCGCGCACGTCGTGCTCGTCGACCCCGCCGCGCGCGCCGTCGTCGAGGAGCGGCACCTTCGGGGGCGCTCGGCGAACTCGCCCTACCTCGGCCGGGAGCTGCCCGGCCGCGTGCTGCACGTCTGGCACGCGGGCCGCCGCACGCTCGCCGACGGACGGATCGTGACCGAGGAGGTCGGACGATGACGAAGGAGCTGTTCGCGCTGCTGAGCGCGGGCCTCGTGGCACTCCTCGCGCTGCTCGCGGTGCTCGGCGTGCTCGCGCACCGACGACGCCAGCGCGACGTCGAGCCGCCGCTGCCGTGGATCGACGCCGCGCCGACCCTCGTCGCCGAAGCGCTCTACGTCGCGACGACGCGCGCCGGCGAGCCCTACCAGCGCATCTTCGCCCACGGCCTCGGCTTCCGCGGCCGCACCCGGGTCGCGATCGACCCGGCCGGCGTGCAGCTCGTCGCCGACCGGCGCGAGATGCGCATCCCCGCCGACCGCATCCGCGCGGTCGAGCGGGCCACCTGGACCATCGACCGCGTCGTCGAGCCCGGGGGGATCATCGTGATCGCCCACTCGCTCGGCGCCGACGTCGACACCTACCTCCGCATCATCGGCGACGACACCGAGGCGTTCGAGGCGCTGCGCGCCCTCGCCCGGGAAGGAGCACCCTCATGACCACCCCCGCACCCGCCGCCCTCCGGCAGGCTCAGGACGCCGCCCTCGTGCTCGAGGACGGCACGATCTACCGCGGCTCCGCCTACGGCGCGACCGGCCGAGCGCTCGGCGAGGCCGTCTTCGCGACCGGCATGACCGGCTACCAGGAGACGCTCACCGACCCCTCCTACGCGGGCCAGATCGTCGTGCAGACCGCGCCGCACATCGGCAACACCGGCGTCAACGACGAGGACGCCGAGTCGCGCCGCGCGTGGCCCGCCGGCTACGTCGTGCGCGCCGCGAGCCGCGTCGTCTCGAACTGGCGCGCCGAGGGATCCCTCGAGGCGCAGCTCGCCGAGGACGGCATCGTCGGCATCGCTGGCGTCGACACCCGCGCCGTCACCCGCCGCCTCCGCGACGCGGGCGCGATGCGCGCCGGCGTCTTCTCGGGCGACGCGCTCGAGAGCGACGAGGCGATGCTCGCGGCGGTGCGCGAGAGCCCCGAGATGACCGGCCGGAGCCTCGCCGAGCTCGTCTCGACGCCCGAGGCCTACCGGCTGCCGGCGATCGGGGAGTCGATCGGCACGCTCGCCGTGCTCGACCTCGGGGTCAAGGCATCCACCCTCAAGTACCTGCAGCAGCAGGGCTTCGACCTCGTCGTGCTGCCGCAGGACGCGACGCTCGAGCAGGTGCTCGAGCACGAGCCGATCGCCGCGTTCTACTCGAACGGCCCCGGCGACCCGGCCGCGAGCGACGACCAGGTCTCGCTCCTGCAGGGGCTGCTGCGCGAGGACCTGCCGTTCTTCGGCATCTGCTTCGGCAACCAGCTGCTCGGCCGCGCGCTCGGCTTCGGCACCTACAAGCTGCCCTTCGGCCACCGCGGCATCAACCAGCCCGTGCTCGACACCGCGACCGGACGCGTCGAGATCACGAGCCAGAACCACGGCTTCGCCGTCGACGCGCCGCTGCGCGAGCAGCTCGAGAGCCCCGCGGGCTTCGGCCGCGTCGAGGTGAGCCACTTCTCGCTCAACGACGAGGTCGTCGAGGGCCTGCGAGCGCTCGACATCCCCGCCTTCAGCGTGCAGTACCACCCCGAGGCCGCGGCCGGCCCGAACGACGCCCACCACCTCTTCGGCCGCTTCCGCGAGCTCGTGCTCGCGCATCGCGCCGGCGCGCGCCCGACGGGCGCCGACACGACGACCGACGACGTGCGCGCCGCCGCATCCCACGACTCCGACTCCGACTCCGACCAGAAGGACGCCTAGTGCCCAAGCGCGACGACATCCGCTCCGTCCTCGTCATCGGCTCCGGGCCGATCGTCATCGGCCAGGCGGCCGAGTTCGACTACTCGGGTACCCAGGCGTGCCGAGTGCTGCGCGAGGAGGGCGTGCGCGTCATCCTCGTCAACTCCAACCCGGCGACGATCATGACCGACCCCGACTTCGCCGACGCGACCTACATCGAGCCGATCACGCCCGAGGTGATCGAGACGATCATCGTGAAGGAGCGCCCCGACGCGATCCTGCCGACGCTCGGCGGCCAGACCGCGCTCAACGCCGCGATCGCGCTGCACGAGCAGGGCATCCTCGCTCGCCACGGCGTCGAGCTCATCGGCGCGAAGGTCGACGCGATCCAGCGCGGCGAGGACCGCCAGCTCTTCAAGCAGCTCGTGCTCGAGGCCGGCGCCGACGTGGCCTCGAGCGCGATCGCGCGCTCGGTCGACGACGCGATCGCGTTCGCCGAGGAGTACGGCTACCCGGTCGTCGTGCGCCCCTCGTTCACGATGGGCGGCCTCGGCTCGGGCTTCGCGCACGACGAGGCCGAGCTCCGCCGCTTCGTCGGCGACGGCATCCACTCGTCGACGATCGGCGAGGTGCTGCTCGAGGAGTCGATCCTCGGGTGGAAGGAGTACGAGCTCGAGCTCATGCGCGACCAGGCCGACAACACGGTCGTCGTGTGCTCGATCGAGAACGTCGACGCCGTCGGCGTGCACACGGGCGACTCGATCACCGTCGCGCCCGCGCTCACCCTCACCGACCGCGAGTTCCAGCGCCTGCGCGACATCGGCATCGACATCATCCGGCGCGTCGGCGTCGACACGGGCGGCTGCAACATCCAGTTCGCCGTCGACCCCGCGACGGGCCGCATCATCGTCATCGAGATGAACCCGCGCGTCTCGCGCTCCTCGGCGCTCGCCTCGAAGGCGACGGGCTTCCCGATCGCGAAGATCGCGGCGAAGCTGGCGCTCGGCTACCGCCTCGACGAGATCCCGAACGACATCACGAAGGTGACGCCCGCATCGTTCGAGCCCGCGCTCGACTACGTCGTCGTCAAGGTGCCGCGCTTCAACTTCGAGAAGTTCCCGGCGGCGGATGCGACCCTCACGACGACCATGAAGTCCGTCGGCGAGGCCATGGCGATCGGGCGCACCTACGCGCAGGCCCTCCAGAAGGCCCTCCGCTCGCTCGAGAAGCGCGGCTCCTCGTTCCACTGGGAGGGCGAGCCGGGCGACGCGGCGGCGCTGCTCGAGGCCGCGCGCGTGCCGACCGACGGCCGCATCGTGACGCTGCAGCAGGCGCTCCGCGCGGGCGCGACGATCGAGCAGGCCCACGAGGCGACCGGCATCGATCCGTGGTTCCTCGACCAGCTCGTGCTCATCAACGAGGTCGCCGACGCGATCCGCGAGGGCGACCTCGACGAGGACCGGCTGCGGCTCGCGAAGGAGCACGGATTCTCCGACGCGCAGATCGCGCAGCTGCGCGGCATCGGCGAGGCGGAGGTGCGCGAGGCGCGCTGGGCCGCGGGCGTGCGCCCGGTCTACAAGACCGTCGACACGTGCGCGGGCGAGTTCCCCGCCGAGACGCCGTACCACTACTCGAGCTACGACCTCGAGACCGAGGTCGCGCCCTCCGACCGCCGGAAGGTCATCATCCTCGGCTCGGGCCCGAACCGCATCGGGCAGGGCATCGAGTTCGACTACTCGTGCGTGCACGCGTCGTTCGCGCTCTCCGACGCCGGCTTCGAGACCATCATGGTCAACTGCAACCCCGAGACGGTCTCGACCGACTACGACACGAGCGACCGGCTCTACTTCGAGCCGCTCACGCTCGAGGACGTGCTCGAGATCGTGCACGTCGAGCAGGCCGCCGGCGAGCTCGTCGGCGTCATCGTGCAGCTCGGCGGGCAGACCCCGCTCGGCCTCGCGCGCGGCCTCGAGGCCGCGGGCGTGCCGATCCTCGGCACGACGCCCGACGCGATCGACGCGGCGGAGGAGCGCGGCCTGTTCCAGCGGATCCTCGACGAGGCCGGCCTCGTCGCGCCCCGCAACGGCATCGCGACGAACGAGCGGGAGGCGATCGAGATCGCCGAGGGCATCGGCTACCCGGTGCTCGTGCGCCCCTCGTTCGTGCTCGGCGGCCGCGGCATGGAGATCGTCTACGACACCGCGAGCCTCCACGGCTACTTCGACCGCATCGCGGCGCACGGCATCGTCGGTCCGCAGGCGCCGCTGCTCGTCGACCACTTCCTCGACGACGCGATCGAGATCGACGTCGACGCCATCTTCGACGGCGACGAGCTCTACGTCGGCGGCATCCTCGAGCACATCGAGGAGGCGGGCATCCACTCGGGCGACTCGTCGTGCACGCTGCCGCCCGTCGGCCTCGGCCGCGCGCAGCTCGAGGAGATCCGCGACGCGACGCACCGGATCGCGGCGGGCCTCGACGTGCGCGGGCCCATCAACGTGCAGTTCGCGTACGGCGCGGGGGTGCTCCACGTCATCGAGGCGAACCCGCGCGCGAGCCGCACGGTGCCGTTCGTCGCGAAGGCGATCGGCACGCCGATCGCGAAGGCGAACGCGCGCGTGCTCGCGGGCGCGACGATCGCGGAGCTGCGCGCCGAGGGCATGCTGCCCGAGCGCGACGGCACCGTCATGCCGATCGACGCGCCGGTCGCGGTCAAGGAGGCCGTGCTGCCGTTCCGCCGCTTCCGCACCGCCGACGGCCGCATGGTCGACTCGCTGCTCGGGCCCGAGATGCGCTCGACCGGCGAGGTCATGGGCATCGACCGCGACTTCCCGACCGCGTTCGCGAAGAGCCAGGCCGCCGCCTACGGCGGGCTGCCCACCTCGGGCACCGTCTTCGTCTCGCTCTCCGACCGCGACAAGCGCCAGGCGGTGCTGCCGATGCACCGGCTGCAGCAGCTCGGCTTCGACATCGTCGCCACGACCGGCACGGCCGAGGTGCTCGCGCGCAACGGCATCGCCGTGCGCACGGTGCGCAAGCACTCCGAGGCGGGCGAGGAGCCCTCGATCGTCGACCTCATCGACGCGGGGGAGATCGACATCATCATCAACACCCCCACGGGCGGCATCGCGCGCGCCGACGGCTACGAGATCCGCGCGGCCACGGTCGCGGGCGACAAGGCGCTCTTCACGACCGTCGCGCAGCTCGGCGCCGCGGTCGCGGCGATCGAGGCGGCTCGCGAGGCGTTCGAGGTGACGAGCCTGCAGGAGTACCACGCGCGGCGGTCGGCGTGACCTTCCTCGAGCGGCTCGGCGACGCCGTCCGGCGGCGCGGCGCGCTGTGCGTCGGCATCGACCCCCACCCCGCGCTGCTCGAGCGGTGGGGGCTCGAGGCGGATGCGTCGGGCGTCGAGCGCTTCGGCCGCGCGGTGGTCGAGGCCGCGGCCGGGCGCGTCGGCGTCGTCAAGCCGCAGGCCGCGCTCTTCGAGGCGCTCGGGCCCGCGGGGCTCGGCGCGCTCGAGCGCGTGCTCGCCGACGCGCGCGCCGCGAGCCTCGTGACGATCGCCGACGCGAAGCGCGGCGACATCGGCTCGACGACGCTCGGCTACGCGGCCGCGTGGCTCGAGCCGGGCGCGCCGCTCGAGGCGGACGCGCTCACCGCGAGCCCCTACCTCGGCGTCGGCGCGCTCGAGGGCCTCTTCGCGGCCGCCGAGCGAGCCGGCAAGGGCGTGTTCGTGCTCGCGGCGACCTCGAACCCCGAGGGCGCGGCCATCCAGCGCGCGCGGCTCGACGACGGGCGCACCGTCGCCGCTGCCGTCGCGGACGAGGTCGCCGCCCGCAACGCCGCGACGGGCGCGGGCCACGGCCTCGTCATCGGGGCGACGATCGACCGGGCCGCCTTCGGGCTCGCGCCCGACGCATCCACGCCCGTCCTCGCGCCGGGCTTCGGCGCGCAGGGCGCTCGGCTCGCCGACCTGCACCGCCTCTTCCCCGCGGATGCGCTCGTGCTCGCGAGCGCGAGCCGCAGCATCCTGCAGGCGGGGCCCGAGGGCATCGCGCCGGCGATCGACGCGGCGATCGGGGAGCTGCCGTGACCGGCAGCCCCGACCGGGGCGTCCCGGAGCGGAGCATCCCTGACCCTGGCGCGGCCGGTCGCGCGGCGATCGAGGCGCGCCGCGCGCGAGCCGCCGTCAAGCGCGCGCTCGCCGCCGGCCAGCGCGGTCCGCGCGACGTCGCCGAGCGCGCGTGGCAGGAGCCCGACGGCGTCGAGGCGCGGCTGCGCGTGCCCGAGTACTTCGGGAGCCTCCGCGGCATGGGACCCAAGCGCGTCGAGGCGCTCATGCGCGAGCTCGCGATCGCCCCCTCCAAGCGGCTCGGCGGGCTCGGCGGTTTGCAGCGCGAGCGCGTTCGCGCTTGGCTTGACCTCGTGGATCCCTCGCGTCGCCCTCGCCTCATCGTGCTCGCGGGACCGACGGCGGTCGGCAAGGGCACCGTCGCGCAGTACGTGCGCGAGCACTTCCCGCAGATCCGCCACTCGGTGAGCGCGACGACCCGGGCGCCGCGACCCGGCGAGATCGACGGCGTGCACTACGCCTTCGTCTCCGACGCCGAGTTCGACCGCATGGTCGAGGAGGGCGAGTTCCTCGAGTGGGCGACGGTGCACAACCTGTCGCGCTACGGCACGCCGCGCTCGAGCGTGCAGGCCGCGCTCGACGAGGGCTCGTCGGTGCTGCTCGAGATCGACCTGCAGGGCGCGCGGCAGGTGCGCGAGTCGTTCCCCGACGCCGTGCTGCTCTTCCTCGCGCCGCCGTCGTGGGACGAGCTCGTCCGCCGGCTCGTCGGCCGCGGCACCGAGACGCCCGCGGAGCGCGCGAAGCGGCTCGAGACCGCCAAGGTCGAGCTCGCGAGCCAGCCGGAGTTCGACGCGACGATCGTCAACTCCGACGTCGCGGAAGCCGCGCACGAGGTCGTCGAGCGGATCCTCTCGGCGGAGGCGGAGCCGCGGGAGTAGTCTTCGGCGCATGAGCGATGGAGCGCCGTGACCGGCGTCGACCGCGACGCGGCGCTCAGCGCCGCGCTCATCCGCCTCGTCGACACGCTGACGGGCGAGTACGACGTCGTCGAGGTGCTCCACGCGATCGCGCTCGAGTGCGTCGAGCTGCTCGAGGTCGACGCGGCCGGACTGCTGCTCGTGGATGCGCGCGGCGAGCTCGAGCTCGTCGCGTCGACGAGCGAGGGCGCCGACTTCGTCGAGGTCATGCAGCTGAACGCGGGCGACGGCCCGTGCATCCGCTCGTTCCGCACCGGCACCATCATCTCGGTGCCCGACGTGCGCGCGACCGGCACCGACTGGGCGCACTTCCGGCTCGCCGCGGCCCAGCGCGGCTATGCGTCCGCCTACGCGGTGCCGATGCGCCTGCGAAGCGAGGTCATCGGCACCGTCGGGCTGTTCCGCACGCGCACCGGCGAGCTCGACGGCGCCGACGCGGCCGTGGCGCAGGCGCTCGCCGCGTTCGCGACGATCGCGATCGTGCACGAGCGCACCGCGCGCGAGAGCACGATGCTCGCCGAGCAGCTGCAGCGCGCCCTCGAGAGCCGCGTCGTGCTCGAGCAGGCGAAGGGCGTGCTCGCCGAGTCCGCGGGCGTCGACATGGACGAGGCCTTCCGACTCCTCCGCCAGCACGCGCGCAGCCGGAACCTGACGCTGCGAGCGGTCGCCGAGGGCGTCGTCGATCGGAGCCTCGTCATCCCCGCTGCCGGCCCGGCTCGCCCGGAGGAGTGAGCGCCGCCGCTTGACAGCGGCGCACCGCCCCTGCACGCTGGGGCCAGGAGATCGTGCCCTCCAGACCCCGGGGCGCGCTTCGGCGAAGCGACCGGATGCGTGCGGGGAAGAAGATGGACGGGCTGCTCTCAGAGCTGGGCTCGATGGGCGTGCCGATCGCGGTGCAGCTCGTCATGGCGGTCGGCGCCGGCGTGCTGCTCGCGCAAGTGCTGGGGCTCGTCGCGTGGTCGATCCTGCGCGCCTCGCGCAGCGCTCGCGCGCCGCGGGCCGCGAAGCGCGATCCACGGCCGCCGACAGGCTGACGAGCGCGCGCGGCGTCGGCGCGATAGGATGGACGCTTGCGCCCACCGGCGCCACGAGCTTCGCGGGGCGACCCCGCGCATCCGCCACCGATCACAGCCGCAGGAGGCACGCATGGCCACGCAGGGCATCATCAACCCGCCGATCGACGAGGTGCTCGACAAGGTCGACTCCAAGTACCAGCTCGTGATCTTCGCCGCGAAGCGCGCGCGCCAGATCAACGACTACTACACCGACATCCACGAGGGGTCGATGTTCGACAACGTCGGCCCGCTCGTCGACGCCACGATCGAGGACAAGCCGCTCTCGGTCGCGCTGCACGAGATCCACCAGGACAAGCTCGTCCTGACCAAGGACGAGACCGCGCAGGGCTGATGCGCGTCGTCGTCGGGATCTCCGGCGGCATCGCCGCCTACAAGGCCGCGCTCGCCATCCGCGAGCTCGTGAAGGCGGGGCACGAGGTGCACGTCGTGCCGACCGCCTCGGCGCTGCGCTTCATCGGGCGCCCGACGCTCGAGGCGCTCAGCCGCAACCCCGTCACCGATGAGGTCTTCGACGACGTCGCCGCCGTGCGCCACGTCGCGCTCGGCCAGTCGGCCGACCTGATCGTCATCCTGCCCGCGACCGCGAACACGCTCGCGAAGCTCGCGACCGGGCTCGCCGACGACCTGCTCGGCACGACGGTGCTCGCCTCGCGCGCGCCGCTCGTGATCGCGCCCGCGATGCACACCGAGATGTGGGAGCAGCCGGCGGTGCAGGCGAACGTGCGCGTGCTCGCCGAGCGCGGCGCGACGATCGTCGGCCCCGTCGCCGGCGCGCTCACGGGCAGCGACGAGGGCTTCGGCCGCATGGCGGAGCCCGGCGAGGTCGTCGCCGCGGCCCTCGAGGCCGCCGGTCGCTCCGGCGCGCTCGCGGGCCGCTCGGTCGTCGTCTCGGCAGGCGGCACGCGCGAGCCGATCGACCCCGTGCGCTTCGTCGGCAACCGCTCGAGCGGCGCGATGGGCGTCGCCCTCGCGAGCGCGGCGCGCGCGGCGGGAGCGACCGTCACGCTCGTCGGCGCGAACCTGCACGTGCCCGCGCCCGCGGGCGTCGAGCTCGTCGAGGTCGAGACGACCGCGCAGCTGCGCGAGGCGATGCTCGAGCGGGCGAGCGCCGACGTCGTGGTGATGGCCGCGGCCGTCGCCGACTACCGCGTGCGCGGCGCCGCCGACGAGAAGCGCTCGAAGGAGTCGTGGGGCGACGCGCCGACGATCGAGCTCGAGCTCAACCCCGACATCCTCGCCGAGCTCGCGGGCCTGCCGCGCGAGGGCCTGCTCGTGGGCTTCGGCGCCGAGACCGAGGCCGACGACGCCGCGCTCGTCGAGCGCGGTCGCGCGAAGCTCGCTCGGAAGGGCGCCGACCTGCTCGTGCTCAACCGCGTCGGCCACGACGAGGGCTTCGGCCCCGTCGAGACGCGCGTGCGCGTGCTCGACGCCGACGGCGTCGTGGCGGATGCGTCGGGAGCGAAGGCGTCAGTGGCCCGGGCCATCATCGACTGCGTCGCGCAGCGCCTCGCGGGCACGACGAGCCTCCCGGGCACGACGAGCAAGGAGCAGCAGTGAGCAGCAGTCCAGGCAGCCTCCGGCTGTTCACGTCGGAGTCGGTGACCGAGGGTCACCCCGACAAGATCTCCGACCAGATCTCCGACGCGATCCTCGACGCGATGCTCGCGCAGGACCCGGAGGCGCGCGTCGCGGTCGAGACGCTCGTCACGACCGGTCTCGTCCACGTCGCGGGCGAGGTGCGCACGACCGGCTACGTCGACATCGCCTCGGTCGTGCGGAAGGTCATCGTCGACATCGGCTACGACTCGAGCGAGGTCTCGTTCGACGGCAACTCGTGCGGCGTGACCGTCTCGATCGGCGAGCAGAGCCCCGAGATCGCGACGGGCGTCGACACCGCCGTCGAGGCGCGCGGCGGCTCCGTCGACCCGCTCGACCGCGACGGCGCCGGCGACCAGGGCATCATGTTCGGCTTCGCGACCGACGAGACGCCGACCCGCATGCCGGCGACCGCGTGGGCCGCGCACCGGCTCGCCGAGCGGCTCGCCGCCGTCCGGCGCTCGGCCGAGATCCCGTTCCTGCGGCCCGACGGCAAGACGCAGGTGACGATCGGCTACGACGGCTTCACGCCCGTCTCGGTCGACACCGTGCTCGTCTCGACGCAGCACGCCCCTGGCGTCACGAACGACGAGATCCGCGACGCGGTGATCGAGCACGTCATCGCCCCCGTCGTCGCCGAGCTCGGCCTCGACGCGAGCGGCATGCGCGCGATCGTCAACCCCTCCGGCTCGTTCCTGACCGGCGGCCCGAAGGGCGACGCCGGGCTCACGGGCCGCAAGATCATCGTCGACACCTACGGCGGCGCTGCTCGCCACGGCGGCGGCGCGTTCAGCGGCAAGGACCCGTCGAAGGTCGACCGCTCGGCCGCCTACGCGCTGCGCTGGGTCGCGAAGAACGCCGTCGCCGCGGGGCTCGCGAAGCGGCTCGAGGTGCAGGCCGCCTACGCGATCGGCATGGCGCAGCCCGTCGGCCTCTACGTCGAATCGTTCGGCACGGGCGTGATCGACGACCTCGCGATCGGCGAGGCGATCCAGGAGGTCTTCGACCTCCGGCCGGGCGCGATCGTGCGCGACCTCGAGCTGCGCGAGCCGAAGTACCGCCAGACCGCCGCGTACGGCCACTTCGGCCGCGAGCTGCCCGGGTTCACGTGGGAGCGGCTCGACCGCGTCGACGCGCTGCGCGCCGCCGCGGGGCTGTGAGGCCTTGACGCCCGCGCCCGCCTTCGCGCGGGTCGTCGTCGACTCGCGGCTGCCGCAGCTCGACCGGCTCTTCGAGTACCGCGTCCCGCCCGGCCTCGAGGGAGTCGCGCCGGGCGTGCGCGTGCGCGTGCCGCTCCGCAACGAGCGCGAGGCCTCCGGCTACGTCGTCGAGGTGGCGGATGCGCGCGACTGGGAGGGCGAGGTCGCCGACGTCGCGCACGTCGTCTCGACCGTGCCGGTGCTGCAGCCGGAGGTGTGGGCGCTCGCCCGCGCGGTCGCCGATCGCGCCGCCGGGGGAGCGGCCGACGTGCTGCGCGTCGCGATCCCCGGCCGCCAGGCGCGCGTCGAGAAGGCGTGGCTCGCGCGCGACGCGGCCGACCGCGCGGCCTTGCCCGCGCTGCCCGCGGTCGCCGACGCATCCGCCCCCGTGCTCCCCGGCCTCGTCGAGGCGCGCCGGCGCGTCGCGCTCGAGTGCGCGGGCGGCGTCGCCGAGGTCGCCGACGGCGACGACGGGACAGCGTGGATCGGCCGCTGGGCGATCGCGCTCGCCGCGCTCGCGCGGCAGGCGCTCGAGCGCGGCGAGCAGGCGATCCTCGTCGTGCCGGACCACCGCGAGCAGCGGCAGCTGCGGCTCGCGCTCGTCGCGGCCGTCGGCGAGGAGCGGGTCGTCGAGCTCGACGCGCGGCAGAAGAACCCCGAGCGCTACCGCGCGTTCCTCCGCTGCCTCGACGACGAGCCCGTCGCGATCATCGGCCCGCGCTCCGCGGTCTACGCCCCCGCGAAGCGGCTCGGGCTGCTCGCGGTGTGGGAGGACGGCGACCCGCTGCTCGCCGAGCCGCTCGCGCCCGGCGTGCACGCGCGCGACGCGGCGCTCGTGCGGCAGGCGCAATCGGGGTGCGCGCTCGTGCTCGCCGGGCACGCGCGCTCCACCGACGCCGAGCGGCTCGTCGAGGTCGGCTTCCTCGAGCACGAGCGCGTGGGGGAGCACCGCGTGCGCGTGCTGCCCGCCGCGCTCGCCGATGACGGCCGCCGCGTGCCGGCCGCCGCGTTCGCGGCCGCGCGCGAAGGGCTGCAGCACGGTCCCGTGCTCGTGCAGGTCGCGCGGCCCGGCCACGCCCCGGGCCTCGCGTGCGGGGACTGCGGCGCGCGGGCCCGCTGCCGCGCGTGCGGCGGCCCGCTCGGGGTGCGCTCCCGCGGCTCCGCTCCCGCGTGCCGGCTCTGCGGTAGGCTCGCGGCCGCGTGGTCGTGCCCGTCCTGCAGCGGCACGCGGATGCGCGAGGTGGGCCGCGGCTCGAGCCGCATCGCCGAGGAGCTCGGCCGCGCGATGCCCGGCATCCCTGTCGCGATCGCCGACGGGGAGCACGAGCGGCTCGAGGTCGACGCACGCCCGCGCATCGTCGTCGCGACGCGCGGCGCCGAGCCGATCGCCGAGGGCGGCTACCGCGCGGTGCTGCTGCTCGACGGCGACTCGCTGCTCGCGCGCGAGGGGCTCCGCGTCGCGGAGGAGGCCGTGCGGCAGTGGGCGACGGCCCGCGCGCTCGCCGCCGACGGCGCGAGCGTCGTGCTCGCGGGCGTCATGGGGCCCGCGGCCGCGGCGATCACGGGCGCGACGACCGTGCCGTTCGCGAAGGCCGAGCTCGCCGAGCGGCGCGCGCTCCGGTTCCCCCCCGCCGTGCGCACCGCATCCGTCGTCGGGCACCCCGACGCCGTCGCCGAGGCGCTCGAGGCGCTCTCCGGCATCGAGCACCTCGACGTGCTCGGACCGGTGCCTGACGCGGATGCGCGACCGGGGGAGGAGCGCGAGCGCGCGATCGCGCGCTTCGCCTACGCCGACGGGCCCCGCGTCGCGAGCGTCGTGCGGGCGCGCGTGCTCGCCGCCGCGCGCCGCCCGGCCCGCCCGGGCGCGCCCGCGAGGCTCCGCATCCGGTTGGATGATCACGAGCCCTTCGACGGCCTGTAGCGCCGTCCCGAGTCAGGAAGCAGTCATGCGCATCGTCTTCGCCGGCAGTCCCGCCGCCGCCGTGCCGAGCCTCGAGGCCCTCGCGGCCGAGCACGAGATCGCCGCGGTCGTCACTCGCGCCGCCTCGCCGCAGGGCCGCAAGCGCGTGCTCACCCCGACGCCCGTCGCGGCGCGCGCGGTCGAGCTCGGCCTCGACGTCATCGAAGCGAACCGGCTCGACGCCGAGGCGACCGAGCGGATCGCGGCGCTCGAGCCCGAGCTCGCCGCGGTCGTCGCCTACGGCGGGCTCGTGCGCGAGCCGCTCCTGTCGCTGCCGCGGCACGGCTGGATCAACCTGCACTTCTCGGTGCTGCCCGACTACCGCGGCGCCGCGCCCGTGCAGCGAGCGCTCATCGACGGCCGCAGCAGCACGGGCGTGAGCGTGTTCCGACTCGTCGAGCAGCTCGACGCCGGGCCGCTCGTGCGCGTGCGCGAGGCGCCGATCGCCGAGGGCACGACCGCGGGCGAGCTGCTCGCGGAGCTCGCCGTGCTCGGCGCGGGCGAGCTCGCCGAGGCCGTGCGCGAGATCGAGGCCGGCACCGCGAGGTTCGCCGAGCAGGTCGGGTCGCCGACGCTCGCGCCCAAGCTCACCCTCGCCGACGGCGCGCTCGACCTTCAGCGGCCGGCGCCCGTCGTGCTGAGCCGCTGGCGGGGCGTGACGCCCGAGCCGGGCGCGCACGGCACCGTCGACGGCCAGCGGGTCAAGCTGCTCGCGCTCGTCCGCTCGGGCGCCGAGCCGCTGCCGCCCGGCCACGCGGCGATCGCCGGGCGCGCGGCCGTCGTCGGCACGGGCAGCGCCCCGCTCGAGCTCGTCGAGGTGCAGCCCGCGGGGAAGCGCCCCATGCCGGGCGTCGACTGGCTCCGCGGCCGGGGCGGCACGGCCGTCTTCGAGCTCGCGCCCGCGGAGGGCGGCCGATGAGCGCCCGGCTCGTCGCGCGCGACGTCGTCCTCGCGGTCGACCGCGACGACGCGTACGCCAACCTGCTGCTGCCCGCGCGCATCCGCGAGGCCGGCCTGAGCCCCGCCGACGCGGGCTTCGCGACCGAGCTCGCCTACGGCACGCTCCGCTGGCAGGGCCAGCACGACGCGCTCATCGCCGACGCCGCGGGCCGGCCGGTCGACGAGATCGACCCCGAGACGCGGGCGACCCTCCGCATCGGCTCGCACCAGCTCAGCCGCATGCGCGTGCCCGCGCACGCCGCGGTGCACGAGACCGTCGCGCTGCTCGGGCGCCGCAACAAGGGGCGTCTCGGCTTCGCGAACGCGGTGCTGCGCCGGCTCTCGGAGGAGCCGTGGGAGCAGCGGCTCGCGCGCATCGCCGAGCGGCTCGGCGTCGACGAGCGGCTCGCGCTCGAGTCGTCGCACCCCGCGTGGGTGCTGCGCGCGCTGCGGCGCACGCTCGACCGCGAGGGCGCGGCCGGCGAGCTCGAGGCGCTCCTCGAGGCCGACAACGACCCGCCAGCGGTACAGCTCGTCGCGCTGCCCGGGCTCGCCGAGCCGGGCGAGCTCGACCTCGCGCCGACCGCGAGCCCGCTCGGCCGCGTCGCGCCGGGCGGTGACCCCGCTCGGGTGCCGCAGGTCGCGAGCGGCTCGTGGCGCGTGCAGGACGCGGGCAGCCAGCTCGCCGCCCTCGCCCTCACGCGCGCGCGGCCGGTCGCGGCGGGCGAGCGCTGGCTCGACCTGTGCGCGGGCCCGGGCGGCAAGGCCGCGCTGCTCGCCGCCGAGGCCGCGGTGCACGGCGCGCGGCTCGAGGCCAACGAGGTCGCGCCGCACCGCGCGAGGCTCGTGCGCGACGCGGTGCGCTCGATCGAGCCGCGCCCCGACGTCGTCGTGGGCGACGGCCGCCGCTACGGCCGGGGCGAGACCGCGGGCGCCTTCGACCGCGTGCTGCTCGACGCCCCGTGCACGGGCCTCGGCGCGCTGCGCCGGCGGCCCGAGGCCCGCTGGCGCAAGCAGCCAACCGACGTGCCGGAGCTCGCGGCGCTCCAGGTCGAGCTGCTCGAGGCGGCCGCTCGCGCCGTGCGCCCCGGCGGGCTCGTCGCCTACGTCACGTGCTCGCCCCACCTCGCCGAGACGCGCGCGGTCGTCGAGCGCGCATCCGCCCTCGGCCTCGAGCCGGTGCCGACGCGCGAGGTCGTCGCCGAGCTCTCGCCCGGCATCGCGCTCGGCGAGACGGGCGACGCGGTGCAGCTGTGGCCGCACCGCAACGGCACCGACGCGATGTTCATCCAGCTGCTCATGCGGCCCGCGGGGTGATCGGCCTCGACGGGATCGCGGCGCCGCCGGTGCGGGGCACGTTCCACCGCGCGGTCGACCCGCGCTTCCGCGAGCGCGCGATCGCGGGATCGCGCGCGGCGGGGCGCTACTCGCGGGCGCACGAGCCGACGCTCTACCTCAGCTCGTCCCGCGACGGCGTGGCGGCCGCGATGCTCGCGCACCGGGATGCGCGGGCCGAGGAGCTCGAGGTCGTCGAGGTCGACGTCGAGGCGAGCGGCATCGTCGACCTGCGCGACGCGGATGCGCTCGCCGCTGCGGGCATCGACGTCGCCGACGCGGCGGCCCCGTGGCAGGACGTCGCGGCCGCGGGCGGCACGCCGCGCTCCTGGACGGTCCGCGACCGCTTGCTCGAGCTCGGCGCGAACGGCGTGATTGACCCGTCCCGCCAGCGCCCCGGGCTCTGGCACCTCGTGCTGTTCCGCTGGAACGAGGCAGGCGCCCCGACGGTGCGCCTGCGCCGACGCGGATAGGGTGGCGGGCATGGTCAGGATCCACCCCAGCATCCTGTCGGCGGACTTCGTCAACCTCGAGCGCGACCTCGAGCGCATCCGGGACGCCGACGGCGTGCACGTCGACGTGATGGACGCCCACTTCGTGCCGAACCTCACCTTCGGGCTGCCGATGGTGCAGCGCATCGCCGAGGTGACCGAGCTGCCGATCGACGTGCACCTCATGATCGACGACCCCGACACGTGGGCGCCGCAGTACGCCATCCGCGGCGTCGAGTCGGTCACGTTCCACGCCGAGGCGACGAACGACGGCGTCGCGCTCGCGCGCGAGCTGCGGGCCCGCGGCACGCGCGCGGCGATCGCGCTCAAGCCGGGCACCGCGGTCGACGCGGTGCTCGAGCACCTGACGGAGTTCGACATGGTGCTCGTCATGACCGTCGAGCCCGGCTTCGGCGGCCAGTCGTTCATGGCCGACATGATGCCGAAGCTCGTCGAGCTGCGGAGCCGCGCCGACGAGGCGGGCGTCGAGCTCGCGCTGCAGGTCGACGGCGGCATCACCGCCGACACCCTGCCGATCGCCGCGGCCGCGGGCGCCGACGTCTTCGTGGCCGGATCGGCCGTCTACGGGCACGACGACGTGGCCGCGCGCATCGCGGCGCTCCGCGACGCCGGTAGCCTGGAGGCGTGAAGACCCTCGACGAGCTGTACGCCGAGCTCGAGCAGACGCTCGCCGAGCGACGACCGGGCTCCGGCACGGTCGCGGCGGTCGACGCCGGCGTCCACGAGATCGGCAAGAAGATCGTGGAGGAGGCCGCGGAGGTCTGGATGGCCGCCGAGCACGAGAGCGACGAAGACGCGGCGATCGAGATCTCGCAGCTGCTCTACCACCTCCAGGTGCTCATGCTCGCGAAGGGCATCTCGCTGCAGGACGTGTACCGACATCTCTGACGCGCCGTCCACCGACCGTCAGACCTGAAGGAACCACCATGCTCAAGATCGCCGTGCCCAACAAGGGCTCGCTCGCCGAGACGGCCGCCCAGATGCTCGACGAGGCCGGCTACCGCGGTCGCCGCGACGGCAAGGAGCTCATCGTCGTCGACGCCCGCAACGAGGTCGAGTTCTTCTTCCTCCGGCCGCGCGACATCGCGACCTACGTCGGCTCGGGCGCGCTCGACGTCGGCATCACCGGCCGCGACCTGCTGCTCGACTCCGGCTCGCCCGCGCTCGAGATCGAGGGCCTCGGCTTCGCCCGCTCGACGTTCCGCTTCGCGGGCCCGGCCGGCCGCTTCGGCGACGCGCGCGACCTCGAGGGTCAGCGCGTCGCATCCTCGTACACGGGCCTCGTCGAGCAGCACCTCGCGCAGCACGGCGTGACCGCCGAGCTCGTGCGCCTCGACGGCGCCGTCGAGTCGGCCGTGCGGCTCGGGGTCGCGGATGCCGTGGCCGACGTCGTCGAGACGGGCGCGACCCTGCGGGCCCAGGGCCTCGAGGTCTTCGGCGAGCCGATCCTCGAGAGCGAGGCCGTGCTCATCACGAACGACGAGGGGGAGCACGGCACCGACAAGCCGGGGCTCGCGACCCTCAAGCGGCGGCTCGACGGCGTCATCGTCGCGCGCGACTTCGTGCTCGTCGACTACGACATCGAGCGCTCGCGCCTCGACGCGGCGATCGGCATCGCGAGCGGCTTCGAGAGCGCGACCGTGAGCCCGCTGCACGACCCCGACTGGGTCGCCGTGCGCGTCATGGTGCGCAGCCAGGAGACGAACCAGATCATGGACGCCCTCGCCGACGTCGGCGCGCGCGCGATCATCGTCACCAACATCCACGCCGCCCGCATCTAGGAGGACCGCCGTGCTCGCCACCCGCGTCATCCCGTGCCTCGACGTCGCCCACGGGCGCGTCGTCAAGGGCGTCCGCTTCCAGGGGCTCACCGACCAGGGCGATCCGGTCGAGCTCGCCGCCCGCTACGCCGAGCAGGGCGCCGACGAGCTGACCTTCCTCGACGTCAAGGCGACCGTCGAGGACGCCGGCACCATGCTCGAGGTCGTCGAGCGCTGCGCGGAGCAGGTCTTCATCCCGCTCACCGTCGGCGGCGGCGTGCGCAGCCGCGACGACGTCGCGCGGCTGCTCGCGCACGGCGCCGACAAGGTCGGCGTCAACTCCGCCGCGATCCGCGATCCCGAGCTCATCGACCGCATCGTCGCCGACTTCGGCTCCCAGGTGCTCGTGCTCTCGCTCGACGTGCGCCGCTCGCCCGAGACGCCCTCGGGCTTCGAGGTGACGACGCACGGCGGCTCGCGCGGCGCCGGGCTCGACGCGCTCGAGTGGGCGGCCGAGGGCGTGCGCCGCGGCGTCGGCGAGCTGCTCGTCAACTCGATCGACGCCGACGGCACGAAGGACGGCTTCGACCTCGAGCTCACGCGCGCGGTGCGCGCGGTCGCGACGTGCCCGGTCATCGCCTCCGGCGGTGCGGGGGAGCCGGCGGACTTCGCGCCAGCCGTGGCCGCGGGCGCCGACGCCGTGCTCGCCGCGAGCATCTTCCACAGCGGCCAGTGCACGATCGGCGAGGTCAAGGCCGCGATGCGCGAGGCGGGGGTGACGGTGCGATGAGCGAGCTGCCGCAGCTCAAGAAGGACACCGACGGGCTCGTCGCGGCCGTCATCCAGGACGACGCGACGGGCGACGTGCTCATGGTCGGATACATGGACGACGAGGCGCTGCGCCGCACCGCGACCGAGGGCCGCGTGACGTTCTGGTCGCGCTCCCGGCAGGAGTACTGGCGGAAGGGCGACACCTCCGGCAACATCCAGGTGCCGCGCTCGATCTCGATCGACTGCGACGGCGACGCCCTCCTCATCCGCGTCGACCAGACCGGCCCCGCGTGCCACACGGGCGCGCGCTCGTGCTTCTTCACACCCGTGCCCGTCACCGTCGAGGACCGCTCGTGACGCTCGGCTCCACGACGCGCGAGGCGTTCGACGCGCTCCTGCCCGGCCACCGCATCGTGCCGGTCGTGCGCGAGGTCTTCCTCGACGCCGAGACGCCCGTCGGCGTCTACCGCCGCGTCGCCGCCGGCCGGCCGGGCTCGTTCCTGCTCGAGTCGGCCGAGCAGGGCGTGTGGAACCGCTACTCGTTCGTCGGCGTCGAGGCGTTCGGACTCCTGACGGCCGACCGCGGCCGCGTCGAGTGGCGCTCCGCCTCGCTGAGCACCGAGCGGCTGCTCGGCGACGACGTGCCGCGCAGCGGCCTCGACACCCTCGAGCACGTGCTGCGCCGCTGGGCGACGCCCCGCATCGACGGGCTCCCGCGGCTCACGAGCGGCATGATCGGGCACATCGGCTGGGAGGCCGTGCGCGAGCTCGAGCACCTCCCCGACGCGCCCGAGCGCGACGTCGACGTGCCGGCGATCGCGATGGCCCTCACTGCGACGCTCGTCGTGCTCGACCACCGCACGGGCGCAGCGCACCTCGTCGCGAACGTCGTGAACGACGGCGTCGACGCGGCGGATGCGCTGTGGCTCGATGCGCAGGCGCGGCTCGACGCGCTCGAGGCCGCCCTCGCCCGCGTCGAGCCGGGCTCGGTCGCCTCGATCGACCGGGACGCGGAGCCGGCCCCGACCGCGCGCGTCGACGCCGACGCCTTCCGCGCGATGGTCGAGCGCTCGAAGCGCCACATCGTCGACGGCGACGTCTTCCAGGTCGTGCTCTCGGCGCGCTTCGACCTGCCGACCGACGCCGACCCGCTCGAGGTCTACCGCGTGCTGCGCATGCTCAACCCCTCGCCGTACCTCTACCTCCTCGCCCTCGAGGACGCCGAGGGCGGTTCGTACGCCGTCGTCGGGTCGAGCCCCGAGGCACTCGTGACCGTCCACGAGGGGCGCGCGACGATGCATCCGATCGCCGGCAGCCGCCCGCGCGGCGCCGACGCAGCCGCCGACCGCGACCTCGGCGAGGAGCTGCTCGCCGACCCGAAGGAGCGCAGCGAGCACGTCATGCTCGTCGACCTCGCGCGCAACGACCTCGCGAAGGTGTGCGTGCCGGGCTCCGTCGCGGTCACCGAGCTCATGGCGATCGAGCGGTTCAGCCACATCATGCACATCGTCTCGACGGTCGAGGGTCGGATGCGCGACGACGCGAGCGCGCTCGACGCGTTCCGCGCGACGTTCCCGGCGGGCACCCTCTCCGGCGCGCCGAAGCCGCGCGCGCTCGAGATCATCGACGAGCTCGAGCCGGCGCAGCGCGGCGTCTACGGCGGCGTCGTCGGCTGGCTCGACTTCGCCGGCGACGCCGACCTCGCGATCGCGATCCGCACCGTGACGATGCGCGACGGGGTCGCGCACGTGCAGTCGGGAGCGGGGCTCGTCGCCGACAGCGACCCCGAGAGCGAGCTGCAGGAGGTGCGGAGCAAGGCCGCCGCGCCGCTGCGCGCGGTCGCGGTCGCGAGCACCATGCGAGGGCTCGGCGCGTGAGGCGCGGCCGGCTCGTCGCGGTGCTCGCGCTCCTCGCGGCGGGCGCGCTCGGGCTGCTCGCCGCGACGCAGCCGTGGGCGACCGCGGTGCTCGTCGACGGCCGCGAGCTCGCGGTCGCGGGGCAGGACCTCGCGGGCGGGCTCACGATCCTCTCGCTCGCGAGCGTCGCGCTCGCGCTCGTGCTGCCGATCGCCGGCCTCGCGTGGCGCTTCGCGCTCGGCGCGCTCGCCGTGCTGCTCGGCAGCCTCACCGCGGTGCACGCGCTCGCCTCCCGATCGGGCATCCCCGCCGCGGTCGAGGCGCTCGTCGCCGACGCCACGGGCCTCGCCGGCACGGCGCAGGCCGCCGAGATCGCGAGCCTCGCGGAGGCGCCGTGGCCGATCGCGGGAGCCGCGGCCGGCCTGATCGCGGTCGTCGGCGGGCTCGTCGCGCTCGTCACCGCACGGCGCTGGCCGCAGCGCGCGCGCCGCGCCGAGCGCTACGAGCGCGGCACGGGGCTCGCGTGGGACGTGATGGACGACGGTGAGGACCCGACTCGATAGACTCGAGGGGTGCGGGCGCGCGAGCGCGCCCGGAAGGCCGACCAAGGAGCATCGTGAGCGCACGCAAGGGCATCAGCGATCAGCACGCAGCTGATCACGGGATCGCGGAGTACGAGGCGTCGTTCGTCGACCCCGGCCACGGCAACTCGCGCGCCGCGTGGACGAGCGTCATCGTCATGATCCTCGCGTTCACCCTCGGCACGCTCTTCTTCTTCCTCGACATGCCCGCGCTCGTCTGGGCGAGCGTCGGCCTGCTCGTCGTCGGCATCCTCCTCTGGCCCATCCTCGCGAAGGCCGGCTTCGGGGTGAAGGACCACTGAGCGTGCTCGACGCGCTCACCGCGGGCGCGCTCGAGGACGCTGCCCGGCGGCGCGAGCAGCTGCCGGCCGATCGCCTGGAGGCGATCGCGCTGCAGTCGCGCACGCCCCTCGACGCCGCATCCCTCCTCAGCACGCCGAAGGCCGACTCGCCGGGACCGCACATCATCGCCGAGGTGAAGCGCGCGAGCCCCTCGAAGGGGCCGCTCGCCGACATCCCCGAGCCCGCCGCCCTCGCCTCGAGCTACGCGGCTGGCGGTGCGAGCGCGATCAGCGTGCTCACCGAGGAGCGGCGCTTCCTCGGCAGCCTCGACGACCTGCGCGCCGTGCGCGAGGCCGTCCAGGTGCCGGTGCTGCGCAAGGACTTCATCGCCGACGAGTACCAGCTGCTCGAGGCGCGCGCGTTCGGCGCCGACATCGCGCTGCTCATCGTCGCCTCGCTCGAGCCGGCCCGACTCGTGCAGCTGCACCGCTTCGCCACGGGGCTCGGGCTCTCGGTGCTCGTCGAGGTCCACGACGAGCGCGAGATCGACGCGGCCCTCGCGGCCGACGCGCGCATCCTCGGCGTCAACACGCGCGACCTCAAGACGTTCACGATGCACCCCGAGCGCTTCGCCGAGCTGCGCGAGCGCATCCCGGCCGGCACGGTCGCGGTCGCCGAGTCGGGCGTGCGCTCGGCCGCCGACGTCGCGCGCTACCGGCAGGACGGCGCGGATGCCGTGCTCGTCGGCGAGGCGCTCGTCACCGACGGCGACCCCGCGTCGCGCGTCCGAGAGTTCGGGAGGGCCGCATGACCGAGAGCCAGTCGAAGCTGCGGGAGCAGCACGGGCCGTGGTTCGGCGAGTTCGGGGGCGTCTTCATGCCAGAGCCCCTCATGGCCGCGATCGACGAGCTCGCCGCGTGCTACGACGAGTGCAAGCGCGACCCGGAGTTCCAGACCGAGTTCGCCGCGCTCTCGCGCGGCTACACCGGCCGCCCCTCGATGCTGACCGAGGCGAAGCGGCTCTCCGAGATCGCCGGCGCCCGCATCCTGCTCAAGCGCGAGGACCTCAACCACACCGGCAGCCACAAGATCAACAACGTGCTCGGGCAGGCGCTCGTCGCCCGCCGGCTCGGCAAGACGCGGCTCATCGCCGAGACGGGCGCGGGCCAGCACGGCGTCGCGACCGCGACCGCCGCGGCCCTGTTCGGCATGGAGTGCGTCGTCTACATGGGCGAGGTCGACACCGAGCGCCAAGCGCTCAACGTCGCCCGCATGCGGCTGCTCGGCGCGCAGGTCGTGCCGGTCAAGACGGGCTCGCGCACGCTCAAGGACGCGATCAACGAGGGACTGCGCGACTGGGTCGCGAACGTCGACTCGACCCACTACCTCATGGGCACCGTCGCGGGACCGCACCCGTTCCCCGAGATGGTGCGCGACTTCCACCGCGCGATCGGCGAGGAGGCGCGCGAGCAGACGATCGCGCTCACCGGCGCGCTGCCCGACGCCGTGCTCGCGTGCGTCGGCGGCGGCTCGAACGCGATGGGCATCTTCCACGCCTTCCTCGACGACCCGGGCGTGCGCCTCATCGGCCTCGAGGCCGCGGGCGACGGCCCGACCACCGAGCGCCACGCCCTCTCGATCGAGCGCGGCGCGCCGGGCCTGCTGCACGGCATGCGCACCTACCTGCTGCAGGACGACGACGGCCAGACGCTCGAGTCGCACTCGATCTCGGCGGGCCTCGACTACCCGGGCGTCGGGCCCGAGCACGCGTGGCTCCACGACCTCGGCCGCGCCGAGTACCAGCCGGTGAGCGATGCGGAGGCGATGGATGCGTTCCTCGCGCTCACGCGCGCCGAGGGCATCATCCCCGCGATCGAGTCGGCGCACGCGATCGCGGGCGCGATGCGGCTCGCGCAGGAGTCGCCCGGCTCGACGCTGCTCGTCTCGCTCTCGGGGCGCGGCGACAAGGACGTCGCGACCGCGGGCCGCTGGTTCGGCCTGCTCGACGAGGAGGCGGAGCAGGCATGAGCCGCATCTCCACCGCCGACGCCATCCGCGCCACCGGCGAGCGCGCCCTCATCGGCTACCTGCCGGTCGGCTTCCCCGACCTCGCCACGAGCGTCGAGGCGGCCGTCGCGATCGCCGAGGCGGGCTGCACCGCGATCGAGCTCGGCGTGCCCTACTCCGACCCCGCGATGGACGGCCCGGTCATCCAGACGGCGACCCAGGCGGTGCTCGACCGCGGCTTCCGGCTCGACGAGCTGTTCGAGGCGATCGAGGCGATCACCGCGCGCACGAGCGCACCGGTGCTCGTCATGACGTACTGGAACCCGGTGCTGCGCTACGGCGTCGACCGCTTCGCCGAGCGGCTCGCCGCGGCCGGCGGCGCGGGCCTCATCACGCCCGACCTCACGCCCGAGAACGCCGCGGCGTGGCTCGCGGCCGCCGACCGGCACGGGCTCGACCGCATCTTCCTCGCGGCGCCCTCCTCCTCCGACGCGCGGCTCGACGCCGCGATCCAGGCCTCGCGCGGCTTCGTCTACACCGTCTCGACGATGGGCACGACGGGCGCGCGCAACGACGTCGACCGCGCGGCCCGTGCGCTCTCGGAGCGCATCGCCGAGCGCGCCGCCGCGACGGGCGGCGAGGCCCTGCGCTGCGTCGGCCTCGGCATCTCGACGCCGGAGCAGGTGCGCGACGTGCTCGAGTACGCCGACGGCGCGATCGTCGGCTCCGCGCTCGTCCGCGCGCTCGACGAGGGCGGAGTGCCCGCCGTGCGCGCGCTCGCCGCCTCGCTCGCCGAAGGTACACTCGCACCGACCGAACGAAAGGGCGCGACCGCGTGACCGTCTTCCAGAGCATCCCGAGTCCCGCGCCCGAGTGGCAGCAGGTGCCGCTGGGCCAGTGGCTCGACGCGATCGGCGTCCTCGGCCTCGTGCAGGGCTCCATGACCGGCGCGATCGTCTTCGGCGTCGTGCTCGGCGTCGTGCTCGCGGTCCTCGCGCTCGCCGGGCTGCTCGTGACGGGCAGGCTCACGCGCCGCGACGCGGCCTGGACGGTCGTCGCCTCACTCGCGTTCGCGCTCCTGATCACGTGGGTGCTGCGCATGGTCGGCCCTTCGTGGGGCATCCAGACCTACGCGCTGTGCATCCTCGCCGGCATCGTCGTGGCCGCGGTGCTCACCGGCTGGCGCCTCCACCAGCGCGGCGTCGACGCGGGCTACGTCATCGACGTCGCCGTGTGGGCCGTGCTGCTCGGCATCGTCGCCGCTCGCGTCTTCCACGTCGTCACGCACCCCGACGACTACTTCGGCCCGGGCCGCGACCCGCTCTCGGCGCTCTACATCTGGGAGGGCGGCATCGCGATCTTCGGCGCCCTCATCGGGGGCGCGATCGGCGTCTGGATCGGCTGCCGCCAGACGGGCCTGCGCTTCTCGACCTTCGCCGACGCGCTCGCGCCCGGCCTGCTGCTCGCGCAGGCGTTCGGCCGGCTCGGCAACTGGTTCAACCACGAGCTCTTCGGCCAGCCGACCGACCTGCCGTGGGGCCTCGAGATCGAGTCGACGAACCCCGCGTACCCCGTCGGGCTCCCCGAGGGCGTGCTCTTCCACCCGACGTTCGCGTACGAGATCATCTGGAACGTGCTCGGCGCAGCGCTGCTGCTGTGGCTCGACCGCAAGCGCGACGTGCAGTGGGGCCGCCTCATCGCGCTCTACCTCATCTGGTACGGCCTCGGCCGCTCGGTCTTCGAGACCATCCGCCTCGACCCCTCCGAGCTCTTCCTCGGCATCCGCACGAACGTGTGGATGGCGTTCCTCGCGATCGTCATCGGCGTCGTCGTGTGGGTCGTGCAGTCGCGCCGCCACCCGGGCCTCGAGCCCTCCCCGTGGCAGCCCGGGCGCGAGCCGGGTGCCGATCAGGTGCTAGATTCTGACGTCTACACCGAGATCCCCGAGTCCCGCACCCAGGACGAGGCGGCTCGAGCCGCAGAACCCGCGGCCGCACACCAGTAGGACTGCGCGCTCCCAGCGCGCGGCGGGCCGACGGCGTCCCGCTCCCGATCGCGAGAGCAGGAGCAGCATGCGATCAGTCAGCGAGCCCGTTTCCCGGGCTTTCCAGGGCATGGCGGTACCGGCGAAGGCCGGGATGTACGACCCGCGCCACGAGAAGGACTCGTGCGGCCTCGCCATGGTCGCCACCACGCGCGGCACGCCCGGGCACGACATCGTCGCGCTCGCGCTCGACGCGCTGCGCAACCTCGAGCACCGCGGCGCCGTCGGCTCCGACGCCGGCACGGGCGACGGCGCGGGCATCCTCACGCAGATGCCGGATGCGTTCCTGCGCGAGGTCGCGGGCTTCCCGCTGCCCGAGGCGGGCGGCTACGCCGCGGGCCTGGCCTTCCTCCCGCTCGACGACGCCGAGCGCGCCCGGGTGAAGGACGGCATCCGCGAGATCGCCTGGCAGGAGCGCCTCACGGTGCTCGGCTGGCGCGAGGTGCCGACGGTGCCGGATGCGCTCGGCAAGCTCGCGCGCGCCGCGATGCCGGCGATCGAGCAGCTCTTCGTCGCGCCGGCGGGGACGCCGGTCGCGGGCATCGAGCTCGACCGGCTCACGTGGCGGCTCCGCAAGCGCATCGAGCGCGAGCTGGGGGAGTACCTGCCGTCGCTCTCGAGCCGCACGATCACCTACAAGGGCATGGTCACGACGCTCCAGCTCGAGCCGTTCTACCCCGACCTCTCCGACCCGCGCTTTGAGACGCGGCTCGCGATCGTGCACTCGCGCTACTCCACCAACACCTTCCCCTCGTGGCCGCTCGCGCAGCCGCTGCGGATGATCGCGCACAACGGCGAGATCAACACCGTCGAGGGCAACCGCAACTGGATGCGCGCGCGCGAGTCGCAGCTCGCCTCCGAGCTGCTCGGCGACCTCCGGCCCGTGCGGCCGATCATCACGCCGGGGATGAGCGACTCCGCCTCGTTCGACGAGGTGCTCGAGCTGCTCACGCTCGCCGGCCGGTCGCTCCCGCACGCGCTCATGATGATGGTGCCGCAGGCGTGGGAGAACCAGCCCGACATGCCGCAGCAGCTGCGCGACTTCGCGGAGTACCACTCGCTGCTCATGGAGCCGTGGGACGGGCCCGCCGCGATCGCGTTCACCGACGGCTCGCTCGTCGGCGCGACGCTCGACCGCAACGGGCTGCGCCCGGGCCGCTGGCTCGAGACCGACGACGGGCTCTTCGTGCTCGCGAGCGAGACGGGCGTGCTGCCGATCGCGCCCGAGCGCGTCGTGCGCCGCGGCCGGCTGCAGCCCGGGCGGCTCTTCCTCGTCGACACCGAGGCCGGCAGGTTCGTGCCCGACGAGGAGGTCAAGGCCGAGCTCGC
This sequence comes from Agrococcus sp. TF02-05, assembly GCF_017565345.1. NCBI lineage: Bacteria > Bacillati > Actinomycetota > Actinomycetes > Micrococcales > Microbacteriaceae > Agrococcus > Agrococcus sp. TF02-05. The sequence continues at coordinate 232,124 of NZ_JAGEKO010000001.1, read as the reverse complement.
CGCGATGGAGCCGTGGGGTGAGTGGCTCGACTCGAGCCGCATCCACCTCGCCGACCTCCCCGAGCGCGAGCACGTCGCGCACACCGCCGCATCCGTCACGCGCCGCCAGCGCACCTTCGGCTACACCGAGGAGGAGGTGCGGCTGCTCATCGCGCCGATGGCGAAGACGGGGGCCGAGCCGCTCGGCGCGATGGGCAGCGACACGCCCATCGCGGTGCTCGCGAAGCGGCCGCGGCTGCTGTTCGACTACTTCGCGCAGGCCTTCGCCCAGGTGACGAACCCGCCGCTCGACAGCCTGCGGGAATCGATCGTGACGAGCACGTCGATGGGGCTCGGCCCGGTGCGCAACCTGCTGACCGCGACGCCCTCGCACGCGAGCCAGATCATCCTCGACTTCCCGGTCATCGACAACGACCAGCTCGCGAAGATCCGCTCGATCGACCGCACGCCGGGATCTCGCCGCACGGTCGTGGTGAAGGGGCTCTACCGGGTCGACGGCGGCCCCGAGGCGATGGAGCGGCGGCTCGAGGAGCTCTGCCGCGAGGTCGACGAGGCGATCGCCGACGGCGCGCAGTTCATCGTGCTCTCCGACCGCGACTCGACCGACCAGCTCGCGCCCATCCCGACCCTGCTCATGACGAGCGCCGTCCACCACCACCTCATCGCCGCATCCACCCGCATGCGCGCCGGCATCGTGGTCGAGGCCGGCGACGTGCGCGAGGTGCACCACGTCGCGCTCCTCATCGGCTACGGCGCGAGCGCCGTCAACCCCTACCTCGCGATGGAGACGGCCGAGCAGCTCGCGCTCACGGGGCAGCTCGGCGCCGACGTCGACACCGCGGTGCGCAACCTCATCAAGGCGCTCGGCAAGGGCGTCATCAAGATCATGTCGAAGATGGGCATCTCGACCGTCGGCGCCTACGGCGGCGCGCAGGCGTTCGAGGCCGTCGGCCTCTCGCAAGAGCTCGTCGACCGCTTCTTCGTCGGCACCCACTCGCCGCTCGGCGGCGTCGGGCTCGACGTCATCGCCGAGGAGAACCGGCTGCGCCACCAGTCGGCGTACCCCGACGAGCGCGCGCCGCTCGCGCACGAGCGGCTCGCGACCGGCGGCGAGTACCAGTGGCGCCGCGACGGCGCGCCGCACCTGTTCAGCCCCGAGGCGGTCTTCAAGCTGCAGCACTCGACCCGCACGGGCCGCTTCGACGTGTTCGAGCAGTACACGCGGCTCGTCGACGAGCAGGCGGCGGAGCTCAAGACGCTGCGCGGCCTGCTCGCGCTGCGGCCCGCCGCGGAGCCGATCCCGATCGACGAGGTCGAGCCGGTCGCCGAGATCGTCAAGCGCTTCTCGACGGGAGCGATGAGCTACGGCTCGATCTCGGAGGAGGCGCACGAGACGCTCGCGATCGCGATGAACCGGCTCGGCGCGAAGTCGAACACCGGCGAGGGCGGCGAGACCGACGAGCGGCTGCTCGACCCCGAGCGGCGCAGCGCGATCAAGCAGGTCGCCTCCGGCCGCTTCGGCGTCACGAGCATGTACCTCTCGCACGCCGACGACCTGCAGATCAAGATGGCGCAGGGCGCGAAGCCCGGCGAGGGCGGGCAGCTGCCGCCCGGGAAGGTCTACCCGTGGGTCGCGAGCACGCGGCACGCGACGCCCGGCGTCGGGCTCATCTCGCCGCCGCCGCACCACGACATCTACTCGATCGAGGACCTCAAGCAGCTCATCTTCGACCTCAAGCGCGCGAACCCGCGGGCCCGCGTGCACGTGAAGCTCGTCTCGCAATCGGGCATCGGCGCGGTCGCGGCGGGCGTCGCGAAGGCGAAGGCCGACGTCGTGCTCGTCTCCGGCCACGACGGCGGCACGGGCGCGAGCCCGCTCAACTCGCTCAAGCACGCGGGCACGCCGTGGGAGATCGGGCTCGCCGAGGCGCAGCACACCCTGATGGTCAACGGGCTGCGCGAGCGCGTGAGCGTGCAGGTCGACGGGCAGCTCAAGACGGGTCGCGACGTCGTGATCGGCGCGCTGCTCGGCGCGGAGGAGTTCGGCTTCGCGACCGCGCCGCTCGTCGTCTCGGGCTGCATCATGATGCGCGTCTGTCACCTCGACACGTGCCCCGTGGGCGTCGCGACGCAGAACCCGCTGCTGCGCGAGCGCTTCACCGGCAAGCCCGAGTTCGTCGTGCAGTTCTTCGAGTTCATCGCCCAGCAGGTGCGCGAGCTGCTCGCATCGCTCGGCCTGCGCAGCCTCGACGAGGCGATCGGCCGCAGCGACCTGCTCGAGGTCGACCGCGCCGTGCGCCACTGGAAGGCGGAGGGGCTCGACCTCGCGCCCGTGCTCGCCGCACCCGCGGGCGCCGAGGGCGCGCCGCGCCGCACGACCGAGCAGGACCACGAGCTCGAGCACCAGCTCGACTCCCGCTTGCTCGAGCAGCTCGAGCGGGCGCTCGACGCGGGGGAGCGGCTCGAGCTCGACCTCGAGATCGCGAACACCGACCGCGCGGTCGGCACGATGCTCGGCAACGCCGTGACGCTGCGCGCGGGCGCGGCCGGCCTCGAGCCCGGCACCGTCACGCTGCGGCTGCGCGGCTCCGCCGGCCAGTCGCTCGGCGCGTTCGTGCCGCGCGGCATCGCGCTGCACCTCGAGGGCGACGCGAACGACTACGTCGGCAAGGGCCTCTCGGGCGGACTCGTGACCGTCCGGCCCGAGCCGGGCGCCGCGCTCGTCGCCGAGCACAACGTCATCGCCGGCAACGTCATCGGCTACGGCGCGACGAGCGGCGAGCTCTACCTGCGCGGCATCGTGGGCGAGCGCTTCCTCGTGCGCAACTCCGGCGCGACCGCCGTGTGCGAGGGCGTCGGCGACCACGCGCTCGAGTACATGACGGGCGGCACCGCGGTCATCCTCGGTCCGACGGGCCGCAACCTCGGCGCCGGCATGTCCGGCGGCGTCGCCTACGTGCTCGACCTCGACGAGCGGCTGCTCAACCAGGAGTCGTTCCACCAGGGCGAGCTGCGCGTCGAGCCGCTCGCCGACGAGGACGAGATCGAGCTGCGCGCGATCCTCGCCCGGCACGTCGAGCTCACCGGCTCCGCGGTCGCCGCGGGGCTGCTCGAGGCGGGCCTCGCGCACGTCTCGAAGCTCGTGCCGCGCGACTGGGCGGCGGTGCGCACCATCCGACTCGACGCCGAGCGCCACGGCGTCGACCCGGACTCCGACAACATCTGGCGGCAGATCCTGGAGGTGACCGGTGGCTGACCCGCGCGGATTCCTGAAGGTGACGGAGCGGGAGCTGCCGAAGAAGCGCCCCGTGCCCGTCCGCATCCTCGACTGGCGCGAGATCGGCGAGCCGGGCGACAAGGCCGTGCTGCGCCGGCAGGCGAGCCGCTGCATGGACTGCGGCGTGCCCTTCTGCCACCAGGGCTGCCCGCTCGGCAACCTCATCCCCGAGTGGAACGACCTGACGTGGCGGGGCGAGGGCCGCGCGGCGAGCGACCGGCTGCACGCGACGAACAACTTCCCCGAGCTCACCGGCCGCCTCTGCCCGGCGCCGTGCGAGTCGTCGTGCGTGCTCGGCATCAACCAGCCCGCCGTGACGATCAAGTCGATCGAGCAGGCGATCGCCGACGAGGCGTTCGCGAACGGCTGGACCGAGCCGCACCCGCCGGCGCGCCTCACGGGCAAGACCGTCGCGGTCGTCGGCTCCGGGCCCGCGGGGCTCGCGGCGGCGCAGCAGCTCACGCGCGCGGGCCACACCGTCGTCGTGTACGAGCGCGACGACCGCATCGGCGGCCTGCTGCGCTACGGCATCCCCGACTTCAAGCTCGAGAAGCGCACGCTCGAGGCGCGGCTCGCGCAGATGCAGGCCGAGGGCACGCGCTTCCGCGCCGGCGTCGAGATCGGCCGCGAGCTCGGCTGGCAGGAGCTGCGCGAGCGCTTCGACGCGGTGCTCATCGCGACGGGCGCGCCGGTCGCGCGGGAGCTCGACATCCCCGGTCGCGGCCTCGACGGCGTGCACCTCGCGATGGAGTACCTCGTGCAGCAGAACCGCGCCGTCGCCGGCACGGTGCCCGCCAACCAGATCTCGGCGCGCGGCAAGCACGTCGTCGTGCTCGGCGGCGGCGACACGGGCGCCGACTGCATCGGCACCGCCCACCGCCAGGGCGCGCTCTCGGTGACGAACCTCGCGATCGGCGTGCAGCCGCCGAGCGAGCGCCCCGCGCACCAGCCGTGGCCCGTGCACCCGAGCCTGTTCGAGGTGCAGTCGAGCCACGAGGAGGGCGGCGAGCGCGCCTACCTCGTCTCGACCGTCGAGCTGCTCGCGAATGCCGCGGGCGAGGTGCGGGCGCTCAAGGTCGCCGATACCGAGATCGTCGACGGCGTGCGCCGCCCGAAGGCCGGCACCGAGCGCGAGATCCCCGCCGACCTCGTGCTCCTCGCGCTCGGCTTCACGGGGGCGGATGCGTCGATCGGCGAGGCGCTCGACGTCCCGTTCGAGCGCGGCCTGCCCGTCCGCACCCCCGACTTCGCCACCGACGTGCCCGGCGTGTTCGTGGCCGGCGACGCGGGACGCGGCGCATCCCTCATCGTGTGGGCGATCGCCGAGGGGCGCGCGGCCGCCGCGGCTGTCGACGCGCACCTCGAGGGCACCTCGTCGCTCCCCGCGCCCGTGCGCGCGAGCGACCGCCCCTTCGCCGTCGCGTGAAGGTTGGGCGCGAGGGCCTCTGAGAGGATGGAGGGGTCCGCGCCGATCCCACCCAGGCGGCACGAGCCACGGAAGCGAGAACACCTTGAGACGAGCCAAGATCGTCGCGACGTTCGGGCCGGCACTCGCCGGCTATGAGATGACGAAGGCCGCGATCGCGGCCGGCATCAACGTCGCGCGCATGAACCTGAGCCACGGCGACCACAGCGTCCACGAGGAGGTGTACGCGAACATCCGGAAGGCATCCGACGAGCTCGGCAAGCCCGTCGGCATCCTGGTCGACCTGCAGGGGCCGAAGATCCGCCTCGGGAAGATCCCCGGCGGGCCGTTCGAGCTCCGCGAGGGCGACCGGTTCACCATCACGACGGACGACGTCGAGGGCGACGGCCAGCGCGCGAGCACGACCTTCAAGGGCCTGCCCGCCGACGTGAGCCCCGGCGACCCGCTGCTCGTCGACGACGGGCGCATCGTGCTGCGCGCGGTCGAGGTGACCGAGACCGACGTCGTGACCGAGGTCGAGGTCGGCGGGCCGGTGAGCAGCAACAAGGGCATCAACCTGCCCGGCGTCGCCGTCAACGTGCCCGCGATGAGCGAGAAGGACGAGGAGGACCTGCGCTGGGCGCTCCACCTCGGCGCCGACATCATCGCGCTCTCGTTCGTGCGCGACGCGAAGGACATCGAGCGCGTGCACGCGATCATGGACGAGGAGGGCCGCCGGCTCCCCGTCGTCGCGAAGATCGAGAAGCCGCAAGCGGTCGAGAACCTGCCCGACATCATCGACGCCTTCGACGCGATCATGGTCGCGCGCGGCGACCTCGGCGTCGAGCTGCCGCTCGAGCAGGTGCCGCTCGTCCAGAAGCGCGCGATCGAGCTCTCGCGGCGATGGGCGAAGCCCGTCATCGTCGCGACCCAGGTGCTCGAGTCGATGATCGAGAACCCGCGCCCCACGCGCGCCGAGGCGAGCGATTGCGCGAACGCGGTCTTCGACGGCGCGGACGCCGTGATGCTCTCGGGCGAGACGAGCGTCGGCAGCCACCCGATCACGACGATCGAGACGATGGCGCGCATCGTGTCGGCCGCGGAGGAGCACGGCCTCGGCCGCATCCCGCCGCTCGGCACGAAGCCGCGCACGCAGGGCGGCGCGATCACGCTCGCCGCGCTCGAGGTCGCCGAGTTCGTCGAGGCGGCGGCGATCGTCGTCTTCACCGAGTCGGGCGACTCCGCGCGCCGCATGGCGCGGCTGCGCACCGCGATCCCGACCTTCGGCTTCACGCCCGACCCAGAGGTCGAGTCGCGCATGCAGATGATCTGGGGCATGCAGACGCACCTCGTCGACCGCGTGATGCACACCGACGACATGATCGCGCAGGTCGACGACGTGCTCATCGGCAAGCAGCTCGTGCCCGTCGGCAAGAAGGTCGTCGTGATCTCGGGCATGCCGCCGGGCATCTCGGGCTCGACGAACGACATCCGCATCCACGTCGTCGGCGACGTGCACGCCGAGGCCGCGCCCGCCTACCACGGCAAGCGCCGCATCGAGGTGCGGCACCAGTCGGCGCCGCATCCCGCGGAGGGCTGAGCCCCTCGACGAGCGGAGCCCGGACGATCGTGGATCGTCCGGGCTCCTGCCGTGCCGGTGGTGGGACTCGAACCCACACTCCTCGCGGAAGCGCATTTTGAGTGCGCCGCGTCTGCCGATTCCGCCACACCGGCTGACGGCTCGGGCGGATGCCCGGCCGCTGCGAACACTAGGCTAGTGGCCATGACCGACGACCTCTTCGCCGAGCCCATCACCGACCAGGCTCCCGCCGAGCACGCGACGACCGCGCGCACCGTGCTCGTGGCCGAGGACGAGTCGCTCATCCGCCTCGACATCGTCGAGACGCTGCAGGCCGCGGGCTACGAGGTCATCGGCGAGGCCGGCGACGGCGAGCGCGCCGTCGAGCTCGCGACCGAGCTCGAGCCCGACCTCGTCGTGATGGACGTCAAGATGCCCAAGATGGACGGCATCAGCGCGGCCGAGAAGATCAGCGCCGCGAAGATCGCGCCGGTCGTGCTGCTCACGGCGTTCAGCCAGAAGGAGCTCGTCGAGCGGGCCGGCGAGGCGGGAGCGCTCGCCTACGTCGTGAAGCCGTTCACGCAGAACGACCTGCTGCCGGCGATCGAGATCGCCCTCGCGCGCTGGGACCAGATCCGGGCGCTCGAGAGCGAGGTCGCCGACCTCGCCGACCGCTTCGAGACGCGCAAGCTCGTCGACCGCGCGAAGGGCCTGCTCAACCAGCGCATGGGCCTCGCCGAGCCGGAGGCGTTCCGCTGGATCCAGAAGGCGTCGATGGACCGCCGCCTCACGATGGCCGAGGTCGCGCAGGCCGTCATCGAGCAGCTGAGCACCAAGAAGTAGCCCCGCCCCGCGCCGCCGCCTGCCACCTCCCGCAGGCGAGTGGCGTCTCCCGCACGTGAGTGGCGCCTCCCGCACCTGAGTGGCGCCTCCCGCACCTGAGTGGCGCCTCCCGCACCTGAGTGGCGCCTCCCGCACCTGAGTGGCGCCTCCCGCATGTGAGTGGCGCCTCCCGCAGGTGAGTGGCGCCCTTCGCAGGTGAGCGGCGCCCTTCGCAGGTGAGTGGCGCCTCCCGCAGCCGCCCGCGACACGGGCACCGCTGCTCCGTGGCGCTCTCCACAGCACCCGGGTGCGCAGGCACAAGTCCGCGCCACCTGCCGTCACCATGCACGGCATGCACAGTGAGCACGGCTTCACGGTCCGGGAGGGACTCGAGCGCGGCTACTCCGCAGCTGAGCTCCGATCCATGGCGTTCACGTCTCCTGCTCGCGGCGCGCGCATCACGGCCGCCATCGGCGACGCGGATCAGGCGCTCCTCGAGGCAGTTCGCGTCCTCGCGGGCGACGACCAGTTCTTCTCCCACACCACCGCGGCACGCGTCCACGGCATGCCGCTGCCCGTGCGCCTTGAGCGCGAAGGTCGCGTCCACCTCGCGTCGCCGACGGGTCGCTCCCGCATGCAGCGTCCCGGCGTGGTCGGGCATCGCCTCAAGTCGGCGGTCGAGGAGGTCGACGGTCTGCGCGTCGAGTCGAGGGCTGACACGTTCGTGCACCTCGCCCCGCTGCTGAGCCTCGAGGAGCTCGTGACCGTCGGTGACTGGCTCGTCTCGACGAAGCGTCACGACCCGCTGACGGTCGAGGACCTGACGGATGCGCTGCGGCGCTACCCGGGAGCGCGCGGGCTCCATCGCGCCCGGCAGGCGGTCGCCCTCGTGCGGGTCGGCTCCGAGTCACCACGCGAGACGCTCGTGCGTCTCCTGATCATGGGAGCCCTGCCGGAGCCGACGCTGCAGCACGAGGTGTTCGACGCGACCGGCCTGTTCGTCGCGCGGCTCGACGCGAGCTGGCCGCCTCTCAAGCTCGCTGTGGAGTACGACGGCGAGCATCACAACGATCCCGCTCAGCAGGAGCGGGACCGTATCCGCCGCGAGAAGCTGCGCGCGCTCGGCTGGCACGTGATCGTCATCACGAAGGACGATCTCGCGGATGGCGGCAAGGCGATCCTGCGCGCGATCGTAGCCGCGCACCAGCGCTGCAGCTCGTGGACCGCCGCTTAGCGGCCATCGTTCATCTGCTGCCGGTGCCTCTCATCTACGGGAGGCGCCGCTCAGGTGCGGGAGGCGCCGCTCAGGTGCGGGAGGCGCCGCTCAGGTGCGGGAGGCGCCGCTCAGGTGCGGGAGGCGCCGCTCAGGTGCGGGAGGCGCCGCTCAGGTGCGGGAGGCGCCGCTCAGGTGCGGGAGGCGCCACTCAGGTGCGGGAGGCGCCATTCAGGTGCGGGAGGCGCCATTCAGGTGCGGGAGGCGCCACTCAGGTGCGGGAGGCGCCACTCAGCGCTCTGGGGCGGGGTCAGCGGGTCTTGATGAAGTTCGTGATGCGGAGCGTCGAGGCGCGGCGTCCCTCGTCGTCGGTGCAGACGATCTCGTGCACGGTCATGGATCGCCCGAGGTGGACCGCCGTGCACTCGGCCGTCACCCATCCGCTCGTGATCGAGCGCGTGTGCGTCGCATTGATGTCGGTGCCGACGGCGTAGCGGCCCTCGCCCGCGTGGATGTTCGCGCTCACCGAGCCGAGCGTCTCGGCGATGACGCAGTACGCGCCGCCGTGCACGAAGCCGGCCGGCTGCCGGTTGCCCTCCGCGGGCATCCGCGCGATCGAGTGCTCGGCCGAGAGCTTGAGGAACTCGATCTGCATGCGCTGCGCGAGCTCGCCGCCCGGCCGCCCCTCGAGGTGCGCGAGCACCGCTCGCGTCGCCTCGTCGACCTCGTGCTCGATGGGCTCCGGGCTCACGCGCGCTCCTCGCTCGGCTGGGGTGTCGGCAGCCCCGGCTAGGCTGGCCGTCGTGTCGGATCCGAAGCCTACCCTCATGGTCATCGACGGCCACTCCCTCGCGTTCCGGGCGTTCTTCGCCCTGCCGCTCGAGAACTTCGTCAACAGCGAAGGGCAGCACACGAACGCCATCCACGGCTTCCTGTCGATGCTGCTCAAGCTGCTGCAGGACCACCGGCCGACGCACCTCGCGGTCGCGTTCGACATCTCCCGCTACTCCTTCCGCACCCGCGAGTACGCCGAGTACAAGGGCACGCGCGACGAGACGCCGAAGGAGTTCAAGGGCCAGGTGCCGCTGCTCGAGGAGGCGCTCCACGCGATGGGCGTGCGCACCCTCTCGAAGGAGGACTACGAGGCCGACGACATCCTCGCGACCCTCTCGGTGCAGGGCGCGAAGGCCGGCATGGACGTCTACGTCGTCTCGGGCGACCGCGACACGATCCAGCTCGTCAACGACGACGTGACGCTGCTCTACCCCTCGGTGCGCGGCGTCTCCGAGCTCAAGCGATACACGCCCGAGACGGTGCGCGAGCGCTACGGCATCGAGCCCGCGCAGTACCCCGAGATCGCCGCGCTCGTGGGCGAGTCGAGCGACAACCTCATCGGCATCGACAAGGTCGGCGAGAAGACGGCCGTCAAGTGGATCACCCAGTACGGCACGGTCGAGAACCTGCTCGCGCACGCCGACGAGATCAAGGGCGTCGTCGGCAACAACCTGCGCGAGCAGCGCGAGCGCGCCGAGCGCAACCGCCGCCTCAACCAGCTGCTCACCGACGTCGACCTCGGCGTCGAGCTCGACGAGCTCGCGCGCGGCCAGGTCGACGAGGCCAAGCTGCGCGACGTCTTCCAGCGGCTGCAGTTCCGCACGCTGCTCGACCGCGTGCTCAAGCAGGAGGGCACGGGCGAGCCGGCGGCCGCGCTCGAGCCCGAGGTGCAGGCACCCGCGGTGCAGAAGCTCGTCGACGAGGAGCTCGACCTGTGGCTCTCGCGCGCCAAGGGCACGGTCGCGGTCTCGATCGCGCCCGACGGCGCGGGCGGCATCGCCGGCTTCGGCGTCGCGACCGAGGGCGCGAGCGCCTACGTGCCGTTCAAGGCCGGCACGGCCGACTACGACGGATTCGTCGAGTGGCTCGCGTCGGACGCCCCGAAGGCGCTCCACGACGTCAAGGCATCCATCAAGCTCCTCGAGCGCGCGGGGCTCCGGCTCGGCGGCGCCGCACACGACACGCGCGTCGCGGCGTGGCTGCAGACGCCGACCGCGCCGCCCAAGACCTTCGAGCTCGACTGGCAGACCGAGGCGCTGCTCGGCGCGACGCTGCCCGCGCCCGACCCCAACCAGCTCGTGCCCGAGGTCGAGCCCGAGCAGCTCGGCACGGTCGCGTGGCTCACGGGCGAGCTCTCGCGCGCCCAGCGCCCGCGCCTCGACCCCGGCACGCTCGGCGTGCTCGACGACATCGAGCTGCCGCTCATGCCCGTGCTCGTGCGCATGGAGCGCCAGGGCGTGCACATGGATCGCGACGTGCTCCAGCGCATCCTCGACGAGATGCGCGCGAAGGCCGCGGCGCACGCCGAGGCCGCGTACGCCGAGATCGGCCACGAGGTCAACCTCGGCAGCCCGAAGCAGCTGCAGACCGTGCTGTTCGAAGAGCTCGACATGCCGAAGACGCGCGCGACGAAGACCGGCTACTCGACCGACGCGCAAGCGCTCGCCGACCTGCAGGAGACGAACCCGCACCCGTTCCTCGGCCTGCTCCTGCAGCACCGCGAGACCTCGAAGCTCGCGCAGATCATCGAGTCGCTGCTCAAGGCCATCCAGGACGACGGCCGCATCCGCACGCGCTACGACCAGACCGGCTCCGCCTCGGGCCGCCTCTCGTCGAACGACCCGAACCTGCAGAACATCCCGGTGCGCACCGAGGTGAGCCGCGAGATCCGCTCGGCCTTCGTCCACGGCCCCGAGTTCGAGACGATGCTCACGGCCGACTACTCGCAGATCGAGATGCGCATCATGGCGCACCTCTCGGGCGACGAGGGCCTCATCGAGGCGTTCCTCTCGGGGGAGGACCTGCACCGCTTCGTCGGCAGCCGCATCTTCGGCGTCGACCCGAGCGAGGTGACGGCGCTCCAGCGCGTCAAGGTCAAGGCGATGAGCTACGGCCTCGCCTACGGGCTGAGCGCCTTCGGGCTCTCGAAGCAGCTGCGCATCTCGCAGGCCGAGGCGAAGCAGCTCATGCTCGACTACTTCCAGCGCTTCGGCGGCATCCGCGACTACCTCCGCGGCGTCGTGATGCAGGCGAAGGACGACGGCTACACGACCACGATCTTCGGCCGCCGCCGACCGTTCCCCGACCTCACGTCGTCGAACCGCGTGCTGCGCGAGAACGCCGAGCGGCAAGCCCTCAACTCGCCCATCCAGGGCTCGGCCGCCGACATCATCAAGCGCGCGATGATCGCGATCGACCGTCGCATCGCCGAGGAGGGGCTCGGTTCGCGCATGCTGCTGCAGGTGCACGACGAGCTCGTCTTCGAGGTCGCGACCGGCGAGCGCGAGGCGCTCGAGGCGATCGTGCGCGCCGAGATGGGCGGCGCCGCCGAGCTCTCGGTGCCGCTCGAGGTGCAGGTCGGCGTCGGCGCGAACTGGGACGCCGCCGCGCACTGAGCCCACGGCATCCGACCCCCAGGGACGGGCACCTAGGCTGGCGGCATGAACGACTCCGCGCTGCAGTTCGGCCTGTTCGTCCCGCAGGGATGGCGCCTCGACCTCGTCGGCATCGATCCCGCCGAGCAGTGGGGGCGGATGCTCGAGGTCGCGCAGCGCCTGGACGCTGGGCCGTGGCACTCGGCGTGGGTCTACGACCACTTCCACACGACGCCGCAGCCGACGGACGAGGCGACGCACGAGGCGTGGACGCTCATGGCCGCGCTCGCCGCGAGCACGAGCCGCGTGCGGCTCGGGCAGATGTGCACGTGCATGGGCTACCGCAACCCCGCCTACCTCGCGAAGGTCGCCGCGACCGTCGACGTCATCTCGGGCGGCCGGCTCGAGTTCGGCATCGGCGCCGGCTGGTACGAGCACGAGTGGCGCGCGTACGGCTACGGCTTCCCCGGCGTCGGCGACCGAATCTCGGCGCTCCGCGACGGCGTGCAGATCATCCAGCGGCTCTGGGCCGAGGGGACGGCGACGCTCGAGTCGGAGTCGTTCTCGGTCGACGGCGCCATCTGCCGGCCCCAGCCGCTCCAGTCCGGTCGCGACGGCCGCCCGCGCATCCCGACCTGGATCGCCGGCGGCGGCGAGCAGCGCACGCTCCGCTACGCGGCGAAGTGGGCGGACGCGACGAACTTCGGCGGCGGCCCGGAGCAGTTCGCGCGCAAGCGCGACGTGCTGCTGCGCCACCTCGAGAAGGAGGGGCGCGACCCGGCCGAGGTGCGACTCACCTCCAACCTCAACATCGTCGTGCGCGAGAGCGAGGCCGAGGCCCGCCGCGTCGTCGACGAGGTGAACGCGCGCGCCGACTCCGCGATGCCCGCCGAGCACGCCGGCACCGGCTTCTCGACGCGCGGCGCGGTCGTCGGCACGCCGCAGATGGTGGTCGATCACGTCGGGGCGCTGCGCGAGGCGGGCCTGGGGACGCTCATCGCCTACATGCCGGAGGTCGCGTTCGAGCAGGACGGCATCGAGCTCTTCGAGCGGGAGGTCATGACCGCCCTCCGCTGATGCGTAGGCTTGCGGCATGACTGACGAGAGAGTCGGCGCGCCGTCGCGCCAGCAGACCGAGATCGACCGGATCGCGGAGGGCTACGTCCACCGCGCCGCCGCCCTGAACCCCGAGATCAACGTGTACGTCGGACTCGAGGGCGACAAGGCCGGCTACGGCGACTACTCGCCCGAGGGCCGCGACGCCGACGCTGCGCTCGCGCGCGAGACGCTCGCCGCGCTCGAGGCCGCGGAGCCCGTCGACGACATCGACTGGGTGACGAAGACGGACCTCTCGCGCGAGCTGCAGCTCGAGCTCGACGTGCACGCCTCCGGCTGGGGCGACCGCGACCTCAACAACCTCGCGAGCCCTGCCTCGGGCATCCGCGACATCTTCGACCTCATGGCGACCGGCAGCGAGGACGACTGGTCGACGATCGCGCAGCGCATGCGCAACGTGCCTGCCGCGATCGACGGCTACATCGCCTCGCTCCGGAACGGCATCGCGACCGGCAACACGCCCGCGGCGCGCCAGATCGACAACGTGCTCGAGCAGTTCGCCGACTACGCGCCCGGGAAGGGCTTCTTCCACGAGTTCGCCGCCTCGGCGAAGGCGGGGGAGCAGGAGCTGCCCGCGTCGCTGCGCGACGACCTCGCGAAGGCCGCCGGCGAGGCGACCGAGGCGCACGCGCGCTTCGCGGAGTTCCTGCGCACCGAGCTCGCCGCATCCGCCAACCCCGTCGACGCGGTCGGCCGCGACTTCTACTCGCTCATGTCGCGCCGCTTCCTCGGCGCCGCCGTCGACCTCGACGAGACCTACGCGTGGGGCATCGAGGAGCTCGACCGCATGCGCGCCGAGCAGGAGGCGATCGCGAACGAGATCCTCCCCGGCGCGAGCGTGCAGGAGGCCATCGCGCACCTCGACCAGGACGCGAGCCGCAAGCTCCACGGCACCGACGCGCTCAAGGCGTGGATGCAGGAGACGAGTGACCGCGCGATCGAGGAGCTCGGCCGGAGCCACTTCGACATCGCCGAGCCGATCAAGGCGCTCGAGTGCATGATCGCGCCGACGCAGACCGGCGGCATCTACTACACCGGTCCCGCCGACGACTTCTCGCGGCCGGGCCGGATGTGGTGGTCGGTGCCCGAGGGCGTCACCGAGTTCGACACGTGGCGCGAGCTCACGACCGTCTACCACGAGGGCGTGCCGGGCCACCACCTGCAGATCGCGCAGGCGACCTACAACCGCGCGCAGCTCAACCTGTGGCGCCGCGCGTTCGCCGGCACGTCCGGCCACGCGGAGGGCTGGGCGCTCTACGCGGAGCGGCTCATGGAGTCGCTCGGCTACCTCGACGACCCGGCCGACCGGCTCGGGATGCTCGACGGGCAGCGGATGCGCGCGGCGCGCGTCGTGCTCGACATCGGCGTGCACCTCGGCAAGCCGCGCCTCGACGGCACGGGGGAGTGGGACTTCGACTACGCCTTCGAGTTCATGAAGTCGAACGTCAACATGAACGAGCCGTTCGTGCGCTTCGAGGTCAACCGCTACTTCGGCTGGCCGGGCCAGGCGCCGTCCTACAAGATCGGCCAGCGCATCTTCGAGCAGATCCGGGATGCGGCGAAGGACGCCGAGGGCGACGCGTTCGACCTCAAGCGCTTCCACATGCGCGTGCTCAACATCGGCGGCGTCGGCCTCGACACGCTGCGGGAGGCTGTCCTGCGCGGCTAGGCGCGGTTGTCCGGGATGCCCATCCGCGTGTAGGATCGACGGGCCACTCGTGTGGCGCAATCAATCCGAACCGCTGGATGGGCATCCTCATGCCCGCAGCCCGACATCCCCCATAAAGGCACCTTGAACTCTATGACCACTGCAACGACCACGGCTCCCAAGCAGGTCGCTGTGAACGACATCGGCTCGGCCGATGACTTCATGGCCGCCGTTGAGAAGACCCTGAAGTTCTTCAACGACGGCGACCTCATCGAGGGCACCGTCGTCAAGATCGACCGCGACGAGGTCCTCCTTGACGTCGGCTACAAGACCGAGGGCGTCATCCCCTCGCGCGAGCTCTCCATCAAGCACGACGTCGACCCCTCCGAGGTCGTCGAGGTCGGCGACACCGTCGAGGCGCTCGTCCTCCAGAAGGAGGACAAGGAGGGTCGCCTGATCCTCTCGAAGAAGCGCGCGCAGTACGAGCGCGCCTGGGGCGATGTCGAGCGCATCAAGGACGAGGACGGCGTCGTCACCGGCACCGTCATCGAGGTGGTCAAGGGCGGCCTCATCGTCGACATCGGCCTCCGCGGCTTCCTGCCGGCCTCGCTCATCGAGCTGCGCCGCGTCCGCGACCTCACGCCGTACCTCGGCCAGGAGATCGAGGCGAAGATCCTCGAGCTCGACAAGAACCGCAACAACGTCGTGCTCTCGCGCCGCGCGCTCCTCGAGGAGACGCAGTCGGCCTCGCGCGGCCAGTTCCTGCAGTCGCTCCAGAAGGGGCAGGTCCGCAAGGGCGTCGTCTCGTCGATCGTCAACTTCGGCGCGTTCGTCGACCTCGGCGGCGTCGACGGCCTCGTGCACGTCTCCGAGCTCTCGTGGAAGCACATCGAGCACGCCTCGGAGGTCGTCGAGGTCGGCCAGGAGGTCACCGTCGAGATCCTCACCGTCGAGCTCGACCGCGAGCGCGTCTCGCTGTCGCTCAAGGCGACGCAGGAGGACCCGTGGCAGATCTTCGCCCGCACGCACGCGATCGGCCAGGTCGCGCCGGGCAAGGTCACGAAGCTCGTCACGTTCGGCGCGTTCGTGCGCGTCGCGGACGGCATCGAGGGCCTCGTGCACATCTCGGAGCTCTCGGCCAAGCACGTCGAGACGGCTGACCAGGTCGTCGCGGTCGGCGACGAGGTCTTCGTGAAGATCATCGACATCGACCTCGAGCGCCGCCGCATCTCGCTCTCGCTCAAGCAGGCGAACGAGGGCGTCGACCCCGAGGGCACCGACTTCGATCCGGCGCTCTACGGCATGCTCGCCGAGTACGACGAGCAGGGCAACTACAAGTTCCCGGAGGGCTTCGACCCCGAGACGAACGAGTGGAAGGAAGGCTTCGAGGCGCAGCGCGAGGCCTGGGAGGCCGAGTACGCGGCCGCGCAGGCGCGCTGGGAGGCGCACAAGGCGCAGGTCGCCGCGGCCCGCGACGCCGAGCTCACCTCGAACGACGTGCCCTCGGGCGCATCGTCCTTCGGCAGCAGCTCCGACGACTCGGGCGCCGGCACCCTCGCCGACGACGAGGCGCTCGCCGCGCTCCGCGAGAAGCTCACCGGCTCCGCGGAGTAGTCAGCACCGCCAGAGCGGGCCGCGCCTTCGGGCGCGGCCCGCTCTGCGTTCCCGGGGGCGCGCGGCGGGGTGGCAGGATCGAGGCATGCCCGCCGACGACGCGATGACGCACGCCCTCGACTACGCCGACCGTTGGCTCGCCTACCGCCGCTGGCGCCTGCGCGTGCCGGGCGTGCAGGTCGCCGTGCGGATCGGCGGCGAGCTCGTGCTCGAGCGCGCGCACGGGCTCGCCGACGAGGCGACGCGCGAGCCGCTCACCACCGGCCACCGCTTCCGCATCGCCTCCCACTCGAAGTCGCTCGCCGCGATCGCCGCGATGCGGCTCGTCGACGA
This sequence comes from Agrococcus sp. TF02-05, assembly GCF_017565345.1. Classification (NCBI taxonomy): domain Bacteria; kingdom Bacillati; phylum Actinomycetota; class Actinomycetes; order Micrococcales; family Microbacteriaceae; genus Agrococcus; species Agrococcus sp. TF02-05. The sequence continues at coordinate 215,689 of NZ_JAGEKO010000001.1, read as the reverse complement.
GGGTGCGCTCCGCCTCGACGATGCGGTCGGCGCGCTCGTCCCGGCGCTCGCCGGCACCGACGCCGCGGCCCTGACCGTGCGGGAGCTCCTCTCGCACGGCAGCGGTGCGACCCGCGACGGCGACGACGTCGCGTTCTGGCAGCTCGCCGACGACTTCCCCGACGCCGACCGGCTGCTCGCGATCGCGACGGCCGGCGTCCGCCGCCTCGACGCATCCGCCGAGTTCAAGTACTCCAACATCGGCTTCGGGCTGCTCGGCCTCGCGGTCGAGGCGGTCACGGGGGAGCCGTACGCCCGCGCGCTCGAGCGGCTCGTGCTCGCGCCGCTCGGGCTCGAGGCGACGAGCGCCGACATCGAGGGCGCCTCTGCACCGCTCGCGACCGGCCACTCGGCGCTGCACTCGAGCGACGAGCGCGCGCCGCTCGGCAGCCCGTCGTCGCGCGCGCTCGCCGCAGCGACGGGCGCCGTCTCGACGGCAGCGGAGCTCTCGGACGCCCTGCGCGTCGTGGTCGACGCCGACGACCGGCTGCTGAGCGCGACGGCACGGCGGCGGATGCGGCAGCGCCAGTGGTCGACGACCGGTCGCGACGGCGCGGTGGCGGGCTACGGCCTCGGACTCATGCTGCGCGAGGTCGACGGCCGCACGTGGCACGGGCACGGCGGCGCGTGGACGGGGCAGGCGACGCGCACGCTCGTCGACGCCGAGCGCGACGTCGTCGTGAGCGTGCTCGCGAACGCGATCGACGCGCCCGCGGAGGAGCTCGCCGTCGGCGTCGCCCGCATCGTGCAGGCGGCGCTCGAGCCCGCGGCCGAGCCCGACGAGGCGGAGCTCGAGCTCGCGCGCTCGTTCGAGGGATCGTTCGCGAGCATCTGGGGCCGGCTCGACGTCGTCGAGCTCGGCGGGCGGCTGCTCGGCATCGCCCCGACGGCGCCCGACCCGCTCGCCGCGGTCGACGTGCTCTCGCCGCGCGGTGAGGATCGCGTGGTGATCGAGGCGGCGACCGGCATGGGATCCGGCCACGAGGAGGCGGTCGCCGAGCGCGACGCGACGGGCCGCGTGCAGCGGTGGCGCGGCGCGTGGCACATGCACGCGGTCGAGCCGGTGCCGGGGGAGGCGGCGGGCTAGCCGTCCGCCGCGCGCTCGGTCGCCGGCCGCAGGTCGGCGCGCCGCCGCCGACGGGCGGTGCGCCGCAGCCACCAGGCGAGGAGCGCCAGCACGAGCAGGCCGAGGATCACGAGGATCGGCGCGACGATCGCGACCAGCGAGAGCCCGATCGCGCTCACGTCCTCGACCGTCGAGACGACCGGCGCGGCCGCGCCCGCCGTCGCGGCGTTCGCCGCGGGCCGCACCGTCGCCTTGCCGGCGTGCACCGCGAGCGCGATGACCGCGCCGACCACGATCGGCACCCACTGGTTCGAGGCGAAGAACTCGGCGGGATCCGTGACGGCGACGGTCGACGCCGTCGAGGAGGAGCCGAAGACGAGGCCGCCCGCGGCGGGGCGCACGAGCGTCTGCAGCACGTCGTTGACGCTGTCGACGGCGGGCACCTTGTCGGCGACGACCTCGACCACGAGCAGCACGGCGACGATGCCGATCACCCACCAGCTCGAGAGCCAGGCCCAGCTCTCCGGGAGCGCGAGCAGGCCGGGGAAGAGCCGGTCGGCGAGTCCGACGACGAGCAGCGGGATGTAGGCGTTCATGCCCGCAGCCGCGGCGAGCCCGGCGCCGGTCAGTGCCTCGAGCACGATCCCTCCTCCCGCGGCGCGGCGCCGCTCGGGCCGATCGTAGCCCGCTGCCGCCGTGCGTGGCGGGGGAAGGGCCCGGTGCGCGGTAGCGTCAGAGCATGATGGCGGCGGTCACGACTGCTCGCGCCGATGGCGCGCGCCCCGACCGTACCCGCGAGCGCGCGACCGCGGTCAACCAGCTGCTCTTCGCCGCGGCCGCGCTCACGGCCTGCGCGCTCATGATCGTGGTCGGCGACGTGCGGCACGGCGAGCTGCTCTTCGGCGGCATGCTGCTCGTGTTCGCGCTCACGATCGCCGCGCTCGTGGTGCCCTGGAACCGGCTGCCCGTGCGCTGGGTCGGGATCGTGCCGGTCGGAGATCTCGTCGCGGTGCTGCTGCTGGAGCTCTCGTACCACGACGGCGAGGCGTGGCTGCTGTGGATGGTGCCCGCCACCTGGCTCGCGACCGTGCTCGGGTGGCCCGGCCTCGTGCTCGGCGCGGGCGGCTCGACCGTGCTGTTCTGGGTCGCGCACCTCCTCGCCGACGACATCGGCGCGGGACTGCGCGACGCGCTCGGCCCGCTCGCCCTCACCACCGCATCCGTCGTCACCTTCATCGCCGCGCGCCGCTCCGCGGCGCAGCGGTCGCTGCTCGACGAGCAGGCCGACTACCTCGACCACGCGGTCGAGCGCGCCAGGCGGCAGGAGGACGCGGTGAGCGAGCTGCTCGACGCGGTCGACTTCGGCGTCGTGCGGATCGGCGCCGACGGCAGCATCTCGATCGAGAACGACGCGCACGCGAGGCTCATGACGCCCGCCGACGACGCGCAGCTGTTCGAGGCGGACGGCGCGACGCCGACCGAGCCCGGCGCCGTGCCCGTCGCGCGTGCCCGGCGGGGGGAGACCTTCGAGAACCTGCTGCACTGGCAGGGCCCGCCGGGCGATCAGCGCCGCGCGCTGCTGTCGACCGCGCGACGGCTCTTCGACATCAACGGCGCCGACGTGGGCGCGATCCTCGTCACGCGGGACGTGACGGCGGAGCAGCAGGCCGTGCACATCCGCGACGAGCTCGTCGCCTCCGTCTCGCACGAGCTGCGCACACCCCTCACGAGCGTGCTCGGCCACCTCGACCTCGCGCTCGACTCGGGCGACGTCGGCCCCGGCGCGCGGCGCAGCCTCGAGATCGCCGAGCGCAACGCCTCCCGCCTGCTCGTCATCATCGGCGACATCCTCGCAGCGACCGCCGACGGGCCGGGCCGCTTCGACGTGCGGCCCGTGCGCGAGGACCTCGCTCGCGTCGTGCTCGCGTCGGTCGAGGCGCTCGAGCCGCGCGCCGCCGAGCGCAACATCCGCATCGACAGCTCTGGCGTCGAGCCGGCGGAGGCCGAGTTCGACCCCCACCGGATGCGGCAGGTGGTCGACAACCTCGTCGGCAACGCCGTGAACTACCACACGGGCGACGGCCTCATCGAGGTCGGCGTCACGGCCGACGACAAGCACGTGTGGCTCGTCGTCCGCGACGACGGGCCCGGCATCGCGGAGGACGCGCTGCCGCGGCTCTTCGAGCGCCGCTACCGCGCGCAGCCCTCCGGCAGGGCGACGGGCAACGGCCTCGGCCTATCGATCAGCCGGGACCTCGTGCGCGCGCACGGCGGCGAGATCACCGTCCAGAGCGAGCCTGGCAGCGGAGCCACCTTCGTCGTCCGCTTGCCTCGACGCACCACGGGAGCGACCGCATGACCCTCGATCCAGACACCGTCATCCTCATCACGGCGCTCGTCGTGCACGTCGCGGGCGGACTGTTCGTGCTCGAGACGATGGTCCGCAAGGACGATCGCGCCGGCCGCGTCTGGGCGCTCAGCTTCCTGGCCGCGATGATCGCGACCGAGGCGTTCGTCGTCGAGGCCGTGCTCGGGGTCGGCTCGTGGCCCGTCGGCATCGGCCAGGGCGGATGGGTCGCGTGCATGGGCCTGCTGTGGATCGGCTGCCGCGTCTTCAACGGTCGGCGCAGCGGCCGCGCCGCGCTCGTCGTCGCGCTCGCCGCGCTGCTCGCGTTCCTCGCCGTGCTGCTCGTCGGCACCGGCCCGGGCGGCTGGTCGGCGCGCTGGGTGATGTTCGCCGCCAACGCGGCCTTCGCCGCGCTCGGCGCGGCCGAGGCGCTGCGTGGCTCGCTGCGCCGCACGCGCACGGGGGTCGCGCTCGGCGGCGTGCTCGTCGTCGTCGCCGCCTTCCAGCTCGTGCGGCTCCTCGCCGGCGTGACGATGGCCGGAGACGGCGCGCTCCTGCGCGTGTGGTCCGACGCGGGCATCGCCGGCATCGCGACGATCGCGCTCACGATCGTCGTCGTCGTCGTGACCTCGGTGCTGCGCGCCGAGCAGGTGCGGCTGCGGGGCACGGAGGACTCGTCGCTCATGGCGATCGCACCGGACGGCGTGCTCCTCGCGCCGTCGTTCTCGCGCGTGCTCGGCGGACGGCTCATGCGCGCCAACCGCCGCGGCGAGCTCTTCGCCGTCCTCGCGGTGCGCATCGATGCGCTCTCGCGCATCTCGACGGCGTTCGGCGTCGACGAGGCCGAGCACGTCCGGCAGGCCGCCCGAGCCGCCGTCCGCAGGCTCGCGCCGACGACCGCGGCGCTCGGGAGCGACGAGCGCGGCCTGCTGCTGCTCGCCTTCCAGCCGTCATCGCCCGCCGACGCCCGGCAGCTCGCCGCCCGCATGCACCGGGCCATGCTCGATCAGCTCCGCACCGCCGGCGTGCCCGTCGTGCCGCCGATCGGCATGGGCGTCGCGCTCACGAGCATCACGGGCTACGACCGCGACGTGCTCGTCGAGGCGGCGCGCTCGGCCGCGCGGCGCGCGATGGGCAGCGACGACGTCTCGGTCGTCGTCGCGGGGGAGGACGGCGAGGGGGAGGACGCCGACCGCGGTCAGGCGGTGCGGCGGTAGCCGACGCCGCGGACCGTCTCGATCCAGCGCGGCTCCGAGGGCGACTCGCCGAGCTTGCGGCGCAGGTTCGCGACGTGCACCTCGATCGCCCGCGCGTCGTGCTCGCTCAGGAAGTGGTCGGGCTCGCCGCGCTCGCCGCGCAGCATGCCGGCGAGCTGGAGCTTGCTCACGACGCGGCGGCCGGAGCCGAGCAGCATCCGCAGGATGTCGAACTCGCTGCGCGTCAGCTCGATCTCCTGCCCGTCGAGCTCGACGACCCGCGCCTGCGGCTCGAGCCGCAGGCCGCGGTGCTCAAGCATCGAGGTCTCGTGCTCGTCGTCGGGCAGCGGAGCGCCGGCGTGGCCCGGGGCCGAGGGGACGCGCTGCGGGGCGGGGGCCGCTTGCGGCGGGCGCGGGGCAGACGGATGCGTCGACGCGAGCGCGCGCGGACGCCGCATCATCGCCTCGATGCGGGCGCGCAGCTCGCGCGGCCGGAACGGCTTGACGACGTAGTCGTCGGCGCCGGCCTGCAGCCCGACGAGCGTGTCGATCTCGTCGCCGCGCGCCGTGATCATGACCATGTAGGCGGTCGTGAGGCTGCGCACCTGGCGGGCCGTCTCGAAGCCGTCCATGCCGGGCATGTTCACGTCGATCGTGACGACGATGGGGTCGTGCTGGCGCACGAGCTCCACGCCGCTCGGGCCGTCGGCCGCCGTGTGCACGGTGAAGCCGCCCTGGGTCAGCACCTGGGCCAGCAGCTCACGGATGTCCTCGCCATCCTCGATGACCACCGCGACGTCCTCGTGCATCGGTTCTCCCGCATCCAGCACCGCGCGACCCGGTGCGATCTCGCCCATGCTAGCGTCCACCGCCCACCGCGGCGGATCGCTGCCGCCGAGCGGCTCCCGCGGCCGTGCGAGACTCGACGCATGCCTCTCGTCGCGCTCACCGGCGGCATCGCCTCCGGCAAGTCCACGATCGCCGGCCGGCTCGCCGAGCGCGGAGCGGTCGTCATCGACGCCGACGCGCTCGTGCGCGAGCTGCAGCAGCCCGGCGAGCCGGTGCTGCGCGAGATCGCCGAGGCCTTCGGCGAGCACCTGCTGCTGCCCGACGGCTCGCTCGACCGGGCCGCGCTCGGCGCGATCGTCTTCGCCGACGACGCCGCCCGGCGCCGGCTCAACGGCATCGTCCACCCGGCCGTCGGGCGCGAGTCCGCCCGCCGCTTCCGCGCCGCGCTCGACGCCGACCCGGACGCGGTCGTCGTCTACGACGTGCCGCTGCTCGTCGAGGCGCGGCCCGACGACCCGTGGGACCTCGTCGTGGTCGCGCACGCTCCCGCCGAGGCGCGCGTGGCCCGGCTCGTCGCGCTGCGCGGCATGGACGAGGCGGATGCGCAGGCTCGCGTCGCGTCGCAGGCGAGCGACGAGCAGCGGCTCGCGATCGCCGACGTCGTGATCGACACCGCGGGCGAGCTCGAGCAGACGCTCGCGCAGGCCGATGCGCTGTGGGAGCGCCTCCGCGCCGGTCGTGAGCACTCCCACAGGGAGGATGTGGGCGGCCGCTCCTAGGCTTGGAGCATGCAAGCGACGCGTGCCGTGCACCCCTTCGAGGTCGTGAGCGAGTACGAGCCCTCCGGCGACCAGCCCAAGGCGATCCGGGAGCTCGCGGCCGCCCTCGACCGAGGCGAGACCGACGTCGTGCTGCTCGGCGCCACCGGCACGGGCAAGAGCGCGACGACCGCGTGGCTCGTCGAGCAGGTGCAGCGCCCGACGCTCGTGCTCGCGCACAACAAGACGCTCGCGGCGCAGCTCGCGAACGAGTTCCGCGAGCTCATGCCGCACAACGCCGTCGAGTACTTCGTCTCGTACTACGACTACTACCAGCCCGAGGCCTACGTGCCGCAGACCGACACCTTCATCGAGAAGGACTCGTCGCTCAACGCCGAGGTCGAGCGGCTCCGGCACTCGGCGACAAACGCGCTGCTCTCGCGCCGCGACGTCATCGTCGTCTCGACCGTCTCGTGCATCTACGGACTCGGCACCCCCGAGGAGTACCTCGAGGCGATGGTCGCGCTGCAGGTCGGCATGCGCATCGACCGGCAGGCGCTGCTGCGCCGCTTCGTCGCGATGCAGTACCAGCGCAACGACGTCGCCTTCTCGCGCGGCACGTTCCGCGTGCGCGGCGACACGATCGAGATCATCCCGATGTACGAGGAGCACGCGATCCGCATCGAGCTCTTCGGCGATGAGATCGAGGCGCTCTCGACGCTGCACCCGCTCACGGGCGAGGTGCTCCAGCGGCACGACGCCGTCTCGATCTTCCCCGGCAGCCACTACGTCGCGGGCACCGAGCGCATGCACCGCGCCATGGAGCGCATCCGCACGGAGCTCGAGGAGCGGCTCAAGGTGCTCGAGCGCGAGGGCAAGCTGCTCGAGGCGCAGCGGCTGCGGATGCGCACGACCTTCGACCTCGAGATGATGGAGCAGATCGGCTTCTGCTCCGGGATCGAGAACTACTCGCGGCACATCGACGGCCGCGAGCAGGGCGAGCCGCCGCACTGCCTGCTCGACTACTTCCCCGACGACTTCCTCGTCGTGATCGACGAGTCGCACGTGACCGTGCCGCAGATCGGGGCGATGTACGAGGGCGACGCGAGCCGCAAGCGCACGCTCGTCGAGCACGGCTTCCGGCTCCCGAGCGCGCTCGACAACCGCCCGCTCAAGTTCGACGAGTTCCTCGAGCGCACGCCGCAGAAGGTCTACCTCTCGGCGACGCCCGCGAAGTACGAGATGTCGCTCGCCGACACCGTGGTCGAGCAGATCATCCGCCCGACGGGGCTCGTCGACCCGAAGCTCGTCGTCAAGCCGACGAAGGGGCAGATCGACGACCTGCTCGAGGAGATCCGGGTGCGCGCCGAGCGCGACGAGCGCGTGCTCGTCACGACGCTCACGAAGAAGATGGCGGAGGAGCTCACCGAGTACTTCACCGAGGCGGGCGTGCGCGTGCGCTACCTGCACTCGGACGTCGACACGCTGCGCCGGGTCGAGCTGCTCACGCAGCTGCGGCAGGGCCTCTTCGACGTGCTCGTCGGCATCAACCTGCTGCGCGAGGGCCTCGACCTGCCCGAGGTGTCGCTCGTCTCGATCCTCGACGCCGACAAGGAGGGCTTCCTGCGCTCGTCGACGTCGCTCATCCAGACGATCGGTCGCGCCGCCCGCAACGTCTCGGGCGAGGTGCACATGTACGCCGACCGCATCACCGACTCCATGCAGAGCGCGATCGACGAGACCGAGCGCCGCCGCGCGATCCAGATCGCGTACAACGTCGAGCACGGCATCGACCCGACGCCGCTGCGCAAGCGCATCGCCGACATCACCGACGTGCTCGCGCGCGAGCAGGCCGACACCGCCGAGCTGCTCGAGGGCGGCCGGCGAGGGGCGCCGACGCCGCGGCTCGCGAAGGACCGCTCGAGCCTCGACGGCCCCTCGCAGCTCGAGGCGATCATCGCCGACCTCACGGCGCAGATGACGGAGGCGGCGGGCGAGCTGAAGTTCGAGCTCGCGGCGCGGCTGCGCGACGAGCTCCACGACCTCAAGCGCGACCTGCGCCAGATGCGTCAGGCGAGCTAGGAGGAGCGAGCGGCCCCGAGTCGACGCCCACCCGCCCGATGCCCGAGGATGTCGCCATGCCCACGATCGACCTCAACAGCGACCTGGGGGAGAACGCGCCCGATCGCATCGTCGGGGACGACGCGGCGATGCTGCGCATCGTCTCGAGCGCGAACGTCTCGTGCGGCTTCCACGCCGGCACGCCCGAGGGCATCCGCGCGACCCTCGAGGCGGCCGTCGCGAACGGGGTCACGATCGGCGCGCACCCCGGCTACCGCGACTACGAGGGCTTCGGCCGGCGGCCCGTCGACGTCGAGTCGACGACGCTGCAGGCGCACGTCGAGTACCAGCTGGGCGCGCTGCAGGCGCTCGCGACCGCGGTCGGCGGCCGCGTCGCCTACGTCAAGCCGCACGGTGCGCTCTACAACGCGATCGCGCACGACGAGCGGCAGGCGCGGGACGTCGTCCGCGCCGTCCGAGCCGTCGACCCGTCGCTCGTGCTCCTCTGCCTCGCGGGCGGCGTCGCGCTCCGGGTCGCCGAGCGCGAGGGGCTGCCGACGGCGGCGGAGGCGTTCGCCGATCGCGCGTATGCGCCCGATGGGCTGCTCGTGCCGCGCACCGAGCCGGGCGCCGTCCTGCACGATCCCGCGGCCGTCGCCGCGCGGATGACCCGGCTCGCCCTCGAGGGCGTCGTGCGCGCCGTCGACGGGAGCGACGTCGCGGTCGCGGCCGACTCGATCTGCGTGCACGGCGACAGCGCGGGAGCGGTGGCGATGGCGAGGGCGACCCGGTCGGCGCTCGAGGCGGCCGGCGTCGCGATCGCGCCGTTCGCCGGCGCGTGAGGTGACCGGGTGAGGGTGCTGCCCGCGGCCGACACCGCGCTGCTGCTCGAGTCCGCCGACCTCGACGAGTCGATGCGGCTGCTCCCGGCGATCGAGGCGGCGGCGCTCCCGGGCGTCCGCGAGCTCGTGCCCGGTGCGCGCACGATCCTCGTGCGCTTCGACCCTGCGCTCGTCAGCCCGGCGGTGCTCTCCGAGCGGCTGCTCGCGATCGAGCCCACGGCCGCGATCGACGGCGGCGAGCGCTCGGTGACGATCCCGGTGCGCTACGACGGGGACGACCTCGACGAGGTCGCGCGCGTGCTCGGCGCCTCGCCCGAGGAGGTCGTCGAGCGCCATCTCGCCGCCGCGTGGAGGGTGGCCTTCACCGGCTTCGCGCCGGGCTTCGGCTACCTCGTCGGGGACGATCCGCGCTTCGACGTGCCTCGCCGGTCCGCGCCGCGCACGCGCATCCCGGCCGGCTCCGTCGCGCTCGCAGGCCGCTACTCCGGCGTGTACCCGAAGGAGAGTCCGGGCGGCTGGCAGCTCATCGGCCGCACCGACGCCGTCCTGTGGGATCTCGAGCGCGAACCGCCGGCGCTGCTCGCGCCCGGCACGGCGGTGCGCTTCGCGCGCGCCGCCCGTGAGCTCGTCGAGGCCGCGCCGGTCGAGCGTCGCCCCCCTCGCGACGCGGAGCGCGCTCGCCATGCGCTCGAGGTCGTGCGGCCCGGGCTGCAGCTGCTCGTGCAGGACCTCGGTCGGCCCGGCCTGGCTGCGCAGGGCGTCTCCGCCTCCGGGGCCGCCGATCGGCGGGCGCTGCGCGAGGCGAACCGCGCGGTGGGCAATCCGCCGCACGACGCGGGCCTCGAGCTCGCGGGCGGCGGCGCGTCGCTGCGCTTCCGCGGTCCCGCGGTCGTGGCCCTCACGGGCGCGCTCGCCGACGCATCCGTCGTCGACGCCGAGCGCCCGGATGCCTCCATCCCGGTCGAGCCGGGACGCCCGGTCGCGATCGACGACGGCGACGAGCTGCGCATCGGCGCGGTGCGGGACGGGCTGCGCGTCGTCATCGGCATCCGCGGCGGCATCGCGCTCGACCCGGTGCTCGAGAGCCGCTCGAGCGACACGCTCGCACAGCTCGGCCCCGCCCCGCTCGGGGCGGGCGACGAGCTGCCGCTCCACGGGCCCGCGGCGGGCGCGACGGCCGTCGCGCCGACGGGCGCCCCGCGCGCACCGCTCCCGCGCGCCGGGCAGACCGTCGAGCTGCGCGTCGTGCTCGGCCCGCGCGCCGAGTGGTTCACGGCCGCGGCGCTCGAGACGCTCGAGGCGCAGGAGTGGGAGGTCACGCCGCGCTCCGACCGCGTGGGCCTCCGCCTCGCGGGCGCGATCGCGCTCGAGCGGGCGCGGGACGGGGAGCTCGAGAGCGAGGGCTGCGTGACGGGCGCCATCCAGGTGCCGCCCGACGGCCAGCCGGTGCTCTTCCTGCCTGACCACCCGCTCACGGGCGGGTACCCCGTCATCGGCGCCGTCGTCGACGACGACCTCGACCTCGCGGGGCAGCTGCCGCCGGGCGCCTGCATCCGGTTCCGCGTCGAGCGGCCGCCCACCCACCTCGAGGAGTCGCCATGCAGAAGGTCCTGATCGCCAACCGCGGCGAGATCGCCGTGCGCATCGCGCGCGCGTGCGCCGAGGCGGGCTACCGGTCGGTCGCGGTGTACGCCGACCAGGACGTCGACGCGATGCACGTGCGGCACGCCGACGAGGCGGTCGCGCTCGGCGGCTCGACGGCGGCCGAGACCTACCTCGACGCAGACTCGCTGCTCGCGGCGGCGCGGGCGACCGGCGCCGACGCCGTGCACCCCGGCTACGGCTTCCTCTCCGAGAGCGCCGCGTTCGCCCGGGCCGTCGAGGGCGCGGGGCTCACGTGGATCGGCCCGACCCCCGAGAGCATCGACGCGCTCGGCGACAAGGTCACCGCGCGCTCGATCGCGCGGCGCGTCGGAGCGCCCCTCGTGCCCGGCTCGGACGGGCCGCTCGCCGACGCCGGCGAAGCGGTCGCCTTCGCGCGCGAGCACGGGCTGCCGATCGTGATCAAGGCGGCGTTCGGCGGTGGGGGACGGGGCCTGAGGGTCGCGCGCTCGATCGACGAGGTGGCGGATGCGTTCGAGACGGCCGCGCGGGAGGCCGCCGCGGCCTTCGGTCGCGCCGAGTGCTTCGTCGAGCGCTACCTCGAGCGCCCCCGCCACATCGAGGCGCAAGTGCTCGGCGATGGCCGCGGCGGCGTCGTGGTCGTCGGCGATCGGGACTGCTCGCTCCAGCGCCGCGGCCAGAAGCTCGTCGAGGAGGCGCCCGCGCCCCGCCTCGAGCGCGCGCAGCGCGAGCGCATCCACGAGGCGGCGCGCGCGATCTGCGCCGCGGTCGACTACCGCGGCGCCGGCACGGTCGAGTTCCTGCTCGGCACCGACGGCACCGCGTCGTTCCTCGAGGTCAACACGAGGCTGCAGGTCGAGCATCCGGTCACCGAGGCCGTCACGGGCGTCGACCTCGTGCGCGAGCAGCTGCGCATCGCGGAGGGCCTCGGCCCCTCGATCGCCGCGACCCCCGAGCCGCTCGGCCACGCGATCGAGCTGCGCATCAACGCCGAGGACCCGGGCCGCGGGTTCCTGCCGAGCCCCGGTCGGATCGCGTCGCTGCGGGTGCCGGGAGGTCCCGGCGTCCGCTGGGACGCGGGCGTCGAGGCCGGCGACGCGGTCGAGGCGGCCTTCGACTCGCTCGTCGCGAAGCTCGTCGTGCACGCGCAGGATCGCGACGCCGCGCTCGTGCGGCTCCGCCGCGCGCTCGGCGAGCTCGAGGTGCGGGGCGTCGCGACGATCGCGCCGCTCGCCGAGGCGCTGCTCGACGAGCCGGCCTTCTCGACCGAGGGCCTCGCCGTCTCGACGCAGTGGATCGAGGACGAGCTCATGCCGCGGCTCGAGCCGCAGCTGCGGGCCGCCATCGCGCCCGCGGGCGGGCTCACGCGCGTGCCGATCGAGGTCGACGGTCGCCGCGTCGTGCTCGGGCTCCCGGATGCGCTGCTCGCCGTCGCCGCGCGGGCCGAGCCGACGCGCTCCCGCGCCGAGCAGCCCGAGGCGGACGGCGCCGTGCGCGCTCCCGTACCGGGCACCCTCGCGCGCTGGCTCGTCGCCGACGGGGAGCGCGTCGAGGCCGGCCGGGAGGTCGCGGTGCTCGACGCCATGAAGCTCGAGACGCGCGTCGCCGCCGATCGCGCGGGCGCGCTCGAGCGGCTCGTCGCCGAGGGCGCGGTCGTCGCGCTCGACGACCCGATCGCGCGCATCTCCGAGTGAGCCGTCGGCGAACGCCCGGGGCGCGTGTGGGTGGCCGCTCGTAGACTCGTTGGGTGACATCCACCACCACGAGCACTTCAGAGCTGCACGTCCGCGGCGCGCGCGAGCACAACCTCAAGGACGTCGATCTGCGCATCCCGCGCGACTCGCTCGTGGTGTTCACGGGGCTCTCCGGATCGGGCAAGTCGTCGCTCGCGTTCGACACGATCTTCGCCGAGGGGCAGCGCCGCTACGTCGAGTCGCTGTCGGCCTACGCGCGGCAGTTCCTCGGGCAGGTCGACCGGCCCGACGTCGACTTCATCGAGGGCCTGAGCCCCGCCGTCTCGATCGACCAGAAGTCGACGAATCGCAACCCGCGCTCGACGGTCGGCACCATCACCGAGGTGCACGACTACATGCGACTGCTGTGGGCGCGCATCGGCGTGCCGCACTGCCCGATCTGCGGTGAGCGCATCCAGCGGCAGACGGTGCAGCAGATCGCCGACGAGCTCATGGAGCTGCCGGAGCGCACGCGCTTCCAGATCCTCGCGCCGGTCGTGCAGCAGAAGAAGGGCGAGTTCGCCGACCTGCTGCGCAACCTCGTGGCGACCGGCTACTCGCGCGCCGTCATCGACGGCGAGCTCGTGCAGCTCGCCGAGGCGCCCGCGCTCAAGAAGCAGAACAAGCACGACATCGCCGTCGTCGTCGACCGCATGGTCGCCGAGCCCGGCATGCTCTCGCGGCTCACCGACTCGCTCGAGACGGCGCTGCGGCTCGCCGACGGGCTCGCGACGATCGACTACGTCGACCTCGAGCCGAGCGACCCCGCGCGCACGCGCACGTTCAGCGAGAAGCTCTCGTGCCCCAACCGCCACCCCGTCTCGCTCACCGAGATCGAGCCGCGCACCTTCTCGTTCAACGCGCCGTTCGGCGCGTGCCCCGAGTGCACCGGCATCGGCACGAAGATGTCGGCCGACCCCGAGCTCGTGATCGCCGACGAGGCGCTCTCGATCCGCGAGGGCGCGATCCTGCCGTGGACGCAGTCGGGCAAGGGCCTCTACACCTACTTCGAGCGTCTGCTCGCCGGCCTCGCGCGCGAGATGGACTTCTCGCTCGACACCCCGTGGCGCGACCTCGAGCCCGAGGTGCGCCAGGTCGTGCTGCACGGCACCGAGGGCAACGTCATGGTGCAGTGGCGCAACCGCTACGGCCGGCAGCTGAAGTACGCGACGGGCTACGAGGGCGTCATGCCCTACATCCAGCGCAAGCACGAGGAGGCCGACAGCGACTGGGTGCGTGCGAAGCACGGCGAGTTCCTGCGCGAGGTCCCGTGCCCCGAGTGCGGCGGCGCGCGGCTCAAGCCCGAGGTGCTGAGCGTGCTCGTGCACGGCTCGTCGATCGCGACGGTCTCCGACATGAGCCTCGACGACGCCCACGCCTACATGGAGGGCCTCGACCTCGACGAGCGGGAGGCGACGATCGCCGCGGCGGTGCTGCGCGAGATCCGCGCGCGGCTCGACTTCCTCATCCGGGTCGGGCTCGGCTACCTCTCGCTCTCGCGCGCGGCCGCGACCCTCTCGGGCGGCGAGGCCCAGCGCATCCGCCTCGCCACCCAGATCGGCGCGGGCCTCACGGGCGTGCTCTACGTGCTCGACGAGCCGTCGATCGGCCTCCACCAGCGCGACAACCGCAAGCTCATCGGCACGCTCGAGGCGCTCCGCGACCTCGGCAACACCCTCATCGTCGTCGAGCACGACGAGGACACCATCCGCACCGCCGACTGGATCGTCGACATCGGCCCCGGCGCGGGGGAGCGAGGCGGCGAGGTCGTGCACTCCGGCGGCTTCGAGGACCTGCTCGAGCACCCGACGTCGCTCACCGGCAAGTACCTCTCGGGGCGCGAGTCGATCCCGACGCCGACCGAGCGCCGGCCCGTCGACCCCGAGCGGATGCTGCGGGTCGAGGGCGCGCGCGCCAACAACCTCAAGCACATCGACGTCGACATCCCGCTCGGCGTGTTCGTCGCCGTCACCGGCGTCTCGGGCTCGGGCAAGTCGACGCTCGTGAACGACATCCTCCACAAGGTGCTCGCGAACGCGCTCAACGGCGCCCGGCAGGTGCCGGCGCGGCACACGCGCGTCACGGGCCTCCACCACCTCGACAAGGTCATCCACGTCGACCAGGGCCCGATCGGGCGCACGCCGCGCTCGAACCCCGCGACCTACACGGGCGTGTTCGACAAGATCCGCAACCTCTTCGCCGAGACGGCGGAGGCGAAGGCGCGCGGCTACCTCGCGGGCCGCTTCTCGTTCAACGTCAAGGGCGGCCGCTGCGAGGCGTGCATGGGCGACGGCACGCTCAAGATCGAGATGAACTTCCTGCCCGACGTCTACGTCGAGTGCGAGGTGTGCCACGGGGCGCGCTACAACCGCGACACGCTCTCGGTGCACTACAAGGGCAAGTCGATCGCCGACGTGCTCCAGATGCCGATCGAGGAGGCGGCCGAGTTCTTCGCGCCCATCTCGTCGATCCACCGCTACCTCAAGACGCTCGTCGACGTCGGCCTCGGCTACGTGCGGCTCGGGCAGTCGGCGACGACGCTCTCGGGCGGCGAGGCGCAGCGCGTCAAGCTCGCGACCGAGCTGCAGCGGCGCACGTCGGGCCGCGCGATCTACGTGCTCGACGAGCCGACGACCGGACTCCACTTCGACGACGTGCGCAAGCTCCTCGAGGTGCTCGACGGGCTCGTCGAGAAGGGCAACACCGTGCTGACGATCGAGCACTCGCTCGACGTCATCAAGAGCGCCGACTGGGTCATCGACCTCGGCCCGGAGGGCGGCTCGGGCGGCGGCACGATCGTCGCGGCCGGCACGCCCGAGGAGGTCGCCGAAGTCGAGGCGAGCCACACGGGAGCGTTCCTCAAGGAGATCCTGGGCGCGGGAGTGCGATGACCGGGGCACGCGCGCCGCGCACCGTCCCCTACAAGCCGGCGCCCGGGACGATCCCGACCGCGCCCGGCGTCTACCGGTTCCGCGACGAGCACGAGCGCGTGCTCTACGTCGGCAAGGCGAAGAACCTGCGCCAGCGGCTCTCGAACTACTTCCAGCCGCTCGAGGCGCTCCACGAGCGCACGCGCCGCATGGTGCTCACGGCCGTGCGCGTCGAGTGGACGATCGTGGCGAGCGAGTTCGAGGCGCTGCAGCTCGAGTTCACCTGGATCAAGGAGTACGAGCCGCCCTTCAACGTGCAGTTCCGGGACGACAAGTCCTACCCGTACCTCGCGGTGACGATGGGCGAGGACGTGCCGCGCGCGCTCATCACCCGCAACCGCGGCATGCGAGGCGCGCGCTACTTCGGCCCGTACACGAAGGTGTGGGCGATCCGCGAGACGCTCGACCTGCTGCTCAAGGCCTTCCCGATGCGCTCCTGCAGCCAGTCGGTGTACGACCGGGCCGAGCGCTCGGGGCGCCCGTGCCTGCTCGGCGACATCGGCAAGTGCTCGGCGCCGTGCGTCGGGCGCGTCACGCACGCCGAGCACCGCGACATCGCGCGCGACCTCGTCGCGTTCATGAACGGCGGCGACCAGGAGTTCGTCGATCGCGTGCGCGAGGAGATGCAGCGCGCGAGCGCGAGGCTCGAGTTCGAGCGCGCCGCGCGGCTGCGCGACCAGCTCGCCGCGCTCGAGTCGGTGCTCGAGCGCACGAGCGTCGTGCTCTCCGACCACGTCGACGCCGACGTGTTCGGCCTCGTGCACGACGAGCTGAGCGCCGCCGTGCACCTGTTCGCGGTGCGCGGCGGCCGCATCCGGGGCACGAAGTCGTGGGTCGTCGACACCGAGATCGACCTCGACGACAGCGAGCTCGCGACGCAGATCCTCCGGATCGCCTACGACGAGGGCGACCCGCCCGCGCGCGAGGTGCTGCTGCCCAAGCAGCCCGATGCCGTCGCCGAGGTCGAGGCGTGGCTCACCGACCGCCGCGTCGACCACGGCTTGAGCGGCCGCGTCGAGGTGCGGGTGCCGCAGCGCGGCGAGAAGCGCAAGCTCGCCGACTCGGCGACCGTCAACGCCGCGCACGCGCTGCAGGTCGCGCGCACGAAGCGCACGAGCGACTATGTCACGCGATCCCAGGCGCTCGCCGACCTGCAGGAGGCGCTCGGCATGGCCGAGGCGCCGCTGCGCATCGAGTGCTTCGACGTCTCGCACCTCGGCGGACAGGGCGTCGTCGCCTCGATGGTCGTCTTCGAGGACGGCCTGCCGCGCAAGGACCAGTACCGCAGGTTCGCGATCGCCCAGACGACCGACGACACCGACTCGATCCACCAGGTCATCACTCGCCGCGCGAAGTACCTCGTCGAGGGCGACCCCGACGCGGCGTCGACCCGCTTCGCCTACGCCCCGCAGCTGCTGCTCGTCGACGGCGGCCGGCCGCAGGTGCAGGCGGCGAAGCGCGCGCTCGACGAGCAGGGCGTCACGGGCGTCGCGCTCGCCGGCATCGCGAAGCGGCTCGAGGAGCTTTGGCTGCCGGACGACGAGTTCCCGGTCATCCTGCCGCGCTCGAGCGAGGCCCTCTACCTCGTGCAGCGGCTGCGCGACGAGGCGCACCGGGTCGCGATCAGCTACCAGCGGCAGAAGCGCTCGAGCGCGATCCAGTCGCAGCTGAGCGGCATCCCCGGCCTCGGGCCCTCGCGCGTGCGCGCGCTGCTCAAGCACTTCGGCTCCGCGAAGCGCGTGCGCGCCGCGTCCCCCGACGAGCTGCGCGAGGTGCCGGGCGTCGGCCCGGCGCTCGCCGAGGCCATCGCGCGCGCTCTGCGCGCCGATACGATGGAGGCCGACACGCGAGGGTGAGGAACGGCAGGCTGTGAACGCGAGAGAGATCGTCATCATCACCGGCATGTCCGGTGCAGGACGCACGACGGTCGCGAACGCGCTCGAGGACCTCGGCTGGTTCGTCGTCGACAACCTGCCGCCGAGCATGCTGCGCACGCTCGTGCGCACGGCCGCGGCGGGCGACGCGACCGAGGCGAAGCTCGCCATCGTCGTCGACGTGCGCGGCGGCGTGCTCTTCGACGACGCGAAGCGCTTCGTCGAGATGCTGCGCAACGAGCACTCCGTGCGCGTGCTCTTCCTCGAGGCGAGCGACGCCGAGCTCGTGCGCCGCTACGAGCAGGTGCGCAGGCCGCACCCGCTGCAGGGCGACGGGACGATCCTCGACGGCATCCGCATGGAGCGCCACCGGCTCGAGCCGCTGCGCGGCATGGCCGACCAGCTGCTCGACACGACGGGCCTCAACCCCCACCAGCTCACGACGCGCGTGGGGGAGCGCTTCGCACCCGGCGGCGAGCTCGAGGTCGTGCTCACCGTCATGAGCTTCGGCTTCAAGTACGGCCTCCCGGTCGACGCCGACCTGATCGCCGACATGCGCTTCCTGCCGAACCCCTTCTGGAACCCCGACCTGCGCGGCCACAACGGCACGGAGGAGGTCGTCTCCGACTTCGTGCTCGAGCAGGAGGGCGCGCGCGAGTTCGCCGATCGCTACGTCGAGGCGCTCGAGCCGGTGCTCGCGGGCTTCGCGCGCGAGAACAAGCTGCACGCCGTGCTCGGCGTCGGCTGCACGGGCGGCAAGCACCGCTCGGTCGCGATGGCGCAGTACCTCGCCTCGCGCCTGTCGGGACAGCCCGGCGTGCGCGTCGCGGTCAAGCACAGGGATCTGGGACGCGAATGACGAGAGGAACCGGCGTGACACTGACCGACGACGTCAAGGAGGAGCTCGCGCGCGTGCGCGTGACGCGACCCCAGACGAAGGCGGCGGAGGTCGCGACCCTGCTGCGCTTCGCGGGCGGGCTGCACGTGATCTCGAACCGCGTCGCGGTCGAGAGCGAGCTCGACTCCGCGGCCGCGGCGCGCAGGCTCGCGCGCAGCATCCTCGAGCTCTACGGCGTCAAGGCCGAGATCGCCCGCATCTCGTCGTCGTCGAGCCGCTCGAGCGGCGCGTACCTCGTGCGCGTCATCGCGGAGGGCGAGACGCTCGCGCGGCAGACGGGCCTCATGGATGCGCGGCGCAAGCCCGTCCGCGGGCTCCCGAACAAGGTCACGACCGGCTCGCTCGAGGACCTCGCGGGCGTGTGGCGCGGCGCGTTCCTCGCCCAGGGCTCGCTGTCGGACCCGGGCCGCTCTGCCGCGCTCGAGATCGCGTGCCCCGGCAACGAGGCCGCGATGGCCCTCGTCGGCGCGGCCGGCCGGCTCGGCGTACCGGCGAAGTCGCGCGAGGTGCGCGGCGCGCACCGCGTCGTGATCCGCGAGGGCGAGCCGATCTCGCGGATGCTCACGACCATGGGGGCGCTCGACACCGTGCAGGCGTGGGCGGAGCTGCGGCAGCGCCGCGAGGTGCGCGCGACCGCGAACCGGCTCGTCAACTTCGACGACGCGAACCTGCGCCGCAGCGCCCAGGCCGCCGTCGCCGCGTGCGCGCGCATCGAGCGGGCGCTCGACATCCTCGGCCCCGAGGTGCCCGAGCACCTCGCGTACGCCGGCCGGCTGCGGCTCGAGCACCGCGACGCGAGCCTCGACGAGCTCGGCCACCTCGCCCAGCCGACGATGACGAAGGACGCGGTCGCTGGGCGGATCCGACGGCTGCTCGCGATGGCGGATCGAGCCGCGCAGGAGCGCGGCATCCCGAGCACCGAGGACGCGGTGCCGGACGACATCGACGACGTCTGAGCGGTCGCGCGGGCCCTGCTCGCGATCAGGCCGCCGTGGATAGGATCGGGTCGACCCATCGGCGCGCGCAGCGCGCAGAGAGGAGCCAGCCATGGCCGTCTACACCCTGCCTGAGCTGCCGTACGACTACGCGGCGCTCGAGCCCCACATCTCGGCGAAGATCATGGAGCTGCACCACAGCAAGCACCACAAGACCTACGTCGACGGCGCGAACACCGCGCTCGAGAAGCTCGCCGAGGCGCGCGACTCGGGCGACCTCGCGAACGTCAACAAGCTCGAGAAGGACCTCGCCTTCAACCTCGGCGGGCACACCAACCACACCGTCTTCTGGAACAACCTCTCCGGCGACGGCGGCGGCGAGCCCGAGGGCGAGCTGCAGGCCGCGATCGCCGAGTTCTTCGGCGACTTCGCGAAGTTCCAGGCGCACTTCACCGCGAACGCGACGGGCATCCAGGGCTCGGGCTGGTCGGTGCTCGCGTGGGACTCGATCGGCGCGCGCCTCAACGTCTTCCAGCTCTTCGACCAGCAGGGCAACGTGCCGGTCGGCACGCACCCCGTGCTCATGCTCGACATGTGGGAGCACGCCTTCTACCTCGACTACCTCAACGTCAAGGCCGACTACGTCAAGGCGTTCTGGAACATCGTCAACTGGCAGGACGCGCAGGCGCGCTTCGAGGCCGCCCGCACGCAGACCTCCGGTCTGATCCTCCGCTAGCGAATCGTCACCCCGTGACGGGGACCCCGGGCACGCGCCCGGGGTCCTCCACCCGACAGGCAGGAACCCCAACCCATGACACTGAAGGTCGCCATCAACGGCTTCGGCCGGATCGGCCGCAACTTCGTCCGTGCAGCGCTTGCCCAGGGCGCTGACATCGACATCGTCGCGGTCAACGATCTCACCGACAACAAGACCCTCGCCCACCTCCTCAAGTACGACTCGGTCGCCGGACCGATCGACTCGACCGTCACCTTCGACGAGGGCACGATCACGGTCGGCGACGACCAGCTGCGCGTGCTCGAGGAGAAGGACCCGTCGAAGCTCCCGTGGGGCGAGCTCGACATCGACGTCGTCATCGAGTCGACCGGCCGCTTCACGAAGGTCGAGGACGCATCCGCCCACATCGCCGCCGGCGCGAAGAAGGTCATCCTCTCCGCGCCCGCGAAGGGCCCCGCCCCGACGTTCGTGATGGGCATCAACCACGAGGACTACAACCCCGAGACCGACCACGTCATCTCGAACGCCTCGTGCACGACGAACTGCCTGGCCCCGCTCGCGAAGGTCTTCCACGAGTCCTTCGGCATCGAGCGCGGGCTCATGACGACCGTGCACGCCTACACCGCCGACCAGAACCTGCAGGACGGGCCGCACAAGGACCTCCGCCGGGCGCGCGCGGCGGCGCTCTCGATCATCCCGACGAGCACGGGCGCGGCGAAGGCGATCGGCCTCGTCATCCCCGAGCTCAAGGGCATCCTCGACGGCTACGCGCTGCGCGTGCCGACGCCCACCGGCTCGATCACCGACCTCACGGTCACGACGCGCGACGGGCTCACGGTCGACGAGATCAACGCCGCCTACCGCGCGGCTGCCGAGTCGGGCCCGCTCAAGGGCTACCTGCAGTACACCGAGGACCCGATCGTGTCGGCCGACATCGTCGGCAACTCGTTCTCGTCGATCTTCGACTCCGGCCTCACACGCGTGATGGGCGACCAGGTCAAGATCTCCGCGTGGTACGACAACGAGTGGGGCTACTCCTGCCGCCTCGTCGACCTCGCCGAGCACGTGGGCTCGCAGCTCTGATGACCCTGCGCACGCTCGACTCGCTCGGCGACCTCGCCGGCAGGACCGTCCTCATCCGGTGCGACTTCAACGTGCCGCTCGCGGACGGCCGGATCGCCGACGAGGGCCGCATCGTCGCGTCGCTGCCCACCCTTCGCGCCCTGCTCGAGCAGGGCGCGAAGGTGGTGGCGATGTCGCACCTCGGCCGGCCGAAGGGCGAGCCCGACCCGCAGTACTCGCTCGCGCCCGTCGCGGACCGGCTCGGCGAGCTGCTCGACGCGGAGGTCGCCTTCGCCGCCGACACGGTGGGGGAGGACGCGCAGCGCGTGCGCATCGGGCTCGAGGACGGGCAGCTCGCGCTGCTCGAGAACCTGCGGTTCGACCCGCGCGAGACGAGCAAGGACGCGACCGAGCGGGCGACCTTCGCGGCGGAGCTCGCCGCGGGCGCCGACGCCTTCGTCTCGGACGGCTTCGGCGTCGTGCACCGCGAGCAGGCGAGCGTGTTCGAGGTGGCCCAGGCGCTCCCGAGCGCCGCGGGCCTGCTCGTGCAGCGCGAGCTCGAGGTGCTCTCGCGCCTCACCGAGTCGCCCGAGCGGCCGTACGCGGTCGTGCTCGGCGGCTCGAAGGTGAGCGACAAGCTCGGCGTCATCGAGCACCTGCTGCCGCGCGTCGACCGCCTGCTCATCGGCGGCGGCATGCTCTTCACCTTCCTCGCCGCGAAGGGGCTCGGCGTCGCGTCGAGCCTCCTCGAGGAGGACCAGGTCGAGCGCGTGCGCGGCTACATCGCCGACGCCGAGCAGCGGGGCGTCGAGCTGCTGCTGCCGACCGACGTGGTCGTCGCCGAGCGCTTCGCCGCCGACGCCGAGCACGAGACCGTCGCGGCCGACGCGATCGAGTCGTCGCGCTTCGGCGGCGCCGGCATCGGCCTCGACATCGGCCCCGAGACGGCGGCGGCGTTCGCCGAGGCCATCCGCGGCTCGCGCACCGTCTTCTGGAACGGGCCGATGGGCGTGTTCGAGATGGATGCGTTCGCGGCCGGCACGAAGGCGGTCGCGCAGGCGCTCACCGAGACCGACGGCCTCGCGGTCGTCGGCGGCGGCGACTCCGCCGCCGCCGTGCGGCAGCTCGGCTTCGACGACGACGCGTTCGGCCACATCTCCACCGGTGGCGGCGCGAGCCTCGAGTTCCTCGAGGGATCCCGACTGCCCGGACTGGAGGTCCTCGGATGGTGAACCGCACGCCGCTCATCGCGGGCAACTGGAAGCTGCACAACGATCACCTGCAGGCGATCGCGCTCGTGCAGAAGCTCGCGTGGACCCTGCAGGACGCGCGGCACGACCACGCGGCCGTCGAGGTCGCCGTCTTCCCGCCGTTCACCGACCTGCGCAGCGTGCAGACGCTCGTGTCGGCGGAGAAGTTCGAGCTGCGCTTCGGCGCCCAGGACGTCTCCGAGCACGACTCGGGCGCGCACACGGGCGAGGTCGCCGCATCCATGCTCGCGAAGCTCGAGTGCTCCTACGCCATCGTCGGGCACTCCGAGCGCCGGCAGGACCACGGCGAGAGCTCCGCGCTCGTGGGCCGCAAGGCCGCTGCGGCTGTGCGCCACGGCGTGACGCCGATCATCTGCGTCGGCGAGACCGAGGCCGACCTCGAGCAGCACGGCGCCTCGGCGGTGCCGGTCCAGCAGCTGCGCGAGGCGCTCGCCGAGCTGCCGGCCGCGGGCGAGATCGTCGTCGCGTACGAGCCGGTCTGGGCGATCGGCTCCGGCAAGGCGGCGACGGCCGAGCAGGCGCAGCAGGTCGCGCACGCGCTGCGGCAGGCGATCGCCGAGGTGCGAGGCGACGAGGCGGCCGCGAGCACGCGCATCCTCTACGGCGGCAGCGTGAAGTCGGGCAACATCGCCGGCTTCATGCGCGAGCCCGACGTCGACGGCGCGCTCGTGGGCGGCGCGAGCCTCGACGCGGCGGAGTTCGCGGCGATCGCGCGGTTCCAGCACCACGTCGGCACCTGACGCCGACGCGTCGGCTGACCGCCGCGGGAATCCCTGCGGTAGGATGCTCGTTGGACTTCTCGTGGGCGGGCGTCGCCCGAGCCACGAAACCGGAAAGAGGGCTAGTGGAGATTCTCCAGATCATCATGCAGGTGATCCTCGGCGTCACATCCGTGCTGCTGACGCTGTTCATCCTGCTGCACAAGGGCCGCGGCGGCGGCCTGTCCGACATGTTCGGGGGCGGCGTCGGCTCGTCGCTCGGCTCGTCGGGCGTGGCGGAGCGCAACCTCAACACCATCACCGTCGCCGTCAGCCTGACGTGGGTCGCATCCATCGTCGTGCTCGGCCTCATCACCAAGTTCGCGGGGATCTGATGGCTTCCGGAGGCAGTGCGATCCGCGGCTCGCGCGTCGGCGCGGGCCCCATGGGCGAGCAGGACCGGGGCTTCCACGCCGAGCGCGTGGCGGTCTCCTACTGGGACGCGATGGGCAACGAGACGGTGCGCTACTTCGCGGCCGACCTGCCCGAGGACGAGATCCCCGAGGTCATCGACTCGCCGTCGACGGGGCTCCCGGCAGGCCGCGACAAGGACAACCCGCCGCAGGTCGCCAAGAACGAGCCCTACAAGACGCACCTCGCGTACGTGAAGGAGCGCCGCACGCCCGAGGAGGCGGCGGAGCTGCTCGAGGAGGCGCTGCAGAAGCTGCGCTCCGCCGAGGGCCGCGGCTGACGCCCGAGCGCGCACAGCGATCCAGCGGCCGTCCTGCTCAGGCAGGGCGGCCGCTCTCGCGTCTCCGCGCCCGCCTGCGCCGAGTGGCGCCTCCCGCATCTGAGTGGCGCCTCCCGCATCTGAGTGGCGCCTCCCGCATGTGAGTGGCGCCCGCAGGCGCCACTCCGTGGCCGGGCTACGGCTGCGACGCCGCCTCGGCGTCGAGGTGCATGAGCGTCTCGAGCCGCCCCGCGACGCCCACCGCGGGCGCCTCGGGGAGGTCGGCACCGCCGAGCACGCGAGCCACGGCATCCGCCTTGTCCGCACCGGCGACGACGAGCCACACCCGGTCGGATGCGTTGATCGCGTCGAGCGTGAAGCTCAAGCGCTCGGGCGGGGGCTTGGGGGAGTCGCGCACCGCGATCACAGCCGACGCCGAGGCGTGCACCCCCGGCAGTCCGGGGAAGAGCGAGGCGACGTGCGCGTCGGGCCCCATGCCGAGCAGCGTGAGGTCGATCGGGCCGAGCTCGCGCAGCATCGCCGTCGCCGACTCGGCCGCTTCGTCGAGCGAGCGGCCGTCGGCCGCGGGCAGCTCGCGCACCTGACTGCCCGGGATCGCGATCCGGTCGATGAGCGCCGCGCGCGCCTGCGTCGCGTTGCGCTCGCTCGAGCCGGCCTCGACGAAGCGCTCGTCGCTCCACGTGAGCGTCACGCGCGCCCAGTCGACCGGTCGATCGGCGAGGGCCGCGAGCAGCTCCGTACCGACCGATCCGCCCGTGAGGGCGATCGTCGCGCGGCCCTGCCGCTCGACGAGCTCGGCGACGAGCGACTCGAGCGAGTCGGCGACGGCCGCGACGAGCCCTGCGCGGTCCTCGTGCACGACGGGCTTCATGCCGCCTCCTCGAGCGTCGACGCGAGCACCTGGCGGTACATGTCGTCGGGCGCGAGCTTGCGCAGCTCCTCCGCGAGCTGGTCCTCGAGCCCGCGCGTCGACAGCGCGACGTGGTGCTCGGGCTGCCCGGGCTGGCGCAGGATGCCGACGGAGTCGCGCACGCGCGTGAGCGACGACTCTCCGCTCGAGCGGTGCAGCTCGACGGCGTGCAGGCCGCTCGAGCCGGTCGGCGTATCGCCGGCCTCGACCTTCTCGATCGGCACCCGCAGCCGCAGCTGCAGCCACGCCGCCATGAGGTGCACGCTCGGGTTGCCGAGGTCGCCCGAGACCACCCCGCCGTGCACCGGCTCGAACGGGGGCTGGTCGAGGAGCGCCGCGAGGTGGGCGCGCCAGTTCGTCAGCCGGGTCCACGCGAGGTCGGTGTCGCCGGGCCGGTAGCAGCCCGCGAGCGTGAGGATCGCCGCGTGCGGGTCTGCCTGCTTGCCCGAATCGGTGATGCGGCGCTGCGAGATCTGCCCGAGCTGCGAGGCCGAGGGCGTCTCGGGCATGAAGCTCGGCCACCACGCGACGACGGGCGCGTCGGGCAGCAGCAGCCCCTGCACGATGCCGAGCAGGTGCGAGCCGAGCTCGCCGTAGCACTGCAGCAGCACGACCTCGCTCGCGCCCGCGTCGGCGCCGACGCGCAGCTCGGCGTCGAGCCGCGGCTCCTCGTCGGCGTTCACGTGGTCGGGGTTGCGCGACACGACGATGACGCGCATCGGGTGCTCGCGCGAGGCCTGGTTGGCGGCGCGGATCGCCTCCTCCTCGCCGCCGATCTGCGTGTGGATGACGAGCGTGAGCACGCGCCCGAGGGCGACGACGCCGCCCTCCTCGCGGATCTCGAGCATCCGCCGCTGCACCTCGGCGGTCGTCGTGCGGGAGAGTCGGATGATCACGGTCGCCTCCAGTGCCGTCCGTCGCGGGCGAGCAGCTCGTGCGCGCTCCGCGGTCCCCACGAGCCCGGCTCGTACTGGTCGACCGGGCCGCCCTGCGCCTCCCAGTGCTCCTCGATCGGGTCGAGGATCCTCCAGGAGAGCTCGACCTCCTCGTGCCGCGGGAAGAGCGGCGGGTCGCCGAGCAGCACGTCGAGGATGAGGCGCTCGTACGCCTCGGGGCTCTCCTCGGTGAAGGCGTGGCCGTAGCCGAAGTCCATCGTCACGTCGCGCACGTGCATCCCGGGCCCTGGCACCTTCGAGCCGAAGCGCATCGAGACGCCCTCGTCGGGCTGCACGCGGATGACGAGGGCGTTCTCGCTCATCGTGCGGATGTCCGACTCCTCGAAGAGGTACTGCGAAGCCCGCTTGAAGACGATCGCGATCTCGGTGACGCGGCGGCCGAGGCGCTTGCCGGCCCGGAGGTAGAACGGCACGCCCGACCAGCGGCGCGTGTCGACCTCGAGCTTGATCGCGGCGTAGGTCTCGGTCGCGGAGTCGGGCCGCATGCCGTCCTCCTCGAGGAAGCCCTTCACGAGCGTGCCGCCGTGCCAGCCGGCGTCGTACTGCCCGCGAGCGCTCGAGTGCTCGAGGGGGAGCGGCACCCGCGCCGCGCGCAGCACCTTCTCCTTCTCGACCCGCAGGTCGGCGGCGTCGAACGAGACCGGCTCCTCCATCGCGGTGAGCGCGAAGAGCTGCAGCAGGTGGTTCTGGATGACGTCGCGCGCCGCACCGATGCCGTCGTAGTAGCCGGCCCGGCCGCCGACGCCGATGTCCTCCGCCATCGTGATCTGCACGTGGTCGATGTGGTTGGCGTTCCAGATCGGCTCCCACAGCGCGTTCGCGAAGCGCAGCGCGAGGATGTTCTGCACCGTCTCCTTGCCGAGGTAGTGGTCGATGCGGAAGACGCTGTCGGCGGGGAACACCGACTCGACGACCTGGTTGAGCTCCCGCGCCGACGCGAGGTCGTGCCCGAACGGCTTCTCGATCACGACGCGCCGCCAACGGTCGCCCTCGGCCTCGGCGAGCCCGGAGCGCTTGAGCTGCTGCGTCACGAGCGGGAACGCGTTCGGCGGGATGGAGAGGTAGAAGGCGTGGTTGCCCATCGTGCCGCGCGTGCGGTCGAGCTCGGCGAGCACCTCGGCGAGCCGGTCGAACGCCGCGTCGTCGTCGAAGTCACCCTGCACGAAGCGGATGCCCTCGGCGAGCTGCCGCCACACCGACTCGCGGAAGGCGGTGCGGGCGTGCTGCTGCACCGACTCGCGCACCATGCGCGCGAAGCCCTCGTCGTCCCAGTCGCGACGGCCGAAGCCCACGAGGCCGAATCCCGGCGGCAGCAGGCCGCGGTTCGCGAGGTCGTAGACCGCCGGCAGCAGCTTCTTCCGCGCGAGGTCGCCCGTGACGCCGAAGAACGTCATGGCGTTCGGACCGGGGATGCGCGTGAGGCGCTGGTCGGACGGGTCGCGCAGCGGGTTCCGGCCCGCCGCGATCGTGACGGCGTCGGCCGTCGCGACGGTCATCGGCGAGCGGCGGCGAGGAGCCGGTCGAGCCCCTCGTCGAGGTCGTCGAGCGTGAGGGTCAGCACGGGCCGGCCGTGCTCGGCGAGCACGCTCGCGTCGCCCGAGGCCTGCGCCTGCAGCAGCTGCCCGAAGGTGAACGGGCGGCCGGGGATCTCGAGGTCCTCGTGCGGCTGCCCGAGCAGCTGCAGGAACACCCCGTTGGGCGTGCCGCCCTTGTGGTACTGCCCGGTCGAGTGCAGGAAGCGCGGGCCCCAGCCGAACGTCACCGGCCGGCCCGTGCGCGCCGCGAACGCCGCGCGCAGGCGCTCGAAGCGCGGCTGCCCGATGCGGTCGAGGTAGGCGTGGATCGCGAGGTAGCCCTCGCCCGTGAGCTGGGCGAGCAGGGCGTCGACGGATGCCTCGACCGAGTCGTGCACGACGCCGACGGTGCCGCGCAGCTCGATCCCCGCGTCGACGTGCTCGGCCGCCGCCGGTGGCTCGAGCGCGTCGAGCAGGCCGCGCGCGGCGACCTTCGCCGACTCGACGTCGGGCTGGTCGAACGGGTTGATGCCGAGCAGCCTGCCCGCGACCGCGGTCGCGAACTCCCAGACGAGCAGCTGCGCGCCGAGCGTGCCGGCCACCTCGATCTCGCCCGGCTCGACGTGCTGCGCCTCGCGCGCGGAGCCGACGAGGCGCACGACCTGCACGTCGGCGAGGCCCGCGGAGAGCTCGGGCGCGTCCTTCTCGAGCACGACCGGCAGGATGCCGACGCCGTCCTTGCCCGTCGACTCGGCGATGAGCTGCTCGGCCCAGTCGCCGAGCCCGACGATGTGGGTGCCGTCGGCGACGATCGCGAGCTTGTCGCGCAGCGGTCGCGTGCCGGCGATCGCCGCGGCGAGGCGGAGTCCCGGGTTGTCGTCGGCGTCTTCGCTGATCTCGGGCAGCGCCGCGATCGCCTCGTCGAGCAGCGAGCGCACGTCGACGCCCGCGAGGCCCGAGGGCACGATGCCGAAGGCGGTGAGCGCCGAGTAGCGCCCGCCGACGTTCGGGTCGGCGTTGAACACGCGGTAGCCGGCGCGACGCGCGTCCTGGTCGAGCGGCGAGCCCGGGTCGGTCACGACGATGATCCGCTCGACGGGATCGATCCCCGCGTCGCGGTAGGCCTGCTCGAACGCGCGCCGCTGGCTGTCGGTCTCGAGCGTCGAGCCCGACTTCGACGAGACGACGAGCGCCGTGCGCGCGAGGCCGTCGCGCAGCGCGCGCCGCACCTGGCCCGGCTCGGTCGAGTCGAGCACCGTGAGGTGCACGCCAGCGGTGCGGGTGATGACCTCGGGCGCGAGCGACGAGCCGCCCATGCCGGCGAGCGCGATGCGGTCGACGCCGCGCTGCCGCAGCTGCTTGCGCAGCGCCTCGATGTCGTCGACGAGGCCGGCGCTCGACGCCGCGGCGTCGACCCAGCCGAGCCGCACGGAGGCCTCGGCCTCGGCGGCCTCGCCCCACAGCGTCGCGTCGCCCGAGACGAGCCGGCCCGCGACGCCGTCGACGACGAGCTGCGGCACGACCCGCTCGATCGCCTCCTGCGCCGCGCCGGACGCCGTGATGATGAAGGTCACGCTCCCGCTCCCGCCTGCTCGAGGTGGCCGCGCACGGTCTCGACGAGCTCGGCCCACGACGCGTCGAACTTCTCGAGGCCCTCGGTCTCGAGCAGCTCGACGACCTCGGTGTAGGAGACGCCGAGGCGCTCGAGCGCGTCGAGCACCGCATCCGCCTCGTCCCCGCGGCCCGAGACCCGGTCGCCCTCGATGCGCCCGTGGTCGGCGACCGCCTCGAGCGTCTTCTCCGGCATCGTGTTGACGGTGTGCGGCGCGACGAGCTCGGTGACGTAGAGCGTGTCGGGGAGCGACGGGTCCTTGACGCCCGTGGACGCCCACAGCGGCCGCTGCGTGTTCGCGCCGGCCTCGAGCAGCGCCTTCGCGCGCTCCGAGTCGAACGACTCCTGCCACACGCGGTAGGCGAGGTGCGCGTTCGCGAGCCCGGCCTTGCCCTTGAGCGCGCGCGCCTCCTCGGTGCCGATCGCGTCGAGCCGCTTGTCGATCTCGCTGTCGACGCGCGAGACGAAGAACGACGCGACGGAGTGGATCTTCGACAGGTCGAGCCCCGCCTGCTGCGCGCGCTCGAGGCCCGTCAGGTAGGCGTTGATGACGTCGCGGTAGCGCTCGAGCGAGAAGATGAGCGTGACGTTGACGCTGATGCCCGCCGCGATCGTCGCCGCGATCGCCTCGAGGCCCTGCTGCGTCGCGGGGATCTTGATGAGCACGTTCTCGCGGTCGACGAGGCGGTGCAGCTCGGCGGCCTGCGCGACGGTGGCCTCGGTGTCGCGCGCGTGGCCCGGGTCGACCTCGATCGACACGCGCCCGTCGAAGCCGTCGGTGGATGCGTAGAGGTCGGCGAAGAGGTCGCACGCGTCGGCGACGTCGCGCGTCGTGAGCGCCGTGATGACCTCGTCGACGCTCGCGCCGTCGGCCGCGAGCTCGTGGATCGCCGCCTCGTACGACTCGCCCTTCGCGATCGCGTTCGCGAAGATCGTCGGGTTGGTCGTGACGCCGACGACGTCGCGCTCGGTGATGAGCGTTGCGAGGGTGCCGCTGTCGATGCGCTCCCGGGAGAGGTCGTCGAGCCAGATGCTGACGCCCGCCTCGGAGAGCGCCCGGGTGTTCTCGTTCATGTCCTTGCCTCCTGCCGGCCCGCTCAGCGGGCCGCTTCGATGGATGCGCGAGCGGCCTCGACCACGGCCTCCGCCGTGATCCCGAACTCGCGGAACAGGGTCTTCCAGTCGGCGCTCGCGCCGAAGTGGTCGATCGCGACCGAGCGGCCGGCGTCGCCGACGATCGGGTGCCACGACAGCGGCGAGCCGGCCTCCACCGAGACGCGCGCGCGCACCGCGGCGGGCAGCACCGACTCGCGGTACTCGGCGGGCTGCTCGGCGAACCACTCGAGCGAGGGCGCCGCGACGACGCGCGCGGCGACGCCGTCGGCCTGCAGCTGCTCGCGCGCCTGGAGCGCGAGCTGCACCTCGGAGCCCGTCGCGATGAGGATGACGTCGGGGGAGCCGCCCGCCGCCTCCACGAGCACGTACGCGCCCTTCGCGACGTTCGAGGCGTGCGCGAGCACCTCCTCGGTCGCGTCGCCGTCGCCGCGCTCGAGCACGGGGATGTTCTGGCGCGTGAGGGCAATGCCGACCGGCTGGTCGCGCCGCTCGAGGATCGTCTTCCACGCCCACGCCGTCTCGTTCGCGTCGGAGGGGCGCACGATCTCGAAGCCCGGGATCGCGCGGAGCGTCGCGAGCTGCTCGATCGGCTGGTGGGTCGGTCCGTCCTCGCCGAGCGCGACGGAGTCGTGCGTCCAGACGTGGATGGGGTGCACGCCCATGAGCGCGGCGAGCCGCAGCGCGGGGCGCTGGTAGTCGCTGAAGATCAGGAACGTGCCGCCGTACGCGCGCGTCGGGCCGTGGAGCGCGATCCCGTTGAGGATCGCCGCCATCGCGTGCTCGCGGATGCCGAAGTGCATCGTGCGGCCGCGCGGCGAGGCCTCGGGCCACGACGTCGTCGACCGCTCGGCGGGCGCGAACGAGCCCTTGCCCTCGAGCGTCGTGTTGTTCGACTCCGCGAGGTCGGCGGAGCCGCCCCACAGCTCGGGCAGCACGTCGGCGAGCGCGTTGATCACCTTGCCCGACGCGGCGCGGGTCGAGACCTCGGTGCCCGCCTCGAACGTCGGGAGCGCATCCTCGACGCCCTCCGGGAGCGTGCCGGCGAGGAGCCGGTCGAGCAGCGCCTTGCGCTCGGGGTTGGCGCTCGCCCACAGGTCGAAGCGGCGCTGCCACGCGTCGCGCGCGTGCTCGGCGCGCTGCGCCGCGTGCTGGCGCGTGTACTCGAGCACCTCGTCGTCGACGTGGAAGGAGCGCTCGGGGTCGAAGCCGAGCACCTCCTTGACCGCGGCGATCTCCTCCGCGCCGAGCTTTGCGCCGTGCGCCTTGCCCGTGCCCTGCTTCGTCGGCGCGGGCCAGCCGATGATCGTCTTGAGGATGATGAGCGAGGGCTTCGCGGTCTCGGCCTTCGCCTCCTCGAGCGCGGCGTGCAGCGCCTCGACGTCCTCGACGTACTCCTCCGCGATCGGCGCGTCGCCCTGCCGCCAGGCGACCTCGAGCACCTGCCAGCCGTAGGCCTCGTAGCGGGCCCGCACGTCCTCGCTGAAGGCGATGTCGACGTCGTCCTCGATCGAGATCGCGTTCGAGTCGTAGATCGCGATGAGGCGCCCGAGCTGCTGGTGGCCCGCGAGCGAGCCCGCCTCGCTCGTCACGCCCTCCTGCAGGTCGCCGTCGCCGGCGATGACGTAGGTGTAGTGGTCGAAGGGGCTCTCGCCTTCGGGCGTCTCGGGGTCGAGCAGCTCGCGCTCGAAGCGCTGCGCGTAGGCGAAGCCGACCGCCGAGGCGAGGCCCTGGCCGAGCGGGCCGGTCGTGATCTCGACGCCCTTCGTGTGCCGGTACTCCGGGTGCCCGGGCGTGAGCGAGCCCCACGTGCGGAGCGCCTCGAGGTCGCTCTTCTCGAGCCCCGAGCCCGTGAGGTAGAGCTGCACGTACTGCGTGAGGGAGGAGTGGCCCACCGAGAGGATGAAGCGGTCGCGACCGAGCCAGCGGTCGTCGGCCGGGTCCCGCTCCATGACGTGCTGGTAGAGCAGGTGCGCGACCGGCGCGAGGCTCATCGCGGTGCCGGGGTGGCCGTTGCCGACCTTCTCGACGGCGTCGGCCGCCAGCAGGCGGGCGGTGTCGACGGCGCGCTGGTCGTCAGTGGTCCATTCGAATGCCAAAGCGGCTCCTTCTTCCGGCGGCGCGGAGCCGCGGCGATGCGGGCGGTGGGCGTCCTCCTCAGCATAGTGAGCGGGCGCATGCGCGTCCCGGGCGATCCCCCGAGGTGACGCCGCGAGTCAGATAGGATGGCGGTTGGCCATCGCCCGCTCCCGATCACTCGAACAGGACCCCGCTGCATGTCGAACGCGACCTCGTCAGGCGTCTCGGCCCCCGCGGCGCCGGAGGCTCCCGGACGGGCGACCCTGCGGGTCAAGGCGGGCGCCTACGTCGCGCTGACGAAGCCGCGCGTCATCGAGCTGCTGCTCGTGACGGCGCTGCCGACGATGTTCCTCGCCGCGGGCGGCGTGCCGCCGCTCGGCGCCCTCGTCGCGACGCTCGTCGGCGGCTTCCTGAGCGCGGGCAGCGCCAACGCGTTCAACATGATCCTCGATCGCGACATCGACCGCGTCATGCACCGCACGCAGCACCGCCCGCTCGTCACCGGCACGCTCTCGGTGCGCGAAGCGCGCGTCTTCGCGTGGACGCTCGCGGTCGTCTCGACGCTCGTGCTCGGCCTCTTCGCGACCTGGCTCGCCGCCGCGCTCTCGGTCGCCGCGATCGGCTTCTACGTGCTGATCTACACGATGCTGCTCAAGCGCCGGACCGAGCAGAACATCGTCTGGGGCGGCATCGCCGGCTGCTTCCCGGTCGTGATCGGCTGGGCCGGCGTGACGGGCTCGCTCGACTGGCCGGCGTGGATCCTGTTCACGCTCGTCTTCCTCTGGACGCCCGCGCACTACTGGCCGCTGTCGATGAAGTACCGCGACGACTACGAGGCGGCCGACGTGCCGATGCTCGCGGTCGTGCGCGGCCGGCCGATGGTCGGCATCCAGGTCATCCTCTACGCGTGGGCGTCGCTCGCGTGCACACTCCTGCTCATCCCGGTGGGTGGGATGGGCTGGCTCTACACGGGCGTCGCGGTCGTCGCGGGTGCGTGGTTCGTGGGGGAGTCGCACGGCCTCTACCAGCGCGCGATCAAGGGCGAGCGGGAGCTGCGCGCCATGCGCGTCTTCCACGCATCCAACACCTACCTGACGCTCATCTTCCTCGCGGTCGGCGTCGACCCGCTGCTGCCCTTCTGACCCGAGCGCCTCGCGGCGCAGTAGGTTCTGCTCAGTCCCGCCGAGCCGAGCTGAGGTCGCATGCTGCTGATCGTCGTGTGCGGCGCCCTGCTCGCCGCAGGCGCCGCGATCGCCGCCGCGTGGAGCGGCGAGCCGCTCGTCGAGCCTGCGCCGCCGCGCCGCGACGCCGAGCGCCCGCGGCGAGCGGCGCTGGCGCACTACGCCCGGTGGGCGGCGATCCTCACGCTCGCGGGTGTCGCGACCGGGGTGCTCGTGCTCGGCGCGGGCGGCCGGCTCGCGATGCGGCTGCTCGCGGCGACGTCGCCGGATGCGGTGGGCCGGTTCACCGAGGGGCAGGCGAGGGTGGGCGACATCACGCTCGAGGGCACCCTCGCGTACGCGACGTTCGGCGCGCTGCCGATCGCGCTCGTCTCCGCCGCCCTCTACCTGCTCGCGGCGCCGTGGCTCCTGCGCGGCCGGCTCGCCGGCCCCGCGTTCGGCCTCGTGCTGCTCGTCGTCGGCTCGCCGTTCGTCGACCCGCTCCGCGCCGACAACCTCGACTTCGACCTGCTCGGCCCCGGTTGGCTCTCGGTCGCGGTGTTCGCGCTCCTCGCGCTGCTGCACGGCACGGCGCTCGCCGCGATCGCGGGGCGGGCGAGCCGAGCGCTCGCCTCGAGCGCTGCGAGCGGCCGCCGTGGCACCGTCCTCGCGCTCGGCGCGGCGGCCGTGCTGCTCCCGCTCGGCGTCGTGCTCGCGCTCGGGGCGCTCGTCGTCGCGGCGCTGCCGCGAGCCCTGCCCGCGCTCCTCGCCGCGCGGCGCTCGAGGCGGGGCGTGCTCATCGGCCGCGTGCTGCTCGGCGCGGCGACGATCGCGGCGGCGCCGGCCTTCATCGGCGCCGTCGTCTCGATCGCGACCCGCTGAGGATCAGACGCGGTCGAGCATCTGCAGCAGGCGACCCTCGCGCAGCGCCCATGGGCTCACGTCGAGCTCCTTGACCCGGAAGGCGCGCATCGCCTCCGAGAGCACGATGCCGCCCGCGACGATCTGGAAGGTGCGGTCGCTCGTGATGCCCGGCAGCGCCGTGCGCGACGCGGCGTCCATGCGCGCGATGCGCGGCACCCAGTCGTCGAGCTGCCGGCGCGTCAGCACCGCCCGGTCGCCGTCGCCGATGCCGGGGAGCGCGTTGCCCGCGAGCCGGGCGAGCGAGCGGATCGTCTTCGACGAGCCGATGACGTGATCGGGGCGGCCGAACGGCTGCACCTGCGCGACGGCGTCGTCGAGCACGGCCTTCGCGTACATGCGCAGCGCCCGCTGGTCGGCGAGCGACGGCGGGTCGGAGCGGAAGAAGCCGACCGTCGACCGGCCCGCGCCGAGCGGCACCGAGAGCGCGATCGCGGGCTCCTCGTCGTCGCCCATCGCGATCTCGAGCGAGCCGCCGCCGATGTCGAGCAGCAGGATGCGGCCGGCCGCCCAGCCGAACCAGCGGCGCACCGCGAGGAACGTGAGCCGCGCCTCATCCGGGCCGGAGAGGATGTCGAGCCGCACCTCGGCCTCGCGCTCGATGCGCGCGACGACCTCCTCGCCGTTCGCCGCTTCGCGCAGCGCGCTCGTCGCCATCACCACGAAGTCGTCGAGCAGCTCGCTGCGGGCGATCGCGACGCACTCGCGGATCGCGGCGAGCAGCGCGGCGACGCCCTCGTCGGTGATCGCGCCGTCCTCGTCGAGGTAGCGCATGAGCCGGAGCGTCAGCCGGTGCGAGCGCGTCGGCACGGGCCGGCCGCCGAGGCGCATGTCGACGAGCAGCAGGTGCACGGTGTTCGAGCCGATGTCGAGCACCCCGAGCCTCGCGCCGTGCGCGACCTCGCCGAGCGCCCCGTCGACCGGCCGGTCGGTCATGCGCGCACGGCCGCGGTCGCGTCCTCGCGCGCCGCCCGCGCGTCGGTCGGCTGCGGCGGCCGCAGCGAGAGCACGACCGCGGCGCCGATCGCGGCGGAGACGACGGAGAGGACCATGTGGATGCCGACGAGCATGATCGGCAGGCCGAGCCGCGACTGGACGATGCCGACCACGACCTGCACGAGGATGACGCCGAGCAGGGCGAGCGACCAGCGCAGGTGCAGCCGCGGCCCGCGCCGCCACGCGACGGCGACGACCGCGACGGTGAGGGCGAGCAGCGCGTAGCCCGGCCACGCGTGCACGTGCTGCATCACCGCGGGATCGAGGCCGTTCCGAGCGGCGCCGCCGTCGCCCGCGTGCGGGCCGGAGCCGGTCGTGAGCACCCCCACGACGACGACCACGACGAGCGCGAGCGTCATCGCGTGCACGAGCGCCGACTGCCAGCGGGGCGCGACGCGCGGGCCCGACGGGCCGACGACGACCTTCCAGACCAGCACCGCCGAGAGGGCGACGAGGATGACCGAGAGGAAGAAGTGCACGCCGACCGTGTCGGGCCGCAGCTCCATCCACACCACGACGGCGCCGATGAGCGCTTGCGCGATGCTGAGGCCGAGCACGAGCCCGGCGAGCCAGGCGATCGTGCGGCCGGCCCGGCGCCGGATCGCCATCACGAGCATGACGACGGCGATCGCGACGACGACCGCGCCCCAGACCCGGTTCGTGAACTCGATGACCCCGTGGATGCCCTGCTCGGGCACGGGCACGAACGACTCCGGTTCGCAGTTGGGCCAGGTCGTGCATCCGAGCCCCGATCCCGTCAGGCGCACGGCACCGCCCGTGCCGACGATGACGATCTGCGAGACCAGGGTGGCCCAGGCCGCGGCCATCAGGCCGCGTGAGCGCTCCAGCACAGTGCACCTCTCATGCCGTTCGCGGTAGGATCGTGGGGAGCCCATCGGCTCCGAACCCCTGCGCCGGTCTTCGGCGAGGCGTGTGCGACGGCCCTTCAAGTATGGCCGACCGCGGCGGTTCGCGAGTCGCGCGGAATGCCGAGGAGCACCGCTGGGTTGCAATCCGTGGATGGAAGGGGGAGCGATGTCCGATGTCCTGATCGACCGGCCCGAGCTCGAGAGCCTGGGTCAGTACGAGTTCGGCTGGCACGACTCCGACGAGGCTGGAGCCACGGCGAAGCGTGGTCTGAACGAGCAAGTCGTGCGCGAGATCTCCGCGCTCAAGAACGAGTCCGAGTGGATGCTCGAGCGCCGGCTCAAGGGCCTGCAGCTCTTCGAGCGCAAGCCGATGCCGACGTGGGGTGCCGACATCTCGGGCATCGACTTCGACAACATCAAGTACTTCGTGCGCTCGACCGAGCGCCAGGCGCAGACGTGGGAGGACCTCCCCGAGGAGATCCGCAACACCTACGACCGGCTCGGCATCCCCGAGGCCGAGCGCGCGCGGCTCGTCGCCGGCGTCGCGGCGCAGTACGAGTCGGAGGTCGTCTACCACCAGATCCAGGAGGACCTGGAGCGGCAGGGCGTCATCTTCATGGACACCGACACGGCGCTCAAGGAGCACCCGGAGTTCTTCGAGGAGTACTTCGGCACCGTGATCCCGACGGGCGACAACAAGTTCGCCGCGCTCAACACCGCGGTGTGGTCGGGCGGCTCGTTCGTCTACGTCCCGAAGGGCGTGCACGTCGAGATCCCGCTGCAGGCCTACTTCCGCATCAACACGGAGAACATGGGCCAGTTCGAGCGCACGCTCATCATCGCCGACGAGGGCTCGTACGTGCACTACATCGAGGGCTGCACGGCGCCGATCTACTCGAGCGACTCGCTGCACTCGGCGGTCGTCGAGATCATCGTGAAGAAGAACGCCCGCGTGCGCTACACGACGATCCAGAACTGGTCGAACAACGTCTACAACCTCGTGACGAAGCGCGCCATCGCTGAGGAGGGCGCGACGATGGAGTGGATCGACGGCAACATCGGCTCCAAGGTGACGATGAAGTACCCCTCGATCTACCTCGTGGGGGAGCGCGCGAAGGGCGAGACCCTCTCGGTCGCGTTCGCCGGCCCCGGCCAGCACCAGGACGCGGGCGCGAAGATGATCCACATGGCGCCGTACACGACGTCGTCGATCGTCTCGAAGTCGATCGCTCGAGGCGGCGGCCGCTCCGGCTACCGCGGCGAGGTGCGGGTCGACGCGAACGCCCACCACTCCGCGAACAGCGTCGTGTGCGACGCCCTGCTCGTCGACACGATCTCCCGCTCCGACACCTACCCGGCCATCGACATCCGCGTCGACGACGTCGTGCTCGGACACGAGGCGACGGTGTCGAAGGTGAGCGAGGAGCAGCTGTTCTACCTGATGTCGCGCGGCCTCGAGGAGACCGAGGCGATGGCGATGATCGTGCGCGGCTTCATCGAGCCCATCTCGCGCGAGCTGCCGATGGAGTACGCGCTCGAGCTCAACAAGCTCATCGAGATGAGCATGGAAGGATCCGTCGGCTGACATGACCGCGACCGAGACCACCCCCGCACACCTCGCGACGGAGGACCGCTTCGTCCCGATCCAGACCCGCTCGGAGCGGCCGACGTCGTTCGACCCGGCCGACTTCGGCACGCCGACCGGCCGCGAGGTCAACTGGCGCCTCTCCGACCTGAAGCGGCTCGCGCCGCTGCTCGTCGACGAGGAGACCGAGACCGGTGCCGAGCCCGCGATCGAGTACGGCCTCGCCGAGCTCGAGGCGGCCGGCCTGCTCGTCGAGTCGACGGGCCACGACGCCGCCCCGCGCGGCGAGGTCTTCCGGCCCGAGGACGTCGTGAGCGCGATCGCGTGGAAGCGCTGCCAGAACGCCCTGCACATCCGCCTCCCCGAGGGGCAGGTGCAGGAGCAGCCCGTCATCGCACGCCTCCACGGCACGGGCGCCGACCGCCACGGGAACGCGCACATCGTCGTCGAGGCGATGCCCGGCTCGGTGGGCACGATCGTGCTGCACCACTCGGGCTCGGCGCGCTACGCGCAGAACCTCGAGATCATCGTGCGCGAGGGCGCGCGGCTGACGCTCGTCTCGGTGCAGGACTGGCAGGACGACGCGGTGCACGCCTCGGCCCACCAGGCGGTCGTCGGCGACGGCGCCTACCTCAAGCACATGGTCGTCTCCTTCGGCGGCGGTGTCGTGCGGGTCAACCCGTCGATGCGCCTCGCGGGCCACCGCGCCGAGGGCGAGATGTTCGGCCTGTCGTTCTCCGACAGCGGCCAGCACATCGAGAGCCAGGTCTTCATGTTCCACGAGGGGGTCGAGACCCGCGGCGACGTGCTCTACAAGGGCGCGCTGCAGGGCGAGGGCGCTCGCTCGGTGTGGATCGGCGACGTGCTCATCGGGCAGGACGCGACCGGCACCGACAGCTACGAGAAGAACCAGAACCTCGTGCTGACCGACGGCGCGCGCGCCGACAGCATCCCGAACCTCGAGATCAAGACCGGCGACATCGCCGGTGCCGGCCACGCCTCGGCGACCGGTCGCTTCGACGACGAGCAGCTGTTCTACCTGCAGTCGCGCGGCATCGAGGAGGAGGAGGCCCGCCGCCTCGTCGTGATCGGCTTCCTCATGGAGATCGTGCAGAAGATCGGCGTGCCCGAGATCGAGGAGCGGCTCGCCGAGGCGATCGAGGAGGAGCTGCGTCGCGGCGCCGGCCTCGCTCCCGCCTCGAAGGCGGGAGCATGACCGCCCAGCGGGCATGCGGCGTCGGCGACGTCGCCGTGAGCTCGGCCGTGCGTGTCGAGCTCGACGGCGTCGCGATCGCGATCGTGAAGGACTCCGCCGGCGACATCCACGCGATCGGCGACACCTGCACGCACGGCGAGATCTCGCTCTCCGAGGGCTTCGTCGAGGACGACGCCATCGAATGCTGGGCGCACGGCTCGCAGTTCGAGCTGCGCACCGGCAAGCCGAAGAACCTGCCCGCCTATGAGCCGGTGCCGGTCTTCCCCGTGACCATCGACGGCGACGACGTGCTCGTCGACGTCCAGAATCCCGTGAAGCTGTAGCGCGGCGGCAGCCGCGAAGGAAGGAAGCGCGATGAGCGTCCTGGACATCAAGGACCTGCGTGTCTCGATCGAGACCGAGCAGGGCAGCAAGGAGATCCTCCGCGGGGTCGATCTCACCATCAACTCCGACGAGATCCACGCGATCATGGGGCCGAACGGCTCCGGCAAGTCGACCCTCGCGTACACGCTCGCGGGCCACCCCCGCTACACCGTCGACGGCGGCTCCATCACGCTCGACGGCGAGGACGTGCTCGAGATGAGCGTCGACGAGCGCGCTCGCGCGGGCCTGTTCCTCGCGATGCAGTACCCGGTCGAGATCCCCGGCGTGACCGTCTCGAACTTCCTCCGCACCGCGAAGACCGCCATCTCCGGCGAGGCCCCGCGCGTGCGCGAGTGGATCGGCGACGTGCGCGGCGCCATGGAGAAGCTGCGCATGGACCCGTCGTTCGGCGAGCGCAACGTCAACGAGGGCTTCTCGGGCGGCGAGAAGAAGCGCCACGAGATCCTCCAGATGGAGCTCCTCCGCCCGCGCTTCGCCGTGCTCGACGAGACCGACTCGGGCCTCGACGTCGACGCGCTGCGCATCGTCTCCGAGGGCGTCAACCGCATCAAGGGCGAGACGGGCCTCGGCGTGCTCCTCATCACGCACTACACGCGCATCCTCCGCTACATCCAGCCGGACCACGTGCACGTGTTCGTGAACGGCCGGATCGCCGAGCAGGGCGGCCGCGAGCTCGCCGACCGGCTCGAGGAGGAGGGCTACGACCGCTACCTCAAGGCTGGCGTCTGATGGCACTCGTCGAGATCGACGCGGCGAAGTTCGACGCGGTCACCGACGCGCTCAAGGACGTCGTCGACCCCGAGCTCGACGTCAACATCGTCGACCTGGGCCTCGTCTACGACCTCGCGTGGGACGACGAGCAGGACGCGCTCGTCATCTCGATGACCCTCACGTCGGCGGGCTGCCCGCTCACCGACGTCATCGAGTCGGAGATCGCCGAGAAGCTCGACGGCATCGTCGAGCAGTTCCGCATCAACTGGGTGTGGATGCCGCCGTGGGGCCCGGAGCGCATCACGGAGGACGGCCGCGAGATGATGAGGGCGCTGGGCTTCACCATCTGACCTCCGGTCAGCCGCACCACGAAGGGGACGACCACGACGGTCGTCCCCTTCGTCGCGCTCCGGGCAGTTGAGCGGTCTTCAACCGGATAGCCGGTAGGGCGAGCCGATATGTGTCGCGCCCGAGCGGCTATCCGGTTGAAGATTCCTCCGGAGGGGCGGTCAGGCGGCGTCGCGCCGCACGCGCGGAGTCCACGCCCGCTCCGGCTCGGCCGGCTCGAGCATCGACCAGACCGTCGGCGCGAGCTGCGGGTAGTCGTCGACGATGCGCCGGAGCACTCGGTCGCTCACCTCGTGATCGGGGCGCACAGCGTGCGGCGGGAGGATCCGCTCAGAACGCAGGAGCAGCACGACGATCTCGTCGACGCTCGGCAGCTGCGACATGAACTCCCACGGGTCCTCACCGGCGCGCAAGCGCTCCTCTACGAGCACCGAGCGCTCGTCCGCAGCCTCGGCGCGCAGCACCTCGAGGCTCGCCCGCCTGCGGGGCGAGGGGTCGGCGGTGGCCTCTCCGGTCACCGATCCCGCCCGTGGCGCGGCTTGCGCGGCGTCCGCTCGTCGCGCTCCCGGCGGGGCGCCCGATCGTCGCGGTCGCGACGCGGACCGCGCTCGTCGCGCTCGCGGCGGCCGGTGTCGACGCGGATGTCGATCGGCACGCCGAGGATGCGCGTCTGCGAGAGCCGCTCGAGCTGGCCGGGGGAGAGCTCCGGCAGCTCGACGAGCGTGAAGTCGTAGCGGATCGTGATGCGCCCGAAGTCGTCGCGGCCGAGGCCGCCCTCGTTCGCGAGCGCGCCGACGATCTGCCGCGGCTCCACGCCGCGCTTGCTCCCGACGGCGAGCCGGTAGGTCGTCGCGTCGGACGGGCCGCGGCGGGAGCCGCGCTCGGGACGGTCCCCACCCGCGTCGCGATCGCGGGCGCGGGCGCGCTCCTTGGGTGCCTGGAGCGCGCGGTCCGCCTCCACGTCGAGCAGCAGCGGCGTCTCGCCCTGCGCGACGACGGCGAGCGCGGCGGCGACGTCCTCCTGCTGCGCGTCGTGGTGCGCGACGTAGTGGGCGATGATCTCGCGGAAGCGCTCGATGCGCTCCGTCTCGCCGAGGGCGGCGGTGATGGCGTCGTCGAAGCGCGTGAGGCGCGTGGCGTTCACCTCGCCCGCGCTCGGCATCGGCATGATCTCGACCGTGCCGCGCGTCGCCTTCTCGATCGCGCTCAGCATCCGCCGCTCGCGCGGCGTGACGAAGCTGATCGCGTCGCCCGTGCGCCCCGCGCGGCCGGTGCGGCCGATGCGGTGCACGTACGACTCGGTGTCGATCGGCAGGTCGTAGTTGATGACGTGGCTGATGCGCTCGACGTCGAGGCCGCGCGCGGCGACGTCGGTGGCGACGAGCACGTCGAGGTCGCCCGAGCGGAGCTGCTCGATCGTCTTCTCGCGCTGCGGCTGGGCCACGTCGCCCGAGATGGCGGTCGCCGCGTAGCCGCGCGCGCGCAGTCGCTCCGCGACCGTCTCGGTCTCGTTGCGCGTGCGCGTGAAGACGATCGCCGCCTCGAACGGCTCGACCTCGAGCACGCGCGTGAGCGCCTCGAGCTTCTGCTGGTATGAGACCATGAGGGCTCGCTGGGTGATGCTGGGGGCCGTCGTCGTGCTCGCGCGCACCGTGATCTCGGCGGGCTCGCGCAGGTGCTGCTGCGAGATCGCCCGGATCTGCCGCGGCATCGTCGCCGAGAAGAGCGCGACCTGCTTCTCGGCGGGCGTCTGCTGGAGGATCTCGTCCACGTCCTCGGCGAAGCCCATCCGGAGCATCTCGTCGGCCTCGTCGAGCACGACGTGGGTGAGGCCCGAGAGGTCGAGGGTGCCCTTCGCGAGGTGATCCATGATGCGGCCCGGGGTGCCGACGACCACGTGCACGCCGCGGCGGAGCGCGGAGAGCTGGACGCCGTAGCCCTGGCCGCCGTAGATCGGCAGCACGTGCACGCCGCCGAGATGCGCCGCGTAGCGCTCGAACGCCTCGCACACCTGCACCGCGAGCTCGCGCGTCGGGGTGAGCACGAGCGCCTGCGGCTCGCGCCGCGCGACGTCGATCGCCGAGAGCACCGGCAGCGCGAACGCGGCCGTCTTGCCCGTGCCCGTCTGGGCGAGGCCGATGATGTCGCGGCCCTCGAGCAGGAGCGGGATCGTCTCGGCCTGGATCGCGGAGGGCGTCTCGTAGCCGACGTCGTCGAGGGCGCGCAGGATCTCGGGCGGCAGGCCCAGTGCGGCGAAGGTCGCGCGATCGCCCTCGTCGTCGGTGGCGGGCGCGGTCTGCGTGTCGGTCATGCCTCCAACGCTACGCGCTGCGCGAGCCTCGCGCGGACCTACGCTGGTGGGATGGACCTCGACTGGCTCGCCGCGATCTACGGCGCGACCATCCCCGTCGGCGGAGGGCAGGAGCTGCTGCTGCGCGAGGTCGTGGGCAACGCCTTCGGGCTCGCGAGCGCGGTGGGCGGCATGCTGCGGCGCGTCTGGGCATGGCCCGTGGGCATCGTCGGCAACGTGCTGCTGCTCACGGTCTTCCTCGGCGCGATCCTCGACCCGGCCCACACCCTG
Organism: Agrococcus sp. TF02-05; assembly: GCF_017565345.1. NCBI lineage: Bacteria > Bacillati > Actinomycetota > Actinomycetes > Micrococcales > Microbacteriaceae > Agrococcus > Agrococcus sp. TF02-05. Next base: position 173,125 of record NZ_JAGEKO010000001.1, on the reverse strand, counting down.
CCCACGCTGCTCGGCCAAGCCGGCCGGCAGGTGATGTTCATCGCGGTCGCGGTCTACGGCTGGGTGCGCTGGCGGCAGGCGCGCGCCGCCGACGGGCAGATCGTGCCGCGCTGGGCCACGTGGCGGCAGCGCACGGGACTCGCCGCCGTGCTCGTCGTCGGCACGGTCGCCCTCACGCCACTCTTCGCGGCGCTCGGCTCCTACGAGCCCGTGTGGGCCGACGCCTGGACCTTCGTCGGCTCGCTGCTCGCGACCTACGGGATGGCGCGCGGCTGGACGGAGTTCTGGCTCATCTGGGTGCTCGTCGACCTCGTCGGCGTGCCGCTGCTGCTCTCTGCCGGCTACTGGGCGACCGCGGCGATGTACGCCTTCTACGGCGGGTTCACCGTGTGGGGCTTCGTCGTGTGGGCGCGGGCGCGCCGGAAGCCCTCGGTCGAGGTGCTGCTGCCGGATCCGCGGGTCGAGCGCGCCGACCGCTGACGCCGCGGCCTCGACCCGAGGCGGGCGCCCTCAGTCGCTCGAGCGGTCGACGCGGCGCGCGCCGGCCCACGCGGCGGGCATGATCGCCGCGGCGAGCGCCCACTTCACGAGGCCGCCCACGATGAACGGCACGAAGCCGAGCTGCAGCGCGCCGGCGATCCCGACGGGCGTGCCCATCGCGGCGAGCACCGCGGCCATGTAGGGGATGCCGAAGGCGAAGGGGATGAGGCTCGCGAGGCCGAAGAGCGCGATCGCGAGCAGCGGGCGGCGGTCCCAGCGGCGCTCGGCGAGCCAGCCGACGACCGCGGCGGTCGCGATGAAGCCGATCACGAAGCCGAAGCTCGGCTTGCCGACCGCGAGCAGGCCGCCCGTGAAGCCCGCGAAGATCGGTGCGCCGGCGACGCCGAGCGCGAGGTAGCCGACCATCGCGGCGACGCCCCGGCGGAAGCCGAGCGACGCGGCGACGAGCATGACGCCGAGCGTCTGCCCCGTGACGGGCACGGGCCACATCGGGATCTCGACCTGCGCGAGCGCCGCGACGAGCGTGATGCCGGCGGCGACGAGCAGGACGTCCTTGATGAGCGAGCGGTGCCCGACGAGCGCGTCGGCGAGCACGGTGCGGCGGGGGAGCGGGAGCGCGACAGCGGTCATGGAGCCACTGTAGGGCCACTGCTCGTAGGATCCCGGCATGAGCGATCTCGCCGGCAAGGCCACCGCCCTCCTGACCATGCACGACGACTTCGTCGTGCTCCCGACCGCATGGGACGCGTGGTCGGCCCGCACCCTTGTCGACGCCGGTTTCGAGGCGCTCACGATCGGCAGCCACCCGCTCGCCGAGTCGCGCGGGCAGGGCGACAACGAGGGCATGAGCCTCGACGACGCGCTCGAGGGGATCGCGCGCATCACCGCATCCGTCGACGTGCCCGTGAGCGCCGACATGGAGTCGGGCTACGGCGCGGCGCCCGCCGAGCTCATCGAGCGGCTGCTCGAGGCCGGCGCGGTCGGCCTCAACGTCGAGGACACCGTGCACGCCGAGGGCCGCATGCGCGAGCCGCAAGAGCACGCCGACTACATCGCGGGCCTCCGCGCTGCCGCTGACGCGGCGGGCGTCGAGGTCGTCATCAACGCGCGCACGGATGCGTTCGCTCGCCCCCACCTGCACGGTCGCGACCCGCTCGAGGAGGCGATCGCGCGCTGCGAGCTCATGGAGCAGGCCGGCGCGCGCAGCCTCTACCCGGTCGTGCCGCCGAGCAGGGCGGCGATCGGCGCGATCCTCGAGCGCGTCTCGCTGCCCGTCAACGTGACCGCGCACCCCGTGCGCGGATCGATCTTCGGCGACCTCGCGGCGACGCGCGAGGGCGGCGCGCGCCGCGTGAGCTTCGGCCCGCTGCTGCAGGCGGCGCTCACCGACCTCATCGGGGAGCTCGCGCGCCCCTGGCGCTGAGGCGGGCCACCGGCCGCTGGTAGGCTGGTGGGCTGGTCCGCTCGCCGGGCCGACCACCATTCCCCCCATCCAGAGAGGCTCCCGCGCGCATGATCGCCGTGTCAGGCTTCGAGCTCTCGGTGGGCCCGCGCACCCTCATGAGCGACGTCTCGTTCCGCATCGACGCGGGCGACAAGATCGGCCTCGTGGGCCGCAACGGCGCCGGCAAGACCACCATGACGAAGGTGCTCGCGGGCGTGAGCGACGACCGCGACGGCCACACCTTCTCGGGCCGCATCGAGCGCTCGGGCGAGATCGGCTACCTGCCGCAGGACCCGCGCTCGGGCGACCCGAAGCAGACCGCGCGCCGACGCATCCTCGACGCCCGCGGCCTCGGCGAGCTCGTCGAGGGCATGCGCGTCGCGACCGAGCAGATGGGCGAGGGCGGCGCGGTCGCCGACGAGGCGATGCGCCGCTACGGCCGCCTCGAGGACCGCTTCCTCGCGCTCGGCGGCTACGCGGCCGAAGCCGAGGGCGCCGCGATCGCCTCGAACCTGCAGCTGCCCGACCGCATCCTCGACCAGCCGCTCGAGACGCTCTCGGGCGGCCAGCGCCGCCGCATCGAGCTCGCGCGCATCCTCTTCTCGGGCGCCGACACGATGCTGCTCGACGAGCCCACGAACCACCTCGACGCCGACTCGGTCGTATGGCTCCGCGAGTTCCTCAAGGGCTACTCGGGCGGCCTCATGGTCATCAGCCACGACGTCGAGCTCGTCGAGGAGACCGTCAACCGCGTCTTCTACCTCGACGCGAACCGCCAGGTCATCGACATCTACAACATGTCGTGGAAGCTCTACCTGCGCCAGCGCGAAGCCGACGCCGAGCGCCGCAAGCGCGAGCGAGCGAACGTCGAGAAGCAGGCGAGCCAGCTCGAGCTGCAGGCGGCGAAGATGGGCGCGAAGGCGACGAAGGCCGTCGCGGCCAAGCAGATGGCGCGGCGGGCCGAGCGGATGCGCTCCGGGCTCGAGGAGGAGCGCGCGGTCGACAAGGTGGCGAAGCTGCGCTTCCCGAAGCCGGCCCCGGTGGGGAAGACGCCCATCATGGCGCGCGACCTGTCGAAGTCGTACGGCTCGCTCGAGATCTTCACCGCCGTCGACCTCGCCGTAGACCGCGGCTCGCGGGTTGTCATCCTCGGCCTCAACGGCGCGGGCAAGACGACGCTGCTGCGGATCCTGGCGGGCGTCTCCGAGAGCGACACGGGCGAGATCGAGCGCGGCCACGGCCTGCGCGTCGGCTACTACGCACAGGAGCACGAGACGCTCGACGTCGAGCGCTCCGTGCTGCAGAACATGCTCTCGGCGTCGCCCGACATCACCTCGACCGAGGCGCGCCGCGTGCTCGGCTCGTTCCTGTTCACGGGCGACGACGCCGACAAGCCCGCTCGCGTGCTCTCGGGCGGAGAGAAGACCCGCCTGTCGCTCGCGATGCTCGTGGTCTCGAGCGCCAACCTGCTGCTGCTCGACGAGCCGACGAACAACCTCGACCCCGCGAGCCGCGAGGAGATCCTCGGCGCGCTCAGCGCCTACGAGGGCGCCGTCATCCTCGTGAGCCACGACGAGGGAGCGGTCGAGGCGCTCGACCCCGAGCGAGTGCTCATCATGCCCGACGGCACGGAGGACCTCTGGAGCCCCGAGTACCTCGACCTCATCGGCCTGGCCTAGCCTGACGGCAGGTCGCGAGGGAGGTCCGCATGCTCGATGAGCCGGTCGGCTGGCTGTCGGCGGTCGGCGGCGCGCTCAACGCGATCGGCATCGTCGCGTTCGCGATCTCCGGCGCGCTGCTCGCGGTGCAGAAGCGCATGGACCTCGTCGGCATGGCGGGGCTCGCGGTCGTCACCGCCACCGGCGGCGGCATGCTGCGCGACCTGCTGATCGGCGCGACTCCCGTCGCGGTGCTGCGCGAGTGGTGGATGATCGGCGCCGCGCTGCTCGGCGCGCTCGCCGTCTTCCTGCTGCACCGGTGGATGGACAAGCTCGACCGGCCCGTGCTCATCTTCGACGCGATCGGCCTCGGCATCTTCGTCGTCGCGGGCGCGACGAAGGCCGTCCACCACGGCGTCGACCCGGTCGGCGCGGCGTTCGTCGGCATGCTGACGGGCATCGGCGGCGGCATCCTGCGCGACGCCCTCGCGAACGACATCCCCGCCGTGTTCCGGCGCGACTCGCGGCTCTACCTGCTGCCGGCGCTGCTCGGCTCGAGCGCCGCGGCGACCGCCGAGTGGATGGGCTGGGGGCACTGGGCCGTGCTCACGGGCATCGCGCTCGTCGTCTGCGCGCTGCGCATCGCGAGCGAGCTGCTCGACTGGCGCGTGCCGTCGCTCAAGACGCAGGCGATCCCGACGGTCCGCGACTGACGCGGCGACGATCCGGAGCGCTCAGGCGCGGTCGAGGATGTCGTCCTCGACGTCGGCGTCAGAGCGCCGCTCGCGCTTCGGCTTCGGCGGCGGCGCGTCGCCGCGCAGCTCCTCGCGCATGCCCCACGCGACCGCGGCGTAGCCGAAGAGCGCGAAGACGAACCACTGCAGCGTGTAGGAGAGGTGCGGTCCCTCGTCGAGCACGGGGCGCGTGGCGATCGCGACGTCGTCGGGCGCAGCGCCGTCCTCGCTCACGAGCAGCCCGTAGGCGCCGACGTAGGCATCGCCGTCGATGCCCTCGGCGATCGCCGGCAGGTTGACGGATGCGATCTGGCCCTCGGGAGCGCCCCGGCCGGGGATGTCGCCCTCGTTCGGGCGCAGCCGGGCGACGACCGTCGTCGGCCCGGCCGGCGTCGCGGGGTCGGTGACGGGCCGCTCGGCGCCCGAGGCCTGGTCGATCCAGCCCCGGTCGACGATGAAGACGGTGCCCTCGGTCGTGCGGAACGGCGCGATGACGTCGAAGCCGACCTCGCCGCCGCGCCAGCGGCCGCGCAGCAGCAGCTGCTCGTCGAGCAGGTACTCGCCCTCCAGCACGACGGGCGTCCACTGCTTCGCGGGGTCGAAGGTCGCCGGGTCGGGCATGACCTCAGCCACCGCGACCGGCGAGCGGTCGTAGTTCGACTCGAGCCGCTCGATCGCGGCGAGCGCCTCCTCGCGGCGGTTCCACTGCCAGACGCCGAAGAGGCAGCACGCGATCGCGAAGATCGTCGCCAGCGCGACGTAGCCGAGCCAGCGGGGCTGGCGGAGGAGGGTGAGCATCAGGCGACTCGCTCGACCGTCTCGCCGAACGCGGTCTCGACGACGGGGAAGCCGCGCGAGCGCAGCCACGCGGCGAGGCTCTCGCGGTGCTCGGCGCACGCCGCCCACGTCTTCACGCGGTCGGCGTCGTGGATGCGCGGGTTGCGCCAGTGCAGGGCGTGCGCAGCCTGGGCCGAGCACCCGGCCGACGAGCACACCGCCGACGGCTCGGGCGCGCTGGCGCCGCCGTCGAGCATGCCGAGCAGGCTCATCGATCCGCTCCCGGTCGGTCGCGGTCGCTCGGCGCCCCGCCGCCCAGTGAGTCGGGCGCAGCGCGCCACGTGCGGTCGTCCGCGGCGAAGCCACTCGCCGCCGACGGCCCGGCGGGCAGCGCGTTCGGCGCCTCCCGCACCTCGCCGACCGCGTGCGTCGAGACGTTCGCGACCACGACCGCGAAGTAGGGGATGAGCACGGCGACGAGCGCCGGCGCGAGCTTCCACCAGCCCGGCACGACGAAGAAGAGCCCGAGGCACCCGACCCGCACGAGCATCATGTACAGGTACATGCGGAAGCGCCTCTCACGATCCTCGTCTGGGGAGATCGGGAGGTCGGTGATCGACGCGGACCGTGCTCGCATGGCCCGACCACTCTACGCGCGCGCCCTTTGCGCCAGCCCTGTCTTTCGGGCTCGCCCCGGCCTTCCGGGATGCCCCCGTCTTCTAGGCTGGCTCGCATGACCTCTCGCACCGTGCTCGTCACCGGCGGCAACCGCGGCATCGGCCGCGCGATCGCCCAGTCCTTCCTCGACGCCGGTCACCGCGTCGCGATCACCTCGCGCGACGGCTCCGGCCCCGAGGGCGCGCTCGCGGTCGCGGCGGACGTCACGGACGCCGCCTCGATCGACGCGGCGTTCTCGCGCATCGAGCAGGAGCTCGGCCCGGTCGAGGTCGTGGTCGCGAACGCGGGCATCACGCGCGACACGCTCCTCATGCGCATGAGCGAGGAGGACTTCGCGGCGGTCGTCGACACGAACCTCGGCGGCGCGTTCCGCGTCGCGCAGCGCGCCTCGAAGGGCATGCTGCGGGCCAAGTGGGGCCGCGTCATCCTCATCTCGAGCGTCGTCGGCCTCTACGGCGGCCCCGGCCAGGTCAACTACGCCGCCTCGAAGGCCGGGCTCGTCGGCATCGCCCGCTCGATCACGCGCGAGCTCGGCGCCCGCGGCATCACGGCGAACGTCGTCGCGCCGGGCTTCATCGCGACCGACATGACCGCCGAGCTCGACGAGAAGACGCAGGCGGAGTACAAGCAGGCGATCCCCGCGGCGCGCTACGGCAGCGCCGAGGAGGTCGCCGGGGTCGTGCGCTGGCTCGCCGGCGACGAGGCCGCCTACATCTCGGGCGCCGTCATCCCCGTCGACGGCGGCCTCGGCATGGGTCACTAGCCGACGAGGGCGGCGCTCAGGCGCGGCGCTGGTAGACGCCCGAGCGGAGCTCGGCGATCCAGTGCTCGAGGAACGGGATGCCGGCCGCGCGCGCGATCGCGATCTCGGCCTCGACGTCGTAGGGCACGCGCACGAACTGCACCGAGAGCTCGCCGGCGTCGCCCGCTTCGAGCAGCGCGTATGCCGCGGTCGGGTCGCCGTCGAGCTCGTTGCCGGCGCTGCCGACGTTCAGCAGCCACCGGCCCCGGCGGATGTCGAGCCACTGGTCGTGGAGGTCGCCGTACGCGACGACGTCGGCCCGCGCGACCGCACCCGTCGCATCCGTCGGCTCGAACATCGCGTCGAAGGTCGCATCGTCGGCGCCCGAGCGCACGCGGTGGTGGACGGAGTCGGCGGATGCGTGGAAGAGGCGCACGAGGCGGGAGCCGAGCACCGCGTCGTGATGGAAGGGGAGCGAGGCGAGCCACGCGAGCGCCTCGGCGCCGAGCTCGTCGCGGTACCACGCGGGCGCCGTCCACGGCGAGCGCTCGGGCGCCGCGACCGCCTCGTCCCAGTTGCCGCGCACCACGACGTCGCACGCCTCGCGCGCGAGCGCGACGACGGCCCGACCCCGCGGCCCCTTGCCGACGAGGTCGCCACCGCACCACACCGCATCCGCCCCGCGCCGCCGCGCGTCGGCGAGCACCGCCTCGAGCGCCGTGAGGTTGCCGTGCATGTCGGAGACGATCGCGATGCGCTGCGAGGGAGCGGCCATCGGCGCCTCAGCCGGGCAGGATCGGGATGAGCTCGCGGAAGTCGGGCACGTCGATGGCGTTCGTCGCCACCTCGCGCACGAGCGGCTTCGCGCAGAACGCGACCGAGATGCCCGCCGCCTCCATCATGAGGACGTCGTTCGCGCCGTCACCGACCGCCATGACGCGCTCGCGCGGCACGCCGAGGTTCAGCCGCAGCGACTCGAGCGTGTCGCGCTTGGCCGCGCCGTCGATGACGGGGCCGATCGAGCGGCCCGTGAGGCGCCCATCCGCCACCTCGAGCCGGTTCGCGCGCGCGTGGTCGATGCCGAGCTCGGCCGCGAGCGGGTCGAGCACCTCGTGGAAGCCGCCCGAGACCGCCGCGATGCGGCCGCCGCGCCCGTGCACCTCGGCGACGAGCTCGGGCACGCCGTCGGTGACCGTCACCTGCTCGCGGGCCGCGTCGAGCACCGAGACCGGCAGCCCCTCGAGCATGAGGAGGCGCTCGGCGAGCGAGGCGGCGAAGTCGAGCTCGCCGCGCATCGCGCGCTCGGTGACCGCCGCGACGTGCCGCTCGGCGTCGGGCCCGACCGCGCGCGCGAGCAGCTCGATGACCTCGTCGCGGATGAGCGTCGAGTCGACGTCGGTGACGACGAGGAGCGATGCCCCCGTCACAGGATCGTCGAGCCCTTCGGCACCGTGACGATGCCGGAGGCCGAGATGGAGAAGCCGCGCGCGAGGTCGGCCTCGTGGTCGACGCCGATCTGCACGCCGGGGCCGATCTCGACCCCCTTGTCGATGATCGCCCTCCGCACGACGGCGCCGGCGCCGACGTGCACCTGGTCGAAGAGGATCGCGTCTGAGACGGTCGCGCCCGCGTCGATCGTGCACCACGGGGAGACGACGCTGCGCACGACGCTCGCCCCCTGCACGACCGAGCCCGCGCCCACGATCGCCTCGTTGACGTCGGCCGCGCGACCCCACGCATCCCTCGTGAACTTCGCCGGGGGCGCGTTCACCGTCTGGGTGTAGATCGGCCACTCGCGGTTGTAGAGGTTGAAGATCGGCAGCGCCGAGATGAGGTCCATGTGCGCGTCGAAGAACGACTCGATCGTGCCGACGTCGCGCCAGTAGTACTTGTCGCGCTCGGTCGCGCCGGGGACGGTGTTGTTCTTGAGGTCGTACATCGCCGCCTCGCCGCGCTCGACGAACCAGGGGATGATGTCGCCGCCCATGTCGTGGTCGGAGTCCTCGAGCCGATTGTCGGCGATCACGGCCTCGACGAGCGCGTCGGCGTCGAAGACGTAGTTGCCCATCGACGCGAGCACCTCGCCGGGCGCGACGGCGAAGCCGGATGCGTCGGCGGGCTTCTCGTGGAACGCGCGGATGTAGCCGGGCTTGTCGTCGTCCTCCTCGATGACGCCGAACTGGTGCGCGAGCTCGATCGGCTGGCGGATGCCCGCGACGGTCGCGCGCGCTCCCGAGGCGAGGTGGGCGTCGATCATGTCGCGGAAGTCCATCCGGTAGACGTGGTCGGCGCCCACCACGACGACGATGTCGGGCTTCTCGTCGGCGATGAGGTTGAGCGATTGGAAGATCGCGTCGGCGCTGCCGGCGAACCAGTGCTTGCCGGTGCGCTGCTGGGCCGGCACCGACGTGACGTAGGAGTTGAGCATCGACGACATGCGCCACACCTGCGAGATGTGGCGGTCGAGCGAGTGCGACTTGTACTGCGTGAGCACGACGATCTGCCGCAGGCTCGAGTTGATGAGGTTCGAGATCGCGAAGTCGATCAGTCGATAGGCGCCGCCGAACGGCACCGCCGGCTTCGCCCGATCGGCGGTGAGCGGCATGAGCCGCTTGCCCTCGCCGCCTGCCAGCACGATCCCGAAGACCTTCTTGTCCATGGGTTCACCCTACGGTTCTTGTCTGCACGCTGACCAGGAGCCGGACGGCGGGTGCGGATGCGCTGGCGTACTGTGAGGGCATGCGCGTCGACCTGCTGACGAAGGAGTATCCGCCGGAGATCTACGGGGGAGCGGGGGTGCACGTCACCGAGCTCGTGAAGGCGCTCCGCGACTCGACCGAGGTGCGCGTGCGGTGCTTCGGCGCCCCGCGCGACGAGGAGGGCGTGACCGCCTACGACGTGCCCGCCGAGCTCGCCGACGCGAACGGCGCGCTCCAGACGCTCGCGGTCGACCTGCAGATCGCCGACGCGGTCGCCGACGCCGATCTCGTGCACTCGCACACGTGGTACGCGAACGAGGCGGGCCGGCTCGCGCAGGAGCTGCACGGCATCCCGCACATCGTCACCGCGCACTCGCTCGAGCCGCTGCGCCCGTGGAAGGCCGAGCAGCTCGGCGGCGGCTACCGCATCTCGAGCGACATCGAGCGGCGCGCCTACGAGGCCGCCGACCGCGTGATCGCCGTCTCGGACGGCATGCGCGCCGACATCCTGCGCTCCTACCCGTCGCTCGACCCCGAGCGGGTCGTCACGATCCACAACGGCATCGACCTCGAGGCGTGGGCGCCGCTGCCCGACGCGGATCGCGCGCGCGAGCTCGGCATGGACCCCGACCGACCGGCCGTCGTCTTCGTCGGCCGCATCACGCGGCAGAAGGGTCTCCCGCACCTGCTGCGCGCCGCTCGCTCGCTCCCGGAGGACGTGCAGCTCGTGCTCGTGGCCGGGGCGCCGGACACGCCGGAGATCCTCGCGGAGGTCAAGGGCCTCGTCGACGAGCTCCGCTCGGCGCGCGGCGGTGTCATCTGGATCGACGACGTGCTCGCCCGCGACGACGTGCGGGTGCTGCTGAGCCACGCGACGACGTTCGTGTGTCCGAGCGTCTACGAGCCGCTCGGCATCGTCAACCTCGAGGCGATGGCGTGCGGCGCGCCCGTCGTCGGGAGCGCGACCGGCGGCATCCCCGAGGTCATCGTCGACGGCGAGACGGGCTACCTCGTGCCGATCGACCAGGTGCAGGACGGCACGGGCACGCCCACCGACCCCGACCGCTTCGTCGCCGACCTCGCCGACGCGCTCACGCGCATGGTCGCCGACCCCGCCGCCGCCAAGCGGATGGGCGAGGCCGGCCGGGCGCGCGCCGCCGAGCACTTCGACTGGCACCGCATCGCGGCCGAGACGCGCGAGGTCTACCAGCGCGTCATCGACGAGCGCGCCGGTCGATAGGCTCGCTGGCATGGCGAACGTGCTCGAGCTCCGCGATGTCTCCTTCGTCCGGAACGGGAACCGGATCCTCGATGGCATCTCGTGGAGCGTCGACGAGGCCGACCGCTGGGTGATCCTCGGCCCCAACGGAGCCGGCAAGTCGACGATCCTGCAGCTCGCGTCGGCCACGACGCATCCGACCTCCGGCCAGGTCGACGTGCTCGGCGAGCGCATCGGCAAGGTCGACGTCTTCGAGCTCCGCACGCGCATCGGCCTCGCGGCGACGGGCCTCGCGCGCCGCATCCCGGCGGCCGAGCGCGTCGGCGACGTCGTGCTCACCGCGGCCTACGCGGTGACGGGCCGCTGGCGCGAGCAGTACGAGTCGCTCGACCTCGAGCGCGCCGCCGAGGTCATGGACGCGTGGGACCTCAGCGCCCTCGCGACCCGCCCCTTCGGCACGCTCTCCGACGGGGAGCGCAAGCGCGTGCAGATCGCTCGCGCCGTCATGACCGACCCCGAGCTCATGCTGCTCGACGAGCCCGCCGGCAGCCTCGACCTCGGCGCGCGCGAGTCGCTGCTCGCCTCGCTCGAGGAGTACGCGTCGAGCCCGCTCGCGCCCGCGATCGTCATGGTCACCCACCACGTCGAGGAGATCCCGCCGGGCTTCACGCACGCGATGCTGCTGCGCGAGGGCGGCATCGTCGCGGCGGGGCCGCTCGACGACGTGCTGACGGATGCGCACCTCACCGAGACCTTCGACATCCCGCTCGCCATCGCCCGCGAGGGCGGCCGCTGGTCGGCGCGCGCGAAGCGCTGAGCCGCACCCGAGCCCTTCCCACCTGATACACTCGTCTGTCGGCCCGCACGCCGACCGAAGACTTCCGCGCCCGAGCGACCAAGGAAACCCATGAAGACCGAGATCCACCCCGACTACCGCCCGATCGTGTTCCGCGACCTCGCCTCGGGCGAGACGTTCCTCACGCGCTCGACGATCACGAGCGACAAGACGATCGAGCTCGACGGCGAGACCTACCCCGTCATCGACGTCGAGATCTCGTCGGCCTCGCACCCGTTCTACACGGGCAAGCAGCGCATCATGGACTCGGCCGGCCGCGTCGAGAAGTTCAAGAACCGCTACAAGGGCTTCGGCGGCTGATCGCAGCAGCACGCACAGAGGGCGACGGGCTTCGGCTCGTCGCCCTCTCTCGTCGCCCCGCGCGCAGAGTGCCGGGACTCTGCGCTGAGGGCGGCCGCGAACCGCAGAGTGCCGGAACTCTGCGCTGACGGCGCTGGCAGACCGCAGCGTGTCGGCACTCTGCCGCCGAGGCGCGAGACAGGCCTCGGCGCTGGGGCGGCGGAGAGCCGAAGGGGTCTTCGCTCTAGAGCTCCACCGCGCGCAGCGGCCAGCCGCGGCCCGCGTTGAACGTCGGGTCGGAGCGGCGCTTGAACTCCTCGAAGCCCGCCGCCTGCTCATCTGCCCAGCGCTCGGTGAGCTCGTGGAGCGAGATCGGGTCGATGCGCAGCTCGGGGTAGCGGGCGGTCATGACCTGCGCGAGCCGGCCCGCGGCGATCGCGTCGGCGCTTGCGTCGTGGGCGTCGACGAGCTCGATGCCGTAGACCTCGGCCGCGACCGTGAGGGTGCGCTTGCCGCGGCGGTAGCGGTCGACCTGGCGGTCGATGACCATCGGGTCGATGACCGGCCGCGCGTCGAGCGGCTCGATGCCGTAGCGGCGGCACTCGGCGGCGAGGAGCGAGAAGTCGTAGGCGGCGTTGAACGCGCACACCGCGAGCCCGCCGGCGAAGTGGCGGGCGAGCTCGTCGCGGATCTCCTGCACCGCGATCGGCGCCTGCGCGCCCTCGGCGCGCGCCCGCTCGGTCGTGACGCCGTGCACGGCGGTCGACGCGGCCGGGATCTCGACGCCGGGGTCGACGATCCAGTAGCGGCCCTCGATGACGGCGCCGCTCGCATCGAGCACACCGACGAACGCGGTGACGATGCGCGACTGCGCGGGATCGATGCCCGTCGTCTCGAGGTCGAAGACGGCGAGCCGATCGATCCAGCGATCGGGCGCCTCGGGGCTCACCTCGAGGATCGGCCTCCGCAGCTGCACGCTCGTCTCCGTCATGCGCCCACGGTAGCCCGCACCTCCCACACCCGCGGGTAGGCTCGACCGGTGCCAGTGGAAAGCGGATCGCGCCCGTCGCCGTACCGAGCGCTGCTCGACGCGCTCCCGCGGCGCGAGCGCTCGATCGACGTCGACGGCACCGCCACGGCGGTGTTCGAGTACGGCGAGCCGGATGCGCGCCCGATCGTCTTCGTGCACGGATTCCGCGGCGATCACCACGGGCTCGAGCCGATCGCCGCGCACCTGCCCGGCATGCGGGTCATCGTGCCCGACCTCCCCGGCTTCGGGGACTCCGAGGCCCTGTCCACCGCATCCATCGACGCCTACGCAACGTGGCTCAGCGCGCTCGTCGCGAGCGAGGCGCCCGGCGCCGCCGTGCTCGGCCACTCGTTCGGCTCGATCGTCGTCGCGCACGCCGCCGCGAGCGGTCTCGACGCGAGCCGCATCGTACTCGTCAACCCCATCGCGACGCCCGCCCTCTCGGGCCCCAACCGGCTCGGCTCGGCGCTCGCGCTCGGCTACTACCGCGCGGCGGCCGCCCTGCCCGAGCGCGCGGGCCTCGCGCTGCTCGGCGCGCCGCCGATCGTGCGCGGCATGAGCGCGTTCATGGCGAAGACGCGCGACCGGGGGCTGCGCGCCTGGATCCACGGCCAGCACGACGCCTACTTCTCGAGCTACGCCTCGCGCCGGTCGGTGCTCGAGGCGTTCGACGCCTCCATCCGCCACACGGTCGGCGAGGTCGCGGCCCGCATCGCGCAGCCCGTGCAGCTCATCGCCGCCGATCGCGACGACATCACGCCGCTGCGCGAGCAGCACCGGCTGCGCACTCGCTTCCCCGACGCGCGCCTCGCGGTGCTCCGCGGCACCGGCCACCTCGTGCACTACGAGCAGCCGCGCGAGGCCGCCGCCGTCGTCCGCCGCTTCCTCGCCGAGGGCGCCGCGCGCTGATGCGCATCCTGTTCGACTGCCGCTACGTGCGCCTCGAGCGGCACGACGGCATCTCGCGCTTCTCGGCCGAGCTCGTCGCCGAGCTCGCGCGCGACCACGACGTGACGATGCTCGTGAGCGACGAGCGGCAGCTCTCGATGCTCCCGCGGCTGCCGCACGTGCTCGGCCCCTCGCCGACCGGTCCGCTCGAGCCGCTCACGTCGTGGCGGCTGCGACGCGTGCGCGCCGACGTCGCGTTCTCGCCGATGCAGACGATCGGCTCGATCGGCCGCGCGTGGCCGCTCGTGACGACGGTGCACGACCTCATCTACTACCGCCACCCGACCCCGCCGCCGAGCCTCCCGGCCCCCGTGCGGCTCCTGTGGCGGCTCTACCACCGCTCCTTCGCGCCGCAGCGCATGCTGCTCGACGCCGTCGACGGCGTCGCGACCGTCTCCGAGACCACCCGCGGCCTCATCGAGCGGCACCGCCTCACGCGGCGGCCGGTCGCGGTCGTGCCGAACGCGTTCGCGCCGCTCGGCGAGCCCGTCGGGCACGCCGAGCCGCCCACTCGCCGGCTCGTCTACATGGGTTCGTTCATGCCCTACAAGGACGTCGAGACGCTCGTCACCGCCGCGCGCCTGCTGCCCGAGCACGAGCTGCACCTGTGCAGCCGCGTCGACCCGGCGACGCGCGAGCGGCTCACACGGCTCGCGGCAGGCGCATCCGTCGTCTTCCACGACGGCGTCACCGACGCCGAGTACGCCGAGCTGCTGCGGAGCGCGACGGCGCTCGTGCACGCGTCGCGCGACGAGGGCTTCGGCATCCCGCTGCTCGAGGCGATGAGCCTCGGCGTGCCCGCGGTCGTGGCCGACACCGCGATCTTCCGCGAGGTGGGCGGCGATGCGGCGCGCTACTTCCCGGTGGGAGACGCGGATGCGCTCGCGCGCGCCGTGCGCGCCCTCGAGGGGGAGTGGGCGGCCGTCTCGCGCGCCTCCCGCGAGCAGGCCGCGCGGTTCAGCTGGCGCGCCTCAGCCGAGCGGCTCGGCGCCTTCCTCGCCCAGGTCGCCGCGGCGTCGCCGCGTCGCCGCGCGCGCTGACGCCGCAGTCGCGGCTCAGGCCGGCGCGCCGAGCGCGTCGGCGATCGCGGAGAGCGACTCGCTCGTGCCACCCTCGACGCGCGCCGCCGCGCGGCCGTCCCACTTCGTCGGCCCGCGGTTGACGATCACGATCGGCACGTCCTCGCGCCGCGCGACCTCGAGCAGCCGCGTGCCGGAGTTCACGACGAGCGAGGAGCCCGCGACGAGCACGACCTCGCCCGCCGCGACGATGTCGCGCGCCGCGGCGAAGACGTCGACGGGCACGAGCTCGCCGAAGAAGACGACGTCGGGCTTGAGGATGCCGCCGCACACCGGGCACGCGGGCACCTCGAAGCGCTGCGACGCGTCGATCTCGACGTCGCCGTCGGGCTGGAGCCGCACTCGCTCGGGCATGCGGATCCACGAGTTCAGCCGCTCGATCTCGTCGGCGATCCGGTGCCGGTCGAAGGTCGTGCCGCAGTCGAGGCACGAGACGGTGTGGAGCTGCCCGTGCACGTGCGTCACGTTCGTCGAGCCGGCGCGCTCGTGCAGGTCGTCGACGTTCTGCGTCGCGATGCCGGTCGTGAGCCCCGCGCGCTCGAGCCGCGCGAGCGCCCGGTGGCCCTCGTTGGGCTGCACGCCGGCGAAGCGCTGCCAGCCGAGGTGGCTGCCCGCCCAGTAGCGGCGTCGCGCGTCAGCGCTCGCGAGGAACGTCTCGAACAGCATGGGGTTGCGCGGCGGCGCGCCGGCACCCCGGTAGTCGGGGATGCCGGAGTCGGTCGAGATGCCCGCGCCGGTCACGACCGCGATGCGGCGACCGCGCAGCAGGTCGATGGCGGTGTCGAGCACGGTCACGACCCTAGCCCCGGTATCCTCGAGCCCGGCGGGGGAAGGCTGGGAGCGCATGCAGATCGTGTCGATCGACTCGCTCGCCGACCCCCGGCTCGAGGACTTCGTCGGGCTCACCGACGTCGCCCTCCGCCGCCGCACCGAGCCCGAGCGCGGCCTCTACATCGCCGAGTCGCAGACGGTGCTCGAGCGCGCGCTGCGCGCGGGCCACGAGCCGCGCTCGGTGCTCGTCGCCCCGCGCTGGCTGCCCGACGTCGAGCGGCTCGTCGGCGGCCTCGACGTACCGGTCTTCGTCGGCGACGAGGGCGTGCTCGAGCAGATCACGGGCTTCCACCTGCACCGAGGCGCGCTCGCCTCGATGCGCCGACCCGTGCTGCCGGATGCGTCGGCGCTGCTCGAGCGCGCCCGTCGCGTCGTCGTGCTCGACGGCCTCGTCGACCACACGAACGTCGGCGCGGCGTTCCGATCGGTCGCCGGCATCGGCGGCGACGCGGTGCTCGTGACCTCGACGTGCGCGGATCCGCTCTACCGGCGGAGCGTGCGCGTCTCGATGGGCACGGTGCTGCAGGTGCCGTGGGCGCGCATCGACTCGCTCGAGGCAGCCGTCCCCGTCTTCCACGACGCGGGCTTCGAGGTCGTCGCGATGGCGCTCCGCGACGACGCCGTCGACCTCGACGAGTACGCGGCGGCGCCCGCGGAGCGCGTCGCGCTCGTCTTCGGCTCGGAGGGACCTGGCCTCTCGGCGCGAGCGATCGCCGCCGCCGACCGCGTCGTGCGCATCCCCATGCACCACGGCGTCGACTCGCTCAACGTCGCGGCCTCGGCCGCCGTCGCGATGTGGGCGCTGCGATGACCGCACGCGCGCCCGCGGCCGCCCGCCGCACGCATCCGCTCGTCGTGCTGCTGCGCTCGCTCCTCGTCGTCGCGCTCGTCGCGGCCGTCGCGCTCGCCGCCGCCGTGCTCGTCGCTCCCGCCCCGGCGGTCGCGGGCGAGCCGGTGGAGGCCGCGCCGGCCGAGCTGCCGGCCGCGCAGGTCGCGTGGCCCGAGGCAGCGCGCGCCGCCGGCTACGGCGTCGTGGGCATCGACGGCGGCCCCGACGTGTGGGAGGCGTGGGGGAGCGAGGACGCGCACCCGATGGCGAGCGTCGCGAAGCTCGTCACCGTGCTCGTCGTGCTCGACGCGCACCCGATCGAGGGCGACTCGCGCGGCGCCGTCATCACGCTCGACGCGGACGACGTCGCGGCGCAAGCGCGAGCGGTGCGCGAGAACGCGCCCATCGCGCCGGTCTTCGACGGCATGCAGGTGACGCAGCGCGACCTCGTGGAGTGGTCGCTCGTCGACTCGGCCGGCAACGCGATCTGGTCGCTCGCCAATTGGGCGTTCGGCGACATGGACGGCTTCGCCGCGGCGGCCGCCGCCTGGACCGATCGGCACGGCTTCGACGACACGGTGCTCGCCGATCCCGCCGGACTCGACGCCCGCTCCGTCTCGAGCGCGCCCGACCTCACGCGCATCGCGCTCATGGCCGTCGCCGACCCCGTCGTGCTCGCGACGATCCAGCTCGAGTCGGTGCGCATCCCCGGCATCGGCATCGCACCCAACACGAACCGCATCCTCGGCCAGCACGACATCGACGGCGGCAAGACCGGCACGCTCAAGGTCTGGGGTCGGAACCTCTTCGTCACGGCCACGCGCGAGGTCGACGGGGAGCAGCGCCGGGTCGTGGGAATCGTGATGGGCACGATCGCGGCCGACGAGACCGACGCCGCGATGATCGGGCTGCTCGAGAGCCTGTGGCCGAGCTTCGCCACGCGCACGATCGTCGAGCCGGGCACCGTCGTCGCCGAGTACCGGGCGCCGTGGGGAGCGTCGACGCGAGCGGTCGCGACCGCCCCGCTCGACGCGCACGTCTTCGCCGACGACGCCCCCGGGTGGAGCGCGACGGTCGAACCGATCGAGGCGGGCGCCGTGCCGCAGCCGGTCGGCGAGGTGCGGCTCGAGCGCGGCGACGCGGTCGCTCCCGTGCGCACCGCGAGCCTCCTGGCGCCCCCGGACGCGTGGTGGCGCATCACGAACGCACCGCAGGTGCTCGGCTGGTACTTCGACTAGCCGGCGGCGCCCTCGTCGTCGCGCGGCAGCACGACCGGCGCGGCGGTGGGCCGCTTCGGCGAGATCGTGTCGCCGGAGGACTGGCCGCGCAGCCGTCGCAGCACCCAGGGCGCGAGGTGCTCGCGCGCCCACTGCAGGTCGTCGCGCCGCATGCGCTGCCACGTGCGCACGGGCAGCGGCTCCGGCGCCATCGGCTCGAGCGCGTGGTGCACGCCGAGCGCGTCGAGCACGATGATCGCGATCGCGTGGTGGCCGAGCGCTGAGAAGTGCAGCCGGTCGGCGGCCCACATCTGCGGCTGCTGCAGCTGCCGCGCCGACCACATGTCGGCGATCACCGCGCCGTGCTTCGCCGCGACGCCGTGCAGGTTGGCGTTGTAGATGCCGACCTTCCCGCGGATCGCGCGCAGCACTGGCGTCATCGCGATGTCGGGGCCGTTGAAGAGCACGACCTCGGCGCCCGTCGCGCGCAGCCGCCCGACGACCTCGTCGAGCCGCGCCGCGAGCGCGTCGGGGTCGCCGCCGGGCCGGATGAGGTCGTTGCCGCCCGCCGAGATCGTCACGAGGTCTGGCTGGAGCGCGATCGCCGGCTCGAGCTGCTCGTCGACGATCTGCTGCAGCAGCCGGCCCCGGATCGCGAGGTTCGCGTACTCGAAGTCGGGCCGCGAGCGCGCGAGCTCCTCCGCGACCCGGTCGGCCCACCCGCGCACGCCGTTCGGCAGGTTCGGCTCCTCGTCGCCCACTCCTTCGGTGAAGCTGTCGCCGAGCGCGACGTAGCGGGTGAACGGGTGCTCGAGGCCTGGGTGCTGCATGCCTCCATCCTGCCGTGCGTTCCGCCGTCGTCGATCGAGCGGTGTCTCGAAGCCGTGTCGCCGGTACGTGGGACGATGGATGCGTGAGCAAGCAGGATGGGTCGAACCGGCTCGTCTCGGGCCACGACGTCGACGACTCGACCGCGACGATCCTGCACGTCGACCTCGACGCGTTCTTCGCCTCGGCGTCGCTGCTCGCGAGGCCCGACCTCGTCGGGCTCCCGGTCGTGATCGGCCACGACTCGACGCGCTCGGTCGTCACCGCCGCGACCTACGAGGCCCGCAAGTACGGCGTGCACTCCGCGATGCCGATGGGGCGGGCGCTGCGGCTGTGCCCGAACGCGATCGTGCTCGAGCCCGACTTCCACCTCTACTCGCGCCTCTCGAAGCACGTGATGGGCATCCTCGACGACGTCTCGCCCGACGTCGAGCGGCTCGGCATCGACGAGGCCTTCGTCGGCATCGCGGGCCTGCGTCGCCTCTCCGGCGGCGCGAACCGCATCGGACCGGGGCTCCGGCAGCGCATCCGGGCCGAGACGGGTCTCGTCGCCTCCGTCGGCGCGGCGAGCACGAAGCACGTCGCGAAGCTCGCCTCCGGTCGTGCGAAGCCCGACGGGCTGCTCGTCGTGCCCGACGAGCACGTGCTCGACTTCCTCCACCCGCAGCCCGCGAGCGCCATCTGGGGCGTGGGGCCGAAGCAGCAGGAGCGCCTCGCGCGCTACGGGCTCCACACCGTCGGCGACGTCGCGCGCACGCCGCTCGAGCGGCTCGAGGCGTGGTTCGGCGAGGCGACCGGCCGCCACCTGCACGAGCTCTCGTGGGGACGGGATGCGCGCGAGGTGCGCGAGCGCGGTCACGAGAAGACCTTCGGGCACAACCACACGTTCTCGCACGACGTGCTCGATCGCACCGAGCTGCAGGGCGAGATCCTGCGCCTCGCGACGGGCGTGGGCCGGCGCCTCCGCGACGCGGGCGTGCAGGCGCGCACCGTGACGCTCACGGTGCGCTTCCACGACTTCCGCACCATCACCCGCTCGCGCACGCTGCCGGAGGCGACCGACGTCACGCGCGTGCTCGTCGAAACGGCGTGGTCGCTGCTCGACGGGCTCGGCGAGCTGCCGCCCGTGCGGCTCCTCGGCGTGCGGGCGAGCTCGGTGCAGGACGCCGCCGACCACGGGCTGCTGTGGGACGACACCGAGACGTGGGGGAGCGCGGAGCGCGCGATGGACGCGGTGCACGACCGCTTCGGCGCCGCCGCGGTCGCACCCGCGAGCATGCTGCGGCGCGAGCGGAAGCGCGACGACACGGGACCCTCCGGCGGCGACTGAGCCGCGAGCGATGCGGCGCCTGCCGCGTCAGCCGCGCCCGAGCCAGCGCTCGAGCGGGATCGAGCCGCGGTGGTTCGGCGTCAGCACCCACACGACCGCGTAGAGGCCCCAGCCGACGACCGGCAGCGCGAACAGCAGCAGCGTGACGAGGCGCACGAGCCACACGTTGATGCGCGTCTTCGCGGCGATGCCGCCGCAGATGCCGGCGAGGATCCGCTGCGGGCCGCGGCGGAAGCCCGCCCGGCGGATGGAGTCGAAGATGGAGGCCATGGGCTCACGCTAGCCGCGCCGGCTGGACGGCGGGAGGGGGACTTCCCCCAGGAACGGGAAGAGGCCCGGAGCGAATCGCTCCGGACCTCTCTCGTGCGCGAGGGGGGACTTGAACCCCCACGCCCTAATACGGGCACTAGCACCTCAAGCTAGCGCGTCTGCCAATTCCGCCACCCGCGCAGAGTGTCGGTCTCCTTTGCAGGACCGAGAAATGACTCTAGCACGCTCCGGAGGGGGTCGATGACCACCCGGTGCGCACGGGGCCGGGAGTGCGGGGCGGCTAGCCTTGAGCGGTGACCGATGGCCTCTCCCGCACCGTGCAGCTCGCCCGGGACCTCATCCGCATCGACACGCAGAACTGGGGCGGTGGGCGATCGTCCGGCGAGGCAGATGCGGCGGCCTACGTGAGCGCGGTGCTCGCGTCGATGGGCGTCGAGAGCGAGACCTTCGAGTCGGCGCCCGGCCGCGCGAGCGTCGTCGCCCGCATCGACGGGGAGGACCCGAGCCTGCCGCGGCTCGTCGTGCACGGCCACCTCGACGTCGTGCCCGCCGACGCGAGCGAGTGGAGCGTCGATCCCTTCGCGGGCGAGATCCGCGACGGCCTGCTGTGGGGCCGCGGCGCGGTCGACATGAAGCAGATGGACGCGATGATCCTCGCGGCGCTCGAGCGCATCCTCGCGAGCGGCCGCCGTCCCCGG
This sequence comes from Agrococcus sp. TF02-05, assembly GCF_017565345.1. Lineage (NCBI taxonomy): Bacteria > Bacillati > Actinomycetota > Actinomycetes > Micrococcales > Microbacteriaceae > Agrococcus > Agrococcus sp. TF02-05. Next base: position 152,478 of record NZ_JAGEKO010000001.1, on the reverse strand, counting down.
CGCGGCCTCGTCGTCGCGTTCTTCGCCGACGAGGAGGCGGGCGGCGCCTACGGCGCCCAGTGGCTCGTGCGCAACCATCCGGAGCTCTTCGAGGGCGCGACCGAGGCGATCAGCGAGGTCGGCGGCTACTCGATCGAGGTCGGCGGCCGCCGCGCCTACCTCCTCCAGACGGGCGAGAAGGCGCTGCAGTGGATCCTGCTCCGCGCTCGCGGCACGGCCGCGCACGGCTCGCAGCACATGCGCGACAACGCGGTGACGAAGCTCGCCGCCGCGGTCGCCGCGGTCGGCGCGCACGAGTTCCCCGTCGAGCTCACCGACACGACGCGCGAGCTCATCGCGCGGGTCGCCTCGCTGCTCGGCGTCGACGACGACGACCCCGACGCGGTCGCCGAGCGCACCGGCACCGTCTCGCGCTTCCTGCGCTCGAGCCTCCGCCACACGGCGAACCCGACGATGCTCGACGCGGGCTACAAGCACAACGTCATCCCCTCGGTCGCCGAGGCGCGCATCGACGTGCGCCCGCTGCCCGGCCGCGAGCGGGAGGCGATCGACGCCATCCGGAACCTCATCGGCGAGGGCATCGAGATCGAGCTCGTGCACGGCGACATCGGCATCGAGCACCCGTTCGGCGGCGCGCTCGTCGACGCGATGGCCGCCTCGCTCGGCCGCTTCGACCCCGAGGCGCCCGTGCTGCCGTACATGCTCTCGGGCGGCACCGACAACAAGTCGCTCGCCGAGCTCGGCATCGCGGGCTACGGCTTCGCGCCGCTGCGGCTCACGCCCGACCTCGACTTCGCCGCGATGTTCCACGGCGTCGACGAGCGGGTGCCGCTCGATGCCCTCGACTTCGGCACCGACGTGCTCGAAGACCTGCTGCTCACCTACTGACCTCCTACCGACCAGAGGACCATGGACTGGCTGATCGCGATCGTGCTCGGGGCGCTGCAGGGCGCCACCGAGTTCCTGCCCATCTCGTCGAGCGCCCACTTGCGCATCGCGGGCGAGCTGCTGCCGGGCGCGGAGGATCCCGGCGCGACGTTCACCGCCATCACGCAGATCGGCACCGAGCTCGCCGTCGTCATCTTCTTCTGGCGCGACATCTCGCGCATCATCGCGAAGTGGTTCGGCTCCTTCCGCGGCACGGTCGCGAAGGACGACCCCGACGTCAAGATGGGCTGGCTCGTCATCATCGGCACCGTGCCGATCGTCATCGCCGGCGTGCTCTTCCAGGACCTCATCCGCGACCAGCTGCGCAGCCTCTGGATCACCGCGACCGTGCTCATCGTCTTCGGCGTCATCCTCGGCCTCGCCGACATGCTCGGCAAGCGCGTCAAGACGCTCGAGACGACGACCTACCGCGACGGCCTGCTCATCGGCGTCGCGCAGGTGCTCGCGCTCATCCCGGGCGTCTCGCGCTCCGGGGCGACGGTCACGATGGGCCGCGCGCTCGGCTACGAGCGGCCCGCCGCCGCGAAGTACGCGTTCTTCCTCGCGGTGCCGGCCGTCTTCGGCTCCGGCTTCTACGAGGCCTACCAGGCCTTCACCGAGCCGTCGTCGATCGGCCTCGGCTGGGGCCCGACGATCCTCGCGACCGCCGTCGCCTTCGTCGTCGGTCTCGCCGTCATCCGCTGGCTCATGGCGTGGATCTCGCGCCGCAGCTTCGCGCCGTTCGTCATCTACCGCATCGCCCTCGGCGGCGTGCTGCTCGTCGCCCTCTCGGCCGGCTGGATCGAGGCCCTCTGATGCGCTCCTGGCAGCGTCCCGCGGTGCCCTCGCTCGCCGAGCTCGGCCACGGCGAGGGGGAGCGGCCGAGCGTGCACGACGTGCGGCGCGACGGGCGCGCGGTCGTGCCCGCGGGACCGACGGCATCCATGTACACGTGCGGGATCACGCCCTACGACGCGACCCACCTCGGGCACGCCTTCACCTACCTCGCCTTCGACACGCTCACGCGCGTGTGGCTCGACGCGGGCCTTGAGGTGCGCACGGCGATGAACTCCACCGACGTCGACGACCCGCTGCTCGAGCGCGCGGCGCGCGACGGGGTCGACTGGCGCGAGCTCGCCGAGGCGCAGCAGCAGCTCTTCCGCGAGGACATGGCGGCGCTGCGCGTGCTGCCGCCCGACTCGTGGGTCGCGGTCACCGAGCGCATCGAGCCGATCGCCGAGGCGGTGCAGCGGATGCTCGACACGGGAGACGCCTACACGCTGCCGGCCGAGGGCGTCGACGGCGTCGACGTGCTGTTCGACGCGAGCCGCACGCGGCAGTTCGCCATGGGCGCCGGCAGCCGCACCGACGAGGCCGAGATGCTCGAGCTCACGCGCGAGTTCGGCGGCGACCCCGACCGACCGGGCAAGCGCTCGCCGCTCGACCCGCTGCTGTGGCGCGCCGAGCGACCGGGGGAGCCGGCGTGGGACTCGCCGCTCGGCCGCGGGCGGCCCGGCTGGCACGTCGAGTGCACCGTCATCGCGATGGCCGAGCTCGGCGCGCCCTTCACGGTCGCGGCGGGCGGCCGCGACCTGCGCTTCCCGCACCAGGAGATGCAGGGCCACCACGCGCTCGCGCTCGGTGCCGACCTCTTCAGCGACGTGCGGCTGAATGCCGGGCTCGTCGCGTTCGAGGGCGAGAAGATGTCGAAGTCGCGCGGCAACCTCGTGCTCGTCTCGCGGCTGCGCGAGCAGGGAGCGCGGCCCGCTGCGATCCGGCTCGCGCTGCTCGACCACCACTGGCGCTCCGACTGGGAGTGGATGCCGGGCGAGCTCGAGGCCGCCGAGGCCCGGCTCGACCGGTGGCTCGAGTGGGCGGCGATCCCTGCCGACGACCCCTCGCGCGACGACAGCGTCGTGCCGTGGCTGCGCGTGACGCTGCAGGACGACCTCAACACGCCGGCGGCGCTGCAGGCGGTCGACGCGTTCGCGCTGCGGGCGCCCGCCGACGAGGGCAGCCTCGCGGCGATCGACGCGCTGCTGGGCATCGACCTCCGCGCCGTCGAGCGGCGCTAGGGCTCAGACGGGCGGCGCGTCGTCCGGCCGGTCGCCGTCGCCCTGCGCGTCGGGCCGCGGGCGGCGGTTCTCGTCGCGCAGGAATCGCTCGAACTCGTGCGCGATCGCCTCGCCCGAGGCCTCGGGGCTCTCGACCGCGTCGCGCTGCTCCTCGAGCTTGCCGATGTAGGCGCGCATGTCGTCGTCGCGCTCGGTGATCTCGTCGATGCCGCGCTCCCACTCGCCCGACTGCTCGATGAGGTCGCCGAGCGGGATGGTCACGTCGATCATCTCGGAGAGCCGGTCGAGCAGCGCGATGACCGCCTTCGGGGCGGGGGCGTTGTGCACGTAGTGCGGCACGGATGCCCAGAGCGAGGCGGTCTGGATGCCCGCGTCCTGCGCGGCGAGCGAGAGCACCGTCATGATGCCCGTCGGCCCCTCGTACTCGCTCTGCAGCACGCCGAGCCGCGACTGCAGCTCGCGGCTGTCGCTCGAGATCGAGGTCGCGATGGGGCGCGTGTGCGGCACGTCGGCGAGCATCGCGCCGACGAAGACGATCGCCTCGACCTCGCAGCCGCGGGCGATCTCGAGGAACTCCGCCGCGTAGGCGGCCCAGTTGCGGCTCGGCTCGGCACCGACGAGCGCGAACACCTCGCCCTCGTTGCCGCTCGAGACGTCGAGGCCCGCGTCGGCGGCGAGCGCCTTCCGCGCCGAGGGGCGCGTGGGGGCGTACGCGATCGTCGAGGGCCACTGCAGGGCGCGCGTGCCGTCGTCGAGCGTGCGCACGACCGGCCGGTGCATCGCGAAGTCGACGTACTCGTCGGGCTCGATCTCGTCGAAGGGCTCGAGCTCGCACGCCTCGACGAGCCGCCGCACAGCGGTGCTCGCCGCATCGCCGGCATCGGTCCAGCCCTCGAACGCGACGACCATGATGCGGCCCTCGATGGGTCCTCGTGCCACGCCCGGCACCTCCTCACGTCGGACGCCCACTCTATGCCGCCCGGCTAGGCTGGCGCGGTGACCCCAGCCCCCTCCAGACCGATCGGTGCCGTGCTGTTCGACCTCGACGGCACGCTCGTCGACACCGAGCCCGCCTGGATGGCCGCCGAGGCGCGGCTCGCTGAGGAGCACGGCGTCGAGTGGACGCCCGCCGACGCCGAGGCGCTCGTCGGCTCCGACCTGTGGGACGGCGCCCGCTACTTCATCGAGCGAGGCGTGCCGATGGGGGAGCAGGAGATCGTCGACCGGCTCGTGGGCGAAGTGCTCGCGTGGATGGACGACGTGCTCCCCGCGCGTCCCGGCGCCCTCGAGCTGCTGCGCGCCCTCCGCGACGAGGGCGTGCCGATCGCGCTCGTGACGATGTCGACCCGCTCGATCGTCGACCGCGTCGACGCCGCGCTCGCTCGCTCGCTCGGCGGCTCGCCGTTCGACGCGACCGTCGCGGGCGACGAGTGCGAGCGCGGCAAGCCCGACCCCGAGCCGTACCGGCGCGGGCTCGAGCTGCTCGGCGTCGGCGCGGCCGACGCGGTCGCGATCGAGGACTCGCGCACGGGTGCGGCGAGCGCGCTCGCCGCCGGGCTCGTGACGATCGGCGTTCCGCACGCCGTCGACCTGCAGGGCGTGCCGGGGATCGTGCACTGGCCCTCGCTCGCCGGTCGCACGCCCGCAGACCTCGCCGCGGCGATCGCGGAGGCCCGCTCGTGATGGGCAGGACCGGCCCCTTCCAGTGGGGCGACGTCGTGCAGCTGACCGGCCCGAAGCAGCGGCTCAACACGATCGTGCTCACCGAGGGCAAGCACTTCCACACGCAGCACGGCGCGCTCGCGCACGAGTCGTTCATCGGGCTCGACGACGGCTCGCTCGTGCACGTCGGCGAGGCGCCGTACCTCGCCATCCGGCCGCTCCTGCACGACTACGTCATGTCGATGCCGCGCGGCGCCGCGATCATCTACCCGAAGGACGCGGCCCACATCCTCGGCTTCGCCGACATCCACGCCGACCTCACGGTCGTCGAGGCGGGCGTCGGCTCCGGCGCGCTCTCGCTCTGGCTGCTGCGCGCACTCCACGGCACGGGCCGGCTCGTCTCCTTCGAGCGTCGCGAGGAGTTCCGCGACGTCGCCGAGGCGAACGTCACCGGCTTCTTCGGCGAGCGGCCCGAGAACTGGACGACCGTGCTCGGCGACCTCGCCGAGGCGCTGCCCGAGCACGTCGCCGACGGCGAGGCCGACCGCGTGCTGCTCGACATGCTCGCGCCGTGGGAGTGCGTCGACGCGACCGCGCAGGCCCTGCGACCCGGCGGGCTCGTGCTCGCGTACGTCGCAACCGTGACGCAGCTCTCGCGCACCGTCGAGGCGATCCGCGCCGACGGCCGCTTCACCGCACCCGTCTCGTCCGAGACGCTCGTGCGCGGCTGGCACGTCGAGGGCCTCGCCGTGCGGCCCGACCACCGCATGGTCGCCCACACGGGCTTCCTCATGACCGCGCGGCGCGTCGCGGACGGCGTCGAGCTGCCCTCGTTCCGCCGCCGCGCGGCGAAGGCCGACTTCGCCGAGGCCGACATCGAGGCGTGGACGCCCGGCGCGCTCGGCGACCGCACGCCGAGCGACAAGCGGATGCGCCGCGCCGTGCGCGACGCGAAGCGCCAGGCTGAGGCGATCCTCGGCGATGGCGAGGCCGGGGCCGCCACCGCGCCGCCGCTAGACTGACGGCGATTCACATACCTCGAAAGGCTTCGCCGTGCGCACTCGCCCCCTCTCGATCGCCGCGCTGCTCGTCGCAGCTGCCGGCCTCACCGCGTGCCAGGCGCCCGCCGACGGCCTCGACGGCTGCGAGCCGCTCCTGCAGCCGGGCGCCGCGACGGGCGAGGTCTCGGTCGACGCGTCGGGTGAGGCTCCCGAGGCGAGCTTCCAGGTGCCGCTCGTGACCGACGGCAACCAGGCGCAAGTGCTCGGCGGCGAGGGCGAGCGCGCGGCCGACGGCGACACGGTCGACACCGACTACGTCGTGTACTCGGGCAAGACGGGCGAGCTCATCTCGAGCTCCTACGCGGGCGGCGCCGGCGCCGCCGCCAACCCGCTGCGCGTGAGCGTCGGCGGCGAGTCGGTGCTCGCCCAGGCGGTCGCGTGCGGCGCACCCGGCGGCCACGTCGTCCTCACCACCACGATCGCCGAGCTCTTCGGTCCCGGCGCGGCATCCGAGTCGATGGACATCGGGCCGGCCGACACCGCCGTCGTCGTGCTCGGCGTGAGCGACGTGCGGCCCGGTCGCGCCGAGGGCAACCCGCGCCCCGGCCAGCAGGGCATGCCCGCGATCGCGCTCGCCCCGAACGGCCAGCCCGGCGTCACCTTCCCCGGCTCGCCGGCGCCCGCCGAGCTCACCGTCATGCAGAGCATCGAGGGCACCGGCCCCGAGGTCGCCGAGGGCGACACCGTGCTGCTGCACTACACGGGCATCATCTGGGAGACCGAGGAGGTCTTCGACTCGTCGTGGGAGAAGGGCAGCCCCACCGAGATGACGATCTCGGACGCGAACCTCATCCCCGGCTTCGTCGACGCCGTCGTCGGCCAGCCGGTCGGCAGCCAGGTCGTCGTCTCGATCCCGCAGGAGCTCGGCTACGCCGATCCCGCCACTCGGCCCGCGTCGATCGGCGAGGGCGAGCACCTGCTGTTCGTCATCGACATCCTCGACCGGGTCGACGCCGCCGAGTGAGGCCCGCGCGCTGATGGCGAGGATCGAGGCGGAGGAGCGGCAGTTCTCGCTGCTGCTCGCGCTCGTCGACGCGCGCGCCGGCTTCACGAAGCACGAGCTCTTCGAGCGGGTCGCCGGCTACCAGGGCCAGCCTCCCGGCGACGCGCTCGAGCGCATGTTCGAGCGCGACAAGGACGCGCTGCGCGAGCACGGCATCGTCATCGACGTCGTGCAGCCGCCGGGCGACGACAGCAACCAGCAGGCGCGCTACCGCGTGCTCGACGGCGTGCTCGGCGACCCCGCCGAGCTGCAGTTCGACGCCGACGAGCGCGAGCTGCTCGACCTCGCGCTGCGCGTCTGGCACGAGGGCGGGCTCACCGAGGAGGCGCAGCGCGCGGCCCTCAAGCTGCGCGCCGACCCCGAGTTCCGCGGCGGCCTGCCGCTCGAGCGCACGCCCGGCCGCACCGAGGAGCCCGCGGCAGCCGAGGTGCTGCTGCCGCGCCAGCGCCCGCGCGAGAGCGCCTTCCAGTCGCTCAAGCGGGCCGCGGACCGCGGCCGCGAGGTCGTCTTCGACTACCTCAAGCCCGGCGAGCGCTCGCCCCGCACGCGCACGGTGCAGCCCTGGGCGACCGTGCTGTTCCGCGGCCGCTGGATGCTCGTCGGCTTCGACCTCGGCGCCGAGGACTCCCGCACGTTCCTCATGCAGCGCATCGTCTCGCCGGTGAAGGACCGCGCCGCGCGCACGCCCTTCGAGGTGCCGGCGGATGCGGCGAGCGGCGCGATCGCGAAGCTCGAGGAGATCTGGGCGGGGGCCTCGGTCGGCGTGCTCGCGGTGCCGGGCAGCGATGCCGACATCCGGCTGCGCCACCGGCCCGGCACGACCGAGGAGGACGGGCTGCTCGTCGTGCACCACGCCGACCGCCACCTGCTCGCCGACGAGCTCGCGGCCTTCGGCGCCGACGTGCAGGTCGTCTGGCCCGAGGAGCAGCGCGCCCTCGTGCGCGCGAGGCTCGAGCGCGTGCGCGATGCGCACGCCGATCCGGAGGAGGCGGCATGAGCGCGTCGCGCGTCGAACGCGGCATCGGACTGCTGCTCTCCCTCATCCAGTACGTCACCGCATCCGGCTCGGTCACGGTCGCGGAGGCCGCCGCGCACTTCGGCGTCGACGACGAGCGCATCCGCGAGGCCGTGCGGCGCGTGTTCATGTCGGGCGTCCCGGACGGCGCGGGCGACTTCATCCGCTTCGACATCGACTTCGACGCGTTCGAGGAGCAGGACGTCATCTCAGTGACGATGCGGCCCGCCTTCGAGGACGAGACCGTGCGGCTCTCGCCGCGGGAGGCGAGCGCCCTCATCGCGGGGCTCTCGCTCGTCGCCGGCTACACCGACGCGGCCCCCGAGCGCGTCGAGGCGCTGCAGGAGAAGCTGCGCGGCGCTGCCTCGCGCGGCGCCGACACCGTCGCCGTCGACCGGCTCGAGGTGCCGCGGGCCGCGCAGCTCGTGCGCGACGCGATCCGCGCCCGCACGGTGCTGTCGATCGACTACCGCAAGCCCGGCGAGGGGTCGCGCCGTCGCACCGTCGCTCCCACCCGCCTCGAGCTGCGCGAGGGCCAGGTCTTCGTCCGCGGCTTCGACCTCGACCGGCAGGATGCGCGCACCTTCCGGCTCGACCGCATCGAGTCGATCGAGCGCACCGAGCTCCCGTGGCCGCACCCGATGCCCGCGCTCGAGCGTCCCGTCACGGGCACGGCGCAGATCGTCGCGACGCGCGCTGCGGCGGCCCTGCTCGCCGACTACGCCACGAGCGATCCCGTCTCGGTCGACGGCGATCGCGTGCGGCTCGACATCGAGCTGTGGAGCGAGGCGAGCGTGCTGAGCGCGGTCGCCTCGTGCGGCGGCGACGCCGAGATCATCGCGCCCGCGAGCCTGCGTCGCGCGATGCACAGGTTCGCGACGGCTGCGCTGGGGGACGGGCAGGCGACGGCCGGGTAGGATAGGGGAGTCGGACGAGCGCGGAGGACGATCATGCCCGGTTTCTTCAACAATGCGGCTTCGCATTGGTGGATCATCCTCATCATCGTCGTGCTCATCTTCGGCGCCTCGAAGCTCCCGGCGCTCGCGCGCAGCCTCGGCCAGTCGGTCAACATCCTGAAGAGGGAGGTCAAGGGCGACGGCACCGATGCGCCCGCGTCCTCCGAGACCGACGACCAGGCCTCCAGCTCCGACCGGAAGTAGCGCATGGCCCGCAAGGGGCGGCAGTCGAACCCTGAGGCGACCATGCGTCTCGCCGGTCACCTGCGCGAGTTCAAGCGGCGCTTCCTCATCTCGGGCGTCGCCTTCGTCGTCGCCGCGATCGGCGGCTTCTTCCTCGCCGCACCGCTCCTGCAGCTGCTGAGCGCACCGCTCGACGAGCTGCAGGCCTCGGGGCTCCCGGTCGAGCTCAACGTGACGAACATCACGCAGGCGCTCGACGTGCAGATGCGCATCGCCTTCTTCCTCGGCCTCATCCTCTCGAGCCCGATCTGGATCTGGCAGCTGCTCGCCTTCGTGGTGCCGGCGCTGCGCGGCATCGAGCGGCGCTACGTGCTCGGCTTCATCGCCGCGGCGGTGCCGCTCTTCATCGCCGGCTGCGCGACCGGCTGGTTCGTCCTGCCGCGCATCATCCGGCTGTTCGTCGGCTTCACCCCCGACGGGTTCACCGCCTTCCTCGGCGCATCCGACTACTGGGACTTCTCGCTCAAGCTCGTCTTCGCCGTCGGCGTCTCCTACGTGCTGCCCGTCATCGTCGTCTTCCTCAACCTCGCGGGAGTGCTGAGCGGCGCGGCGATCATCAAGGGCTGGCGCTGGGCGGTGCTCGCCGCGACGCTCTTCGGCGCCTTCGTCACCCCGGCCGGCGAGGTGCTGAGCATGTTCATCATCGCCGTACCGATGGTCGTGCTGTACTTCGCCGCCGCCGGCATCGCGCTGCTCGTCGACCGGCGGCGCGCCAAGCGCGAGAGCGCGCTCGAGGCGAGCGGAGCGGCCGCGTGAGCGTCGCGACCGAGGCGTTCGCGCGCGCGATGCCGTTCGGGCTCGACCCGTTCCAGCGGGAGGCGTGCGAGGCGATCGAGGCCGGCTCGAGCGTGCTCGTCGCCGCCCCGACCGGCGCGGGCAAGACGGTCGTCGCCGAGTTCGCCATCCGCATCACGATGGAGGCGCCCACCGGCCGCGTCTTCTACACGACGCCCATGAAGGCACTGTCGAACCAGAAGCACCGCGAGCTCACCGAGGTCTACGGGCACGCATCCGTGGGTCTCCTCACCGGCGACACGTCGATCAACGGCGACGCCCGCATCGTCGTCATGACGACCGAGGTGCTGCGCAACATGCTCTACGAGGGGCGCGACCTCTCGGCGCTCGAGTACGTCGTGATGGATGAGGTGCACTACCTCTCGGATCGGTTCCGGGGGCCCGTGTGGGAAGAGGTCATCATCCACCTCCCGCGGCACGTGCGGCTCGTCTCGCTCTCGGCGACGGTCTCGAACGCCGAGGAGTTCGGCGCGTGGCTCGACCCCGTGCGCGGCGACACCCGCGTGATCGTGAGCGAGCACCGGCCGGTGCCGCTCGACGCGCACGTGCACATCCGCGGGCGCCTCGTCGACCTGTTCGACTCGAAGGCGGGCGAGGAGACGCACCGGCCCGGCCGCGAGCTCGTCGAGCTCGCGCGCGGCACCGATCTCGCCGACTCGGCGGCGCACGGCCATCGCGATCGCGGCGGCCACAACCGCTACCGCTCCCGCCGCCCGCCGAAGGGCGGCCGCCGCCCCGGCCAGGGCGGCGGCTTCCCGGCACGCGTCGACCGTGTCGCGCTCATCGCGATGCTCGACGACCGCGAGATGCTGCCCGCGATCGACTTCATCTTCTCGCGGGCCGGCTGCGACGCGGCGGTGCAGCAGGTCGTCTCGGGCGGCGTGCGGCTCACGACCCCGGAGGACCGCGCCGAGATCCGTGCGATCGTCGACGAGCGCACCCGCTTGCTCGACGACGCCGACCTCGCGGTGCTCGGCTACTGGGACTGGCTCGACGGCCTCGAGCGGGGCGTCGCGGCGCACCACGCGGGGCTGCTGCCGGTGTTCAAGGAGGTCGTCGAGGAGCTCTTCCGCGCCCGCTTGCTCAAGGTCGTCTTCGCGACAGAGACGCTCGCGCTCGGCATCAACATGCCGGCACGCACCGTCGTGCTCGAGCAGCTCGAGAAGTTCAATGGCGAGGCGCGCGTGCGCATCACGCCGGGGGAGTACACGCAGCTCACGGGCCGCGCCGGGCGGCGCGGCATCGACACCGAGGGCCACGCGGTCGTGATCTGGAACGGCAAGTTGCAGCCGGTCGAGGTCGCCTCGCTCGCCTCCCGTCGCACCTACCCGCTCCACTCGAGCTTCCGGCCCACCTACAACATGGCCGTCAACCTCGTCGACCGGCTCGGGGTCGCCGGCACGCGCGAGGTGCTCGAGACCTCGTTCGCGCAGTTCCAGGCCGACCGCTCGGTCGTGCAGCTCGCGCGACGGGTCGTCGACCAGCGCGCGAGCCTCGCTGGCTACGAGGAGTCGATGCGGTGCCACCTCGGCGACTTCTCGGAGTACGCGGCGCTGCGGCGCGAGGTGAGCGACCTCGAGCGCGACGCCGCGCGCGCGGGGCTGAGCCACGGCGAGCACGAGCGGCTGCAGCGACAGCTGCAGGGCGTGCGGCGGCGGATGCGCGCGCACCCGTGCCACGCGTGCCCCGAGCGGGAGCAGCACGCGCGCTGGGGCGAGCGCTACTGGCGGCTCCGTCGCGACATCGAGAAGGCGGAGCGGCAGATCGACCGCCGCACCGGCCAGATCGCGCAGGCCTTCGACCGCATCACCGAGATCCTCCGCGAGCTCGGCTACATCGAGCACGCCGACGACGGCGAGCGCGTCACGCAGGCCGGCGAGGTGCTGCGCCGCATCTACGGCGAGCGCGACCTGCTGACCGCCGAGAGCCTGCGGCGCGGGCTCTGGGCGCAGCTCGACGCCCCGGCGCTCGCGGCAATGGCGAGCGCGCTCGTCTTCGAGGGCCGTCGCGACGAGGGGATGCTGCCCGAGCGGATGCTGCCGAAGGGTCCGTTCGTCGAGGCGCTCGACGCGACCCAGCGGCTCTGGGCGCAGCTCGACGACCTCGAGCAGTCGCACCGGCTGCCCGGCTCGCTGCCGCTGCAGACGGGGCTCACGCTCGCGATGCACCGCTGGGCGCGCGGCTACCCGCTCGAGGGCGTGCTGCGCGACACCGAGCTCGCGGCGGGCGACTTCGTGCGCTGGACGAAGCAGACGATCGACGTGCTCGAGCAGCTCGCGCAAGTGGCACCGAAGCGCTTGCGCCGCACGGCCGACGAGGCGGTCGACCGCATCCGCCGCGGCGTCGTCGAAGCCTCGGGGTCGGCGCTGTGACAGCGACGAGGGCGGCGACCGCAGCCGCGCGACGCTCGCGCTCGCGCGCGCCGCTGCCGCTCGCGTACGCGTTGGCGGCAGCGATCGCGGCCGGCGCGATCATGCCCTTCGCGTTCCAGCCGTTCGGCTGGTGGCCGCTCATCGTGCCAGCCGTCGGCCTCGCGATCGTCTCGCTGCGCGGGCGATCGCTCGGCGCCGCCTTCGGGCTCGGCTTCACGACCGGCGCGATCTTCTTCCTGCTCCACATCCAGTGGATCACCGTCTACCTCGGCCTCGTGCCGCTCGTCGCGCTCACCGCATGGATGGCGGCGTGGTGGGGGCTCGGCGGCATGGCGCTCGCGCTCGCGTGGCGATGGGGCGATCCGCGCATGCAGGGACCGCTCGGCGCGTTCGCCGGCATGCCGCTGCTCCTCGGTGCCGTCTGGACGGCGCGCGAGTCGCTCTCGTCGAGCGTGCCGTGGGGCGGCTTCGCGTGGGGCAGGCTCGCGCACTCCCAGGCCGCGAGCCCGCTCGCCGACACCACGAGCTGGGTCGGCTTCTCGGGCCTCACGTTCCTCCTCGCCGCCGTCTCGGCCCTGCTCGTGCAGCTCGTGCTGCACCACCGCACGATCCTCCGCCGGCGCCTGACGATCGGCGCGGCCGCGCTCATCCTGCTCGTCGCGATCCCGGGGTTCCCTGTCGAGGCGACCGGGAGCATCCGCGTCGGCGCCGTGCAGGGTGACAGCGAGGCGGGGCTGCTCGCGCCGCGCGTGCCCGGTCAGATCCTCGAGCAACACCTCGAGGCGACGCGCGGACTCGAGGGCGAGGAGCTCGACCTGCTCGTCTGGCCCGAGAACGCCGCGGAGTGGTACGCCGACGAGACGCCCGCGACCATGGCGGCGCTCGACCGCGTGGCCGAGCGCTTCGACGCGCCGCTCGTGACCGGCACGATCACGCGCGACGGCGACGACACCTACAACGCGCTCATCCAGGTCGAGCCCGGTCGGGGCGCGGTCGCCGAGTACCGCAAGCGCCACCCCGTGCCGTTCGCCGAGTACCTGCCGGCGCGCGGGTTCTTCGAGCCCATCCTCGAGGCGCTCGGGTTCCTGCAGTACATCCCGCGCGACTACTCGATCGACCCCTCGAGCGCGAACGCGTTCGAGGTCGCGGGCACGACCGCGGGCCTCGCGATCTGCTTCGACATCATCGACGACCACCTCGCGCGCGAGATGGTGCTCGAGCACGGCGCCGAGATCATCCTCGCGCCGACGAACAACGCCGACTTCGGGGAGGGCTCGGCCGAGAACGTGCAGCAGCTCGCGATCGCGCAGCTGCGCGCCGCCGAGGCGGGCCGCGCGCTCGTCAACATCTCGACGGTCGGCACGAGCGCGATCATCGGCCCCGACGGCGCCGAGATCGACCGCTTGCCGCAATACGAGCCCGGCACGATGGCCGAGGAGCTGCCGCTGTCGACGACCGTCACCCCCGGCATCCGTCTGGGAGCATGGATCGACCTCGCGCTCATCATCGGCGCGGCGCTCGCGCTCGCGGGCCTCGGGGTCGTGAACCGGACAGCAGCGAGGAGGCCGCATGCCTGACGTCATGATCGTCGTGCCGACCTACAACGAGATCGACGGCCTCGAGCGCACGGTCGGTCGCTTGCGGCAATCCGTGCCGCACGCCGAGCTCGTCATCGTCGACGACGGCAGCCCCGACGGCACCGGCGAGCTCGCCGAGAGCCTCTCGAAGCGCGACGCCGGCACGATGGTCGTGCACCGCACGGAGCGCGGCTACCGCTCCGCGGTGATCGAGGGGATGCGCTTCGCGATGTCGCGCGGAGCGACGCGCGTCGTCATCACCGACGCCGACGGCTCCTACGACGCCGACGACCTCCCGGAGCTGCTCGGCGTCTCGGCCGACGGCGTCGACCTCGTGATCGGCTCGCGCTTCGTCGAGGGCAGCGACGTGCGCAACATGGGGCTCCGGCGCCGCCTCGCGGCCCGCATCGGCAACGTCTACGCGCGCAGCATGCTCCAGACCGGCGTGCAGGACCTCACGAGCTCGCTGCGCGTCTACCGCACGCGCATCCTCGAGCGGATCGACCTCGACGCGATCCAGGTGGACGCGTACGCGTTCCAGGTGGCGATGGCCGTGCGCGTCGCGCAAGCCGGGGGCACGATCGCCGAGGTGCCGATCCACTTCATCGAGCGCGCGACCGGCAGCTCGAAGATGCGGCTCGGCGACGAGCTCGGCACGGTCGGCGCCGTCACGAAGTGGTCGCTCTCGGGCGTGCGGGCGCTGCCGAAGCCCCCGCGCTGACCGCCATTCCGCTCGTCGAGCAGGCGCCGCAGGCGCCGCATCGAGACGCCGCCGGCCGGATCTCGATACGCGGCCTCCGGCCGCTACTCGATCAACGAGGGTTGCTGCTACTCGATCAACGGGGGGGGGTGGGGGCGGCCGCTACTCGATCATCGGAGAGGGGTGGGGGCTGCCGCCGCTCAGCGGAGGGGCGGGAGGAGCGGCAGCGCGAGGTCGCAGCGGTCGGTCACGATGCCGTCGACCCCGAGCGCGAGGAGCTCCCGCATCTCGGCCTCGTCGTTGATCGTCCAGACGTGCACCTCGACGCCCGCCGCCTGGAACGCCCGCACGCTGCGCTCCGTCACGATCTCGACGCCGCGATGCCGTCGCGGCACCTGCAGCGCGACGACGGGCGCGAGGATCCGGCGCAGCCGTCCCGCGAGCCCGAGCCGCTGCGCGACGACCGCCCTCGCGACCATCGACTGCGACGCGCTCGTGGCGACGCCCGGCACGAGCTCCGCCGCCTGGCGGCGCCGGCGCTCGGAGAACGACGTGAGCAGCACGCGATCCGTCGCCTTGGCCTCGACGACCGCGCGCACCGCGGGCACGACCGACGCATCCGTCTTCAGGTCGATGTTCCAGTGCGCGTCGGGCAGCGCGAGCAGCGCCTCGCGCAGTCCCGGCACGTGCTCGCCCTGGCCCAGGTCGACGCGCTGCAGGTCCTGGAAGAGCGTCTGCTCGATCTCGATGTCGCGGCCGGCGACGCGGTCGAGCGACGGGTCGTGCGCGATGACGGCGACGCCGTCGGCCGTCGCGTGCACGTCTGTCTCGAGGAACCGCGCGCCCGCGTCGACCGCCGCGATGAACGCCGACATGGTGTTCTCGGGCGCCTCGAGCGCGAGGCCGCGGTGCGCGAGCACGCGCGGCGGTCGCGGATCGAGGTAGCCGGTCACGGGCACAGGCGCGTCACGCCTGCGGCGCCCTGCCGTCGGTCGCGTCGTCGGCGCCGCCCTGGGCACCGGGCTCGGCGTCCGGCACCTCGTTGGCCGCCTGTCGCGCCGCCTCGACCGCCTCGCTGTAGTCGGTGCTCGGCGTCTCGTCGGCGAGCGACGTCGACGACGAGACGGTGTCGGTCGAGCCCGCGCCCCGCGGGTCGATGCCGCTCGCCTGCAGCGTCTCGGCGATCGAGGGAACCTCGACGTCGCTCACGGAGTCGGCCTGGAAGGTCTCATCGAGGATCGACGGCTCGGCCGCCTCGCCGTCGTGCTTCGACGCGCCCTTTTGGAACGGCACCTGCGCGCGCCCCTCGAAGAATCCGCGCCCGACGCCCTGCAGCGCATCCGTCAGCTCCGACGGGATGATCCAGAGCTTGTTCGCGTCGCCCTCGGCGAGCTTCGGGAGCGTCTGGAGGTACTGGTAGGCGAGCAGCTTGTCGTCGGCGTCGCCCTCGTGGATGGCGGCGAAGACGCGCTCGATCGCCTCCGACTCACCCTTCGCGAGCAGCACCTGCGCCTCGGCGTCACCCTTGGCGCGCAGCACCTGGGCCTTCGCCTGGCCCTCGGCGCGCAGGATCTCGGACTGGCGGAGGCCCTCGGCCTCGAGGATCTGCGACTGCTTCGAGCCCTCGGCGGTGAGGATCGCGGCGCGGCGGTCGCGCTCGGCACGCATCTGCTTCTCCATCGAGTCCTGGATGGAGTGGGGCGGGTCGATCGCCTTGAGCTCGACGCGGCCGACGCGCAGGCCCCACTTGCCGGTGGCCTGGTCGAGCACGTTGCGCAGCTGGCCGTTGATCGTGTCGCGGCTCGTGAGCGCCTCCTCGAGGTTCATGCCGCCGACGACGTTGCGGAGCGTCGTGGTGGTGAGCTGCTCGACGGCCGAGAGGTAGTCGGCGATCTCGTACGTCGCGGCGCGCGCGTCGGTCACCTGGAAGTAGACGACCGTGTCGATCGAGACGACGAGGTTGTCCTCGGTGATGACCGGCTGCGGCGGGAACGAGCGCACCTGCTCGCGCATGTCGACCGAGTAGGAGACGCGGTCGATGAACGGCACGAGGAAGTTGAGGCCCGGCTGCAGCACGCGGTGGAAGCGGCCGAGCCGCTCGACCACGCCCGTGAAGCCCTGCTTGATGATGCGGATCGACCGGAAGAGCGTGACGAGCACGAACAGGACGATGAGCGCGACGAGCACGAGCAGGAATCCGTTGAGGATGAAGCTTCCGTCGATCGGCATGGGGGCTCCTTGGTTGTCGGTCGGTTATCGCTGAGCGGGGACGACGATGGCGGTCGCCCCCTCGATTGCGGTGACGACGATGCGCTCGCCGACGTCGGGATCCCGCGGCTGCACCGCGGGGGAGAGGCGCGCCGTCCACACGTCGCCGTTCGAGAGCGTGACCTCGCCAGCGCCGCGCACGAACGTGCGCGTGACCTCGCCGGCCATGCCCATGAGGGCGTCGACGCCCTGCAGGTTGAGCTCGCCCGACTCGTGCAGCCGCTGCAGCAGCTTGGGCCGCACGAGCAGCAGCAGCAGGAGCGCGGCGGCGGCAGCGATGAGCACCTGCGCCCACACGGGCAGCCCGGTGATGCTCGAGACGAGCCCGCCGATCGAGGCCATCCCGATCATGAGGAACGTGAACTCGAGCGTGACCATCTCGATGATGAAGCAGATGAGCGCGACGACGAGCCACACGATCCACGCGTACTGGGCAAGGTCCACGGGCCCAGCATATTGAGCGGATGCCGGAAGCGCTCGAGGCGCGCACGAGCGGCACGGGGCGCGCAGTAGTGTCGAGTCGAACGAAGGAGATCCCTGTGCCGAATGCCGACGCGACGAATCCCGATCCCGCCGGAGAGGAGACCGCGCCGCTCGCGCCGGGCTCGCTCGCCGGCCGCACGGCCCTCGTCACCGGATCGAGCCGCGGCATCGGCGCGGCGACCGTCCAGCTGCTCGCGGCCGCGGGCGCCGACGTCGTCGTCAACTACCGCGCGAAGGCGCCGCGCGCCGAGAAGGTCGCCGCCGCCGCCGAGGCGCACGGCGTCCAGTCGCTCGTCGTGCAGGCCGACCTCACCGACCCCGCGAGCGTCGCGGCGATGTTCGAGGCCGCGCGCGAGCGCTTCGGGGGCCTCGACATCCTGGTCATGAACGCATCCGGGGGCATGGAGAGCGGCATGGGCGAGGACTACGCCATGCGGCTCAACCGCGCCGCGCAGGTCGGCCTGCTCGAGGCGGCGCTGCCGGTGCTGCGCGACGGCGCCCGCGTCGTGTTCGTCACGAGCCACCAGGCGCACTTCATCCGCACGACGCCGACGATGCCCGAGTACGAGCCCGTCGCCCGATCGAAGCGAGCGGGAGAGGACGCGCTGCGCGAGCGCATCCCGTCGCTCGCCGAGCGCGGCATCGAGCTCGTCGTGGTCTCGGGCGACATGATCGAGGGCACGATCACCGCGACGCTCCTCGAGCGCGCGAATCCCGGCGCGATCGCGAGCCGCCGCGAGGAGGCGGGCCGCCTCTACGACGTCGACGAGTTCGCGAGGGAGGTCGCGCTCGCCGCGGTCGAGCCCGTGCCCGCCGACAGCACGCGGCTCGTCGGCGACGTCTCGGGCTTCGGCGAGGCCGAGGGGGTGCGCGGCTGATGCGCGCCGAGGACATCGAGCACCTCGTCTCGCTCTCGCGCCCCGCGGTGCACCCGAGCGGCGAGTGGGCGATCGTCGCCTCGAGCCGCCCGAGCGTGCGCGCGAACCGCAACGTCGGGCAGCTGTGGCGCGTCTCGCTCGCCGACGGCGCGCGTCGCCGGCTGACGGGCGGCGTCGCGGACCGCGAGCCGCAGCTGACGCCCGACGGCGCGACCGTGCTCTTCCTCCGCGACGACGCGAAGGACAAGCCGCAGGTGTGGGCGATGCGCGCCGACGGCGGCGAGGCCGTGCAGGCGACCGCCCAGCCGGGCGGCGTGCGCGAGTTCGCCGTCTCGCCCGACGGCGACCGCATCGCGTTCGCCGCGACGGTCGTCGAGCCCGGCCGCTACGGGAGCGTCGAGGGGCTCGGCGCGGCGCAGGAGTCGCCGCGCCTCATCACGCGCAACCGCAACCTCGCGAACGGCGTCGGGAGCCTCATCGGGCGTCGCTCGCACCTCTTCGTCGCGCAGCTGCCGGACCTCGACGGGGAGCCGCGCTACGACCGCGCCCCGCACCCGCACGACACCGCCGAGACCCACGACGACGCGCCGTTCGCGCCGGAGGCCGTGCAGCTGAGCCACGGCGACTTCGACCACTCGGCGCCCGTGTTCTCGATCGACGGCGCGCGCGTGCTGTGCGTCACGGCGCGGCACGACTCGCGCGACGACGACCTCGTCAACGCGGTCGTGGAGTTCGACGCCGGCGTCGCCCAGGGCGAGCCCCACACGATCCTCTCCTCGCGCGCCGGGCTCTCGGTCGGCGAGGTGCGGCCGACGCCGGACGGCGGCTTCGTGCTGCTCGCGCAGCACATGGGCGAGACGGGTCGTGACTTCGTCGCTCGCAGCACGCAGCTCTTCGTGCTCGAGCACCCCGGCGCGCACGCCGAGGAGGTCACGGACGGCGAGTCGGTCGACCTCGGCGAGCAGGGGAGCCACGCGACGGTCGTCGACGACGGCGTGCTCGTGCAGGAGCGCACGCGCGGCCGCAACCGGCTCGTGCACGTCACGGGCGGCGGCTCGCGGGAGCTCATCGGCGGCGACCTCGAGGTCATCGGCCACGGCGTCGGCGCAGGCGTCACCGTCGCGACCGTCGCGACGCCGACGTCGGCCGGCGAGGTCGCCGTGCTCGACGAGCGCGGCGTGCGCGTCATCACCGACTTCGGCGCACCGCTCGCGGAGGCCGGCGTCGTGCTGCCGACCGAGCACGAGATCACCGGCCGCGACGGGCGCCCCGTGCACGGCTGGGTGTGGGTGCCGGAGGGTGAGGGACCGCACCCGGTGCTCCTCAACATCCACGGCGGGCCGTTCGCGCAGTACGGCGTGGGCGTCTTCGACGAGGCGCAGGTCGCGGTCGACGCGGGCTACGCGGTCGTGCAGTGCAACCCGCGCGGCTCGGCCGGCTACGGCCGCGAGCACGGCGTCGCGATCAAGCAGGCGATGGGCACCGTCGACCTCCACGACGTGCTCGACTTCCTCGACGGCGCGCTCGACGCGCACCCGGAGCTCGACCGCGAGCGGCTCGGCATCATGGGCGGCTCGTACGGCGGCTACCTCACGGCGTGGACGATCGCGCACGACCACCGCTTCACGGCGGCGATCGTCGAGCGCGGCTTCCTCGACCCCGAGTCGTTCACGGGCACGAGCGACATCGGCTGGTTCTTCGGCGGCGAGTACACCGGCACCGACCCGGAGGCGATGCGGGCGCAGAGCCCGATGGCGCGCGTCGGCGACGTGCGCACCCCGACGCTCGTCGTCCACTCCGAGCAGGACTGGCGCTGCCCGCCCGAGCAGGCGCAGCGCTACTGGGCCGCGCTCAAGCGGCAGGGCGTCGAGACGGCGCTCCTGCTGTTCCCGGGCGAGAACCACGAGCTCACGCGCTCGGGGCAGCCGCGCCACCGCATCGAGCGCTTCGAGCACGTGCTGCGCTGGTGGGGCAAGCACCTGCCGACGACCGAGAACCACGGGGGCTGACGTGATCGGCGACGGCCCGCTCGTGCAGGTGGCGCAGCGCGCCGTCGATCTCGAGCGGGCCGCCGCCTTCTACGCCGACCTGCTCGACGTGCCCGTCGCCGCGACCTTCGACCCGCCTGGCCTCGCGTTCCTCGTGCTCGGCGACACGCGGCTGCTGCTCGAGCGCGGCGCCCCCTCGGCGCTGCTCTACTTCGCCGTCGACGACCTCGACGAGCGCGTCGAGCGGCTCCGCGCATCCGGGGTCGGCATCGTGAGCGAGCCGCACGCGATCTTCGAGCACGACGACGACGCGCTCGGGCCGGCCGGCACGGTCGAGCGGATGGCCTTCGTGCTCGACAGCGAGGGCAACACGATCGCGCTCGTGGAGCACGGCGCGGGCTGAGCTCAGGTCATCGGCGCGCCGTCCGCCGCGACGGCGAGCAGCACCCGGTCGCGCGAGGGCGCGTCGAGCAGCCCGAGGTCGTGCGCCATGTGCGCCGCCTCGTCGTAGCCGCGGAAGAAGCGGATGCCCGCCGCCTCGAGCTCGGCGCGCACCGATCCCTCGACGGGCACGACCTCGTGGATGAGCACGGCGACGCCGTGCGCCCCGCCGAGCCGGAGCATCTCGGCGCCGACCTGCGGATCCGCCTGCCCGCTGTCGCCGATGAACATGAAGCGGCACTCGGGGAAGAGCGCGCGCTCCCGCACGAAGTTCTGCAGCTTGCGGGCCTGGATCGACTGCTTCGTGAAGAGGTTGAGGAACGACCCGCCGAGCACGGCGTGGGGCGGGAGACCGAGGCCCGAGAGACCGTTGCGCGTGTACTGCTCGATGAGCCCGCGCGGTCCCTCGGGCCGGGCCGTGACGAACGTCAGATCGCCCGGCCGCGAGGGCTGCGAGGCGTGGCCCTCGTCGAGCTCGATGAGCAGCTCGACGACGCCGGGGTAGACCGAGCCGCGCGGGAAGCGCGTCTCGTGCAGCATCGCGCGCACCGTGTCGTCGATGTCGCACAGGATGCGCAGGTCGTGCACGGGCGCGTCGGCGGCCTCGGCGGCGATGTGCGCGAGCACCGCCTCGCGATCGACGGGCGTGAGCCGCTCGAAGACGACGTGCTCGAGATCGTGCCGGTCGCCGGTCGAGTTGAGCAGGTACTTCATGTCGCGGAAGGGCTCGCCGGTGAGGGAGAGGAGGCACGAGCGGATGCCGCGCGAGATGACGGCGCTCGGCGCGAGCTCGCGCAGCGCGTGCACGACGCGCGCGCGCATGCGCGGGCTGAGCTCGGCGACGCGCTCGACGCACAGCAGCTCGACGAGCGCCTCGCGCTGGGCGCGCCGGAACAGGCCGGTGAAGCGGTTCCCCGCGATCGCCGCGACGGTGCGATCGAGGTCGATCTGGGCGAGGAGGGGCTCGAGCCCTCCTGCGGGGGCGCTGCGGAAGCGAGCGAGTGCCTGGTCGGGAGTCACGCTCCCGATCCTCGCATCCGCACGCTCAGGGCGGCGCGGTCGATGCGCGCGTCGAGCCGATCGACGGGTGCCGCCGCGTCGCCGTCGACCTGCACGGGGAGCGGGCCGTCGACCGCGCCGAGCGTCACGCGCTCGACCCTCCGGTGGCGCAGCACGCCCTCGGCGCGCGCGATGCCCGCCCCGGCCGCCGCGATCCGGCCCCAGTGCGCGAGGTGGCGCGGGCTCACGGTCGCGACGTGCAGCGAGCCGTCGTCGAGCCGCGTCCCGGGGAGCACCGCGAGGCCCGCGGGGATGCGCGCGGCGTTGTGCACGAGGACGCTCCACGCGCGCGTCGACTCGACGGGGCCGCCGTCGAAGCGCCCGCGCACGGCGAAGCTCGGGCTGCCGAGCCGGCCGAGTCCCGCGGCGATGTAGGAGGCCCAGCCGAGCCGTCGCTTCGCGAGCAGCGAGGCCGCCTCGACGGCGAGCGCGTCGTGGCCTACGCCCGCGACCACGAGGAACGGCCGCTCCTCCTCGCGCGCGCCGGCCCGGCTGAGCACGACGCGGCCGAGGTCGATGCGCGAGGTCGGGCCCGAGACCGCCGCTCGCGCGGCCGACTCGACGTCGCGCAGCGGCAGGTCGAGGTTGCGCGCGAAGAGGTTGGCGGTGCCGGCGGGCACGATGCCGAGCGGCACGCCCGAGTGGGCGAGCACGGCCGCGACCTCGCGCACGGTGCCGTCCCCGCCGACCGCGACGACCGCATCCGCCCCCGACCGCAGCGCATCGCGCGCCTGGGGCCCGCCGGTCGCGAGCGGCTCGGTCGGCAGCACGCGCGCGTCGGCGCCCGATCGCGCCGCCTCGCGCAGCACCGCGTCGACGCCGCGCGCGAAGCCGCGAGCGGTCGGGTTGCCGATCACGGCGATGGCGGGCACCGCGCCAGGCTAGCGAGGCTCGGCCGCGCCGTCGGCGAGCGCGAGCCGACCGCCGAGCCAGGCGGAGAAGCGCTCGAGCTCGTCGAGCACGGCCGAGCGGAGCCGGTGGTCGGGCTCGACGTCCCAGTGGATGCGCGCGACCCGCAGCGCGCCCGCGTCGCGGTCGGTGCGCGCGTCGACCTTGCCGACGAGCGCGTCGCCGTCCAGGATCGGCAGCGCGTGCACGCCCCAGCGGCGCTTGGCAACCGGCGTGTACTGCTCGAGCGCGTACTCGAAGCCCCACAGCTCGCGCATGCGGCGGCGATCGGCGATGAGGCGGTCGAGGGGCGAGAGCAGCACGACCCGGCCCGTGAAGCCGGCCGGGGTCGCGCCGTCGGCGAGCCGCCACTCGCCGCGCGTGCCCTGCACGCGGACGCGCTCGCCCGCGTCGCCGACGTGGGTGGGCCGCGCGACGCCGAGCGAGCGCAGCCAGCGGCGCTGCCACGTCTCGAGCGCGGCAGCGGCGTCGGGCGCCTCGACGGGTGGCAGCACGCGCTCGGCGAGGTCCCACACGCGCAGCTGCCCGAGCCGCTCGACCACGACGACCTCGCCCCGCACCTGCAGCAGCTCGAGCATCATCGCGACATCGCGGCCGGTGTTCCACCCGCTCGAGCGGTAGGGCACGTCGGCGGTGTCGGCGATCTCGCCCTGGGGGAGCGGCCCGTCGGTGCGGAGCTGCTCGAGCACCCGCTCGCGGAAGCCGTCGTTCGCCTCGAGCCACGCTCGGCTCCCCTCGCCGATCGCCTCGGGCGCGCGGCCGAGCGCGCGCAGCCACGGCAGGTCGCGCATCGCGCGCAGCCCGATCGCCCACGCCTCCATCGGGTGCCGGTGCGGGCCGAGGTGCTCGAAGAGCGACTGCTCGACCTCGACAGCGCGCCGCACGCCGCCCGAGTCGATCTCGGGCAGCCGCGAGAGCGCGATGTGCTCGGCGGACGGGCACACGATGTCGGTCGGGTTGAGCGGCAGCAGCGTCAGCTGCGCGACGACGTCGGCGAGCTCCTCCGAGCCGTCGACGAGCGCGCGGTCGGCGTCGAGCAGCTGCGCGCGCACCGCGATGCGACGCGCCTCCTCGCGCGAGATGGAGCGGATCGTCGCCACGCGACGACGGTAGCCGAGGCTGCCGACACGAGGCGCCCGCGCGAGGCCGGCGGCTCGTCGCGGTGGGAGGATGGCGCAATGCGAGATGAGCGCCTGCGCCCCGAGACCGTCGTCGTGAGCGCGGGCCGCCCGCCCCACGTGCCGGGCACGCCGTTCAGCGAGCCGGTGACCTTCGCGAGCGCCTTCGTCGCGGGCGGCGACCCCGAGTACGCCCGCTACGGCAACCCGACCTGGACGGCGTTCGAGGATGCGCTCGGCGCGCTCGAGGGCGGGGAGTGCGTCTCGTTCGCGAGCGGCATGGCGGCGGTGAGCGCCGTCGCCGCGCTCGTGCCGCACGGCGGCGCCGTCGTCGTGCCGCGCCACGCCTACCAGCACACGCTCGCGCTGCTCGACGGCGGCGCCGAAGCGGGTCGCTTCGAGGTGCGCCGCGTCGACATCGCCGACGCCGGCGCGGTCGAGGCCGCGATGGCCGGCGCGGCGATGGTGTGGATCGAGTCGCCCACGAACCCCGCGCTCGAGGTCGCCGACGTCGAGCGGCTCGCGGCCTCGGCCCGGGCCGCCGGTGCGCTGAGCGTCGTCGACAGCACCTTCGCGACCCCGCTCCTGCAGCGCCCGCTCGGCCAGGGCGCCGACGTCGTCGTGCACTCGGTCACGAAGCTCATCGCCGGCCACAGCGACATCGTGCTCGGCGCGGTCGTCGCCGACGATCCCGACCTCGCCGCGCGCATCCGCCACCACCGCGGCCTGCACGGCGCGATCCCGGGGCCGATGGAGTCGTTCCTCGCGCTGCGGGGGCTGCGCACC
The DNA here is from genome assembly GCF_017565345.1 of Agrococcus sp. TF02-05. Lineage (NCBI taxonomy): Bacteria > Bacillati > Actinomycetota > Actinomycetes > Micrococcales > Microbacteriaceae > Agrococcus > Agrococcus sp. TF02-05. The sequence continues at coordinate 128,162 of NZ_JAGEKO010000001.1, read as the reverse complement.
CTCTCGGTGCGGCTCGAGCGCGCCGCGTCGAACGCGCGCGAGCTCGCCGCCCGGCTCGAGGGCGCACCCGGCGTCGTCGAGGTGCGCGACCCCGGCTTCGGCACCGTGCTCGCGGTCGTGCTGCGCGATGCCGCGGCCGCCGATCGGACGGTCGAGCGCGTGCGGCTCTGGATCCCCGCGACGAGCCTCGGCGGCGTCGAGTCGACGCTCGAGCGGCGGCGCCGCTGGGCGACCGAGGCGCCGACGATCCCCGAGGGGCTCATCCGGCTCTCGGTCGGCATCGAGCACGTCGACGACCTCGCCGACGACCTGCTCGCGGCGCTCGGCGACGGCGCCGTCGACTAGCCTCGGAGCATGAGCCGCACCGCGTGGGCAGTCATCTGCGCCATCCTCGCCGTCATCATCGCGTGGATCGTCGTCGACGTCGTCTTCAGCCTGCTGTGGTTCATCGGGAAGCTCGCGATCGTCGCCGTCGTCGCGGTCGTGGTGTTCGTCGCGCTGCGCTCGCTCATCGGGCGCCGCTCGCGCGAGGGCTGACGGCCCCTCGCCGGGATCGTCGCGACGCGGTCACTCCGCCATGCGCTCGCCCTCGGGGGAGAGCACCCACCACACGTCGTTGACGCCCTGGCCCGCGACGGCGCCGGGCGCGGTGTCGCCCGCGAAGTAGTACAGCGGCCAGCCGTTCAGCGTCACTTGCGTCGAGCCGTCGACGCCGGTGATGGTGCCGAGCTCGCCCGTGACGCCCTCCGCATCCGGCGCGCCGCCGTCGGTCGTGACCGCCGGCCAGTTCGTGGCGCACTGGCCCTCGCACGTGCTCACGGCCGCGCCCTGCGTGTCGCTGTCGAACATGTAGACCGTCATCCCCTCGCCGTCGACGACGATCTCGCCGAGCGGGCTCTCGGCGACCGCGAGCTCGAGCGCCGTCGCACCCGGCTCGGCGGATGCGGTGTCGTCGGGCTCGGTCGTCGGCTCGCTCGACGGCTCGGCGGCCTGCGACGCGGTGGCGGTCGGTGTGTCCGACTCGGGGGCGGCGCTCGTGCAGCCGGCGAGCGCGACGACGAGCAGTCCGGCGGCGAGCGCGGCCGCGGTGGTCCTGGTGTTCATGGCAGTTCCCCTCTCGAGCGGCCGCGGTCGCGGCCGATGGGAACACGAGGCAGAGGCCCCGCGGGTTCACCCCTCGCCGAGCTCCGCGCGCATGAGCGCGACATCGCCGTCGTCGAGGCGGATCTCGATCGAGGCGATCTCGTCGGTCGAGAGCGCCGTGGCGGCCGTGAGCCGCGCGGTCTGCCCGGGCGCCGCGCGCCAGCTCGACAGCTCGCTCGCGTTCCCGGCTCGATCGGTGAGCACGAGCACGTAGGGGAGCCCGTCAGGGGATGCCGGATCGGCGTCGCCCTCATAGCTGCACTCGAGCTCCAGCCGCGTGCCCCACGCGACCGGCTCGAGCTCGACGCTCGCCTCGAGCGGGAGGTCGAGCAGCGCCTCGAGCTCGACCGAGTGCGCGCCCCGGTCGTCGAGCGCGCCCGAGAGCGGCACGGCGATGGCGCCGGCGACCGCCGCAGCCGCGGCGATCGCTCCGGCCCAGGTCGCGCGTCGGCGACGGCCCTCGCGACGCGCCCGCTCGAGCAGGCGGGCCCTGCCGCGCGGCGCGGCGGGGAGCCCCGCATCCTCCGGCGCGTCGGCGAGCAGCGCGGTCGCGCGCTCGGGCTCGACCTGCGCGAGCAGGCCGAGGGTGGGCGCGATCTCGGCGATCGCGCGCACGCAGCGGTCGCACGCGTCGAGGTGCTCCTCGAAGGCGCGGCGATCGGCGGGGCTCAGCGCCCCCAGCACGTAGGCGGCATCCCACTCGGCGAACCGCGCGTGGCCGGCGGTCATCGCGTCACACCCCTCTCCTGCAGCGCGAGCCGGAGGGCGCGCAGCCCGTAGTGCAGCCGCGACTTGACGGTACCCTCGGGGACCCCGAGCTCGGCGGCGATCTCGGCGACGGGACGGCCGCCGTAGTAGGCCCGGATGATGACGCCGCGGTGCTCCGGGCTCAGCTCCGCGAGCGCCTGCGCGATCACGAGCGCGTCGAAGCGCGCGTCGATCGCGTCCTCGGCGGCCCTCTCCGGCAGCTCGGCGACCGCGAGCTCGTGGCGGCGGCGGGCGCTGCGCGACTCGTCGATCACGATGTGGCGCGCGACGGTGAGCATCCATGCGCGGGCCGCGTCGGGGTCGGCGAGGATCTTCGAGCTCCGCCACGCCCGCAGCAGCGTCTCCTGGACGACGTCGTCGGCGCCCGCCCGGTCGCCCGTGAGGTGCACGACGTAGCGCCACACCGGGGCGGCGTGCGAGTCGTAGAGCGCCTCCAGGCGCTGGGCGTCGTCGAGCGGCACTCGGTCACCTCCTCGATGAGGACACGAGGCGACGGCGGCCTCGGTTCAACGGTGAACCCTCGACTGGCCGTTCTCGTGTCCCCGAGTATGGACCCGCTCAGCATCTCCGGCTCGCTCGAGGTCGCCGGCCTCCCGCTGCACCCGCTCGTCGTCCACGCCGTGGTGGTGCTCACGCCGCTCACCGCGCTCGCCCTCGTGCTCGGGAGCGTCTGGCCGGCCGCTCGGCGACGGCTCGGCATCGTCACCCCGCTCTCGGCGCTGCTGCTCGTCGTGCTCGTGCCGGTCACGGTGGCCGCCGGCGAGGCGCTCGCGGAGGTCGTGGGCGCCCAGCCTGCCGTCGTCGCGCACGGGGACTACGGGCGGATGCTGCTGCCGTGGGTGCTCGGGATGCTCGCGGTCGCGACCGCGCAGTGGGCGTGGTTCCGCTGGGGCGAGCCGCGTGTCGCCGCGCGGTCGGAGGGACGCGCGCGGATCGTCTCGATCGTGCTCGCGACGCTCGCCATCGCCGTCGCGGCCGGCTCGACCACGATGGTCGTGCTCATCGGCGACTCGGGTGCGCGCGCGGTGTGGGGCGGGATCCTCGGCTGAAGCGACTCAGCCGAAGCGGAGGCTCGACCGGGCCACGACTCGCGCCCCCGCGTCGATCCACGGGATCGGGCCGGTCGTCAGGGCGGGGGAGGGGCTGCCTGCCGCGAACGCGGCCTGCGCCGAGCGCAGGTCGCTGAAGCGACCGAGCGAGCGCCCGGCGCCGTCGACGGCGACGTACTCCTCGAGCGTCTCCTCGACGAAGCCGAGGAAGGTCGTGCCCTCGACGCCGCCGCGGCTCGCGACCCACAGGCCGGTTCCGGGCGAGGCCCACGTGATGCGCGACGAGCCGCCGACGGCGTGCGCCGCTTCGGCGAGGGTCGCGGGAGCGGTGGCCGAGGCTTCGGGGCGAGTCAGCGTGTCGGTCATGTCCTGCTCCTTCGTCACGATCATTAGTTCGATGATCGAAATGTATCACGTTCGAACGGTATGGTGGTGACGAAGCAGGACGGATCCGGCGGAGGAGCGGGATGACGCAGATCGAGCAGCGCGGGACTGCCCGCTCGGGCTACTGGTACCCGGAGCACGGCAGGCCGACGAGCGTCGACGTCCTCAACCTGCTGCGGCGGTACCGCGCGGCGGAAGCAGAGATGCGGGCGCGCACGCGGTCGTCGATGGGCATGGGCGAGACCGACCTGCTCGCCCTGCGCCTGCTGCTCCGGGCCGAGCGACGCGGCGACGTGCTGCGGCAGCGCGATCTCGCGGCGGCGCTCGGCCTCGCGTCGCCCTCGGTGACCGCGCTCGTCGACCGGCTCGTCAAGAGCGGTCACGTGCGCCGTGAGCCGCACCCCGACGACCGCCGCGCGACGATCGTCGTGCCGACGAGCGACACCGACGCCGAGGTCCGGGCCACGCTCGGCGCGATGCACCGCCGGATGATCGACGTCATCGACGCGATGGACGACGAGCAGACCGAGGCCGTCGCCGGGTTCCTCGAGCGGATGGTCGCGGCGATCGAGCACGTCGACGAGCACGAGCACGGAGAGGTCGGCGGCGCGTAGCATCCCCACCGTGGGCGAGGAGCGCGGCGGTCAGGCTGATGGATGCGTCTTCTGCGGGATCGTCAACGGCACGGTGCCGTGCGAGCCGGTCGCGGAGGACGCGACGACGATCGCCTTCATGGACACCGACCCGGGTGCTGACGGGCACCTGCTCGTGATCCCCAAGCGGCACAGCGCCGACCTCCTCGACATCCCATCCGACGACCTGGCCGCCGCGGTGCTCGCCGCCCAGCGGATCGCCCGGGCGGCGCTCCCGGCGCTCGACGCCGACGGCGTGAACCTGCTGCAGTGCAGCCGCGCCGCCGCGTGGCAGACGGTGCCGCACTTCCACCTGCACGTGATCCCGCGCTACCTCGACCGCGGCAGGGATCGGCTCGAGCTGCCCTTCGAGCCGGGGCGACCGGCCGACGGCGGAGCGATCGCCGAGCGCGGCAGGGCCATCGCAGCCGCGCTGCGCGCACCCGGACGGGCGAGCGGCTCCGCTTGAGCGGTTCAGTCGGGGCCGAGCTCGCCCCAGAGGTTGGCGAGCGTCGCTGCGCCGGCGAGGAGCATCGCGATCGACGCGCTCTCGTCGCTGTCGTGCCAGTTGTCCTCGACGAGCCCGGTGCCGAAGAAGACGATCGGCACCTCGAGGGCCCGCGCGAGCAGCTCGGCTGGCCCACCGCCCGCGTTGCCCATCCGACCGACCTCCGCGACGCCGAAGCCCGCCGCCATCGCGCGCGCGAGGGCGTCGACGACGGGGGAGTCGGGCGTGCGATAGCTCTCCTATGCGATCTCCTGCTGCAGCTCGAGGCTGCACTCGAAGCGGTCGCCGATCGCCTCCTCGAGCCAGGCGCGGAGCTGCTCCGCGACCCGCTCGACGCGCTGCCCGGCGACGGTGCGGATGCTGAGGTCGGCCGACGCCATCGACGGGACGGCCGCGCGCTTGACGCCGACCGGGTCGCCGGCCGCGATGGCGATCACCTCGAGCGCTGGCCGCTCCCACAACCGCTCGAGCACCGTGTAGCCCGCCTCGCCGCCGATGCTGCGCGTGTGCGAGCGCTCGAGCCAGTCGCGCTCGTCGAAGGGGAGCGCCGCGAGCTCGGCGCGGCGCCGCTCCGGGATGGACTCGACGTCATCGTAGAAGCCCGGGAGCGCGATCCGGCCCTCGTCGTCGTGCAGGAGCGAGAGCAGCCGGCCGAGCTCGATCGCGGGGTTCGGCGCCGGCCCCGAGACCGCGCCGGAGTGGATGTCGGTGAGCGGGCCGTAGACCTCGATGCGCGCGCCGAGCATGCCGCGGATGCTCGTGCAGAGCGCCGGGTGATCGGCGCGCCACAGGAGCGTGTCGGAGAACAGCACGACGTCGGCGGAGAGCCGCTCGCGGTGCTCGTCGAGCATCGCGGCGAGCCCTGCCGAGCCGGATTCCTCCTCGCCCTCGACGATGAGCTTGAGGTTGACGGCCGGCGCCGCCCGCCCGCTCGCGGCGAGGTGCGCCCGGATGCCCCACAGGTGCGCGAGCACTTGGCCCTTCGCATCCGAGCTGCCGCGCCCGTACAGCCGTCCGTCGCGCTCGACCGGCTCGAAGGGCGCCGTCTCGTCCCAGTTCTCGTCCTTGACGGCGCGCACGTCGTGGTGGCTGTAGACGAGCACGGTCGGCGCGCACGGAGCCTCGCACCACTCGGCGTAGACCGCGGGGCCGTCCGCGCCGCTCCAGATCTCCGTGAGCGGGAAGCCCACGGCGCGCAGCTCGCCGGCGAGCCACGAGGCCGACCTGCGGAGGTGGTGCTCGCGCTCGGGGACGTCCGCGACCGAGGGGATGCGCACCCACGCGGCCAGCTGCGCGACGAGCTCGTGGGCGTGCGCGTCGACGAACGCCCTGATGTCCGACTCGGCCCGCTCCATCGCGACCTCCTGGCCGCACAGCGTACCGGCGTGGGCCGGGAACGCCACAGCCGCGACCCCGTAGGCTCCGTGGGTGACGTCCCGCAGCCTCTCCGACGGTGCGCTGCTGCGCCGCGCACGGCCCGGCGACGAGCCGGGCATCCTCGCCATGATCCACGCGCTCGCGGTCTACGAGCGAGAGCCGGATGCGGTGGAGAACACCGAGGGGATGCTCACGGCGACGCTCTTCGGCGACGAGCCTCGAGCGTTCGCGCACGTCGTCGAGCGCTACGGCGCGATCGTCGGCATCGCGATCTGGTTCCTCACGTACTCCACCTGGACGGGCACGCACGGCATCTGGCTCGAGGACCTCTACGTCGACGAGGCGCAGCGCGGCCGCGGCTACGGCAGAGCGCTCATGGCGGCGCTCGCGGCGGAGTGCGTCGAGCGAGGCTACCGGCGCTTCGAGTGGACGGTGCTCGACTGGAACGAGCCGTCGATCGGCTTCTACCGCTCGATCGGCGCTGAGCCGCTCGACGAGTGGACGACGCAGCGCCTCACGGGCGACGCGCTCGCAGCGCTCGCGCGGTCCTGACGCCTCGTCGGGCCGCTCTCGCCCGACGCCACGAAGCGCCGATAATGCACATTATGTCTGATTGAAAGAGGGATGAAGTACTCACGTCGTGGCGATACGCCTCCCCGTGCGACCGGGTAGGCACGAAGGAATCAACCTCTGACCGGCGCTTAGCCCCAGCTGATGACCTGGCCGACGGCGAGGGCGGCGAGACGCCAGTCGAGGCGCTCGTCGACGGAGGCGGTCACGTCAGAGTGCGCGGAGGGACGACGCAGTGGCGTCAAGGGCACCGGGTGCGATCGCGTAGTACGCCCAGCGCCCGCGCTGATCCCGAGTGACGAAGCCCGCTTCGGCGAGGATCTTCATGTGGTGCGAGACCGTGCCCTGGGAGAGTCCCACCGGCTCGGTGAGGTCGCAGATGCACGCCTCTCCCCCGTCGCTCGCAGCGATCAGCGACAGCAGACGCACACGCGTCGGGTCACCGAGCGCCTTGAAGCGCACTGCGAGCTGCTCAGCGGCGGCGGCATCGATCGCCGCCTCTCCCACAGGAGTGCAGCACGCGTCGGCGGCGGTCGTGGTCGTCACGCGCACCATCCTGACACATTGATTGACGTTCGTCGATGGATGCTGCATGCTCATCGCATCGACGTTCTTCGATCCTAGGAGTGGTGATGGCTGAGCAGCCGGTGGTCGTGATCGGTGCGGGTCCGCAGGGACTTGCGATGGCGGCGCATCTGACGGAGCGGGGTGTCGAGGCGGTGGTGCTCGAGCGCGGCGGATCTGCTGGCGCAGCGGTGGCCGAGTGGGGCCATGTTCGGCTGTTCTCGGCATGGGATGAGCTCGTGGACGCCGCAGCGGTTCGACTGCTCGAGCGGTCTGGGTGGGTCGCTCCCGAGCGCGCCTACCCGACAGGTGCGCAGTGGGTGGAGCGCTACCTCGCACCCTTGGCTGCCGCCCTGGGCGAGCGGGTGCGCACCGGCCAGAGGGTGACGGCGGTGACGAAGCAGGGCCGAGACAAGGTCGTCTCGCAGGGTCGCGTGGAGGTTCCGTTCATCGTGCATGTCACCGGCGCAGACGGCAGCGAGGAGCGCATCAGCGCACGCGCCGTCGTCGACGCGAGCGGCACGTGGGGGCAGCCGGGTCCGATGGGCGCGGATGGCGTGCCCGCCATCGGCGAGCGTGCTGCAGCCGACCGGATCTCGTACCGGATCCCGGACGATGTTCAGGCGTTCGCCAGTCAGCACGTCGTGGTCGTCGGCGCCGGCCATTCGGCCACGCATGCGCTGCTGCAGCTCGATCGCCTCGCGCGACGCGCACCCGATACGCGCATCACCTGGCTGCTGCGCAGCGGCTCGACGGCGAACGTGTTCGGCGACGGCATCGGCGACGAGTTGCCCGAGCGGGCAGCGCTGGGCGCGCGGGCGCGTCGCGCCGTCGACGCCGACCGCGTCGACCTCGTCAGCGGGTTCCGGGTCGCTGAGGTGCGGCAGAGCGGCGACGGGCTCGCGATCGTCGGCGAGGACGGACGCGTCATCCAGGACGTCGGCCATGCGTTCGCGCTGACGGGATTCCGCCCCGACCTGTCGATCCTGTCTGAGCTGCGACTGGCGATCGACTCGTCGCTGGACGCCGTCGACGGGATCGCCGCGTCGATCGACCCGAACCTCCACTCCTGCGGCTCGGTCGGTGCCACCGGCGCGGCCGAGCTCGCCCAGCCCGACGCGAACCTCTTCGTCGTGGGCGCGAAGTCCTACGGTCGCGCCCCGACGTTCCTCGCGCTCACCGGATACGAGCAGGTCCGCAGCGTCGCAGCGCACATCGCTGGCGACCATGAGGCTGCAGCCCGCGACGAGCTCGTCCTGCCCGACACCGGCGTCTGCGGCGGCGCGAGCGCGTTCGACGCGCCTGCCGCCTCCGGATGCTGCGCGCCCGCGCCCGCCCTGGTCCAGATCGGCGCGCGCCCCGTCACCTGATGTTCATCCGGCGCGACTTGCGCGCTAATTCGACGAACCTCAATATAGAGGCATGTCGAATCAGATCATGGATGTCGTGATCATCGGATCGGGGCCGGCCGGCTATACCGCAGCGGTGTACGCCGCGCGCGCGGGCCTGGAGCCGGTGGTGCTGGCCGGGTCGGTGACCGCCGGCGGCGCGCTCATGACGACGACCGAGGTGGAGAACTTCCCCGGCTTCGTCGACGGCATCCAGGGCCCTGACCTGATGGAGTCGATGCGTGCGCAGGCCGAGCGGTTCGGTGCGCGCATCGTGTTCGACGACGCGGTGCGGGTCGATCTGGCGGGCGATGTGAAGCGCGTCGAGACGGGGCTTGGCGAGGCGGTCCTCGCTCGCACTGCGATCCTCACGATGGGGTCTGCCTACCGCAAGCTGGGGCTGGCCGACGAGGAGCGCCTGACCGGTCACGGCCTGTCGTGGTGCGCGACCTGCGACGGATTCTTCTTCCGCCAGCAAGAGATCGTCGTCGTCGGTGGCGGCGATTCGGCGATGGAGGAGGCGCTGTTCCTGACCCGGTTCGCGTCGAAGGTGACGATCGTGCACCGCCGCGACACCTTTCGCGCGTCGGCGATCATGGCTGCTCGTGCCCTCGCCGACCCGAAGATCGAGGTTGCCTGGAACAGCGAGATCGCGGGGTTCGTCGGCGATGCGAAGATCGAGGGCGTGACGCTGCGCGACACCGTCACCGGCGCCGAGCGCGTACTCGACGCGACCGGCGTGTTCGTCGCGATCGGTCACGACCCGCGCTCCGAGCTCGTCGCCGACCAGGTCGACGTCGACGCCGACGGCTACGTGCTCGTCGACCACCCCTCCACCCGCACGAACCTGCCGGGCGTGTTCGCCGCCGGCGACCTCGTCGACCACACCTACCGGCAGGCGATCACCGCAGCCGGCACCGGCTGCGCCGCCGCGCAGGACGCGCAGCACTACCTCTCCGCCCTCGACGCCGACGCTCCGGCTGCAGCCCCTGAGGCGGTCGTGGCATGACCGACGCGACCGGGACGGGCGCGATGCGTCGCCTATCTACGCTCGACCGTTGGCTGCCCGCGTGGATCGGCCTGGCCATGGTCGCCGGGCTCGTCATCGGCTCCGCGTTGCCGGGCGTGTCCGACGTGCTCGCCGCGCTCGAGGTCGGCGGGATCTCGATCCCGATCGCGCTCGGCCTGCTGGTGATGATGTACCCGGTGCTGGCGAAGGTCCGTTACGACCGCGTCGCCGCGGTCACCGGCGACCGGAAGCTGCTGCTGGCATCGCTGCTGCTCAACTGGATCGTCGGGCCTGCGCTCATGTTCGCGCTCGCCTGGACGTTCCTGCCGGACCTGCCCGAGTACCGCACCGGCCTCATCATCGTCGGCCTCGCCCGCTGCATCGCCATGGTCGTCATCTGGAATGACCTCGCATGCGGCGACCGAGAGGCCGCCGCGGTGCTCGTCGCCATCAACTCCGCCTTCCAGGTCGTCGCGTTCGCCCTGCTCGGCTGGTTCTACCTGACCGTCCTGCCGGGCTGGCTCGGCCTCGACTCGCAGGGTCTGAACGTCTCGATCGGCGAGATCGCCCTGAACGTGCTGATCTTCCTCGGCCTGCCGCTGCTGGCCGGATTCGCGTCGCGGTGGATCGGCGAGCGCCGCCGGGGACGCGCCTGGTACGAGGACCGATTCCTGCCGAAGGTCGGACCGTGGGCGCTCTACGGTCTGCTGTTCACGATCGTGCTGCTGTTCGCCCTCCAGGGCGACGCGATCACCTCGCAGCCGCTCGACGTGGTGCGCATCGCGCTGCCGCTGCTGGCCTACTTCGCGCTCATGTGGACCATCGGCATCGTCACCGGCAAGCTGCTCGGCCTCGGCTACGCCCGCGCCACCACGCTGGCGTTCACCGCCGCCGGCAACAACTTCGAGCTCGCGATCGCCGTCGCGATCGGCACCTTCGGCGCGACCTCCGGCGAAGCGCTGGCAGGCGTCGTCGGCCCCCTCATCGAGGTCCCCGTGCTCGTGGGCCTCGTCTACGTCTCGCTCTGGATCGCCCGATCCTGGTTCCGCACCGACCCCACCGCCACCGACCCGGATTCCACCGCGGCCGCGCGGCCCATCGAGAGGACTCGACGATGAGCACTCCCACCACCACGGACGCCTGCGTCGCCGCCGACACGCACGCCATCAGCGAGGCCGCTGCCGGATCGCTCGCGACGACGCTGAAGGCGCTCTCCGACCCGCTGCGGCTGCGGATGCTGTCCGCGATCGCCACCGACGGACGCGGCGAGTCGTGCGTGTGCGACCTCGCCGAGCTCGCTGAGGTGTCGCAACCGACCGTCTCGCATCACCTCAAGGTTCTCAAGGACGCCGGCGTCGTCACCTCCGAACGTCGCGGCACCTGGGTCTGGTACCGCATCACCCCCGCACTCCAGCCCGCCGTCACCACACTGCTCGACTCGTTCGCGCCCGCCGCCGTGAATCCCGCCGTCCGCGACGGCTACCGCGGCCTGGCAGACGTCGACGAGGCGCTCGACCACCTCGCCCACACCCTCGCCGCCACTCATCCAGCCCTCAGCGCAGACGTCGTCGCATCCATCGTCCGAGAGTCCTACACGGGACTCGCTCGCACGGCTCGCGTCACCGCGCACCTGGTGCTGCTGACGGAGCGCTTCGCCAGGCAGCGCCTGAGCGACCTCGAGCGCGATCGCGGTGGCTCGGTGCCGCAGGTGCTGTTCGTGTGCGTCGCGAACGCTGGCCGCTCCCAGCTCGCGGCCGCGCTCGTCAATCAGTACGCCGGCGGTCGCGTCGTCGCACGCTCCGCCGGCTCGACGCCCGCCGCCGACGTCCACCCGAACGTGCGACCCCTCCTCGAGGAGATCGACGCCCCCACCGCGGCGACCGCCTTCCCGAAGCCGCTGACCGACGACGCAGTCCGTGCCGCGGACGTCGTCATCACGATGGGCTGCGGCGACGTGTGCCCCGTCATTCCCGGCGTCCGCTACGAGGATTGGGCCGTGGGCGACCCCGCCCTTGCCTCCCCCGAGGGCGTTGCAGCGATCCGCGACGACATCGCAGCCCGCGTCCAGCAGCTCCTCACCGACCTCTCCCCCACCCGCTGAACGGAAAGACCCATGACCGATTCCAAGCCCACCGTCCTGTTCGTCTGCGTTCACAACGCCGGCCGCTCGCAGATGGCCGCCGGCTACCTTCGCAGCCTCGGCGAAGGCCGCATCGACGTCCGGTCGGCAGGCTCGATGCCTGCTGACCAGATCAACCCGGTTGCCGTCGCCGCGATGGCGGAGGAAGGCATCGACATCACCGCGGAGCAGCCGAAGGTGCTGACCGTCGACGCCGTGCGCGAGTCCGACGTCGTCATCACGATGGGCTGCGGCGACGCCTGCCCGATCTTCCCGGGGAAGCGCTACGAGGACTGGGAGCTCGACGACCCCGCGGGTCAGGGCATCGAGGACGTGCGCCCCATCCGCGACGAGATCCGCGGACGCATCGCCAGCCTGATCGAGGAGATCGCCCCCGCTCGTCGATAGCGCGTCGAGGGTTCATGCGCGTGGAGCGCGTCGACCTCAGAACCAGAGGACTTCGCGAAGGAGCTCACGACCTAGGTTGATATCCCCGGTATCCAGTCGAGTTGATACCGAAGCTCCGGCCCCACTCTCCCTGAGGCCCAACTCAGCAAACAGATCCCACCAAAACCCGCTCCTGACCGGGCGTTTTCCGCGCAGGGCCGGACGCCGGCCGACGGGCGCCGCTCCTGATTGGTGCAAATTTTGCACCACCATGAATGCAAGTCATCCAGCGCCTCGGGCGTCGTAGGTCAGCATCTGCTGTATAGTCAGTGCATGCTGACTATTGCGAATCGACTGGACGTGATGCATCGGCTGGGCCGGGCACTGGCGGACCCGACGCGCTCACGCATCTTGTTGAACTTGCTACAGGGACCGAATTACCCCGCTGTCCTTGCGCGCGAGCTCGAGCTGACACGCTCGAACGTGTCGAACCATCTCGCCTGCTTGCGGGACTGCGGCATCGCCGTGGCCGAGCCCGAAGGCCGGCAGACGCGATACGAGATCGCCGACCCACACCTCGCCCAGGCACTGACCGCGCTGGTCGAGGTGACGTTGGCTGTCGACGAGCAAGCACCGTGCCTGGATCCGGAGTGCCCGGTCCCCGGCTGCTGCGAGTCGACCCGATGAGCGCAGAGACGCTCACCGAGGCACGACGAACCACCCTGCATCGCCGAGTGCGGTTCATCGTCGGCTTCACGATCACCTACAACCTCATTGAGGCGATCGTCGCGATCTGGGCGGGCTCGATGGCCTCCTCGGCCGCGCTGATCGGGTTCGGGCTCGATTCGATCGTCGAGGTGCTCTCCGCGGCCGCAGTCGCATGGCAGTTCACGCGCAAGGATCCGGAACGGTGGGAGAAGGCGACCGTCCGCGCGATCGGCATCGCGTTCTTCGCGCTCGCCGCGTACGTCATCATCGACGCGGTGCTCACGCTGACCGGGGTGGAAGAGGTCGATCACAGCCCGCTCGGCATCGGCATCGCCAGCCTCAGCCTGCTCGTCATGCCGGCACTGGCCTGGTTCGAGTTCCGCACCGGTCGCGAGCTCGGTTCGCGCAGCGTGCAGGCGGACGCCAAGCAATTGCTCCTGTGCATCTACCTGTCCGGCACGGTGCTCGTCGGCCTGTTGCTCAACCTGCTCTTCGGCTGGATGTGGGCAGATTCCGTGGCTGCACTCGTTGTCGCGGGACTCGCGATCCGCGAAGGCGTCGAGGCATGGCGCGGCGATGTCGAATCGCCCTTCGAGGTCCTGGGCGATCTCGAGGAGAAGGACCTCTAGATGCTCGCGACCATTGCCTCCGCGATCGGCATGTTCGCGGCAACCAACATCGACGACATCGTCATACTCACCGTGCTCTTCCTCGCATCGTCCCGCGGCGGGCCTCGACCCTGGCAGATCGTCCTCGGCCAATACCTGGGATTCGCAACCCTCGTTGCGATCAGCGTTGTCGCGGCACTCGGGCTCACGATCATCCCGGACGAGTGGGTCGGCTTCCTTGGCCTCCTCCCCCTGCTGATCGGTGTAATCGGACTCATCCGGGGACTGCGCGAGCGCGACGATGCAGATCCTGACGAGTCAACGATGAAGGGCCTCGGCCTGCTCGGCATCGCCGGGATCACCATCGCGAATGGGGCGGACAACATCAGCCTCTACACGCCGGTGTTCCGAACCATCTCGCCCGCAGACACCACGATCACCATCGTCGTGTTCCTCGCTCTGGTGAGCGTCTGGTGCCTCTTCGGTAAGGTCATCGGCACGCACAAGGCCGTCACCGAGACTCTCGAGCGCATCGAGCACTGGCTCGTGCCCGCCGTGTTCATCGGCCTCGGCCTGTTCATCCTGATCAAATCCGGCGTCGTCCCCCGCCTCTTCGAGGCACTGGCCTAATGTCGACGACTGGCAACAGCTCGCCAAGTCCCGCGGCAGCACCGGCAGTCGCCGCGGGAGGCGCCTCCCCGCCACACACGACACCTCGATTGTGGAGGGTGACCCTGCTCGGCTACCTCGCTGCGCTCGCCGCCGTGGCGATCGATCAACTCAGCAAGATCTGGGCAGAGGCGACCCTCGCTGTGGGCGAGCGTCATCCACTGCTGGGCGACATGCTCGCAACGCAACTCACCTATAACCCGGGTGCGGCACTCTCGCTCGGCGCCAGCGCGACACCGCTCATCACCGCCCTCGCAGCTGCGGGCACTCTATTCGCGGCTTGGCTCACCTGGAGAACCACGTCGCTACCCTGGGCGCTGAGCCTTGGCCTCATCCTCGGCGGTGGCCTCGGGAACGTCATCGACCGCCTGGTACGGCACCCCGGTCCCGGCCGAGGCCACGTGGTGGACTTCATCGCCTACGCCGATTGGTTCATCGGAAACGTCGCAGACGTGTTCGTGTTCGGCGGCCTGACGCTCTGCATCGCCCTCGCCTTCAAGGGCAAACCCATGCGGTCCTAATCCTCAGGACCTGGCTGTGCCGCGCTCGGCCGAGTCCGAGCGCGGCAGCTCACGACGTGAGTCGATATCCCCGATATCCAGTCAAGGTGGGCAGTACCCCCACTCGCACGTTGGTATCACTTCACGCCCACGACGCGCCCTGGCGGAAACTCGCGCCTGACCGGGCGTTTTCCGTGCGTGGTGAACTCTTAACGAGCGCTCACCGCTCATAGGTGATGCAGACAATGCACCAACCCGGCGTCCTACGGCCCGGCCGGTGCGGCCCGGGTCGGGTCAGGCACAGCAGGAGGTGGGTAGTTCGTTGCGGAACAGCCCGGCGGCGATCCGCAGGCTCTCGGCCATGGTCAAGTAGGGAGCCCAGGTGTCGGCGAGGTCGTCGACGGTCATCTCGGCCTTGATCGCGTAAGTGGCGGCGAGCATGATCTCGCCCGCTCCGTCAGCGACCGCGTGGACGCCTAGGACCTTGCCGGTGCGTGCGTCGGCGACCAGTTTCAGCGCGCCGCGAGTGTCGCGGTTCACCAGTGCTCTCGGCACGTCCTCCAACGCCAAAGTGCGGCAGGCACACGGGTGGCCTTGCTCAAGCGCTTCTTTCTCAGTGAGCCCTGCCGAGGCCAACTGTGGGCGGGTGAACATCACCGCCGGCAGGCCGGTGTAGTCCACCGTCTCACGCTTTGCCCCACCGTCGCCGAGTGCGTTGACGGCAGCGACCCGTCCAGAGGCGGCGGCGACGTACACATACTGCGGAGTGCCCGCAACGTCGCCCGCTGCATACACCCGCGGGTTGGACGTGGCCTGGTGTTCGTCGATCACGACGAAGCCCCGGGCGTCGGTGTCGACGCCCGCTGCCGCGAGATCCAACGCGATGGTGTCGGAGTGCCTGCCGGTCGCCACCAACAGTCGCTCCGCAGTCACCTGGTTCCCGGACGCGGTGATCACTCTGACGCCGCCTTCCTCGGCGGTCTCGACACCGGTCGCGTGTTCGGCGATCACGGCGATACCGTCATCGGCGAACACACCGGCCATGACCTCGCGCAACTCCGGCTCTGCGCGCGACGCCAGGCGCCCGATCACAGTCACGCGAGCGCCGAGGTGCGCGAACAGCTGGGCCTGCTCCATCCCGACATAGCCGCCACCGATGATCACCAGCGACTCGGGCACCTCGGTCAGTTCCATCGCAGTCGTCGACGTCAAGTACTCCACATCCTCGATCCCGTCGATGCCGCGCACCGTGGGCTGCGAACCGGTCGCGATCACGTAGGACCGTGCCCGCAGCGGCTTCCCGTCGACCTCCACCGTGTCCTTGTCGGCGAAGCGAGCCTCACCTGAGATCAGCGGGAACCCCCACGCGTCAGCGACCTCGGTGTACTTGTGCTGCTTGAGTCGGTCGATCAACTCAGCTTTCTGCGCCACCAAGGCGTCCAGGTCCACGCCGTCCGCGGAGGTGGGAACGCCGTCGAACGGGTTGGTTAGCGCACTGTGCCGTGTCCCGGCAGCGGCCAGCAGGGTCTTGGACGGAATACAGCCGACGTTGACACAGGTCCCGCCCAGAGCGCCGCGCTCGATCAGTACGACCTCGGCGCCCGCCTTGCGGGCCGCGATACCTGCTGCCATCGCGGCTCCTCCCGACCCGATTACGGCCAGGTCAACGTCGTACTCCGCGCTCATCTCAAGCTCCTCCGGTTTGGTATTCGCCCATCCATCACCCACCATGGACCTTCCAGTGCAGTAGAAGGTCAAGTACCGAGAGCGGAGACCGCCATGCGAATCGGTGAACTCGCCGAGGCCACTGGCACGACCACCAAGACCCTGCGGTTCTACGAGGACAGCGGACTGCTGCCGCCCCCCGAACGGACCGTCAGCGGATACCGCGACTACGACCAGGATGCCATCGCCAGGCTGGATTTCATCCGGCGAGGGCGCGCCACCGGACTCACACTCGCTCAGGTCCGCGAGGTGCTCGATATTCGAGATGCCGGGACCGCCCCGTGCCACCACGTCAAGGAGCTCCTCGACATCCGCCTCACTGCCCTCGACCAGCAGATCGCCGACCTACAAGCGCTCCGCACCAACGTCGCCCACCTCCGAGACGACGCCGCACAAGCCAACCCCTCCGAATGCCAGTCCAAGGACGTATGCCGATACCTGTGAGCCCTTCGTGGCCATAAGGCCGCGGCGGTAGCGCATGACGACCGGTGCGGACTGCTCAAGGCGACTCTGTGCTCAGGTTCACGACCTGGGTTGATATCCCCGATATCCAGTCGAGGAAGCACTGCACCGCTCCCGCCTCCCCTCCGCCATCGTCCCGGTCGCCGGTTCGACTCACTCGCCTGCACAGGGATCGAGCGTCGCGAGGCCGAGCTCGGCGGCGACGTCGAGCATCCGGGCGTCATGCGAGACGACCACGAGGTCTTCGATGCCGGATCGCAGAGCGGTGCCGAGGTGGATCGCGTCGAGGGTGCGCACGTGCGGCACGATCGCCTCCGCCTCGATCAGCACAGCGTGATCCATCGGGATCACGCCGACGAAGTCGAGCACCTCGTCGCGCTCGGCGAACGGGATGCCCTCGCGGCGCGCGAGGCGCGTGAGCTCCGTCTTGAGCAGCCGGGACGACACGAGCTCGTCCGACTCCGCCGCGTCCACGAACCAGGCAACCGCCCTCGTCGAGTGCCGCAGCATCGCTCGACCGGCGATGGAGGCGTCGACGTAGAACGTCGCCATCACTCCCCCCGCAGGTCGTCCAGCAGCTCGTCGATCGATGCGGCTGTCCGCAGCTCGTGGCGCGGCAAGGACTCGAGCGCCGGGCGACCGGTGCGCTTCGGCGGGATGACCTGGGTCGACGACGCGACCGGCTCCACCCGGGCGATCGGTCGGTTGTACGACGTGATCGTGTAGCTCTCCCCCGCCTCGACGTCGCGCAGCATCTGCGCGGGATTCTGGCGGAGCTCCCGGACCGAGACGGTCTTCATGCGGCAATTGTAGATCAACAGTCTACATCTCGCGAGAGCCGCCCCCGCTGGCCGCCGCGGGCCGCAGTCCAGGTCGCCACGGCTACGATGGCGGCATGCAGCTCCTCGTCGCCGCCTCCGCCGCCGCCCACGACGCGGGCATCCCGCTCGACGACCCGATGAACCTCTTCATCATCGCCTCGAGCCTCGTGACGGCGCTCGCGTTCGTCGGCATCGCGGGGGCGTTCGTCATGACGGCGCTCGGCCGCGCCGACTGACCCTCGGCCTCGCGGCTTCCACAGCGTCGGCTGGCATGCTGACGCCATGGCGATGAGGCTGCGCGCGCGACTGCTCGAAGCGCTCGCCGGCGACCCCGAGGGCTCCCCCGCCTGGATCCGCGAGCTCGCCGAGGGCGACGACGCGGGCCACTTCGCCGAGGACGGCGCCGCCTGGACGGTGCACGGCAGCATGGCGACGCTCGTCGCCGGCATCCGCGCCCTGCTGCTGCAGGCGCTCCACCCCGGCGCGATGGCCGGCGTGCACGAGCACTCGACCTACCGCCAGGATCCGCTCGGCCGGCTCGCGGGCACCGTCCGCTGGGTCGTCTGCCTCACCTACGGCTCGACGGCGCAGGCCGAGCGCGAGACGGCGCGCGTCGGCCGCTTCCACGCCCGCGTGCAGGGCGCCTACGTCGACGGCCGCGGCGCCGCGCGCTCCTACAGCGCCGCCGACCCGGGGCTCGCCGACTGGGTGCACCTCGCCTTCGCCGACGCGTTCCTCACGTGCCAGGAGACCTGGGGCGAGCGGATGCCTGACGGCGGCCGGATCCCGGGCGGCCCCGATGCGTACGTGGCCGAGTGGGCGACCGCCGGGCGGCTCATGCGCGTCGACGATCCGCCGAGCACGGCCGCCGAGCTGCGCCGCCGCATCGACGGCTACCTCGAGCGCGGCGAGCTCCGCAGCGACGAGCGCGTGCGCGAGGTCGTCGCCTTCCTGCGCCGCCCGCCCGTCCGGGGCGTCGCGGGCATCGGCTACCGGCTGCTGTTCGCGGGCGCCGTCGCGACGCTTCCCCGCCGCTACCGGCAGCTGCTCGGCGTGCGCCGCTCCCCCTTGCCCGTCGTGACGCTCACGCGCGTCGTGCTCGCGATCGCGGGTCGGGCGCTCGCGAGCGGCGACGGCCGGCGCGCGCAGGACTGGGCGCGGCTGCGCCTCCGCCGGCTCGAGCGGGAGCGCGCCGCGTGAGCGCCGCCCGCTCGCTCGCGACCGCCGCCAGCGCCGTCTACGGCTCCACGGCGATGCTCGGCGTCGGCCTCGCGACGGGGCTCTGGCGCAACGAGCGCAATCGCTGGGTCCATCACGTCGGCTACATCGCCGCCGTCACGCTCACCTCCGCGACGGTCGCCGTGAGCCTCGCACGCGAGCACGACGGCACGCGCGCCGCGCTCGCGGCCGCGGCGCTCGTGCCGCTCGCCGCGCTCCCCCGCGTCTCGACGCGCTCGCGCAAGCATCCGCTCGTCGCCCTCACCGCCGCCCCGTGGCTCATCGCCGCCATCGTCCGCCGACCCCGATAGGAGCATCGTGGAGCTCATCGACGCCATCCGCCGCCGCCGCACGACGAACGGCGCGTTCCTGCCCGACCCCGTCAAGGAGGAGCACCAGCGCCTCCTGATCGAGATGGCCGGCCGCGCGCCCTCGCAGCTCAACAGCCAGCCGTGGCGGTTCGTCATCACGGAGGACCGCGCGACGATCGAGAAGGTCGCGGCGATCAGCGGCGCGAGCATGACCGAGGCGATGTCGAACGGCACGTTCTTCGAGCGCTACAAGCGCTACTTCCGCTTCTCGCAGCGCGAGATGGACGAGCGCCGCGACGGCATGCTCTTCGACAAGCTGCCCGCGCCGCTGCGGCCCTTCACGAGCCAGGTCTTCACCGCCGGGGGCCAGCGGCTCATGAACGCCATGCGCGTGCCGCAGACCCTCGGCGAGGAGAACCGCAAGCTCGTCGCCGGGTCTCCGCTCATGCTCGCGGTCATGCTCGACCGCGCCGAGCACCGGCCGGGCGAGCTCTCCTCCTTCTACTCGCTCTTCAGCATGGGCGCCGCGATGGAGAACCTCTGGCTCACGACCGTCGAGCTCGGCATGGGCATCCAGTTCGTCTCGTTCCCGATGGAGGTGCCCGGGCAGTGGGAGCAGCTCGTCGAGCTCTTCCGCGTGCCCGACGACCTCGAGCTCATGGCCGTCTACCGGCTCGGCTACGTGCCCGAGGAGCGCCGCCGCCCCCGCATCGACTGGACGAGCTCCGAGCGCCGCCTGCCGTCGCAGATCGTCTTCCGCGACACGTGCGAGACCCCGCAGCTCGGCTGGGACGACGCGCAGGTCACCCCGCGCCACGACGACTGATCGGGCACTTCCCGCCGGACGTCGGCGGTGCGAGACTCCTCGCGAGAGACCCGTGGTCGAGGACGGAGATCGGATGCGTCACCCCCGGAACGTCGTCGTCGCGCTCACGAGCGCGGTCGCGCTCGCGCTCGCCGGGTGCGCGGGCGGCTCTGCCGAGCCGACGGCCGAGAGCGCCGGCGCGCAGAGCCCCGGCGCGGAGGGCCCGGCCACTGAAGCGCCTGCCGCCTCGACGCCCGCGCCGGGGGCGGAGCCATCGCCCGGGAGCGGGGCGCCCGCGGAGGCGACGCCGCTCACCGGCGTCGTCGGCACCGACGACGACCCCGAGGCCTACGCGATCGCGCTGCTCGACGCATCCGGAGCCCCGGTCGAGTCGCTCCCGGCCGGCACCTACGCGCTCACGTTCGCCGACGGCTCGAGCATGCACAACTTCCGCTTGCGCGGACCCGGCGTCGACGTCGCGACCGAGGTCGCGGGCTCCGACGAGTCGACCGTCGAGGTGACGCTCGAGCCCGGCACCTACGAGATCGTGTGCGACCCGCACGCCGGCACGATGCGCGCCGAGATCGAGGTCACCTGAGCGCTTCCCGCGGGGCGGTGCGCGAGGATGGCGCGGTGACGACCCGCCTGCTGCTCCTCAGCGACACGCACCTGCCGAAGCGCGCGAAGGCGCTGCAGGAGCAGGTGTGGCGGCTCGTCGACGAGGCGGATGCGGTCGTCCACGCGGGCGACTGGGTCGCGGAGTCGTTCCTCGACGAGCTCGAGTCGCGCGCCCGGCGGCTGATCGGCGTCGCGGGCAACAACGACGGGCCGGCGCTGTGGGCGCGGCTCGGCGGCGAGGCGCGCGTGGAGCTCGACGGCGTCCGCATCGCGGTCATGCACGAGACCGGGGCGGCCGCCGGGCGCGAGCGCCGCTGCGACGAGCGCTTCGGACCGGGTTCCGCCGAGCCGTGCGACGTGCTCGTCTTCGGCCACTCGCACATCCCGTGGGACTCGGTCACGCCCGGAGGCGTGCGGCTGCTCAACCCGGGCTCCCCGACCGACCGGCGCCGCCAGCCGGTCGGCACCGTCATGACCGCGACGGCCGACGACGGGCAGCTGCGCGATGTGCGGCTCGTCGAGACGCCGCGCTGACGTGGAGGGGATGCTCGGGTTGCCCGCGTAGCGTCCCTCGCGGACAGGGGGACGCGATGATCGCGACAGGAGCCGATCCGCTCGCGCCGGGGCGGCTGCTCGCCGAGCGCTACCGCATCGGGCCGATGCTGGGCTCGGGCGGCACCGCGGCCGTGCACCGAGCGACCGACGAGCTGCTTGGGCGGACGGTCGCGGTCAAGGCCGTCGTGCGCCCGGTCGGCGACGACGCGGCCGAGCGCCGCGAACGGGCCGAGATCGAGCTGCTCGCCTCGCTGCACCACCGCTCGCTCGTGACGCTCTTCGATGCGGGCAAGGCGCTCGTCGACGGGCTGCCTGTCTCGTTCCTCGTGATGGAGCTCGTCGAGGGGCCGAGCCTCGCGCAGCGGCTCGACGAGGGGCCGCTGCCGCCGGCCGACGTCGAGCGGCTCGCGCGCGACCTCGCAGAGGCGCTCGCGGTCGTGCACGCGCACGGCATCGTGCACCGCGACGTCAAGCCCGCGAACGTGCTCCTCTCCCCCGCTCCGCTGCACCGCGGGGCGTTCGACGCGAAGCTCGCCGACTTCGGCATCGCCGCGCTCGTCGGCGGCGAGCGGCTCACGGCGACGGGCACCGTGCTCGGCACCGCGGCGTACCTGAGCCCCGAGCAGGCGACCGGCACGCGCGTCGACGCCGCCTCCGACATCTACTCCCTCGGCCTCGTGCTGCTCGAGGCGCTCACCGGTCGGCGCGAGTACCCCGGCTCGCTCGTCGAGTCGCTCAGCGCGCGCCTCGCGCGCGACCCCGAGATCCCCGGCGAGCTCGGCTACCGCTGGAAGTCGCTGCTGACCGCGATGACGACGCGAGACCCGGCGCAGCGGCCGAGCGCGGCGGCCGTGCTCGAGCGGCTCTCCGCGCCGGAGGCGAGCGCCGACGCGACGGCAGCGACGACCGCTGCCGCGGCTGCCGCGCTCGGCGCGTCGGGCGCGATCGCAGCCGGGGCGACCGCCGCCTCGAGCGCCGCAGCTGCCGATGCGACGCAGCGCTTGACCGCGGAGGCGGCCGTGACGACCGCCCGCACCGCGGTGGCCCCGCCGCGACGACGCAGGCGCAAGCGCGGGCTCGTGCTCGCCGCGGGCCTCGTGGCCGCCGGAGCGCTCGTGGCGATCCCGGTGCTCTCGCAGCAGCCGAGCTCGACGGCGAAGTCCCCTGTCGAGATCGAGCTCGCCGACCTCCCCGGGCTCGTGCCCGATCCCGGCGTCGCCGAGCCCGCGCTCACCGAGCCCGAGCAGGTCGCGGAGCCTGCCCAGGAGCCGGTCGTGGAGCCGGAGCCGGCGGTCGTCGTGACGCCCGTGGACGATGGCCCCGGCAACGGCAACGGCAACGGCAACGGCAACGGCAACGGCAATGGCAATGGCAATGGGAACGCCGGCAACGGCAACCCCGGCAACGGCAACAGCGGCAACGGGAACGGGAACGGCAACAGCGGCAACGGCAACGGCAACGGCATCCGGCCGTAGCGCCGCGCCCGTCCGCGAGGTCGCGAGGAGCGGAGCGGACGCCCGGGCGCGCGTCAGGCCGTGTGCGCCAGGATCGCCGACGCGACCGCTCGAGGCGCGGTGTGCTGCACGGCATGCGGATGCCCGGGCACGTGCACGAGCCGGGCTCGCGGCGCGCGATCGCGCAGCTCGCGGCTCCAGCGCAGCCCCGCGATCGGGTCGCGCTCGCCTCGCACGACGAGCAGCGGCACCTCGAGCCGCTCGACCGCCCGCTCGAGCGGGTAGCCGATCATGTGCCGCAGCTGCACGAGGTACCACGCGGGCCCCGCGCGCACGTAGTCGCTCAGGATGACGGCGTTGCCGCTCGGCGGCTCGCGGAGCCCGTCGACGAGCAGCGCCCTCGCCTGCGCGGTCGGCGTGCGGTGCCGGTGATCGGCGACGGGGCCGATCGCCACGACGAGCGAGACGAGCTCGGGCCGCTGCAGCGCGAGCTCGACGACCCACTGCGCGCCCATCGAGTGGCCGACGAGCACGATCGGGCCGGTGCCGAGCGAGTCGAGCGCCTCGCCGAGCGCTCGGGCCATCGTCGGCACGTCGACGTCGCGATCGGGCTTCGGCATCCCGCCGAAGCCGGGCAGGTCGACCGACACGACGCGCGCACGAGCGGCGAGCACGCCGTGCAGCCGCGCGAAGTAGCGCCGCGAGACGCCGATGCCGTGCACGAGCACGACCGTCGGCAGCGTCCGGTCGGGTGCCCACGCATCCGCCGTCAGCCGGAACGCGAGGTCGCCGACGTCGACGCGGTGCGCGCGCCGGCGCCTCACGCGGCGTCCGGGCCGGGCAGGTCGAGCGTCATCCCGAGCGGGTCGCCCGTCGCGGCGGCGAAGCCGAGCTCCTCGTAGACCGACACCGCCTCGGGGCTCGAGAACAGGCCGACGACCGCCTCGGCCGGCGCCTCGGCGCGCACGTGGTCGAGCAGCCGCTCGACGATCCGCGTGCCGATGCCCTGCTCCGACGCATCCGGGTCGACCATGACGTCCTGCACGTACCAGTAGCGCACGCCGTCGCCGACGAGCCGGCCGACGCCGACCGGGCGGTCGCCGTCGCGCACGACGACGCCGTGGAGCGAGCGCTCGAGCGAGCGGTCGATCGTCGCCCAGTCGAAGTGGTCGAGCCAGCCGACCGCCTCGGCGACCGCGCGCTGCTCCGCCGCGGTCGGGATGCGGTCCTCGAACGTGATCATGCCGCGACCCTAGGCCACTCAGCCTGAGTCCAGGCCGCGTCCAGGGCCCGATGCGAGCGTGAGGGCATGACCGATCACACCGATCAGCTCAAGACCATCACCGACATCATGCGCTCGACGAAGGTCGCGTCGCTCGCGTACGTCTCGCAGCAGGGCGACCTCGTCTCCGTGCCGATGGGCACGCAGGACTTCGAGCACCCGCACACGGTCTGGTTCCTGACCGAACGCTCGACCGAGAAGGTCGCCGCGATCGCCGCCGACCCGCGCGTCAACGTGCACTACGCGGGCAAGGGCGGCTGGGTGTCGCTCGCCGGCACGGCGCGCTTCGTCGACGACCGCGAGAAGCTGCGCCAGCTGTGGGATGCGTCGGCGGATGCGTTCATGAGCGGGAAGCCGGAGGACCCCGACAACGGCCTGCTCGAGATCACGGCGTCGAGCGCCGAGTACTGGGACTCCCCCGGCGCGGTCGCCGTCGCGGTGCAGCTCGTGAAGGGCATCGTGAGCGACGAGCAGCCCGACATGGGCGAGTCCGGCGTCGTGCGCCTCTGAGCCCGCCCCTGCTCATCGAGGAGGCCCGGAGGGCCGCATCGAGGTGATCGCTGGTCTCGATGCGCCGGCTGCGCCGGCTACTCGACCAACGGGTGGTGCGCGCGCTGCGCCGGCTGCTCGACCAACGGGGTGGCGTCGGCGAGCTCCGGCGGCCAGACGACCGCGAAGCGCTCGAAGACGATCTCGTCGTCCTCCGACCACGTCGCGCCGCGCGCGGCGGCGGTGCGCGTCCAGTATCGGCGGTGCTCGCGCTGCCACGACTCGAGCGAGCGGTCGTCCTCACCCTCGTCGGCCGCGAAGGCGGCGTCGGCGCTGCCGAACGGCCCGATGCGCAGCTCGACGCTCCGCAGGATCGCGCGCGGCCGGCCGGCACCGTCGCACGCGATCCAGTGGGAGCCGACGCGCGGCAGCTGCTCCCCCGCCGCGACGAACTCAGCGACGAGCTCGGAGGTCGCGCGCTTGCCGCCCTCGAGCACGAGCGCGAGGAGCGCGTCGGCGAGCTCGGCCGAGTCGCCGAAGCCCTCCACGGTGTGATCGGGCGTGCCCGCGACCGCCTCGGGGTGCGCCTCGGCGTAGGCGGCCCACATCGCCGCGGCGGCGTCTCGGTCGGGGGCGGCGGCGGGCACCCGGGCGCTCTCGGCGGTCATGCGCTCCATCGTGCCAGACGAGAGCGCATACGATGCCCGCGTGCCGACCGATGCCGACCTCGCCGCCGTGGAGCGCGCTCGCGCGCTGCTGGGCGCGATGGCCGAGCGGCTCGCCGAGGCCGGCGCTCGAGACGAGGCGCTCGCGGAGCACGTCGAGCCGAAGCCGCTGCTCGGCATCCCGCGGCGGCCCACGATGCGCTCGCTCGGCCGCGCGTGGCGGCTCGGCGCGCTGCTCGTCGAGCGCGACGGCTCGGCGTGGCAGACCGGCATCTCGACGCGCGTGGCCGAGCCCGGCCGCCCGCAGTTCCACTCCGCCTCCGTCGAGCAGCGCCGCGCCTACCGCGCGGCCGCGCTCCAGGGCCGCTTCCCGATGGGCGAGACGGTGAACCACGGCGTCCGCCGCATCCCGATCGACGAGTCGCTCATCGGGGGCCCCGGACCGCTCTTCGTCGAGGACGGCGAGGCGCTCGTGCGCTGGGGCGCTGACGCGCCCGTGCCGCTCGAGCGCTACCTCGACGACCTCGCCGACCTGCTGCTGCACCCGCCGCAGGGCGCGTAGCGGCTAGCGTCGGAGGCATGCAGCCCAGCGATGCCTACTTCGTCGCGCTCGGCGACGGCCACTACCGACCCACCGAGCACGCGGTCGGCGCGTGGCAGGAGGGCGAGATCCACTTCGCGCCGCTCGCGGGCCTCCTCACCCACGCGGTCGAGCGCCACCGCGCCGACGTCGGGGCCGCGTCGCTGCGGCTCGGCCGCATCGCCTTCGACATCCTGGGCTTCCTCGCGCTCGAGGACGTCGCGGTGCGGGTCGAGACCCGCCGCCCGGGCCGCACGATCGAGCTCACCGAGGCCACCGCATCCATCGCCGGTCGCGACGTCGCGATCGCCCGCGCGTGGCACAGCGTCGAGGTCGACACGCGCGCGGTCGCGGGCGGCGAGGCCGAGCCGCTCCCCGCGCCCGAGGCGATGCGCCCGTCGGCGTTCGCGGCCGAGTGGGGCGGCGGCTACGTGCGCTCGGTCGAGCTGCGCGTCGCGGGCGACGGCGCGCCCGGCCGCAACCGCGCGTGGAAGCGCACGACGCATCCGCTCGTCGAGGGCGAGGAGGCGAGCGCCCTCGCGCGCTGGATCGGGCTCGTCGACGGCGCGAACGGCATCGCGGTGCGCGAGCGGCCCGACGCGTGGATGTTCCCCAACCTCGACCTGACGATCCACCTCCACCGCGAGCCGGAGGGCCCGTGGGTCGGCTTCGACACGCGCGTCGCCTTCGGCCCGACCGGTCAGGGCGAGACGCACACCGCGCTGCACGACGAGCGCGGGCACGTCGGCCACGCGTCGCAGACGCTCACCGTGCGGCCGACCCCGACGCGCTGACGGATGCGCGGGGCACGTCGCGCGCGGAGGTAGGTTTGCACCCTACGCACGACGAGACCCGCGAGGAGACCGACCGACGATGGACCTGACGCCGCTGCAAGCCGTCCTCGACAGCCTGAGCGGCATCATCTGGGGGCCGTTCCTGCTCATCCCGCTGCTCGTCGGCACCGGCCTCTACCTGACGATCCGGCTCGGCGGGCTGCAGTTCCTCAAGCTCGGCGCGGGCCTGCGCCTCGGGCTCCTGCGCCGCAAGGACGACGGCGCCGAGGGCGACATCTCGCAGTTCCAGGCGCTCACGACCGCGCTCGCCGCGACCGTCGGCACCGGCAACATCGTCGGCGTCGCGACCGCGATCGGCATCGGCGGCCCCGGCGCCCTCTTCTGGATGTGGGTCACGGGCCTCGTCGGCATGGCCTCGAAGTACACCGAGGCCTACCTCGCGGTGCGCTTCCGCACGACCGACGAGGCGGGCGAGAAGTCGGGCGGCCCGCAGCACTACCTGCGGCGCGGCATCCCCGGCCCGCTCGGCCGCGTGCTCGCCGTCTCGTTCGCGATCTTCACCGTCGTCGCGTGCTTCGGCATCGGCAACATGACGCAGGGCAACTCGATCGCCTCGAACGTCGAGTTCAGCTGGGGCGTCCCGACGTGGGCGACGGGCATCGTGCTCGCGGCGCTCACGCTCGTCGTGCTCGTCGGCGGCATCAAGTCGATCGGCCGCGTCACGGCCGGCTTCGTGCCGGTCATGATCGTCTTCTACGTGCTCGGCGGCCTCTGGATCCTCGGCGCGAACGTCACGGCGCTGCCCGCCGCGCTCGCGCAGGTGTTCACGGATGCGTTCACCGGCACGGCCGCGATCGGCGGCTTCGCGGGCTCGGCGCTCATCATCGCGGTGCAGATGGGCGTCGCGCGCGGCCTGTTCTCGAACGAGTCGGGCCTCGGCTCGGCCGCGATCGCCGCCGCCGCGGCCCGCACGACGCACCCCGTGCGGCAGGGCCTCGTCTCGATGACGCAGACCTTCATCGACACGCTCATCGTCGTGAGCATCACGGGGCTCACGATCGTCGTGACCGGCGTGTGGGACGACGTCGACGAGGCGGGCGAGCAGATCAGCGCCGCGCTCATGACCGGCGAGGCGTTCTCGACCGGCCTCCCGGGCGACTGGGGCCACTGGGTCGTGACGATCGGGCTCGTGATGTTCGCCTACTCGACGATCCTCGGCTGGTCGTACTACGGCGAGCGCAACGTCGAGCGGCTCTTCGGCCGCCGGCTCGTCATGCCCTTCCGCGTGCTGTTCTCGCTCGTCGTCTTCGTCGGCTGCACGACCGAGCTCTCGCTCGTGTGGACCTTCTCCGACATCGCGAACGGCCTCATGGCGCTGCCCAACCTCATCGGCCTGCTCATCCTCTCGGGGCTCGTCGCGCGCGAGACGCGCCACTACTTGCGGCACGACCCGCGGCTCGAGGCGTCGAAGGACGAGATCGAGGCGTTCATGGCCGATCAGCCGGGCTGGGCCGACTGGAAGGCGGGCGACGAGATCGGCACCTCGCGCATCGACCTGCGCCGCGCGCCCCGCTGACGCGCGGCGGCGTCAGGGCTGCGCGCAGCGCGCGACGACCCACGCGAGCAGCGCGTCGCGCTGCGCGTCGGGGCTCGGCAGCAGCAGCTCGGCCGGCGCGCCGCCGATGCTCACCCGGACGCGGAAGATCGTGCCCTGCTTGTCCTCCGCGATCGCGTGCGCGTCGCAGCGCCCGGGCGTGAGGGGCACCTCGACGACCGACGCCCCGCCGCCCGGCTCGAGCGCGATGCCGACGGGGAGCGACTCGATGCGGTTCCCGGATGCGTCGACGGGCGCGAGCAGGACCGTCGGGCCGACCTCGACGACGGTGCCGCCCGCGGCGCCCTCCCCCGCCACGGGGTCGAGCTCGAGCCGCACGGTCGCCGGGCCCGACCCATCCGCCGGGATCACCGGATCGAGCCAGCGCACGCTCGCGACCTCGCGCTCGAACGCGCGCAGCGCGCACGCGGCGTCGTCGATCGACTCGAGCTGGCCGAGCGGGTCGCCGGGCGCGCCCTCGACCGCCCGGCCGTCGGCGAGCTCGAGCATCGCGCGGTGCTCGAGCGGCCCCTCGTCGCACGTCGGCTCGGGCAGCTGCAGCCGCAGGTTGCGCGAGGCGCCGGGCGGCACCGCGTCGCTCTCGGCGCGCTCCATCGGCGCGCTCCACCGGCTCGACTCGTAGACGGCGCGCGCGACCTCGAGCGCGGCCTCCCCCTCGTTCGTCACGCGCAGCTCGATGTGGCCGCTCGCGACGTCGCCGCGCAGCTGCACGACCTCGAGCACGACGCTCGCGTCGGCCGCCGGCACCGGGCTCGGCGCCGGCCCCGGCGTGCCCGCGCAGCCCGCGACCGCGACCAGCGCGACGAGGCCCGCGACCGCCGCTGCGCCTCGCCGCTCGAGCATGGCGCTCATCCTGCCACTGCGCGAGGATGGCGGCATGAGCGCGCCGTGGGACCCGGAGGACCTCGCCGCGATCGGCATGACCGAGGAGCTGCACCTCTCCTCCCGGCGCGCCGACGGCAGCCTGAGCCCCGCGATCACGATCTGGGCGGTCGCGATCGGCGGCGAGGTGGTCGTGCGCTCCGCCTACGGCGCGCAGAACGGCTGGTACCGCCGGGCGCTCGAGCGCGGCGCGGGCCGCATCCGCTGCGGCGACGTGGAGCAGGACGTCGAGATCGACGACGGCTCGGGCCTCGACCAGCGCGCGATCGACGACGAGTACCGGCGCAAGTACGCGCGCTTCGAGCCGCCGATCGTCGCGACGGTCGTGGGGCACGCGCACACCCTGCGGCTGCGGCCCGCCTGAGCCGCGGGCGGGCTACTCGGCGAGCGCCGCCTCGATCGCGGCCTCGAGGTCGCCGTAGTCGCGCAGCTGCAGCTGCTCGCCGTCGACGTAGAAGGTGGGCGTCGACGGCACGCCGAGCGCGATGCCGGCGTTCGCGTCGAGCGCGACGCGGTCGAGCGTCGCGTCGGCCGCGACCGCCTCGTCGAACGCCTCGAGGTCGAGTCCGAGCTCCTCCGCGTAGCCGCGGAACGTCGCCTCAGCGCCGTCGGCGCCCGCCCACTCCGACTGGCGCTCGAACAGCAGCGCGTGCATCTCGGCGAACGCGCCCTGCTGCGCGGCCGCCTCGGCGGCGACGGCCGCTGGGATCGCGTTCGGGTGGCTCGGGAGCGGGAAGTAGCGCACCGCGAACGTCACCTCGTCGCCGTGGCGCTCGACGAGGTCGTCGACGATCGGCGCGAACTGCCCGCACGCGGGGCACTCGTAGTCGAAGAACTCGACCACGACCGGCGCGCCCTCGCCCGCGTCCGAGAGCAGGTGGGTCGAGTCGTCGACGAGCTCGGCGGATGCGGCGCTCGAGCCGGGCGCGGGCGCGGACGCGGCGGTCGGCGACTCCCACGGCCGCACGACGAGCAGGGCGACGCCGACGATGAGCACGAGGGCCCCGACGACGGCGGCGATGGAGACGGCGGCGCTTCTGGGCATGGGGTCCAGGCTACCGGCCGGGCTCGGCCCTCCCCCGCGTCGGCGTGCGGCGCTAGCGTGCCCGCATGGAGCTCGAGTTCTCGGCGACCGCGATCGAGTGGCGCGGTCCGGCGCCCTTCGTCTTCGTGCCCGTCCCGCCCGACGAGTCGGAGCTCATCCACGACAGCGCGCGCGAGCTCACCTACGGCTGGGGCGCGATCCCGGTCGAGGCCACGGTCGGCGGCACGACGTTCACGACCTCGCTCTTCCCGCGCGAGGGCCGCTACCTGCTGCCGCTCAAGGTCGCCGTGCAGCGGGCCGAGGGCGTCGGGCTCGGCGACGAGGTGGCGGTGCGGATGCGCTTTGGCCGCTAGGCGGGCGCGAGGCGGTCGGCGGGCGGGCGGTCAGCGGCCCGGAGTAGCATCGCCGCGATCGAGGGGGCGCCATGGGAATCGACGGACGGGGCTTCGCGGAGCGGGTCGGCGCGCTCGGCGCGACGACGGTCCGCCGCGCCGAGCGCGGCATCCACCGGCTCGCGCGGCCGGCGACCTTCGCGCTCGCGCCGCTGCTGCTGCGGCAGGCCAAGCAGCTGCAGTCGGCGCTCGTGTGGCTGCCGGAGCCGCAGGGCCGGCGCTGGGGCACGGTCGGCGAGGCGCGCGGCGGCGAGCCGCTGCGGCTGCTGCTCGTCGGCGACTCGACCGCGACCGGCGTCGGCGCCGACCGGCTCGAGGACGCGCTCGCCGTGCGGCTCGCCGAGCAGCTCGCGGCGCTCGCCGACCGCAGCGTCGAGTGGCGCATCGAGGGGCAGGAGGGCTCGACCTCCGCCGCGGTGCTCGAGCGGCACCTCGCCGTGCTCGACCGGCAGGCGCACGAGCCGTGGGACGTCATCCTCGTGCTCGTCGGCGCGAACGACGCGCTCCAGCTCGCGAGCCGTCGCGCCTTCACCGCGACCGTGCGCACGCTCCTCGAGGGGCTCCGCCGCCACCTCCGGCCCGGCGGGCTCATCGGCGTCGCCGGCGCCCCGCAGATCGACACCTTCGCGTGGCTCCCGCAGCCGATCCGCTCACTGCTCGGCGGGCACGCGCGCAGCCTCGACGACGCGCTGCAGCGCCTCGCCGCCGCGGCGCCCGACGTCGTGCACCTCCCCACGCCCGCGATCCTCGAGCCGCAGTGGCACGCATCCGACGGCTTCCATCCCTCCGGGGCGGGCTACGCGCTGTGGGCGGGCCTCATCGCGCCGGGGCTCCACGAGGCGCTCGGGGCGCGCTCGCCGTCGCAGCTCGCTGGCCGGCGCGGCATCGTGCCGCCCTACCTGCTCGAGCGCCTCGCGGCGGCCGACCTCCCCGCGGCGCGCGTCGCCGCGCAGACGCTCGGCGTCGACCGCGAGGTGCGCGTCGAGCGCGCCGTCGGTCCCCGGCGGCGGGGGCTCGGCGCTCCCGCGCCGGCGCGCGTCCCAGGCGAGCCCTCCCCCGACCGCATCATCAGCGACGCGCGCGGCACGACGACGCTGCCGGGCGACGAGGTGCGTACGGAGGGCGCGCCGCCGACGGGCGACGCGGCCGCCGACGAAGCCTACGACGGCCTCGGGGCGTCGTGGCGCTTGCTGCTCGAGGCCTTCGGCCGCGACTCGCTCGACGGGCGCGGCATGCCGCTGCGCGCGACCGTGCACTACGGCGAGCGCTACGACAACGCGTTCTGGGACGGCGAGCGCATGGTCTTCGGCGACGGCGACGGCGAGGTGTTCGCGGGCTTCACCGGCGCGATCGACGTCATCGGGCACGAGCTCGGGCACGGCGTCATCGCGGCGACCGCCGACCTCGTCTACCGCGACCAGCCGGGGGCGCTCAACGAGTCGATCGCCGACGTGCTCGGCTCGCTCGTCAAGCAGCACTCGCTCGGCCAGGACGCCGAGGAGGCCGATTGGCTCATCGGCGCGGGCGTCTTCACCGACCGCGTGCAGGGCGTCGCGCTGCGCTCGATGGCGGCGCCCGGCACGGCCTTCGACGACCCCGTGCTCGGCGAGGACCCGCAGCCGGGCCACATGCGCGACTTCGTCGTCACGCGCGACGACCTCGGCGGGGTGCACATCAACTCCGGCATCCCCAACCGCGCCTTCCACCTCGTCGCGACGACGATCGGCGGACCGGCGTGGGAGGCGCCGGGGCAGATCTGGTTCGACGCCCTCACGGGCGGCCTCGACCGCGAGGCCGACTTCGCCGCCTTCGCGCGCGCGACGGAAGCGGCCGCCGAGGCGAGGTTCGGTGCGGATGCGCGCGAGACCGAGGCGGTGCGCTCGGCGTGGCGCGCGGTCGGCGTGACGGGCGACGCGGAGCCGGACGCCCCCGTCGAGGACGCCGTGCGCGTCGCCCGCACGGGCGGCATGCTCGGCCGCACGCGCGCGGCGACGCTCGAGCTCGAGATCATCCCGGGCGACGACCGCGAGCGGCTCGACACGCTCGTCGCCTCGGGCGTGCTCGCCGAGCTCGACGGGCGAGTGCTGCCCGACGCGCCGCTGTGGCGCGTGACGATCGAGACGCGCTGCGACGTCACCGTCGCCGAGCCGCTGCTGCCCGACGAGGTGCTCGCGCTCTTCCGCCGGCTGCTCGAGCTCGACGAGCGCTGACGTCAGCCGCGCGACGCGCGCTTCGCGGCCTCGACGACCTCGAGCATGTAGGGCGCGACGACCTCCCGGCTCACGCGGCAGTCGGCGAGGAAGACGCCGTCGGCACCGCTCGCGAGCCACGCCTCGAGGTGGCGGAGGTCGTCGAGCGACTCGATGACCGCGCCCTCGGCGCCGAAGCCGCGCGCGACCGCGGCGAAGTCGACCTGCTCGATGAGCATGGGCTCCTCGGCGACGCCGCGCACCGCGTACTGGTGGATCTCGGCGCCGTAGGCGGCGTCGTTCACGAGCACGATCACGCCGTGGCGCACCGAGCGCACGACCGAGTCGAGGTCGGCGATCCCCATGAGCGCGCCGCCGTCGCCCGAGACGAGCACGATCGTCGACTCGGGCCGCGCGACGCCCGCGCCGACCGCGCTCGGGAAGCCGAGGCCGATCGTCTGGAACGCGGTGCCGACGAGCAGCAGCCGCTCGGGGTCGGCGACCGAGAGGTGGGTGGGCGCCCAGCCGATGAAGTGGCCGCCGTCCGAGACGATCACGCGGTCCTCGGGCAGGATGCGCTCGAGCGCGTGGAAGAGGCTGCGCGGGTCGAGCCGGCCGTCGGATGCGATCGCGTCGCCGGGCTCCCGGTCCCGCTGCGCGCCCGTGACGTCGCCGAAGCCGGCCTCCGTCCAGCCCGCGTCGCCGTGCGCATCCGCGCCCTCCGTGCCGACGAGCGCGACGAGCGCGTCGGCGACGAGCCGCGCGTCGCCGCGCACGTGCTCGTCGACGCGCGGGTTCGTCGCGCCCTCGAGCACGTCGACCTGCACGATGCGCGCGTCGGGCGCGAAGGCGTCGCCGAAGCGCGTCTGGAACTGGTTGAGGCTCGCTCCCACCACGAGCACGACGTCGGCGCGCTCGATCGCCGCGGCCGCTCGCTCGGACGCGAAGCCGCCCGAGATGCCGAGGTGCCGATGGTCGTCGGCGAAGATGCCGCTGCCGAGCACGCTCGAGGCGGTGCGGGCGCCGAGCGCCGCGGCGAGGGCGCGCAGCGGCTCGGCTGCGCCGGCGAGGTGGGCGCCGCGGCCCGCGAGCACGAGCGGCCGCCGCGCCTCGAGCAGCTGCTCGGCGACGCCCGCGAGCTGCTCGGCGTCGATCGAGAGGAAGGGCTCGGCCACGGCATCGGCGGCGGGCTCGAGCGCTGCCTCCTCGACCTCGAGGTGCGCGATGTCGTACGGGATGGCGAGCACGACCGGGCACCGCTCGACGAGCGCGGTCTCGACCGCCCGGCGGGCGGCACCGGCGGCGTCGGCGCGCGTCGCGACGATCGTCGGCGCGCCGACCGCGGTCGCGACCGCGCGCTGGTCGATGTCCCACGGCCGCGGGCCGGCCGTCGGCTGGTCGCCCACGACGAGCACGAGCGGCACGCGCGCGATCGCCGCCTCGGCGAGCGGCGTGATGGCGTTCGTGTAGCCGGGGCCGTAGGTCGTCGTCGCGATCGCGAGCGCGCCGCTCGCCCGGTGGTGCGCGTCGGCCGCGGCCACGGTCGCCGCCTCGTGGCGCACGGTCGTGACGGCCATCGCGCCGCGGCGCACGACGGCGTCGAGGAACCAGGCGTTGCCGTTGCCCATGAGCGCGAACACGACGGATGCGTGGCGCTCGAGCTCGGCGGCGATGGCGGCGGAGACGGTGGTCACCGCGGTCGCGGCGCGGTCGGCGGTCGAGGGGGCGGTGTCGGGCACGGTGCACTCCAGGGGGTCCGGAGGCTCTCGCGGCACGCACGGAGCCTCGAGTCGAGGATCCATGTGTGTCGCGCGCGGAGCGCGTGGTCGCCTTTGTCGTGACCGGCGCCGGGGCGCCTGACGAGTCGATGCTAGCCGAGTCCCCGACACGCGCCCGCGGGCGCGGCCGAGCGCGAGGCCCGTGGTTGCATGGCTGGCATGCCGCAGCTGCCCCGAGCCCTCCGCGCGGGGTTCGCGGTCTCCGGCACGGCGCTCGCGATCAACCTCGTGGCGGCGCTGCTGCTCGACCTCGAGGTCGGCGAGCCGGCGCTGCTGACGCTCGCTCGCGACCTGACCATGTGGCTGCTCGCGCCGCCGATCGCGGTCGCGCTGCTCGTGCTCGGCGCGTGGCGGAGCGCTCCCGGCGCCTGCCACGTCGCGGCCGTGCTGCTGTGCTGGCTCGGCGACGGGCTCGGCTCCGTCACCGGTGAGACGGTCGTGCTGCTCGGCATGTTCCTGCTCGCCGCCGTCGCCTTCCTCGCGGCCCTGTGGCCCTCGCGCCGGCGCTCGCTCGCGTGGGGCTGGGCGGCGATCGGCTACGGCCTCGTCGGCGCGATCTCCGGCGGCGTCATCGCGCTCGGCGCCGGCCCGCTCGCGGTCCCGGTGCTGCTCTACGCGCTCCTCATCGCCGCCGTCGCCGCCTTCGCGGCGATCGACACCGCGGGCCTGCTCGGCGGCCTGCTGCTGCTCTCGAGCGTGCTCGTGCTCGGCATCGGCCTCTTCCTCATCGAGATCCCGGATGCGCTCCGCGCCTTCGCGGTGCTCGTCATGTACGTGCTCGGCCAGGCCCTGCTCGCCGTGAGCCTGCAGCAGCGGCTCGGCCTCGGCCGGGCGATCGCGGCGCCCGAGCGCGCCTGACCCTCAGCGGCCCTCGGCCCAGAGCCGCTGCATCGCCTCGAGCACCGTCAGCACCGCCGGCACCCGCTCGGCGCCGTGCCGGTGCCGCAGCGACACCGTGCGGCCCGAGCCGTCCGAGAGCGGCGCGACGACCACGTCGTCGCGAGTGAGCACGCGCAGCGCCATGTCGGGCAGCAGGGTGACGGAGCCCGTGGCGGCGACGAACGACTGCGCGGCGACGAAGTCGTCGGTCTCGAAGTGGATGCGCGGGGCGAAGCCCGCCTCGGTCGCGAGCGCCTCGAGGTGGGAGCGGCACCGCTCGCACCCGCCGACCCACTCGGCGCCGGCGAGCGACGCGATGTCGACCGGGGCGCCGCTCGCGAGCTCGTGCGACGCGGGCAGCACGATGCGCGAGGGATCGGGCCCGAGCTCGATGCGCGCGAGCTGCACGTCGTCGTGGAGCTCGTCGTACTCGAAGGCGACCGCGACGTCGGCGTCGCCTGCGAGCACCGCGTCGATCGCCTCGGGCGGCTCGAGCTCGATGACGCGCGCGGTGAGCCCCGGCACGGCGAGCCGCGCTGCCGCGATCGAGCGCGGCACGAAGTCGGCGAGCGCGGAGGGGAACGCCGCGATCGTAACGCTCCCGGCGCCCTCGGCGAGCGACGCGAGCTCGGCCTCGGCCGAGCCGAGCAGCCCGGCGATGCCGTCGGCGTGGCGCAGCAGCCGCTCCCCCGCCTCGGTGAGCGTCACGCCGGTCGAGGAGCGCAGGAGCAGCGCTTGGCCGACCTCCTCCTCGAGCAGCCGGATGTGCTGGCTCACGGCAGGCTGCGTCCACCCGAGCACCCTGGCGCCGCCGGAGACGGACCCCTCGCGCGCGACGGTGCGGAAGATCAGGATGCGTCGCGGATCGAGCTGCATGGCTCCAGCATGCCGCACGCTCCCGCCCACGGGGCTCACAGCGCGCGTGGCTAGGCTCGCGGGCATGAGCGAGCAGATCGAGATCGTCGACAACCCCGCGGCGCAGCGCTTCGAGGCGCGCGTCGACGGCGCGCTCGCCGGCATCGCCGACTACCGCGACGCCGACGACGTGCGCGCCTTCCCGCACACCGAGGTCGACCCGTCCTTCGGCGGGCGCGGCATCGGCTCCCGGCTCGTCGACGAGGCGCTCCGCGCGACGATCGCCGAGGGCAAGCGCATCCGGCCGCAGTGCTCGTTCGTCGTCGCGCGCGCGGCGCTCGACGAGTTCGCCGCGCACCGCGCGTAGCCGCTAGCCCTCGCCGAACCCGCTCTCGGCGAGCTCGCGGATCGCCGCGATCGCCTCGTCGGCCTGCGGTCCCGTCGCCTCGAAGCGCGCGGTCGCACCGCGGTCGAGGCCGAGCGCGAGCACGAGCAGCAGGCTCGAGGCGTCGACGCCGTTCACCGTCACCTCCGCCTCGAAGCCGCTCGCGGCGCGCACGAGCAGCGCCGCGGGCCTCGCGTGCAGCCCGTGCTCGTTCTCGAGCTCGAGCTCGAGCACCGCCGCGCCGTCCTCCGGCTCGACGACCGCGCCCCCGCCGGCGGTCGGCTCCGGTCGCGCCGCCCCCTGCGGCCCCGACTCGGCGGCCGCCACGACCTGCTCGAGGCCCGCGCCGCCCTCGGCGGCGACGGCGGCGGCGACCGCGCCCTCGACGAGGGGCGCGTCGGCGATGCGGATGCGCTCGGGCGCCTCGGCGAAGTCGAGGGCGGTCTGGGCGGTCAGCACCGCCGAGCCGAGGTCGCACAGCACGACGACGCCGTCGCCCGAGTCGGCCTCGGCGATCGCGGCCTGCACGCGGTCGAAGCTCGTGCCGAGGCCGCCGTCGTCGGTGCCGCCGGCCGCGACGATCGCGACGCTCGGCGCCATCTGGGCCGCGAGCTCGACGACACCCTCGGCGATGCGAACCGAGTGCGAGACGATCGCGAGCCCGACGGTCACGTCGTCTCCGCCGCCGCGGCGAGGATGAGCGCGGTCGACTCCGCGCCCGGGTCGCGGTGGCCCACGGCCCGCTCGCCGAGGTAGGAGGCCCGGCCCTTGTGGGCGACGAGCGGCTCCGTCGCGACCGCGCCCTCGGCAGCGGCCGCCGCCGCAGCGGCGAGCGCCGCGCGCACGTCGTCGCCGGCCGCAGACGCCGCCTCGACCGCCGGCGTCCACGCATCCACCATCGTCTTGTCGCCCGACTCCGCCTTGCCGCGCGCGACGATGCCGTCGCGCGCCGCCGTGAGCACCTCGACGAGCGCGGGCGCGTCGAGCTCGTCGCGATCGCCAGCCGCCATCGACGCCTTGAGGAACGCCGTGCCGTAGAGCGGCCCCGCCGCGCCGCCGACGGTCGAGATGAGCGTCGTCGCGACGAGCCGGAGCACAGCGGCGGGCGTCGCGCCGTCGTCGAGCGCGTCGAGCTTGCCGAGCACCGCCTGGAAGCCGCGGTCGAGGTTCTCGCCGTGGTCGGCGTCGCCGATCGCGCGGTCGAGCGCGGTGAGCTCGGCCTTGCGGCGCGAGACCTCGGCCGCGACCGCCTCGACCCAGCGCCGCGTCCACGCGCCGTCGAGCGTCACCGGCCCCACCGGAGCGCCGCCGTCTGCACCGGGGCGTCGTAGAGCTCGAGCAGGTCGTCGTCGACCTGCAGGAGCGTGATCGAGACGCCCTGCATCTCGAGGCTCGTGACGTACGAGCCGACGAGCGAGCGGGCGAGCACGATGCCGCGGTCGGCGAGCACCTCGGCCGCGCGGCGGAACACGATGTAGAGCTCGGACTGCGGGGTGCCGCCCATGCCGTTGACGAGCAGCACGACGCGATCGCCCTGCTGGAACGGCAGGTCCTCGAGGATCGGCTCGATGAGTCGGTCGACGATGCGATCGGCGGGCTCGAGCGCGATGCGCTCCCGCCCGGGCTCGCCGTGGATGCCGATGCCGATCTCGACCTCGTCCTCCCCGAGCTCGAAGCTCGGCTCGCCCGCGTGCGGCACCGTGCACGGCGCGAGCGCCATGCCCATCGAGCGCACCCGGCTGTTGACGGTGCGCGCGACCTCGGCGACCTGATCGAGGCTGTCGCCGCGCTCGGCCGCGGCGCCCGCGAGCTTCTCGACGAGCATCGTGCCGGCGACGCCGCGGCGCCCGGCAGTGTAGAGCGAGTCCTTCACCGCGACGTCGTCGTCGACGATGACCGACTGCACCTCGATGCCCTCCGCGAGCGCGAGCTCCGCGGCGGTCTCGAAGTTGAGCACGTCGCCCGTGTAGTTCTTCACGATGTGGAGCACTCCGGCGCCGGCGTTCACGTGCCGCGTCGCCTCGAGGATCGGGTCGGGCGTCGGCGAGGTGAACATCGCGCCCGGCACGGCGGCGTCGAGCATCCCGTGGCCGACGAAGCCGGCGTGCAGCGGCTCGTGGCCCGAGCCGCCGCCCGAGACGAGGCCGACCTTGCCGTTGAGCGGCGCATCGGCGCGCACGACCGCGAACGGCGGGTCGACGATGAGGCGCACGAGGTCGGGGTGCGCCGCGGCGAAGCCCGCGAGCCCCTCGTCGACCGTCTTGCCGGGATCGTTGATGAGCTTCTTCACGACGTCGGTCCTCTCCCTCGGGGTGTCGGTGGCTCACACCGTACGCCCAGGATGCTGATCCCGCGATGGATCTGAGGAAATCGCAACCGGTTTCGCAAGATCGGGCGGTGCGCGGTTAGAGTGTGGCCACCGCTCGAGGGAGCGGTACGGGCAAGGACGCCCGTGGAAGAGAAAGCAGGGACCTGTGGATCTGAACCCCGGCCTGGTATTCCTCTCTGAGCTCGTCGGCACGGCGATGCTCGTGCTGCTCGGCTGCGGGGTCGTCGCGAACGTCGTGCTCAAGGGCACGAAGGGCTTCGGCGGCGGCTTCCTCATGATCAACTTCGGCTGGGGTCTCGCGGTCTTCGCGGGCGTCATCGTGTCGATCTACTCCGGCGCCCACATCAACCCCGCCGTCACGCTCGGCCTGCTCGCGCAGGACCTCGCGACCGGCGCCGACTACGACTGGGCGCTGCTGCCGATCTACCTCGGCGCGCAGTTCCTCGGCGCGTTCCTCGGCGCGGTGCTGTGCTGGCTCGCCTACAAGCAGCACTTCGACGTCGAGGAGGACCCGGGCGCCAAGCTCGGCACCTTCTCGACCGGCCCTGCGCTGCGCTCGACCGGCTGGAACCTCATCACCGAGATCATCGGCACCTTCGTGCTCGTGTTCGTCGTCATCGCGTTCGGGGCGCAGAACGGCGACGCGGATGCGTCGGTGCCGGCCGGCCTCGCGTCGCTCGGCGCGCTCCCGGTCGCGCTCCTCGTCGTCGGCATCGGCGCGTCGCTCGGTGGCCCCACCGGCTACGCGATCAACCCGGCGCGCGACCTCGGTCCGCGCATCGCCCACGCGGTGCTCCCCATCAAGGGCAAGGGCTCGAGCGACTGGGGCTACTCGTGGATCCCGATCGTGGGCCCGATCGTCGGCGGCGTGCTCGCCGGCCTGCTCGCGCCCACGATGATCGCCGGCGTGGCCGGCTTCGCCGCCTGAGCGCCGGAGGGGGACCGTCGGGTCCCCCTCCGCCGTCTCCCCCACCGCATCCGCAACCGAACCAAGGAGCACAGATGACCGACTACGTCATCGCGATCGACCAGGGCACGACCTCGACGCGAGCCATCCTCTTCGACCACGCCGGCAGCATCGTCTCGACCGGACAGCTCGAGCACGAGCAGATCTTCCCCCACGCCGGCTGGGTCGAGCACGACCCGATGGAGATCTGGAACAACACGCGCGAGGTGATCGGCCAGGCGCTCTCGAAGGCCAACGTCACCCGCCACAACGTCAAGGCGATCGGCATCACCAACCAGCGCGAGACCTCCGTGGTGTGGAACAGGACCACCGGCGAGCCCGTCTACAACGCGATCGTCTGGCAGGACACCCGCACGCAGAAGATCGTCGACCGGCTCGCCGACGGCGACACCGACCGCTACAAGAAGAAGGTCGGCCTGCCGCTCGCGACCTACTTCTCGGGGACGAAGATCGTCTGGATCCTCGAGAACGTCGAGGGCGCGCGCGAGGCCGCCGAGGCCGGCGACCTGCTCTTCGGCACGACCGACTCGTGGGTGCTGTGGAACCTCACGGGCGGCGTCAACGGCGGCGTGCACGCGACCGATGTCACGAACGCCTCCCGCACGCTCTTCATGGACCTCGAGTCGCTCGAGTGGGACGACGAGATCCTCGCCGACTTCGGCGTGCCGCGCTCGATGCTCCCCGAGATCCGGCCGTCGTCGGGCGAGTTCGGCGTCGCGGCGTCGGAGTCGCTCCTGCGGGAGACGCCCATCACGGGCATCCTCGGCGACCAGCAGGCGGCGACGTTCGGCCAGGCGGCGTTCGACACCGGCGAGGCGAAGAACACCTACGGCACCGGCAACTTCCTCATCTTCAACACGGGCGAGGAGATCGTCCACTCGAAGAACGGGCTCATCACGACCGTCGGCTACAAGATCGGCGACCAGCCGACCCACTACGCGCTCGAGGGCTCGATCGCCGTCACGGGCTCGCTCATCCAGTGGCTGCGCGACAACCTCGGGATCATCCCGAACGCCCCCGCGGTCGAGGAGCTCGCGAAGAGCGTCGACGACAACGGCGGCGCGTACTTCGTGCCGGCGTTCTCGGGCCTGTTCGCGCCGTACTGGCGGTCGGATGCGCGCGGTGCGCTCGTGGGGCTCACGCGCTACGTCAACAAGGGCCACATCGCCCGAGCGGCGCTCGAGGCGACGGCGTTCCAGACCGCAGAGGTCGTCGACGCGGTCAACGCCGACTCGGGCGTCGACCTCACGGAGCTCAAGGTCGACGGCGGCATGATCGCGAACGACACGCTCATGCAGTTCCAGGCCGACCTGCTGCGCGTGCCGGTCGTGCGACCCGTCGTCGCCGAGACGACCGCGCTCGGCGCGGCCTACGCCGCGGGCCTCGCGGTCGGCTTCTGGGGCTCGCTCGACGAGCTGCGCCAGAACTGGCAGGAGGACCGCCGCTGGGAGCCGCAGATGGATCAGGAGGCGCGCGACCGCACGTACCGCAACTGGAAGAAGGCGGTGCAGAAGACGCTCGACTGGGTCGACGAGGACGTCGAGTGATCGCTGCACCTCAGGGTGCGAAGGGGGCCGCCGCGAGCGGCCCCCTTCCGCGTTCCCTCAGACCGCGCGCTGCACGGGATCGGAGAGCCAGATGACGGCGGCCGCGATCGCGATGACCACCATCGCCGTGCGCGCGGTCGAGACGGCGATCACGACCGAGCACCACCAGTCATCCGCCTCCGAGAGCCGACCGCGCGAGGTCGGCTGCTTCGCGGAGATCGCGACGGCGAGCGCGAGCAGGTCGAGGCAGCAGAGCATCGCGACGACCGCGACCCGCACGCGCGGGCGCTCGCCCGTGCGATGCGCGCGGCCCGAGCCGTGCGGCTCGGCGACGTTCGCGACCGGGAGGAGCGCCCGCATCCACCCGTCGAGCCACCACGCGAGCAGCACGAGGCTCAGCACGAGCAGCAGCGCGGCGCTGCGACCGATCAGCTCGTCGATCGCTGTCCCCTCCTCCTGCCACGGGTTGTCGAACAGCCGTGCGCGGACGGCGGGGAGCGCGCGGGCGAAGAAGGCGGCGCCTGCCATCGCGTAGCCCGTCACGACGACGAGGATCGTGAGCGGGTGCCGCATCCGCACGAGCATCCACGCGACCACGAGCGTGCCGAAGGAGACGAAGTTGATCGCGTCGAGCGCGCCGTAGGTCGAGGCGCCGATGAGCGGCGTCGACTGCAGCAGCAGCACGGCCGCTTGCGCGCACGCGAAGAGCACGATGCAGTAGAAGGCGCCGAAGCGGTAGCTCCGCGAGGCCGGCGCGACGATCGCCGCGAGCACGAGCAGGAGCGCGCCGATGCCGCGCAGGGTGAGCGACGGGGCGAGGTCGGGCGGTCGGTGCAGCAGCAGCGTGAGGCCGTAGCACGACAGCAGCCCGGCGACGGCGAGCGCGACGAGCAGCAGCGATCGCGAGGTGCGGTCGGCCCACGCGAGCGGCCACGAGTGCCACACCTCGGCGCGCGACCACGTCGACTGGCGGTCGGCGCGCTCGATGGTCCGGCTGCTCACCTCGGCATCATGCCGCAGCGGCGGCGCGCCACGCATCGAGCGTGCGCGTCGCGGCCCCGGAGTCGATCGCGGTGCCGGCGACCTCGAGCTCCTCCCGCATGCGCTCGACGAGCGGGCGGTCCTTCTGCCGCGGATCGCCGTCGAGCCGCCACGCGACGAGCGCGGCAGCCGCGTTGAGCAGCACGATGTCGCGCACCGGCCCCGGCTCCCCCGCGAGCGTGCGGCGCAGCACGTCGGCGTTGTGCTCCGCGGAGCCGCCGCGCAGGTCGTCGAGCGACGCGCGGCGGATGCCGAGCTCGCGCGGGTCGATGTCGTGCTCGACGACGTCGCCGCGCGCGACCTCCCAGAGCTCGGAGTGGCCGGTCGTCGTGAGCTCGTCGAGGCCGTCCTCGCCGCGCACGACGAGCGCGGTCGCGCCGCGGGTCGCGAACACGCCGACGAACTGCTCGATGATGTGCTTGTCGGCGACGCCCACGAGCGAGACCTCCGGCCGCGCCGGGTTGACGAGCGGGCCGAGGTAGTTGAAGACGGTCGGCACCCCGAGCGCGGCGCGCACCGGTCCCGCGTGCCGGAACCCGGGGTGGAAGCGCGTCGCCCACGCGAACGAGATCCCGGCGCGCTCGAGGATGCGCCGCACTGCCGCCGGGTCGTCATCGGACGGCACGAGCCCGAGCGCCTCGAGCACGTCGGACGCGCCCGAGGAGGAGGAGACGGCGCGGTTGCCATGCTTGAGCACCGGCACGCCCGAGGCGGCGACGACGATGCTCGCGGTCGTCGAGATGTTGACGGTGTGCTGGCGGTCGCCGCCCGTGCCGACGATGTCGACGACCCGCGTGTCGCCCGGGAGCGGCACCGCGGCCTCGAGGATCGCGTCGCGGAAGCCCACGAGCTCCTCCGCGACGACCCCCTTCGCCCGCAGGGCGATGAGGAAGCCCGCGATCTGCGCCTCGGAGGCGCGCCCGGCGACCACCTCGGCCATCGCCCACTCGGCCTGCCGGATCGCCAGGTCGTCGCCCTCGAGCAGGGTCTCGAGCACGCATGGCCAGGTCAAGAGGCGATCCATGGCTCGAG
The DNA here is from genome assembly GCF_017565345.1 of Agrococcus sp. TF02-05. NCBI lineage: Bacteria > Bacillati > Actinomycetota > Actinomycetes > Micrococcales > Microbacteriaceae > Agrococcus > Agrococcus sp. TF02-05. Next base: position 85,064 of record NZ_JAGEKO010000001.1, on the reverse strand, counting down.
CCTATCTTTTTGCGCTCGACTGGCTCGTCGGGTCACTACGGCCCGTAGAACTGTCACTAGGATGGGCTTCGTGTCCACTACTGCGCTCTCCTCGTCGCCCTCCGCGCCGATGATCCGCCGGCCGAACACCGTGGCGGTCGGCACCATCGTCTGGCTGGGCAGCGAAGTCATGTTCTTCGCCGGCCTCTTCGCGATCTACTTCACGCTCCGATCCATGTCGGGCGACCTGTTCGCGACCGAGGCCGAGAAGCTCAACGTGCTCTTCGCCACGATCAACACGACGATCCTGCTGCTGTCGAGCTTCACGTGCCAGGCGGGCGCGAACGCCGCCGAGCACCACCAGGTCTTCCGCACCGGTCGAGCGCTGCAGTTCTCGAAGTGGGGCATGGTCGAGTGGTTCTACCTGACCTACGCCATGGGCGCGATCTTCATCATGCTCCAGGTGTTCGAGTACGTGGAGCTCGTGCACCACGGCGTCGCGATCCAGTCGAACTCGTACGCCTCGGCGTTCTACCTGACGACCGGCTTCCACGGCCTGCACGTCACCGGCGGGCTCTTCGCCTTCCTCTTCGTGATCGGCCGCGCCTACGCGGTCAAGCGCTTCGGACACAAGGAGGCGACGAGCGCGCACGTCATCTCCTACTACTGGCACTTCGTCGACGTGGTCTGGATCGGCCTGTACCTCGTCATCTACTGGCTCAAGTAACGGTTTGGTGAGAACGTTGACAGCACGCAAGAAGACCGGACGCCGGCACCCCCTCGCCAGCGCCGCCCTGCTCATGATCGGGCTCGTCGTCGCCGGCGGCGCCTCGGTCGCGGTGAGCACGGTCGCGAACGCCGAGCCCGCCGTCGCCCCGCACGCGCAGCAGCTGACCGCCGAGGACGGCGAGCTGCTCTTCCGCGCGAACTGCGCCTCGTGCCACGGGCTCGAGGCCGAGGGCACCGAGGCCGGGCCGAGCCTCATCGGCGTGGGCGCCGCATCCGTCGACTTCCAGGTCATGACCGGCCGCATGCCGATGGCCTTCCAGGGCCCGCAGGCCGAGCAGCGCGACCCGCAGTTCACGCAGGAGCAGTCCGACGCGATGGGCGAGTACATCGCCGCGCTCGCGCCCGGACCCGACGTGCCCGACGCTGAGTGGCTCGACGTCAGCCAGGTCGACGACGAGGGCATCGCCCGCGGCGGCGAGCTCTTCCGCATCAACTGCGCGATGTGCCACAACGTCGCGGGCGCCGGCGGCGCGCTGACCGAGGGCAAGTGGGCCCCGCACCTGCGCGACATCGACCCCGTGCACGTCTATGAGGCGATGCTCACGGGCCCGCAGAACATGCCCGTCTTCAACGACGCGAACATCAGCCCCGAGCAGAAGCGCGAGATCATCGCGTACCTGAACTACCTCGACGAGAACCCGTCGGTCGGCGGGTTCGACCTCGGCAGCCTCGGACCGGTGTCGGAGGGCCTCTTCATCTGGATCTTCGGCCTCGGCGGCCTCGTGGCCGTCTCCGTGTGGCTCACCTCGAGGCCCAACTGATCCATGGCGAACGACAACGAGAGGAACAGCATGTCGGCTGAAGACCAGTCGGCTCCTAGCGAGCAGAGCGTCGTCGCCTACGACCGTGGCGCAGCGATCGAGCAGTCGGACGGGTTCAAGAACCCGGGCCTGCCGCCGCACCGGCCGCGCCAGACCGACCTCCACCCCGAGAAGGAGCGCCGCGCCGAGCGGCAGGTCGTCACCTGGTTCCTGATCTCGATGCTCGGCTCGGTGCTCGCGATCGTCGCGTACGTCGCCCTGCCGATCGAGCCGGGCAACATGGCGAGCGTCCGCACGAACAACCTGTTCCTCGGCCTCGCGATCGCGCTCGCGCTGCTCGCCGTCGGCATCGGCGGCATGCACTGGGCGCGCCAGCTCATGAGCAGCCACGAGGTCGTCGAGGAGCGCCACCTGTCGCGCGGCTCCGAGAAGAGCCGGGCCCGCGCCGTCGAGATCTTCCAGCTCGGCGACCAGGAGTCGGGCTTCTCGCGCCGCACGCTCATCCGCAACACGCTCATCGGTGCCGTCGCGCTCATGCCGCTCCCGGCGATCGTGCTGTTCCGCGACCTCGCCCCCGCGCAGGACGCCGTCGAGGCGATCGCGCACACGATGTGGACCGAGGGCGAGCGCCTCGCGCTCGACCCGACCGGCACCCCGATCCGGGCGGACGACGTCACGATCGGCTCGGCGTTCCACGTCATCCCGGAGTCGCTCAAGGACATCAGCCACAACGAGGGCTACCTCGACAAGAAGGCGCTCGCCGCCGTGCTGCTCGTCCGCCTCCCGGTCGACCGCCTCAAGGAGGCGCCCGGTCGCGAGGGCTGGTCGTACGACGGCATCGTCGCCTACTCCAAGATCTGCACGCACGTCGGCTGCCCCGTCGCGCTGTACGAGCAGCAGACCCACCACCTCCTCTGCCCGTGCCACCAGTCGACGTTCGACGTCACCGAGCACGCGAAGGTCGTCTTCGGTCCCGCGAAGCGGCCGCTGCCCCAGCTGCCGATCACCGTCGACGCCGAGGGCTACCTCATCGCCCAGCGCGACTTCACCGAGCCCATCGGCCCGTCGTTCTGGGAGCGCCTGAACCACATCGACCCGGACCACGTGCCGGTGTCGGCCGCTGAGACGGAGACCCGCGCATGACCGCGACCGCCACGCGCCCCAGCCTCACCGCGAAGGCGTCGAACTACCTCGACGAGCGCACCAGCATCTCGACCCTCGTGGCGACCCTCGGCCGGAAGGTCTTCCCCGACCACTGGTCGTTCATGCTCGGCGAGGTCATCCTGTACTCGTTCGTCGCGATCCTGCTCTCCGGCACGTTCCTGACGTTCTTCTTCGAGCCCTCGATGACCGAGGTGCACTACGACGGCTCCTACGTGCCGCTCAAGGGCGTCGCGATGTCGGCGGCCTACGCCTCGGCGCTCGACCTGTCGTTCGACGTGCGCGGCGGCCTGCTCATGCGGCAGCTGCACCACTGGGCGGCGCTGCTGTTCATCGCCGCGATCGGCCTGCACATGCTGCGCGTGTTCTTCACGGGTGCGTTCCGCAAGCCGCGCGAGATCAACTGGGTCGTCGGCTTCATCCTCTTCATCCTCGCGCTCGCCGAGGGCTTCACCGGCTACTCGCTCCCCGACGACCTGCTCTCGGGCAACGGCCTCGCGATCATCAACGGCATGGTCAAGGGCATCCCGATCGTCGGCACCTGGATCTCGTACCTGCTCTTCGGCGGCGTGTTCCCGGGTGACGACATCGTGCCGCGGCTCTTCGTGCTGCACATCATGCTGCTGCCGGCGCTCGTGATCGCCTTCATCGGCATCCACCTCGTGCTGATGGTCATCAACAAGCACACGCAGTTCGCCGGCCCCGGCAAGACGAACGACAACGTCGTGGGCGCGCCGATCATGCCGCTGTTCGCGGCGAAGGCCGGCTCGTTCTTCTTCATCGTGTTCGGCGTGCTCGTCGTGATCGCCTCGACCTTCACGATCCTGCCGCTGTGGGAGTACGGGCCCTACGACCCATCGCCCGTCTCGGCCGGCACGCAGCCCGACTGGTACATCGGCTTCGCCGACGGCGCGCTGCGCCTCATGCCGGGCTGGGAGAGCGAGATCTTCGGCTGGACGCTGTCGTGGAACATCCTGATACCGATCGCGGTGCTGGGCCTGTTCATCGTGATCGTGATGATCTACCCGTTCATCGAGCAGTGGATCACGGGCGACCAGCGCGAGCACCACATCGCCGAGCGTCCCCGCAACAACCCGACGCGCACGGCGATCGGCGCCGCCGGCGTCTGGTTCTACGCGATCATGTGGGCGGCGGCCTCGTCGGACCTCATCGCGACGCACTTCCGCCTCAACGTGTTCCACGTCACCTACGCGCTGCAGGCGATGCTCATCGTCGGCACGGTCATCGTGTACTGGCTCACGAAGCGCATCGCGCTCGGCCTGCAGAAGAAGGATCGCGAGATCCTGCTGCACGGCTACGAAAGCGGCCGCATCGTGCGCCGCCCCGGTGGCGAGTTCATCGAGGTGCACCAGCCCCTCGACGAGTACGAGGCGTGGAAGCTCAAGGCCTACGAGTCGTACGCGCCGGTCATGGTGCGCCCGAACGCGAAGGGCAAGATCACGCCGGCAACGCACCTCCGGGCAGCGCTCACGCGCTGGTTCTTCGAGGACCGCGTGAGCCCCGTGACGCCGCGCGAGCTCGAGGTCGCGAAGCAGCACGACGACCACTAGGTCGACGCGATCACGACGGAGGGCCCGGGATGATTCCCGGGCCCTCCGTCGTTGTCCAGGGCATGCCCCTCGAGTTCGGAGTCCACACGTTCGCCGCCGTCCCGGAGGAGGGCGGTGTGCCGCTCCCCCATTCCCGCGTCCTCCGCGACGTCGTCGCGGAGGGCATCGCCGCCGATCGCGCGGGCCTGTCGTTCTTCGGCGTCGGCGAGCACCACCGCGCCGACTTCGCGGCGAGCGCGCCCGAGATCGTGCTGGGCGCGCTCTCGAGCGTGACCGAGCGCATCCGCCTCGGCACCGCGGTCACGGTGCTCTCCTCCAACGATCCCGTGCGCGTGTTCGAGCAGTTCTCGACCCTCGACGGCATCTCGAGCGGCCGCGCCGAGATGATCGTCGGCCGGGGCTCGTTCGTGGAGTCGTTCCCGCTGTTCGGGTACCGGCTCGAGGACTACGAGGCGCTCTTCGACGAGCGGCTCGAGCTGCTCGCGGAGCTCGTGAAGGAGGAGCCCGTCACGTGGTCAGGCCGGCTGCGCTCCTCCCTCACCGACCAGCGCGTGCACCCGCGCTCGCACGCGGCGGAGCACGGCGGGCGCATGCCCGTCTGGGTCGGGGTCGGCGGCACCCCCGACTCGGTCATCCGCACCGCGCGCCACGGCTTCGACTTGATGCTCGCGATCATCGGCGGCAGCCCCGCGCAGTTCGCGCCGTTCTCGGGGCTGTACCGCCGGGCGATGGAGCAGTTCGGGCACTCGGGCGGTCGCGTCGGCATGCACTCCCCCGGACTCATCGCCGAGACGGACGCGGAGGCCAAGCGCATCCTCATGCCCCAGTGGATGGTCTACCGCAATCGCATCGGGCGCGAGCGCGGCTGGGGCGATGCCACCGAGCGCGAGTTCGACGCGAGCGCGGCCGAGCACGGGGCGATCTTCGTCGGGAGCCCCGAGACGGTCGCGCAGAAGATCGTCTGGGCGGTCGAGACGCTCGGCGTCGAGCGCTTCGACCTCAAGTACGACTCCGGCACCTCGCACGAGGACAACCTCCGCTCGATCGAGCTGCTCGGCACCGAGGTCGTGCCTCGCGTGCGCGCGCTGCTCGGCGGCTAGAGGGAGGCGGGCGCCGCGCCGAGCACGGACGCGGCGCGCTCGAGCAGCCGCTGCGCCGCGGCCGCGCCGCGGTCGTCGCCGCGCCCCGCGTTGGCGAGCGCGTGCCCGAGCAGGTGCGTCGCGGCGATCGCCGTCACGCGCTCGTCGCCGTGCCAGCCCGCCTGCAGCTCGTCGGCGAAGGCGGCGAGCGCGGCCACCGCGGGCGTGCCGGACTCCCGCTCGACCGACGACACGACGACGTGCCCGAAGAGCGCGCCGCGGTCGTCCGCGGGGTCGCCGAGGCCCGCCGTGTCGATGTCGAGGATGCCCGTGATGCGCGACGGGTCGTCCTCGGCCACGAAGATCTGACCGAGGTGCAGGTCGCCGTGGATCGTGACGGGACGGGGGACGCTCGTGGCGGCGTAGCGCTCGGCGACGATCGCGGCGAGCCGGGAGGTCTGGCGCGCGAACACCGGCGCCGTCTCCTCCATGCGCTCGGCGTACCAGTCGACGCGCCGCGCGAGCGACTCGCGCGCGCCGACCGTCACCGGCACCCGCGCGATGTGCTGCGTGAGCTCGTCGAGGCCGCGGGCGAAGCGGGCGCGATCGATGCGCTCGAACACGTCGATCGCCGGCACCCCGGGCAGCTCGCCGAGCAGCACGAGCCCGGCGTCGGAGAAGCCGATCGATCGGGGCACGGGCACGCCCGCGGCGCGGAAGCGCTCGTGCAGGTCGTGGATCGTCGCGGCGAGCGAAGGGTGCACGACCTTCGCGAACCAGCGCTCGGTCGCGGTCGCGACCTGCAGCACCGCGCGCTTGCCGGGCCGGTAGGCCTCCATCCGCAGCGTCGCGCCCTCGGCCGCGATGCCGAACTTCGCGAGCACGACGCCCGCGGCCTCGGGATACGAGACGGCGGGCAGCGAGGGCAGCGAGGGATCCTGCGGGTAGACCCACGCGGTGAGCCGGCGGCCCGCGGCGTCGAGCAGCTCGACGGTGTGCTCGTCGACGGGCGCGCTCGGCGAGGTGTTGACGTAGATCGTCAGCCGCTCGATCGCATCCTCGCGCGTGCGGACGCCGCACGCGTAGCCGACGACGAAGCCCTCGCTGACCGGCTCGACGTCCTTCTGCTGGAAGTCGACGAGCTCCCTGCCGCTCTCGGCGACGAGCCTCGAGAGCACTCCGGCGGGGTTGTCGAGCATGAGCCCCATCCAACACCCCGACGGCCTGGCGTGCGCCGAGAGATGCGTATCGTGGAGCCATGCGGTGGCTCGAGCGGTTCACGACCGGCGAGCAGGACTCGTGGCTGCAGGTGCTCAAGGTCGCCGTCGCGATCATCATCGCCTGGGCTGCCAGCCGGCTGCTGCTCGACATGGAGCTGCCGATCTTCGCCGCGATCGCCGCGCTGCTCGTCGTCGCGCCGAGCGTCAACCAGTCGCTCGGCAAGGGCATCGGGCGCTCGGTCGGCGTCATCGGCGGCGTGCTGCTCGCGTGGCTCGCGACGCTCGTGCTCCCGACCACGGGCCTCGTCGTGCTCTCGGTCACGCTCATCGGGGTCGTGCTCGCGCGCCTCCTGCGGCTCGCGCCGATGGCCGCGAACCAGCTGCCGATCAGCGCCATGGTGCTGCTCGCGCTCGGCGCCGGCACCGGGCCGCTCTTCGGCTTCGAGCGCGTCGTCGAGACGATCATCGGCGCCGTCGTCGCGCTCGTCATCAACCTCGTCGTCGTCGCGCCCGTGCACCACGAGCCGGCGGAGCGCTCCATGCGGGAGCTCGCCCACAGCGTCGCGGACGCCTTCGAGCGGATCGCCGGCGCCCTCACCGCGGCTGACGCCGATCGCGGCGAGGCGCTGCTCGCCGAGGCGCGCGAGCTGCGCGCCGGCATCAAGCGCACGCGCGCGGCCATGGACGCGCTCGAGGAGTCGACGCGCCTGAACCCCCGGGCGAGGCGGCTCAGCGACCGCATCGAGCGCGACGAGCGGCTGCTGCTGACCCTCACGGTGCTCGTCAACCGCGCGATCGGGATGTCGCGCACGATCGTCGACCGCTTCGACGCATCCCTCGTCGACGACGCGAGCGTGCGCCGCATCGCGGGCGAGTCGCGCCGCATCGCCCGCGAGGTGCGCGTGCTCGTCGACCGGCAGGCGCTCGAGGACGGGCGCACGACGACCCTGCCCGCGATCGAGGGGCCGGGCTTCACCGCACCCATCGCCGTGCCCCGGCCGCACCCGCGCCACTGGGTGCTGATCGGCGCGCTGCTCGAGGACGTGCGTCAGGCGCGGGAGTCGCTCGAGGCGGGCGCCGAGGGCGCGTAGGGCGTCAGCCACTGGAGGCGCCAGAACTCCTCGGCGGTGAGCTCGAACGAGTGCGTGTCGATTGCGACCGCGCGGCGCACCGCGTCAGGGTCGAGGTGGGCGCGCGCGAGGATCGAGACCGCGCTCTGCCCGAGCAGCGACGACTTGCCGTAGTGGATCGCGACGATGTCGGGCGTCGCGGGCGTGTCGGAGACGACGTAGGCGCTCGAGAGCAGCCGGGAGCGGCCGAGCATGCGCCACGAGAAGTGCCGGCCGGCCCAGAGCGCCTCGGCGATCACCTCGCGGTCGCCCTTGTCGGGCCGGTGGTACTCGTAGACCTCGCGCAGCTGCAGCGGCGAGCTCTGCACGAGCTCGAACGTCACCCGCGGGTTCTTGCGCTGCGCGTGCGTCCAGTACGGGAAGGTCGTCGCGCGGATCGCCCACGTGCCTCGCAGCAGGCGAGCGAGCTCTGCGGGGTCGGCGACGCGTGACATGCGATCAGGATAGCCGCCGGATACCCTCGGAGGCATGGTGGACGGTGACCTGCTGCACGCGATCTCGGTCGCCGCGCGCGCCTACGACGGTCGCACCGACCGTCAGGGCGAGCCCTACGTCGCCCACGCGATGCGCGTGATGCTCGACGTCGAGGGCGACGAGGCGCGCACGGTCGCGATCCTCCACGACGTGCTCGAGTGGGGGTCGATCACCGTGCAGGAGCTCGTCGGGGAGCGGTTCCCGCCCCACATCATGCGCGCGATCGACGCGATGACGCGGCGCGACGACGAGCCGATGCGCGAGTGGATGGCGCGCATCCAGGACGACGAGCTCGCGCTCGAGGTCAAGCGCGCCGACCTCCGCGACAACGCGCAGCAGTGGCGGCTCGACGCGATGCCCGACGCCGCGACGCGCGAGAAGATGCTGCGGAAGTACCGCCGCTCGGCCGAGCTGCTCGGCACGACCCTCGACGAGATCTGCGGTCGCGCGGTCAGCTGAGCCGAGCCGCTCGCGCTACCAGATGCCCCACGGGCGGCGCCGCACCCGGCGCTCGATCGGCAGCAGCAGGCGCAGGAAGAGGCGGTAGCGGCGCGCGTCGAGCACGAGGTCGTGCGTCGGCAGGTGGTCGACGATCGGTCCGAAGACGCGCTTGAAGACGCCCGGTCCGTGCAGGCGGTGCGAGGTGTCGTCCGCCTGCCACGACGGCGGGGTCGCGTAGGCGTCGTAGACCTCCGCGCCCTGCTCCTTGAACCACTGCATCGCTCTCCAGCGGATGAGGTGCGCGCCGCCGCGGATCGCGCGGTCGGGCACCGAGCCGCCGTCCTTCGCGAGGGCGTAGCGACCGAAGCGGATCATGAAGGCGGATGCCTGGGGCCCGTCGTGCGCGCCGTCGTACCCGAACCAGAAGTGGCCGCTCCCCTGCGCGACGGCGGCGCCCCACAGGGTGCAGTAGTACTCGAAGGGCTTCATGCCCTCGACGCCCTTGCCGCCCGAGACGGTCTGCATGAGCGCGTACATCGTGCGGTACGTCTCCTCGCCCGGCTCGACCTTCTCGACCCGGTAGCCGTTGCGCTCGGCGTAGCGGATGTGGTTGCGGAGGCTCTTCTTGAAGCCGGCGAAGATCTCGTCGACCGGCCGCGTGAGGTCGACGAGCACCGTGTAGGTGTTCTGCTGCACGGGGTTCGCCGCGCGGTAGCCGGCGGCCGCGAGCGCTCGGCGGCGCTCGGGGGTGTCGACCTCGAACGGCTCGACCTTGACGGCGTAGACGCCCTTCGCCGCGCCGTCGCGTGCTGCGCGGATGGCGTCGGCGATCGCGCCGAAGTGCTCGAAGGAGGCGCCGGGCCCCGTCGCGAAGTACCAGAACCTGCCGGCGAGCGAGCGGTGCTCGAGCGCGAGCGCGTAGACCGTCTCGGGCCCCTCGAGCACGAGGTGCCGCGGGTGCAGCCGCTCGGTGCGCTTGAGCGTCGCGTAGGCGCTCGACTGGGTCCACTGCCCGCCGTCCGGGTTCGTGAGGACGAGCGCGTCCCAGTCCGCGATCTCCGCCGCGGTCGCGTCGCGCAGCGCGAAGCCCGAGCCCTGCATCACTCCTCCATCACCAGACGTGCCGCCACTAGACGTGCCGTCACCAGACACCCGTGTACCGCTTCTTCACGCGCCACTCGACGGGGCGCACGGCCTTCCGCCACAGCCGCTGCGCGCCGGGCCGCAGCACGAGGTCGTGGCTCGGCGCGAAGTCGACGACCTCGCCGAACTGCTGCTTGAAGCGGCTGAGCCCGGCCATCCAGTGGTCCGGGTCGTCCTTCGCCCACGTCGGCGGTGCGCCCATCATGTCGAGCCCGGCGAAGCCCCGCTCGCGGTAGTGCCGCGCGCGCATCCAGCGGCCGTAGTGCGCGCCGCCCTCGATGCGGCGATCGGGCCGCGAGCCCTCGTCCTTGTCGATCGCGATGCGGCCGAACGGGATCGTGAAGGTCACCGTCTGCGGCCCGTCGCCGCCGTCGCGGCCGAGCCACCAGTCCGCTTGCCCGCGCTTCGTGAACGCGCGCCAGATGGTCTTGTAGTAGTCCTCGCCGCGCATGCCCTCGAGGCCCTGCCCGCCGCGGATCGTCTGCATCCGCTGCCACGCGAGGTCGAAGAGCGCCTCGTCGCCCTCGACGCGCTCGACCGTGAAGCCGTCGCGCTCCGCGCGGCGGATGAGCTTGCGCGCCGTCTTCGAGAACGAGGCGAGGATCTCCTCCTCGGTGCGCTCGAGGTCGATGATCACGGTGTGCGTGTGGAGCTGGACGTCCTCCGCTTGCGCGAGCCCGGCATCCGCGAGCATCGAGAGCGTCGTCGCGTCGCGCGGGAGCCTCGGCTCGAGCTTGACCGAGATGAGGCGCGGGTGCTCGCGCTCGACGAAGGCGCGCACGGCGCGCACGACGGCCGCCATGTCGGGGTGGAACGGCGCGCACGGGAAGTACCAGAAGCGGCCGATCCACGCGTCGCGCTCGAGCGCGAGCGCGTAGACCGGCTGCTCGGCGTCGAAGACGAGGTGGTGGGTCTCGAAGCCGTCCCAGCGCTTGAGCTCGGCGAACGCGAGCGTCTGGGTGAACTGGCCGCCGTCGGGGTTCGACAGCACGAGCTCGTCCCAGTCGCGCAGCTCGGCCTCGGTCGCCCGTCGCAGTCGCATGTCGGTCATCGCAGCGTGTCCGGGCCCTTCTTGATGCGCCACTCGACGCGCCGCACGACGTCCTCCCACAACCGGTGGCGCACGGGATGCAGCACGAGGTCGAACGACGGCAGGAAGCTCGTGATCGGCCCGAAGCGCAGCTTGAACTGCGCGAGGCCGTGGAATGGATGCGTCGGGTCGTCGGCGCGCTCGGGCGGCGGCGTGCCGGCGAGGTCGAAGGCGAGCTTGCCATCGGCGATCGCGTCCTGCATCGCCGTCCACAGCAGCAGCGCCGAGCCGCCGTTGATCTTGCGGTCGGGGCGCGAGCCGCCGTCCTTGTAGACGGCCGTGCGACCCGCGGTCGTGACGAAGATGCCGGCTTGCGGCTCGCCGGAGTCGTCGTCGTAGCCGAAGTAGAAGCGGCCGGTGCCGGCCTTGGCGAACTCGCTCCAGAAGCGGTCGTAGTAGGCGCGCTCGCGCATGCCCGCCATGCCCTTGCCGCCCGCGACCGTCAGCATCATCGCGTGCATGCGGTCGAAGGTCTCCTGCGTCGGCTCCGGCCGCTCGACGCGGTAGCCCTTCTTGAGCGCGCCGCGCACCTGCCGGCGGATCATCTGCGAGAACGACGCGAAGAGCGCCTCCTCGCCCTGCGAGAGGTCGAGCACGACGGTGTGGGTCATGACCTGCATGTCGCGGCTCTGCTCGAGGCCGAGCGCGACGAGCTCGTTGATGCGCTCGGCGCTCCGCTCGAGGTGCGGCTCGATCTTGACGACGAGCAGCCCCGGCTCGGCCTTCGCGAACGCGCGGAGCGCCTCGACGACGGGCGCCATGTCGGTCGCCGTCGGCCCCATCGGCAGGTACCAGTAGCGGCCGAGCGACACCTTGCCCTCGAGCGCGAGGGCGTGGATGCGCTCGGTGGTCTCCCCGGTCGCGGTGGCGGCGGGCAGCGGGGCGTCGATCACGAGGTGCACGGGCTCGAGCCCGTCGAAGCGCTTCGTCGCGGCGAACGCGCTCGACTGCACCATGTGCCCGCCGTCGGGGTTCGCCTCGATGAGCGCATCCCAGTCGGCGATCTCGCCAGGGGTCGCGCGGCGGACGGTTGCAGCGGGCATGGAACCTCTCGGTCGGGGGATCCCCCAGCCTACGACGAGGGCGACGGAGCGGTCGTCGGCTCGCCGCGGAGGTCGCGCACGAGCAGGGTCGCGCCGACGACCGCGACGGGGGTCGCGACGACCGCGACGACCGGCACGAGCAGCAGCACGTAGGCGACCATCCCGAAGCCCGTCGAGCGCCACCGGTGCGCCGCGAGCAGCGCGCGACGCTCGTCGAGGCTCAGTCCGCGCGCGTCGCCCGCGTAGCCCGTGAGCTCGCGCGCGAGCGCCCGGCCGCCGAGCACCGCGCCGACGACGAGGCCGAGCACCGTGCCGACGAGCGGCACGAGCCCGACGACGAAGACGACGGCCGCCGTGCCGATCGCCATGGCGATGAGCTTGACCGCGTCGCGCACGCCCTTCGCCGCCGACCGCCAGAAGCCGAGCTCCGGCGCCTCGCCCGCACGGCCGAGCCGCTCGTCGACCGTGCGCGAGATGCGCTCGTAGAAGGGATCGCCGACTGCGAGCGTGACCGCGGCGAATGTCAGCACGCACAGCACCACGACGCCGACCATGAGCCCGAGCGCGAGCGCGACGCGCAGCGCGCCCGCCCAGCCCGGGTCCCACCCGTCGGCGAACGGCGTGAGCCATGTCGCCCATCCGCCCACCTGGAAGCTCACGACGACCACGACGGCGAGCATGAGCGCGCCGACGATGAGCGCGGGCACGGCGCCGAGCAGCATGAGCCGCGGATCGCGCGCCCAGGTGCCGAAGCCGCGCAGCATGAGGCCGGCGCCGGCGAGCAGCTCGGAGATGCGGTTGCCCATGCCGCCATGCTCGCACGCGGCGGCGCCGCTCGTGCTTAGAATCGAGGGTGCCCGAGCCAGCCGCCCCGCCGCGCGCGATCGCGGTGCCGGGCGCCTCGCACGCGGTCGCGGTGCTGCTCGCGGCGGTGCTGTGGGGCACGACCGGCACGGTCGCGCACTTCGCGCCCGCCGGCTCGTCGTCGCTCGCGATCGGGCTCGCGACCTTCGGCATCGGCGGCGTCGTGCTCGCGCTCGTCTCGGCGCGCCGCGTGCTCGGCGTGCTGCGGCAGCGCGCGCACCTCGGCTGGGTGCTCGCGGGCGCCGCGGGCGTCGTGCTCTACCCGACCGCCTACTACCCGTCGATGGCGCTCGCGGGCGTCGCGGTGGGCAACGTCGTGGCGCTCGGCTCCGGACCGATCTTCGCGGCGCTGCTCGAGTGGGCCATCGACCGCCGCCGGCCCGACCGCCGCTGGAGCCTCGCGACCGCGCTCGCGCTCGTCGGCATCGTGCTGCTCGCGATCGGCGGGCACGGCGGCGTCGAGGCGGCGGATGCGCAGGCCGCGCTCTCGGGGGTCGGTCTCGCGCTCGCCGCCGGCTTCGGCTACGCGCTCTACGCCTTCGCGGGGGCGCGCATCATCGGTCGCGGTGAGCCGGCGAGCGGCGCGATGGGCGCGCTCTTCCTCGTCGGCGGCGCCGCGTGCCTCGGCTGGCTCGCGATCGTCGGGCTCGGCCCGCTCGCCGCGCCCGCGGGGCTCGCGACGATCGCCTACCTCGCCCTGGTGCCGATGGCGCTCGCCTACCTGCTCTTCGGCTACGCGCTGCGAGCGCTCACCTCCTCGAGCGCGACGACGCTCGCCCTCGCCGAGCCCGTCGTCGCGACGCTGCTCGCGGTGCTCGTCGTGGGCGAGCGGCCGAGCGCCGTGGGCTGGACGGGGCTCGCGATCGTCGCGGCGGGCATCGCGCTGCTCGCGCTCCCCTCCCGAGGCGCTTCCAGCCGACCGGCGTAGCATCGCCGCCCACCGGGCGCCCGGATCCGTCGGGCGCGGAGGCGAGGAGGATCGGATGCCGAACCCGAGCATCAAGGACGAGGAGCTCTACCGGAAGCTCAAGGCCGAGGGGAACTCGTCCGAGAAGGCGGCCAGGATCGCCAACGCGGCGGCGCGCGACGGGCGCGAGAAGCTCGGCGAGCGCGGCGGCGACGCGGAGCGCTACGAGGACCGCACCGTCGACGAGCTGCGCGACCGCGCGAAGGAGCTCGGCATCGAGGGCACGTCGAAGCTCAAGAAGGCCGAGCTCATCGACAGGCTCCGCAACCACTGACGCATAGCCGGTGGCAGGATGCCGACCATGGAGGACGGTGGCGCTGACGCCCCCGCGAGAGACGGCCGGCGCGGGCGCGATGAGACGCGCGAGGAGCGCGCCGACCGCAACTTCGCCGACATCCTGCAGGAGCTGCGCGTCGTCATGACCGGCACGCAGCTCATCTCCGGCTTCCTGCTCGCCGTCGCGTTCCAGTCGGGCTTCCGCGACCTCGACGCCGACGAGGTGCAGCACTACCTCGTGCTCGTCGCCCTCGCCGGGCTCGCGACGCTGCTCGGGCTCACCCCCGTGCTCGTGCACCGCCTCCACTTCCGGCGGCGGATGAAGGAGCAGATCGTGCGCTTCGGCAACGCGCTGCTCATCATCACCGTCGTCGTGGTGTCGCTGCTCGTCGTGGCCGTGACGAGCTTCATCTTCGAGGTGGTCGTCTCGCCGGCGGCGGGCCTGTGGGCCTCGATGCTCAGCGGCGTCGTCGTCGTGGCGCTCTGGATCCTCGCGTGGGCGGTGCGGCGCGAGTCGGCGCGCAGCGGCGCCGACGGATCGGCGGCCGACGGGTGATCGGGCCCGCCGCGAGTGGCGTACCGCGGGAGGTCGAGCGACGACCCTGCGCGGCGAAGAGCAGCCGAGTACCTCGACCCGCCGTCGGGCGAGGGCATGACGACGGCGGCCGCGGGCGAGTCGGTCGTGTGGACGATGTTCCACTACGGGATCGCCACCGACGCGGCCTCGGTGCTCACGCCGCGCATCCCGCCCGCGACGGTCGCGCCGCGCGAGCTGCCCCGGCATCCTCCGACGACGCGGACGACGACGGCGACACGCGCGTCTGACGGCGTCCGGCGCTGCCGCCCGTTCACCTCGGGGTGCTGCCCGCCGGGATCGAGCGAGCGATCGACGAGTGCGTTTCGCCGTGTTACTCGGCGGAGTGGTCGGCGCGGCTCGGCCACTGCGAGGGTGGCGTCCAATCGGCACGGAGGAGGCGGCGATGGGCGCGCAGGCATGGGACGGGATCAGCAGGGCGGCGCTCGAGCGGCCCTCGAGCCGCAAGTGGAGCCTGCACCCGGGCACGATCGGCGCGTGGGTGGCGGAGATGGACTTCGGCACGGCGCCGCCCGTGCGCGCCGCGCTCGAGCGCGCGGTGCGCGACGACGTGCTCGGCTACCTCGCGCCGGCGACCGCAGCAGAGCTCGGCGAGGCGACGGCGGCGTTCCAGGCGCGCGAGCACGGTTGGAGGGTCGACCCCGAGCGCGTGCACGCGGTCTCCGACGTCATGGCGGCGCTCGGCGTCGCCGTGACCGAGTACTCCGCGGAGGGTTCCCCCGTCATCGTGCCGACGCCCTCGTACATGCCGTTCCACACCTACCTCGCGACGCTCGGCCGCGAGGTGCTCCAGGTGCCCGGCGTCGTCGATCGCGGCCGCTGGCGCCATGACCTCGAGGGGATCGATCGCGCGTTCGCCGCCGGCGCCGGAACGCTCGTGCTCTGCAATCCGCACAACCCGACCGGCACCGTCGTTCCGCGCGACGAGCTCGAGGCGATCGCGCGCATCGTCGAGCGTCACGGCGGGCGCGTGTTCGCCGACGAGATCCACGCGCCCATCCGCTACGACGGGCGCGCGCACGTGCCCTACGCATCCGTGTGCGCCGCGGCCGCGGCGCACACGATCACGGGCACGAGCGCGTCGAAGGCGTGGAACATCGCCGGGCTCAAGGCGGCTCAGCTCATCACCTCGAACGACGCCGACGAGGAGCGCTACCGCCGCTTCGGGTTCGCCGTCGCGCACGGCGCGTCGACGCTCGGCGTCATCGCCTCGACGGCCGCCTACCGCGACGGCTCGGCGTGGCTCGCGGAGGCGAACGCCTACCTGCAGCGCAATCGCGACCTCCTCGCGCAGCTGCTCGCCGAGCGGTTGCCCGAGGTGCGCTGGAGCCCTCCGGAGGCGACGTACCTCGCGTGGCTCGACGTCAGCGCGCTCGGCCTGCCGGGCTCGCCGGCAGCAGCACTCCGCGAGCGCGCGAGCGTGACCCTCACCGACGGCGCGCTGTGCGGCTCGGGCTTCGATGACCACGTGCGGCTCGTCTTCGCGACCCCCGCGCCGGTGCTCGAAGAGGCCGTCGACCGCATCGCGGCAGCGGTGCGGCCGGTCGCCGCGGTGCGCGCGCGATGAGCGCGGGCTGGGGCTTCGAGACCAGGCAGGTGCACGCCGGCGCGGTGATCGACAGCGAGGCCGGCGCGCGGGTCACGCCGATCTACCAGAGCGCGGGCTACGTGTTCGAGAGCTTCGACGACGGCGCCCTCCGCTTCGCCGGCCAGAGCGCGCAGCGCGCGTACTCGCGCAACGACAACCCCACGAACGTCGTCGCGGCACGGCGCATCGCCGACCTCGAGGGCGGCGTCGACGGCGTGCTCGTCGCGAGCGGCCAAGCAGCGATCGCCGCGGCGCTGCAGGCGCTCGCCCGCGCGGGTGACCACGTGCTGACGACCGATCGGCTCTACGAGGGGACGCGCGAGATGGTGCGCGGCTCGCTCGCTCGCGCGGGGCTCGAGTTCGAGGCGCTGCCGATCGACGCCGATGAGGAGCGCTGGGTCGCGGCCGTGCGGCCGACCACCCGCGCGATCTACGCCGAGTCGATCGCGAACCCGCTCGGCGAAGTGGCCGACCTCGCGCTCCTCGGTCGCGTCGCCGCGCGCACCGGGGTGCCGCTCGTCGTCGACAACACCGTCGCGACCCCCTACTTGTGCCGCCCCCTCGAGCATGGCGCGGCCGTGGTCATCCACTCGACCTCGAAGTGGCTCGGCGGCCACGGCTCCGTCATCGGCGGCGCGATCGTCTGGGGCGACGGCTTCGCCTGGTCGCCCGAGCGCTTCCCGCACCTGCACGAGCCGCGACCGCACGGTGCGCCCTCCTTCGCGGCGCGATTCGGGGGCTCCGCCTATGGCGCTCACCTGCGCGCCGTGACGGTGCTCGAGCACGGTCCGACGTTCCCGCCCACGAGCGCGTTCCTGCTGCTCCACGGCATCGAGACGCTGTCGCTGCGCATGGAGCGGCACGTCGCGAACGCGCACGCGGTGCTCGCCGCGCTCGAGCCGCATCCCGCCGTCGCGCGCGTGCACTACCCGGGCGCGGTGGGCGACGCGCGCGCCGACGTCGCGCAGCGGATGCTCCCCCGCGGGGCCGGCTCGATCGTCTCGATCGAGCTCCACGGCGGGCGCGACGCCGCGCGCGCGTTCCTCGACCGGCTCCGGCTCGTGAGCCAGATGACGCACATCGGCGACGTGCGCTCGCTCGCGATCCACACGGGCAGCACCATCCACGGGAAGCTCGAGGAGCACGAGCGGCTCGCGCTCGGCATCACCCCGGGGCTCGTGCGGATCTCGGTCGGCATCGAGCGCGCGGACGACATCGTCGCGGATCTGCAGCAGGCGCTCGGGGGTCTCGAGCCCTGATTGTGACGGCGTGTGTCGTCGCGCCGTGCGTCGGGAGCGGTGATCGGCTCTACTTTGATCACACCCAAGCACCGCTTATGGAGGTCATCCGTGATCCGCACCCGCTCCCGCGCCGGCGCCGTCGTCGCCGTCACCACCGCGTCCGCCATCGCGCTCAGCGCGTGCTCCGCGAGCGCCGCCTCGCCCGATGCATCCGACGGCGGCGCCGCGACGGGCGGCACGCTGACCTATCTCGAGCACCAGGCGTACACCTCGCTCTACCCGCCGGCGGCCGGCTTCTACCCCAACGGCGCGCTCGTCAACAACGTGACCGCTCGCCTGCTGCACCAGGACCCCGCGACGCTCGAGCTCGAGCCCTGGGTCGCCGCAGCGCTGCCCGAGGTGAACGAGGACGCGACCGAGTACACCTTCGACCTGCGCACCGACGTCACCTACTCCGACGGCACCCCCGTCACGGCCGAGAACGTGGTCGCCAACTTCGACCTGTTCGGCCTCGGCGACCCCTCGCGGGCGCTCATCGTCTCGGAGGCGATCAACAACTACGAGCGCGGCGAGGTCGTCGACGACGACACCGTGCGCTTCCACTTCAGCGCCCCCGCCCCCGGGTTCGCGCAAGCGGTGTCGACGATCAACTCCGGACTGCTGGCGGATGCGACGCTCGAGCGGGACTCGGAGGGCTTCGGCCCGGGGAACGCGGCCGAGATCATCGGCGCGGGCCCGTTCGTGGTCGAGTCCGAGCAGGTCGGCACCTCGATCCGCCTCGCCGCGCGCGAGGACTACGCGTGGGCGCCGCCGTCGGCGGCCGTGCAGGGGCGCCCGCACCTCGACGCCGTCGACATCGTGATCGCCCCCGAGGACAGCGTGCGCATCGGCTCGCTCGTCGCCGGCCAGGCCGACATCGCGCGGCAGGTCGAGCCGCAGCACGAGGCGCAGGTCGCCGCCGCGGGTCTCGAGATCGTCGCGGCGCAGACGAACGGCGTCAACAACGGCTTGAGCTTCCGCTTCGGCCACCCGCTGCTCGCCGACATCGCGGTGCGGCGGGCGCTCATCGCCGGCATCGACCGCGAGGAGCTCGTCTCGTCGATCTTCTCCGAGGGCTACCCGCTCGCGACCTCGTCGCTCAGCCGCACGGCGCTCGGGTACGCCGAGCAGGCCGACGCGTACGCGCACGACCCGGCGCTCGCCAACCGCCTGCTCGACGAGGCCGGGTGGCAGGTCGGCGCCGACGGCATCCGCACGCGGGATGGGGAGCGGCTGCGCCTGGTCGTGAACGAGGCGCTCCCCCAGCCGCGCTCCCGCGACGTCATCACCCTCATCGCGCAGCAGCTGCGCGAGATCGGCGTCGAGCTCGAGCTCTTCCAGGGCGACCAGGCGGCGCAGACCGCGGCGTCCGCCGACATCGACCAGATCCAGATCTACCACTCGATGGTCGGGCGAGCCGACTTCGACGTCATCAAGAGCCAGTTCTCGATCGCCAACCGCAACACCCTGCAGAACGACGACGAGAGCGGCGCGCCGATCGACGCAGAGCTCGAGGCGCTGCTGCAGCGCGTCGCATCGGAGCCGACGACCGAGGGGCGCGCCGCGGCATCCGCAGCCGTGCAGGCGCACCTGACGGAGCACGCGTACGTGCTGCCGTTCTTCGAGGAGCCGCAGGTCTACGGCGTGCGGCCGGGCGTCGACGGCTTCGCGACCGAGTCGGTCGGGCGCCCCGACTTCTCGGACGTCTCGCTCGAGGGCTGAGCCGATGCCGTACGCCCTCCGACGCACCGCACAGGCCGGGCTCGTGGTGGTCGCGACGTTCGTCGTCGCGTTCCTCCTCCTGCAGGCGCTGCCGGGCGACGCGATCGTCGCCCGGTACGCGAGCCCCGAGCTCGGCCTCACCGACGCGCAGCTCGACGAGCTCCGCACGGTCTACGGCACCGACCGGCCGGTGTGGGAGCAGCTGTGGGCCTCCGCCACCGGCTTCCTCACCGGCGACCTCGGCACGTCGCTGCAGAGCGGCGCGGCGGTCGAGACGCTGCTCGCGGCCGCGCTGCCGTCGACGCTCACGCTCGCCGCGCTCGGCTTCCTCGCCGCGGTCGCGCTCGCGGTCGCGATCGCCGCGGTCGCGACCTTCGGCCGAGCCGAGTGGCTGCGCCGCGCGTTCCGCTCGCTGCCGCCCCTGTTCGTCTCGATCCCGGTCTTCTGGCTCGGCATCGTGCTGCTGCAGGTGCTCTCCTTCCAGCTCGGGCTCATCCCCGTCATCAACGCGAGCCCCGCCCAGGCGCTCGTGCTGCCGGTGCTCACGGTCGCGGTGCCCATCGCCGCGCCGCTCGCGCAAGTGCTCATCGGCGCGATCGACGACACGGTCGCCGAGCCGTTCATCGCCGTCGCGCGCGCACGCGGAGCCGGCACGCGGTGGCTGCTCGGGCGCGAGGTCGCCCGCAACGCGGCGCTGCCGACGCTCACGATCGCCGGCGTCCTGTTCGGCGAGCTCGTCGCCGGGGCGGTCGTCACCGAGACGGTCTTCGCGCGCACCGGCGTCGGCCGACTCACCCAGGAGGCGGTCGCGAACCGCGACATCCCCGTGCTGCAGGCGGTCGTCGTCATCTCGGCGATCGGCTTCGTGCTCATCAACCTCGCCGTCGACCTCGCCGCCCCGGCGATCGACCCGCGGCTGCGCCGAGCGGTGCACGCATGAGCGCGGTGATCGGCGCGCTCCCGAGCCCGCGCGTGGGCAGGGCCCGTCCGCGCCCCCGCGCGACGCTCGTGCTCGCGATCGGCATCCTCGCGATCGCGCTCGCGTGGGCCTTCGTGCCGGGGCTCTTCACCGCTCACGACCCGCTCGCGGGCGTCGCGGCCGAGGCGCTGCAGCCGCCGAGCCCCGCGCATCCGTTCGGCACCGACGCGACCGGCCGCGACCTGCTCGCGCGCGTCGTCTTCGGAGCCGGCAACTCGCTCGCCGGCGCGGCGCTCGCGGTGCTCGTGGGGCTCATCGCCGGCACCGCGATCGGCGTGCTCGCCGGCTCGAGCGGCGGCTTCGTCGAGGAGGCGCTCATGCGCGTCGTCGACGTGCTGCTCGCGATCCCCGGACTCCTGCTCGCGCTCAGCGTCATCGTGCTGCTCGGCTTCGGCGTCACGAACGCCGCGATCGCCGTCGGCATCACGTCGATCGCGGTGTTCGCGCGACTCGCCCGCTCGCAGGTCGTGCGGGTGCGCCGCACCGACTACGTCGAGGCGGCGTTCGGCTCGGGCGGCACGTTCCTCGCGGTGCTGCGGCGGCACGTGCTGCCCAACTCGCTCGGCGCCGTCGTCGCCCTCGCCGCGCTGCAGTTCGGCAGCGCCATCCTGCAGATCTCGACCCTCGGGTTCCTCGGCTACGGCGCTCCGCCGCCCATCCCGGAGTGGGGCCTGCTCATCGCCGAGAGCCGCGACTACGTCGCGACCGCCTGGTGGCTCACGACGCTGCCCGGGCTCGTCGTCGCCGCCGTCGTGCTCGCCGCCAACCGCATCGCCGCAGCCATCAGGGAGAGTTCCGCATGACCGAGCCCCTGCTCACCATCGATGACCTCGCCGTCTCGTATCGCGCCCGCCGGGAGCGTCGCACCGCGCTCGAAGGGCTCAGCCTCGAGCTCGGCCGAGGAGAGGTGCTCGCGCTCGTCGGCGAATCCGGCTCGGGCAAGAGCACGACCGCGCAATCGATCGTCGGCCTGCTGCCCGAGGGCGGCCGCATCGATCGCGGCTCGATCGCCCTGCGCCTCGCGGGCGGCCCGATCGACCTCGCTCGCCTCGAGGGGCGCGCGCTCGAGGACATCCGCGGCCGCCGCGTCGCGCTCGTCCCGCAGGACCCGGGCACCTCCCTCAACCCCGTGCAGACCATCGGCGCCTCGGTCGCCGCGCCCTTGCGGATCCATCGCTGGGGCAGGCCCGAGGCGATCCGCCGACGCGTCGTCGAGCTGCTCGACCGCGTCGGCCTCGATGATCCCGAGCGTCGGGCCCGGCAGCACCCGCACGAGCTCTCCGGCGGCATGCGCCAGCGCGCGCTCATCGCCGCGGCGATCGCGCTCGAACCCGAGCTCATCATCGCCGACGAGCCGACGAGCGCGCTCGACGTGACCGTGCAGCGGCGCATCCTCGATCTGCTCGACGACCTGCGCGGCGAGCTCGGCTCGAGCGTGCTGCTCATCACGCACGACCTCGCGGTCGCCGCTGAGCGTGCCGACGCGATCGCGGTGCTGCGCGGCGGGCGGCTCGAGGAGGCCGGACCGACGCGCGCGGTGCTCGAGCAGCCCGCGAGCCGCTACACCGCGACGCTGCTCGCCGACGCGCCCGCGCTCGCCGACGATGCGCCGCGGGCGCCGCGCCCGCCCGCAGAGCCCTTCGTCGTCGTCGAGCGGCTCGTGCACGAGTACGGGCGAAGGGCGGATGCGCACCGCGCCGTCGACGACGTCGGCTTCGGTATCGAGCGCGGCACGACCCACGCGCTCGTCGGCGAGTCGGGCTCGGGCAAGACGACGATCGGGCGCGCGGTCGCGGGCTTCCACGCACCGAGCACGGGAGGCATCCGCATCGGGGACCGCGACGTGGTCGCCGCGCGCCGGGACCGGTCCTTGCGCCGCGTGGTGCAGCTCGTCTCGCAGAACCCGTTCGCCTCGCTCGACCCGCGCCGCACCGTCGAGCAGTCCATCGGCGAACCGCTCCAGAACCTCGGCGCACCCGACGGCCGCCGGCTCGATCGCCGGGAGCTCGCCCGCCGCGTGTCGACGGCGATCGCGCACGTGGCGCTGCCGCCCGATGCCGGCGAGCGGCTCCCGCGAGAGCTGTCGGGCGGGCAGCGGCAGCGCGTCGCGATCGCGCGCGCGCTCATCATCGAGCCCGCGGTCGTCGTGCTCGACGAGGCGGTGTCGGCGCTCGACGTCACCGTGCAGGCGCAGATCCTGGCGCTGCTCGAGCGGCTGCAGGGCGAGCTCGGCCTCACCTACCTCTTCATCACCCACGATCTCGCGGTCGTGCGCCGCATCGCCGACACCGTCACGGTGCTGCGCCAGGGGCGGGCGGTCGAGACCGGCACCGCCGAGCAGGTGCTCCTGCGGCCCCGACACGACTACACCCGGGCGCTGCTCGACGCCGTGCCCTCCCCCGACTGGCTGCGGACCTCGAGCGCGGCCGGCATCGATCCGAGACCCCTGGAGGTGGCCTGATGGCTCCCACGATCGGCTTCTTCACCCGCGTCCTCGACGACGCCGACACGCCCGCGCGGTACGCGATCGCCCTCGAGCACATCGCGCTCGCGGAGCGGCTCGGCTTCGCGAGCGCGTGGGTGGCGCAGCACCACTTCGACCGCGCCGAGGGCGGCCTGCCGTCGCCGTTCGTGCTGCTCGCCGCAGCTGCGGCGCGCACGAGCAGCATCCGGCTCGGCACCGCCATCCTGACGCTCGCCCACGAGCAGCCGACGCGCGCCGCCGAGGACGCGGCTGTGCTCGACGCGCTCTCGGGCGGACGGCTCGAGCTCGGCCTCGGCACCGGCGGCAGCCCGGCGAGCCTCAGCGCGTTCGGCGAGGACCCCGCGCACCGGCGGGCGATCTACGACGCGAAGCTCGTGCGCGTGCGCTCGCTGCTCGACGGCACCGCCGACGTCGCCCTGCAGCCGAGCGCGGAGACCCTCGCCGGGCGGCTGTGGCAAGCGACGTTCTCGGCCGAGGGCGCGAGCCTCATCGGCGCCCACGGCGACGGCCTCATGCTCTCCCGCGTCCAGCCGCCGCCAGCCGGGCTCGCCGGCGCCGAGCTGCCGCCGCGCGTCTGGGACGTGCAGCGCCCCGTCGTCGACGCCTACCTCGACGCGCTGCCTGCGGGAGCCGCCCCGCGCATCCTCGCCTCTCGCTCGGTCGTCGTGGTCGACGCCGCGGAGCGCGCCGCGGTGCGCGCGCACGCAGAGGCCGGCCTCACCCGCCAGCTGCAGCAGCTGCACGGCGTCACGCCCGGCTCGCTGAGCCTCGACGAGCTGCTCGAGCGCAGCGAGACGCACCTCGGCACGCCCGACGAGGTCGCCGAGTCGCTCTCGGCCGACGCCGCGGCCGCCGACGCGACGGAGGTGTCGATCCAGGTGCACTCCGTCGACCCCCGCTCAGAGCTCACCGCCCGCTCGCTCGAGCTGTTCGCGAGCGAGGTCGCGCCGGCGCTCGGCTGGCGAGTCGGCGGCGCCGCCCTCGACCGCACCACCCTCACCCACGACGACCACCAGGAGGATCGCCATGTCGCATGACGACGTCATCGACCACCTCGCCGGGATCCGGCCCGGATCACCGCTCGCCCGCATCCGCCTGCTGCGGCCCGACGCGCGCGAGCACGCGCAGCGCAGCTTCCTCGCGCTGCTCGAGCCCGACGAGCCGGGCCAGCTGCGGCTCGTCGACCGCTATGCCGTGGCCGCCTTCGTGGCGCTGCTCCACGACGCGTCGACCGAGCGATCCCGTGCCTCGGCGTTCTACCTCGAGCTGCTCGCCGACGAGGCCGAGCCCGCCATCGTCGACGCCGTGGCCCGCGCGGCCGACTCGGCCCGCGCATCCGGCCCGTACGGCCGCTACCGCGAGTCCGCGCTGCACGGCGAGAGCGTCGTCGGCCCCGCGGCCGCGCTCGACCGAGCCGCGCTCGGCGCTCCGCTCGCCGCAGCGCTCGAGCACGCGCACCTGCTGACGCTGCACCCGCGCGACGCGCGGCCCGAGGCGCTGCGGGCGCTCGAGGCCGCCGGCTGGGGCGCCGACGCGGTGGTCTCGCTCAGCCAGCTGGTCGCGTTCCTCGCGTTCCAGCTGCGGCTCGTGCACGGCCTGCGGGTGCTCGCCGCCCACCGGGCGGCAGCGCCCGCCGCCGACGCCCCCGACCTCGCCTCGACCACCCTCCAGGAGACCCGCGCATGACCGAGATCACCGACCACCCGACGCTGCGGCGTCCCGACCGCTTCACGCAGGGCCCGCTCGGCTGGGTGCCGTGGGCGCCGCCGGTGCCCGAGGACGAGCTGACCGCCGTGCAGCGCGAGGCGCTCATCGAGGCGTCGCGCTCGTCGAGCCCCTACTTCCGACTGCTCGCGCGCGACCCCGCGGCGCTCCGCGCGCGCACGCTCACCGACCTCGACATCTTCGGCAACGAGCAGGGCGGGCTGCCCCGCTGGGAGCGCGAGCTCGCGGCCGCCGCCGTGTCGCGCGTCAACGGCTGCGTCTTCTGCGCGTCGGTGCACGCGCGGGCCGCATCACGCCTCTCGGGCCGCGAGAGCGACGTGCAGCGGCTGCTCGACGAGGGCATCGGCGCGCGGGTCGACGACCGCTGGGATGCGATCGCGGATGCGTCGGCGGCGCTCACGGCGACGCCGTCGGCCTTCGACGGCGGGCACGTCGAGTGCCTCCGCTCGGCCGGCATCGACGACGCGGGCATCGTCGACCAGCTCAGCGGTGCGGCGTTCTTCAACTGGGCGAACCGCCTCATGCTCTCGCTCGGCGAGCCCGAGGTCGTCGGTGCGGCCGCGACCTCGGAGGGACCGACCGCTGCATCGTCGTCGGCAGCGGGCACGGGGGCGCGCTGATGGGCCTCGAGGTCGAGATCGCGCTCGACGGGCGCTCCGTCGTGCTGCGCTGACGCCGACCGCACGACTCACCAGGGGGATCGATCGCACGCGCGGGAGCGCACGATGGGGCGGCGACCGCTACGGCCGCCGCCCCCGCGCGATCCCTCAGACGATCGTGACGGCTGCCCCGAGCCGCTGCTCCGCGAGACGCGCGCCCTGCCCGAGCGACTCGAGCTTCGCCGCCGCGATCGACGGGTGGATGCGGCCCCCGAGACCGCAGTCGGTCGACGCGATGACCCGCTCGGGCCCGACGATGCGAGCGAATCGCTCGATGCGGTCGGCGACGAGCTCGGGGTGCTCGACGACGTTGGTCGCGTGACCGACGACGCCGGGCGCGATGCGCTTGTGCGCGGGCAGCTCGACGTGCTCCCACACGCGCCACTCGTGCTCGTGGCGGGCGTTGGCGGCCTCGAAGGAGTAGCTGCCGGCGTTCACCTCGAGCACGAGCTCGGCGATGTCGGCGAACGGGATGTCGGTCGTGTGCGGGCCGTGCCACGAGCCCCAGCACAGGTGCAGGCGCACGAGCTCCTCGGGCAGGCCGCGGATGGCGTGGTTGAGCGCCTCAACGCGGATGCGCGTGAAGGCGAGGTAGTCCTCGAGCGACGGCTCGGGGTTGATCTGGTCCCAGTTCTCGGCGAGCGACGGGTCGTCGATCTGCACGATGAAGCCCGCTTCGGTGATCGCGGTGTACTCCTCGCGCAGCACGTCGGCCCAGGCCCAGATGTGCTCCTCCTCGCTCGCGTAGTGGCGGTTCGCGATGCGCGCGGCCGAGCCGGGCGAGAGGGCCGTCAGGAACCCCTGCTCGGCCCCGGTCGACGCGATGCCGCGTCGGAGGTTCGCGATGTCGGTCGCGAGCGCCGCGTGCCCCGTGTAGCGCAGCGGGCCGGTCGTCGCGGGGAAGGCGGTCGCGGGGCTCTGCTCGAGCACCGGGTGCTCGGGGTCGAGGTAGGCGTCGGCGAAGCGCACCCAGTCGCGCCGGTCGGGGAACGACGTGAGGCGCACGTCACCGGGCGCCGAGCGCTGCGGCGGCTCCGTGAAGATGTCCTCGCCCGTGATCTCGAGCCCTTCGACGCGCTGGAACACGTACGTCCACCAAGCGGCGTAGTCGAGCGAGCTCGACATCGCCTTGCCGTACTCGCCGTCGCCGACGATCGTGATGCCGAGGTCGCGCTGGCGGCGGACGAGGTCGGCGACGGCGTCGGCGAGCAGCGTCTCGAACTCGGGAGTGCGCTGGAGCGTCAGGCCGTCGTCGGCGAACGTCCGTGCGGCGTTCGCGGCGATGAGCTCGGGCGTGCGCGGCAGGCTGCCGGCGTGGGTGACGTCGATGCGAGTCATGGCGGTTCTCCTCCGGGTCGGGTGCTCGGCACGCTATCCGCGCGGCCGAGCGGCCCGGTAGCCGTGCCGGTCACGCTTCGTCACAGTCGACGACTGACGAGGCTCGACACGACGACGTGCGCGAGCGGCAGCGCCGAGAGCAGCATGAGCGCCGTGCCGACCACGCCGTCCTGCGGCAGCAGCACCGCGCCGGCCACGAGCAGGCCCGCGAAGAGGATCGCCGAGACGAGCCGACGCAGCGCGCGCTCGACGCGCGCGATACGCCGCTCGAGCGCGGGAGCGGTGACCGCGAGCCGCCCCTCCTCGAGGCGCGTCACCACGCTATCGATGCGGCCGGGCAGCCGCACCGCGACCGCTGCCGCGTCGAGGCCGTCCTGCGCGATCGAGCGCGCGAGCCCGCCGCGCTCCTCGCGCAGCAGCCGCGCGGCGTAGGGCTCCACCGCATCCCACAGGTTGAAGCCCGGGTCGAGCGACGAGCACATGCCCGAGGTGAGCGACATCGCGCGCACGATGAGCAGGAAGTCCTCGGGCAGCTGGAACGGCATCGTGCGCAGCAGGTCGCCGAACTCGACCGCGAAGTCGCGGAACTCGCGCGGGTCGACCTCGCGCAGCTCGGCGAAGCCCATGCCCCCGAAGCGCGCGAACGCGTGCGACATCGCGCGCTCGAGCTCGTCGGCGTCGGCGGTCGGGAGGAGCGCGCCGAGGTCGCGCATCGCGGCGACGAGCCCGCGGCCGTCGCGCCCGGCGGCCGCGATGAGCATGCGCCGCAGCCCCGCGCGCGTGCCGGGCGGCACCTCCCCCATCATCCCGAAGTCGACGAAGGTGATGCGCCATCCCGGGCCCGACGCATCCGGCCCCGACGCATCAGGCCCCGACGCATCTGGCCCCGTCGAGGTGACGAAGAGGTTGCCGGGGTGCGGGTCGGCGTGGAAGAAGCCGTGCGAGAAGAGCTGGTCGAACATGACCGCGGCGAAGGTCGCGGCGACCTCGGCGGGATCGATGCCCGCGGCGAGGAGCGCCTCGCGGTCGTTGATCTTGATCGCCGCGACATCGCGGAGCACGAGCACGCGGCGGCTCGAGCGCTCCCACACGACGTCGGGCACGCTGACGCGCGCGTCGCCCGCGAACGACTCGGCGAAGCGCTCGGCGTTCGCGGCCTCGTGCAGGTAGTCGATCTCCTCGAGGCTCGTGATCGCGAACTCCTCGATGAGCGCGG
Source organism: Agrococcus sp. TF02-05 (assembly GCF_017565345.1). Lineage (NCBI taxonomy): Bacteria > Bacillati > Actinomycetota > Actinomycetes > Micrococcales > Microbacteriaceae > Agrococcus > Agrococcus sp. TF02-05. The sequence goes on along the minus strand of NZ_JAGEKO010000001.1, from coordinate 57,489 downwards.
GCACGTCGACGCGGGTCGCGACGACGCGCACGCGGCTGAGCCACCGCGCGACGCGGCGCAGCGCCGCGAGATCGACGTCGACGATCGCGTCGATGCCGGGCCGCTGCACCTTGACGATCGCGGCGTCGAAGCCGGTGTCGGATGCGTCGGCCCCGGTCAGGCGGGCGCGGTGCGCCTGGCCGAGCGAGGCAGCCGCGAGCGGCTCGGGCTCGATCCACGCGAGCGCGCGCTCGAGCGGCATGCCGAGCTCCGCCTCGGCGAGCGCGCGGATCGCCTCGAACGGCACCGCGGGTGCCTCGTCCTGGAGGCCCTCGAGCTCGCGCGTGATCTCGGGCGGCAGCACGTCGAGCCGCGACGACATGAACTGACCGACCTTGATCATGAGCCCGCCGAGGTCGACGGCGAGCACGTGGAAGCGGCGCGCGAGCCGCTGCAGGCGCGCGCTCCGGCCCCGCGCGACGAGCGCGCCGAGGCCGAGTCGCGGCAGCACCAGCTCGAACCACCACAGGACCGCGAGGTGGCGGGCGGCGAAGCGCAGGATGCGCCGGTAGCGCGCTCGCGTGCTGCCGGCGTCGGGCATGGCCACTCCTAGCGCCCGCCGCGGCGGGGATCCGGGTCAGTCCTGGGCGAGGATGGCGTAGAGCCTACGCCGTGCCTCGTCGAGCACCTCCACCGCCTGCTGCACCTGCTCGGGCGTGCCGGAGCGATGCACCTGGGCCGCCGCTTGCGCCAGGTCCATGCCCGCGCGCGGCAGCGCGCCGTGCCCGCCGGCGCCGCGCTCGGTCGCGAGCCACGGGGCCGGCCGGTCGGCGGCCTCGTCGGCCTCCGCGCGCCCCGCCTCTGTGAGCGAGTAGGTCTTCCGCCCGTTCGCCTCCTCGGCCGCGATGAGGCCCTCGTCGGCGAGCAGCTGCAGCGTCGGGTAGACGGAGCCGGCGCTCGGGCGCCACGCGCCGCCGCTGCGCTCCTCGATCTCGCGGATGATCTGGTAGCCGTGCATCGGCCGCTCGGCGAGCAGCGCGATGATCGCGGCCCGCACGTCCCCGCGGCCCATGCGCGTCGGTCCCCCGCGCTTGTCGAACGCCGAGCGCAGCTGCTCCATCGCCTCCCACATGCCAGCTCCCGGCGGCCCGAACCCGAAGCCCCGCGGCCCGTAGCCGTCGCGGCCGGAGCCGAAGCCGTCCCTGCCGCGCTCGAAGCCGTCCCTCGGCGGCCCGTAGCCGCTCCTTTCACCGTGCACGATGACCTCCTCGTCGTCGCGTGAGCGATACCGAACGATATATCGCTCGCGCCGCGAGCGGAAGAGGGCGGACGTCATCGGAACGGCGTCCGGATAGGCTGGGCAGCGCACCGACAGAGGAGACGACGATGTCTGACGTGACCTTCCAGCTGCTCGCCATCGGGCTCTACTTCGCGGCGATGATCGCCATCGGCATCTACGCCGCGCGGAAGACGAAGAGCCACGAGGACTACATGCTCGCGGGGCGCGAGCTCAACCCCGTCACCGCGGCGCTCTCCGCTGGCGCTTCCGACATGTCGGGCTGGCTGCTCATGGGCCTCCCCGGCGCGATCTTCGCCGCAGGACTCATCGAGGCGTGGATCGCGATCGGCCTGACGATCGGCGCCTACCTCAACTGGAAGTTCGTCGCGCCGCGCCTGCGCGCGTACACCGAGGTGGCGAGGAACTCGATCACGATCCCGAGCTTCTTCGAGAACCGGCTCCGCGACCGCTCGCGGCTGCTGCGCATCGTCTCGGGTCTCATCATCCTCGTCTTCTTCACCTTCTACGTCTCCTCCGGCATGGTCGCCGGCGGCGTCTTCTTCGAGTCGTCGTTCGGCGCCGACTACGTGTGGGGCATGCTGCTCGTGAGCGGCGTGACGCTCCTCTACACGCTCTTCGGCGGCTTCCTCGGCGCATCGCTCACCGACGTCGTGCAGGGCCTCATGATGTTCCTCGCGCTCATCATCATCCCCGTCATCGCGTTCTTCACGGTCGGCGGCCTCGCCGGCGTGCAGGAGGGCATCGCCGACTCCGGCGCCGAGCTGCAGGGCCTCATCCCGGCCGACCTCAGCGGCCTCGCGGTGCTCGGCATCATCTCGTCGCTCGCGTGGGGCCTCGGCTACGTCGGCCAGCCGCACATCATCGTGCGCTTCATGGCCCTCAGGTCGGTGCCGGCGGCACGGCCCGCCCGCCGCATCGGCATCTCGTGGATGATCATCTCCCTCGTCGGCGCCGTCGTCTCCGGCTTCATCGGCATCGCCTACGTGCAGCAGTCGGGGCTCGGGCTCGACAACCCCGAGACGATCGTGCTCGCCATGTCGCAGGCACTGCTGCACCCGTTCGTCGCGGGTCTCGTGCTCGCGGCGGTGCTCGCGGCGATCATGTCGACGCTCTCGAGCCAGCTCATCGTCTGCTCCTCGGCGCTCGTCGAGGACCTCTTCCAGGTCTTCGTGAAGCGTCAGCCCTCGCAGCGCACGCTCGTGCTGCTCGGCCGCGCGTGCGTGCTCGCGGTCGCCACGATCGCCGCGGTGCTCGCGATCAGCCCGTCCGACACGATCCTCGGCCTCGTCGGATTCGCGTGGGCGGGATTCGGCGCCGCGTTCGGCCCGATCGTGCTGCTGAGCCTGTTCTGGCGCCGCCTGACGAACTGGGGCGCGCTCGCCGGCATGATCGTCGGCGCCGCGACCGTGTTCATCTGGGACGCGATCGAGCAGGCGACCGACATCGCCGTCTTCACGCTCTACGAGATCGTGCCCGGCTTCGCGCTCAACCTGCTCGTCGCGATGCTCGTGAGCCTCGCGACGCAGCGCCACGACGACGACGTGCAGGAGGAGTTCACCCGCACGGGCCGCATCGTCGCGATCAAGCGCAACGAGCCGGCCGACGTGAGCCCGGCGGCCGCGGCCGATCGCAACGTCCTCCCTTGACGCCACGGCGACCCGACCGCTTCCCGCGGATCCGTTCCGACAGCGCGGACCCGAGATGCGGGATCCGCCCCACCGGATTGGGTCCGCCTAGGTCCGCGTGACGCGACGAAGCGGGCCTCCCGACCGGGAGGCCCGCCTCGTGCTGGATGCGTCAGGCGTCGACGAGCGCGCCCTCGCGCACCGACTCCATCGCCTTCGTCCAGACGATGAGCTGGTCGAGCATCGGCGGCACGGACTCGGCCTGCAGCTCGGTCGGCTTGAAGGTGGAGAAGTTCTCGAAGTCGGTGAAGAGCGAGAACATGCCCGTCTTCTGCACGTGCGCGACCTGGAGCTCCGAGAGGATGCCGCGCAGGTGCTCGATCGCACGGACGCCCATGGCGGAGCCGTAGCCGACGATGCCCGCGGCCTTGTCGTTCCACTCGGCGTTGAGGAAGGAGATCGCGTTGGCGAGCGCCGGAGTCACGGAGTGGTTGTATTCGCCCGTGACGAAGACGTAGCCGTCGAACTCGGCGATCTTCGCGGCCCAGCGCTTGGTGTGGTCCTTCGAGTACTGCTGATACGCAGCCGGCAGCGGCTCGTCGTAGAGCGGCAGGTCGTAGTCGGCGATGTCGACCAGCTCGTACTCCGCGTCGCCGCGCTGCTGCGCGAGCTCGAGGACCCAGTCCGCGACGCCGCGGTTGATGCGGCCGGGGCGGGTGCTGCCGGTGATGATGGCGATCTTCGACATGAATCGTCTCCTTGAGGGTGATCGGCGCCGCGTCCTGCGGCGCTTCGAGCTGCTGTCGCGCGAGATCCGATCCCGCACGGTCAATGCAACCACTTCAAATCCGAACCATTCCCGAGTGCTCGACCGGTGGTGCGACGGGCGTCTCGAGCGCATCGCCGCGGTCAAGCGCTGAGCGCGCGTCGCTCCCCCGCGGTTCCCAGGTCGGCGCGCTTGGCTGGCCCCAGTCCCGAGCGAAGGAGAGCCGATGCGCGCCGAGCAGATCACCGACCCGATCGCCTACCACGGCGAAGGGCCCGTCTGGTCGGAGTGGTGGGGCGGGCTGCGCTGGCTCGACATGCTCGCCGGCGACATCCTGACCCTCACCGAGACCGGCATCGAGCGGCGGCACGTCGACTCGATCGTCGCGTGCGTGCGGCCGCGGCGCGGCGGCGGCGCGGTGATCGGCATCGAGCGCGGCTTCGCGCTCGAGGATCTCGACGGCACGCTCCACCGCCTCCCCGAGCTCTGGTCGTCGAGCGACATCCGCATGAACGAGGGCGGCTGCGACCCCGACGGCCGCTTCTACTGCGGCTCGATGGCCTACGACCAGTCGCCCGGCGCCGCATCCCTCCACCGCCTCGACCCCGACGGCTCGACGAGCACGGTGCTGAGCGGCGTGACGGTCTCGAACGGCCTCGAGTGGAGCCCCGACGGCTCGCTCGCCTACTACGACGACACCCCGACGGGCGCGGTCGCCGTCTTCGACTACGCGCGCGAGACGGGGCTCACGAACCGGCGCGAGCTCGCCTCGCTCCCCCACGACGGCCACCCCGACGGGCTCACGGTCGATGCCGACGGATGCGTGTGGGTCGCGGCCGTGAACCAGGGCGCGGTGCTGCGGTTCCGTCCCGACGGCAGGCTCGACGGCCGCGTCGAGGTGCCCGGCGTGACGAAGGTGACCGCGTGCGCGTTCGGCGGCGAGCGCCTCGACCGGCTCTTCATCACCACCTCGCGCGAGGACCTCCCCGATGACGAGGAGCCGACCGCCGGTGCGCTCTTCGCCGTCGACCCCGGCGTCACCGGTCTGCCGGTGCGGGAGTTCGCGGGCTGACGAGCGCACCGCGCAGATCTGGCCTCCGATGGGAGCAGCGATGCTCGAGGCACTGCTGTGGGGCGGGATCGCCGCCGGCTCGCTGCTCGTGGGCGCGCTGCTCGCGGTCGCCCGGCCATGGTCGGATCGCACGGTCGGCGTCGTGCTCGCCTTCGGTGCCGGAGCGCTCATCGCCTCGGTCGCGTTCGAGCTCGCTGAGGCCGGCGTCGAGGAGGGCGGCCCGGTCGGCGTCGGCATCGGCCTCGCCGTCGGCGCGCTCGCCTACTTCACCGCCGACCGCGCCGTCGAGCGGTGGTCGGGCCGGCGCGGCGGCGGGGCCGCGGGCATCCCGCTCGCCGTCGGCGCGCTGCTCGACGGCATCCCCGAGCAAGCGGTGCTCGGCATCGGCCTCGCCGCCGGCGGCGGCGTGAGCGTGGCGCTGCTCGTCTCGATCTTCGTCTCCAACCTGCCCGAGTCGATCGGCGCATCCGCCGACATGCTGCGCGACGGTCGCTCGAGGCGCTTCGTGCTCGGGCTCTGGACCGCCGTCGCGGTCGTCTGCGCGCTCGCGGCCGTCGCCGGCCGACTGGTCGCCGACGCCGCATCCCCGGCGGTCGTGGGCACGATCGACGGCATCGCGGCCGGCGCGCTGCTCGTCATGCTCATCGACGCGATGATCCCCGAGGCGCGCGAGAAGGCGAAGTCGCTCGCGGGCCTGGCGACGGTCGTCGGCTTCGCGGTCGCGGCGGGCCTGTCGCTGCTCGGAGAGGCTTGACAGCGGGTTCGGTGCAGGATGGAGCGGTGACCGATCCTGCACCGCGACCGCACGCCGAGCCCGACTGGGTCCAGCACGTCATGTGGTGGCACGTCTACCCGCTCGGCTTCGTCGGCGCGCCCATCCGCCCCGACGCGCCGCCGGCCGAGACCGCGGTCGAGCATCGGCTCGGCCACCTCGAGGCGTGGCTCGACCACCTCGTCGCGCTCGGGCTCAACGGCCTGCAGCTCGGGCCGGTCTTCGCCTCGGCGACGCACGGCTACGACACGATCGACCACTTCCGCATCGATCCGCGGCTCGGCGACGAGGGCGACTTCGACCGGCTCGTCGCCGCGTGCCGCGAGCGCGGCATCCGAGTGCTGCTCGACGGCGTCTTCAACCACGTCGGCCGAGCGCATCCCGCCTTCCTCGCACTCGAGGAGCAGGGGCGGGCGGCCGAGACCGCCGGGCTCTTCCGCGTGCACTGGGACGCCTGGTCGCCGGGCGAGCCCGTCCCGGCCGACGTGTTCGAGGGGCACGAGCAGCTCGTCGCGCTCGACCACGAGTCGGATGCGGTGGCCGACCTCGTCGTCGACGTCATGACCCACTGGCTCGAGCGCGGCATCGACGGCTGGCGCCTCGACGCGGCCTATGCGGTGCCGCCCGCATTCTGGGCGCGCGTGCTGCCGCGCGTGCGGGAGCGCTTCCCGGGCGCCTACTTCTCGGGCGAGGTCATCCACGGCGACGCCGCGGCGATCGTGCGCGAGTCGACGATCGACTCGCTCACGCAGTACGAGCTGTGGCAGGGCATCTGGCACGGCTTCGCCGACCGCAACTGCCACGAGCTCGCGCACGCGATCGAGCGCCACAACGCGCTCGTGCGCGACTTCGTGCCCTCGACCTTCATCGGCAACCACGACGTCACGCGCATCGCGACCGCGGTCGGCCCGGAGCTCGTGCCACACGCGATGGCGGTGCTCGCGACGGTCGCCGGCACGCCGTCGGTCTACGCCGGCGACGAGCTGGGCTTCGAGGGCCGCAAGGAGGAGCGGCTCGGCGGCGACGACGCCGTGCGGCCGACCTTCCCCGAGCAGCCGCCGGCGCCGGACGCGCTCGAGCCCGCGGCGGCGCACGCCTACGGCGTGCACGCGGCGCTGCTCGCGCTCCGCCGCCGGCACGCGTGGCTGCACCGCGCGCAGACCGACGTCGTGCACGTCGACAACGCATCCATCGTGCTCCGCACGGCGACCGACAGCGATCGCGTCATCGCCGCGCTCAACCTCGCCGACGCGCCAGTCGAGCTGCCGGCCGCCGACGCGACCGGCGTCGAGGCGGGCGAGGCCGAGCTCGCGGACGGCACCGTGCGGCTCGGGCCGCGGGGCTGGGCCGTGCTCTCCTAGCCGCTCGTCAGCGGCGCGGGTCGATCATCGTCACGCCCGCAGCGCTCGATCGGTCGAAGCCCGGTAGCAGCGATGCTGCCTCCTCGAGCGAGACGGTGCGCTCGACGAGCCGCTGCGGCTCGAGCACGCCCCGCTCGATGAGCGCGAGCATGCCCGGGTAGTCGGCCGCCGCCATGCCGTGACTGCCGAGCACGTCGAGCTCCCACGCGATCACGCGGTCCATCGGCACGCGCGGGTGCCCGTCGACGGGCGGCAGGAGGCCGATCTGCACGTGCCGGCCGCGACGGCGCAAGCCGAGCACCGCATCCGACGCCGTCTGCTCGCTCCCGACGGCATCCACCGCCACGTGCGCGCCGCCGCCGGTGATCGCCGCCACCGCCTCCGGCACGTCGCGCCCGTCGGCGAGCACGGTCGCCTCGGCGCCGAGGGAGGCGGCGAGCTCGAGCGCCGCCGGGTTGCGGTCGACCGCGACGACGCGGGCACCGAGCGCGCGGGCGATCATGACCGCGCTGAGGCCCACACCGCCGGCGCCGACGACCGCGACCCACTCCCCCGACCGCACGCGGGCCCGCGCGACGAGCGCCCGGTAGGCGGTCGCGAAGCGGCAGCCGAGCGCCGCCGCCGTCGCGGCGTCGACGCCGTCGGGGACCGCGACGAGGTTCGCATCGGCGGCGTGCAGCGCGACGCGCTCGGCGAACGAGCCCCAGTGCGTGAAGCCGGGCTGCTGCTGCGCCGGGCACACCTGCGCGTCGCCCGCGAGGCACCACTCGCAGCGCCCGCAGCCGCACACGAACGGCACGGTCACGCGGTCGCCGACGCGCCAGCGCTCGACGCCCTCGCCGACCTCCGCCACGACGCCCGCGAGCTCGTGGCCGGGCACGTGCGGGAAGGCGATGTCGTCGTGGCCGGCCCACGCGTGCCAGTCGCTGCGGCACAGGCCCGTCGCGTGCACCTCGACCACGACACCGCCCGCGGGCGCGCTCGGCTCGGGCACGTCGCGCACGCCCGGAGTCGAGCGGACGGCGTCGATCAGGAGGGCACGCATGCCTCGATCCTGGCAGGACGGCACGCCCAACCGAGAGTGATAGACATGCAGGCGTGGATGAGCCCGACGAGCACGGCACCGAGATCACCTACGACGAGCAGCGATACCCCGCTCGTCCCCGCCGCCTGCGCCCGCGCGACCAGTTCCGCAGCGGCAGCGTGCGGCGGTTCCGCACCGACCCGCGCACCGCGAACGCATCCAACCCCTCCTACGTCGAGTGGCTCGTGCGCCAGTCGATGCTCAAGGACGCCGACGTGCTCAGCCGGCAACTCTCGGGCCAGCCGTCGATGTGGCGCAACCCCTACGCGCGCCCCGACGCGCGGCGCGCGATCGGCGTGGCCGACGTCTGGTTCACCGCCTACCCGATCTCGCTCATCACGCGCCCCGGGCAGTCGTTCCTCGACGCGCTCGGCGAGGAGGCGCTCTGGGCGGCGTTCGAGCACATCGGCATCAACGGCCTCCACACCGGCCCCGTGAAGCGTGCCGGCGGCATCACCGGCTGGATGGAGACGCCGAGCGTCGACGGCCACTTCGACCGCATCAGCACGCAGATCGATCCCGCCTTCGGCGACGAGGATGCGTTCCGTCGGCTCTCCGACGTCGCCGACGACCACAGCGGCTCGATCATCGACGACATCGTGCCGGGCCACACCGGCAAGGGCGCCGACTTCCGGCTCGCCGAGATGGCGTTCAAGGACTACCCCGGCATCTATCACATGGTCGAGATCCCGCCGGAGGACTGGCACCTGCTGCCCGAGGTGCCGGAGGGCCGCGATGCGGCGAACCTCGACGCGGCCGCCGAGCGCGAGCTGAGCGACCGCGGCTACATCATCGGCGAGCTGCAGCGCGTCATCTTCTACATGCCCGGCGTGAAGGAGACGAACTGGAGCGCGACCCCGCCCGTGCTCGGCGTCGACGGCGTCGAGCGCCGCTGGGTCTACCTCCACTACTTCAAGCAGGGGCAGCCGTCGATCAACTGGCTCGACCCCACGTTCGCGGGCATGCGGCTCGTGATCGGCGACGCGCTCCACTCGCTCGGCGACCTCGGCACGAGCGCCCTGCGCCTCGACGCGAACGGCTTCCTCGGCGTCGAGAAGAGCGCGGAGGGCCTGCCCGCCTGGTCGGAGGGGCATCCGCTCTCGCACGCCGCGAACCACATCATTGCCGGCATGGTGCGGAAGGTCGGCGGCTTCACGTTCCAGGAGCTCAACCTCACGATCGAGGACATCCGCGACACGAGCGCGGTCGGCGCCGATCTCTCCTACGACTTCGTCAGCCGCCCCGGCTACCACCACGCGCTCGCGACCGGCGACACCGAATTCCTGCGGCTCACGCTCATGTCGTCGCTCGAGCTGGGCGTCGAGCCGGTCGGGCTCGTGCACGGCCTGCAGAACCACGACGAGCTCACCTACGAGCTCGTGCACTGGGCGACGCGGCACCGCGACGAGGTCTACCCCTTCCGCCACAAGGAGATCACCGGCGGCGACCTCGCCGAGCTCATCCGCGCCGAGCTCACCGAGACGCTGACCGAGCAGGCCGACTACAACCGCGTCTTCACGCAGAACGGCATCGCCTGCACGACCGCGTCGCTCATCGCGGCGACGCAGGGCTTCGCGACCCTCGACGACATCACCGAGGACGCCGTGCCCGCGATCCGCGACGCCCACATCCTGCTCGCGAAGTACAACGCGTGGCAGCCGGGCGTCTTCGCGCTCTCGGGGTGGGACCTCACCGGCATGCTGACGCTCCCCGCCGACGACGTGCGCGACCTCATCGACACCGGCGACACCCGCTGGATCGAGCGCGGCGCGCACGACCTCATCGACGCTGCGCCCGACGCCATTACGTCGTCGGCCGGCATGCCCCGCGGTCGCTCGCTCTACGGCTCGCTCCCCGCGCAGATCGAGCAGCCGGGATCCTTCGTGAACCGGCTCGCCGAGGTGCTGCGGATCCGCCGCGACCACGGCGTCGCGACCGCGACGCAGCTCGACGTGCCGCACGTCGCGCACCCCGCGATGCTCGTGCTCGTGCACCGGCTCGACGACGGCAAGCCCGACGCCGACGACGCGCCGATCCAGGTGACGGTGCTGAACTTCTCGGGCGAGGGCGTCGACGGCACCGTGCACTCCGAGGCGCTGCCGACGCAGCACGCGGTGATCGATGCCGCGACCGGCGAGGGCATCGCCCACGTCGACGACCTGCAGAGCTTCAGCGTGAGCCTGCCGCCCTACGGCGGGCTGTTCCTCACGCTCGAGCCGGTCGCGCAGGAGGACTGAGGCTCTGTCTCGCGCCGACCGGTCGGGCGCGGCTCGGATCGACGATATGCTTAGTGCGCTAAGTATTCGGCGATCCGAGGAGACCGGTCCGACCATGCAGGAGCCGACCGCGCGCCACCAGGGCTGGCCCCACGACCGCGACCCGCAGAGCTTCACGCGCGGCGACATCCTCGCCTGGCGGGTCGTCGGCTACTGCGCGGCAGCCGTGACCGTCGTCGGTACGACCGCCGCGGTGATCGCCTTCGTGGTGCTCGCGAACGCCTGAGCGGGCGTCAGGCCTCGGCGCCGTCGACCGCCGCGATGAGCCGCGTCATGAGGCGGTGCAGCTGCTCGAGCTCGTCGCGGTCGAGCCCGAGTCGCTGCATCATCTCCCCCGGCACGGCGAGCGCCTGCTCGCGCAGCTCCGCGCCACGCTGGGTGAGCGTGATGTCGAGCGTGCGCACGTCGTCGGCGCGCCTCGCGCGCGCGACGAGCCCCGCGGCCTCGAGCCGCTTGACGAGCGGCGAGAGCGTCGCCGGCTCGAGGCGCAGCTGCTCGGCCAGCTGGCGCAGCGAGAGCGAGCGCGAGCCCCAGAGCGCGAGCATCACGAGGTACTGCGGGTGCGAGAGGCCGAGGGGCTCGAGCACGGGGCGGTAGGCGCCGACGACGCTGCGGGATGCGACCGACAGCGCGAAGCACACCTGGCGCTCGAGCGCCAGGTCGTCCCGCTCCTGCACGGGCAGCTCGTCGTGCGCCACGCGACGATCCTACGCGCGCGCCGGCCGATCGCGTCTTGACCGGCACCCGCGCCGGGCGTTCACTGGACCCGCTGGGGACGGCCGCACGCGTCGAGCGAGCGACCCTCTCGGCGGCAACGCTCCCATCGAGAGACCGCGCCGCAGCCACCGCCTTCCTGCTGCTCGGCGCCGGCTCGAGCGCGAACGCGGCCGACCCGCCCACGGTGATCCCGCTGCCCGCCGGCAGTGCGTGCTCGTTCGCCCTCGACATCGCGATCTTCGGCGACGGGCGCCAGGCGACGAAGACGTTCACCGACCGCGACGGGCGGGTGCGGACGATCACAGCTGGCACCGGCTCCTCGCTGACGTTCACGAATGCCGAGACGGGCGCCTCGCTGTCGACGCGATCGAACGGCAGCGTCACGCGCACGCACGCCAACGTCGATGGCTACGAGACGAGGATCCTCACGGGGCGCAACGCGCTCATCCTCTTCCCCACCGACACGCCCGCGGGTCCGTCGACCACGGTGCACTCCGGCCGCGTCGTGCTCTCGGTCGGCGCGGACGGCTCGACGTTCACGGTCGAGCGCGTGTCGGGCCGGCAGCTCGACGTCTGCGCAGCTCTCGGCGGCTGACGCCCGCCTACTGCGGCCGAGCGACGACCGTCAGCACCGCCAGGCTCGCGAGCAGGAAGCTGCAGAGCGTGCCGACGAGGAACTCCTCCGCCTTCGTGCCGCCAGAGCGGTCGGCCGAGATCTCGGGGAAGCGGACGACGCCCTTCGCCGCGACGAGCCCCGCGATGACGACCGGCATCCCCGCGAGCAGCGACGCGAAGACGAGCACGCGCTCGAGCGGGCCGACGACGCGCCCGCCGCGGAAGCCGCTCGCGGCCGCCTCCGGCTCGTCCTTCCGCACGACGGCGAGCTCCTTGTCGCGGCGCAGCACGCGCCACGCCGCGCTCGGGCGCGGCGGCGCGTCGCTCGGCTCATCCGTGCGGCGTGCCGCGCCGACGACCGCGCGCACGAGCGCGTTGCTCGTCGGCCCGAGGAAGAGCAGCGCCGCGGCGGCGACCACGACGACGGTCGGCGCGAGCGCGTCCGCGTGCACGCTGCCGTCGAGGGCGCGAGCGAGCGGCGCGTCGGCGTCGATGCCCGAGCCATCGAGCAGCACCGCGAGCGCGATCGCGGCAGCGGTCAGCACGAACCCCGAGATGGCGGCGAGCCGCGCTCGAGCGGCAAGCAGCGCGGTCGCAACGGCGGAGACCGCGAGCGCGACGACGGCCGACGCCCAGGGCAGCCCGGTCGAGAGGACGAGCGCGACGGCGGCGATCACCCATGCGGCGCCCGCCCAGGCCCAGTCGGCTCCCCGCAGCGCGATGCGAGGGGTTCGCGAGGCATCGGCGGCCGGCGCCTCGTCGGCCGCGTGCCCCGTGGCGAGCGACCGGGCGCTGAGCGCGAGGTGCCCGAGCCCCATGACGAGCATGATCGCTGCCGCGGTCACGACCGGGCTCCCTCGAGCTGGCGCAGCATCTCGACGACCGCCGCCGCGCCCGAGCGGTGCCAGCTCTGCGAGACGGCTGACTGGCGGATGCCCTCAGCCTCGGCAGTGCGCGCTTGTGGCACCTCCTCGAGGCCCGCGAGTGCGATCCGCCGGTCGCGCGCTCGCATGTCGCCGACGATGTGGTCGCGCAGCAGCAGGAGCCCCCGAATGGCTCGCTCCTCGCCGCCACCGTCGTGCACGAACGCCGTCGTCGCACGGCTGCGCCCCGAGCGCTGGGCCTGCTTGACGTGGTCGATCGCCTCTCGAGCCCGCCACCAGGCGCTGCCGTCCCTGATCGGCACGCTGCCGCTCTCGTCTACGATGCGGTCCTCCCCCGCGCCGATGCCGAAGCGCAGCTCGAGCCCCTCGGGTAGCGAGAGCGCGACGATCGTCGTCGACACGACGGCTTGCTCCGCGCTGTCGTAGACCGCCTGGAACTCGTCGCCCACCGCGGCGTAGGCGGGCACCGTGGCGCCGGCGTGCTCCTCGGCCCGCGCGAAGGCGCGCAGCACCTGCTCCTGCCCGGCTCGCCTGTCAGGCAGCTCGCGCGAGCCGATGATGTCGGCGATCACAGCCACGGCGTCTCGTCCCATGCACATAAGTGTACGACTGATATCGATCGTTGATAAGCCACCGGCTTATAGAAGCGCAATATCAGTCATGTTGGCCGCTCGAGCCGTTCCGCGACGCCCACGGCGGTCTCATCCTGCGCCCCATTCGAGCCCGTCAGCAGCCGCTGATGCACCTGCCAACCCTTCCGGCCAGAAGCTTCCTACCGCATGATGGGGCTATCCGACTTGGGACGGAGGTGCGGGATGCCTCGCCACATCGTGGTCGCCGTCGACGGCGGCGCGGCGAGCGCAGCGGCGCTCGACTGGGTGGTCGACCGGGCGCGCAGCGTCGACATGCACGTGGAGATCACCACCGTGGTCGACATCGACTGGTTCCCCCAGACCAACGCCGATCCGGTGCTGCTAGAGCACGAGCGCATCGTCGACGAGGCCGGCAAGCGCATCAGGTTCAGCGGTGTCTCCGCCGAGGTCTCGACGACCGTGCAGCACGCGCGCCGGCTCCCGGGTCTGGAGGCGGCCTCGCGGCGTGCGGACCTGCTCGTGATCGGCTCCCACAAGACGCGCGGAGCGGTCGGGCTCATCCACGGCACGCTGCCGCTCGCCGTCGCGGCGAGGACGCACTGCCCGCTCGTCGTCGTGCCCGTCGACTGGCGGCCAGGCGGTGCGCGGGTCGTCGTCGGCGTCGATGACGAGACCGGCGGCGCGGCCATGGCGTTCGCAGCGGCCGAGGCCGAGCGCGAGCGGGACACGCTCGTCGCGGTCCGGGCGTGGGACGTCCCTCCGCTCGTCAACGGCGCTTGGGAGGCGATGGAGTCCCCCATCGAAGCCTTCGAATCCAGCGAGCGGGCCGTGCTCGACCGCGCGGTGGCACGGCTCAGCGCAGTGCACCCGGGCCTCCCGGTCGAGGCGATCCTCGAGTACGGCCGCGCGTCCGTCGTGCTCGCGCAGCGCGCAGAGGGGGCGCGGCTCGCGGTGGTCGGCACGCATGGGCGAGGCAGGCTCGCCGGGCTGTTGCTCGGCTCCGTCAGCCACGATCTCCTGATGAACATGCCGTGCCCGGTCGCGGTCGTGCCGAGCACTGAGGAGCCCGGACTCGCCGCGCCGACGCAGCCAGCGGCTGCGGAGCCTTGACGCGCCGCGCGCTCGTCAGCTGTGCGCCCCCACGACCTCGATGAGCTCGAGTGCCTGCGCGACGATGGCGTCCCGCCACGCCTCGAACGTCGCATCCGTCACGGCGAAGTCCATGTCGAAGTGCTGCATGTCGGGCGTGTGGATGTGCCCGGCCGGGATGCCGAGGCCGGCCCGATCACGCAGGAGCGTGTTGCGGTAGCCCGACTCGTTCGAGAGGTAGGCGCCGCCTCCGCCGCTGCGCGCGCAGGAGTCCGCGGGCGGGGGCGTCGGCTCGACGGCGGGCGGGTACGCCTCTTCGCGCTGCCAGGCGTCCGCCAGGTCGGCGGACTCGCAGTCCGGGAAGTACGTGTGGTTGGTGTTCCAGACGACGCCGAAGGCGACCGACTCGTCCTCCCAGCTGCTGCCGGCCGGACGCGGCACGTCCGCACCGGTGCGCGCCGCGATCATCTGCTCGATCGGCAGCGTCGTCTCGGTCCACTGCGGCGGATCGGTCAGGCTGTCGCCGCCGCCCCAGCGCTCCGGCACCTGGATGTTGCAGCCGTCGTTGTCCTGCGCCAGCTGTGGGGTTCCGGTCAGCCCCGCCGGCGGGCAGGGCGCGAAGCCGTCGTTGCCGGCGATGTCGCCGTGATAGCGGCCGTTCCACTGCTCGAGCGCGAAGTAGGAGCCGCCCGCCTGGCTCACGGTGATCGATGCGTCGAGCCAGTCGTCGCCTGCCCCGAGCAGCGGCCCGACGGTGTCCTCCAGATACCCGCGCTCGAACTCGGGGTAGTTCACCGGCAGCGTGTACGCCTCGTAGTGCACCGTGCTGCCGTCGGGCGCGGCCGTCGTGGTGCCGTCGAGCGCCAGAGCGATCGCGCCCGACGGGTTGCCGTGGCGGATGTGGTTGCCGACGGTCCCGCTGGCGTCGCCCGTCGTGCCGCCGTCGAGGGTGAAGGGGTCGAAACCGCTCACCAGCACGCGGGTCACCTGGTCGCCGGCAGGTAGGTCGATGTCGAGCATGCCGCGGGCCGCGCGGTCGAAGTCGTCGACCAGCGACGCGCGCTCCTCGGTGGAGAGCGCGAAGCCCGGACTCCACTGGTGCAGCACGGCCATGGCCTCGAGGCGCGCCCAGTAGAGCGGGCGGTCGTCGCTCGCCGGCAGGTCTCCGTCCACCTCACCGGCCGCTTGAACGCGCGCGACGGCGTCCTGCCACAGGGCGGAGCCCAGCCGCTCGACGACGGCCACTGCATCGGCGAGGGACTCCTGCCCGCAGACCTCCTCGGCGAAGGCAGCGGTGAAGTCGCCGAACCCGGCGCCCTCGACCATCGTGCGCGCGAACGAGCGGTCGGCCGCCTGCGACGGGTCGTCCGCGGCGGGCAAGACCGCCGTCAGCCGCTCCTCCTCCACGCTGACGGGAAGCGCCCCATCGATGCAGTCCTCGGGAGCGAAGCCCGCGACGATTGCGCTGAGCTCGTCCGATGCTGAGTCCAGAGCAGTGGTCGACCGCTCCTCTGGGGTGGCTGCTGCGGGCGTGCATCCGACGAGCACCGCCGAACCGATCACGAGCGCCAGGCCTGCAACGACCGGCGCGGTCCCGCGCGAGCGCGCTCCGGGTCGAGCGTGCCGCGAGCGGCCGGAGATGGAGAGCATGCAGGGTTCCCTTCCGCGCCCGCACAGGCGGCAGCGATCATCGGTTCGCCTGCGACGCTATGCCTCAGGCCGACGGTTCGCATCGGACGTTGGAATGACGTCCACGGCTCGACATCAACCCTCCGATGGAGTCCCCTCGGCGGCAGGTCGACGTCAACCGCGCGGCTCGCGAGAACGACAGAAGCCCCGGCCGATGGCCAGGGCTTCTCCCCGATATGAACGATGACGCGGGACATCTATGAACGATGTCCCGCGTCATCACAATGGTGGATCTGGGGGGACTCGAACCCCCGACCCCCTGCATGCCATGCAGGTGCGCTACCAGCTGCGCCACAGACCCGTGGTGTGCTCCTCGAAGCAACCTAAACAGCATACAGGATGCCCGGCTTCGAAGTCACATCGAGGCGCGAGCCATCGGAACCGAGGATCCACGCCGGCCATTGGAAGGTACGCGGGCATGGCGCATCGCGATGCCTGATGCTATCGTGCGAGTGATATCAAGGGGGTCGAGGTGGAGCAGCTTCTGATCCGCAACCTGCCGATCGGCACCAAGGCAGCGCTGCGCGCTCGCGCACAGCAGCACGGTCGATCGGTGGAAGCCGAAGCGCGCGAGCTCCTCGCGGCCGCAGTGCGCCAGCAGGGCCTGACGCTGGTCGATCTGCTCAGCGTCGACGAGGGTGCCGACATCGAGTTCGAGCCCGACCGTCTCGGTCTCAGCGCGCGAGCCGCCGAGCTGTGAGGTTCGTGCTCGACACGAACGTCGTCTCGGCGCTGCGCGTCCGGGGGCGCCACCCCGCCGTCGAGCGATGGGCGGCCTCGGTGCGCGTCGGCGACCAATTCGTGACCGCGATGACGATCGCGGAGATCGAGCGCGGCGTCGCCAAGATGGAGCGGCAGGATGCATCGCAGGGTGCGATCCTGCGGCGCTGGTTCGACGAGCGCGTGCTGCCGGCCTTCGCGGGTCGCGTGCTCCCCTTCGATCTCACTTCGGCCCGCGTGCTCGCGAGCTTCCGAGTTCCGGAACGAGCTCCTTTCGACGACGCGCTCATCGCTGCGACCGCGCACGCCCAGGGCATGGTCGTCGTGACTCGGAACATCGAGCACTTCGCACCGTTCGGCGTGCCGACGCTGAACCCGTGGGAGCCGCTCACCTCGGAGTGACCACGGCGTGCCTCGGCCCCAAAAGGGGTCGGGTCAGTGCCGGCGCTCCCCCGTGCTCACGGCCGCCCGCGCGACGACGCTCCGCGCGTGGCGCAGGATCGGCTCGTCGACCATCTGCCCCTCGAACGAGAAGACGCCCGGGTTGTGCATCGCGGCATCGAGGATGCGCCGCGCGCGATCGAGCTCCGCATCCCCCGGCGCGAACGCGCGGCGGTAGGGATCGACGTGGCTCGGGTGGATCGCGGCCTTCGCGCCGAAGCCCGACGCGGCCGCGTCGACCGCCTCGGCGTGCGCGCCATCGAGGTCCTGGATGTCGGCGCGGATCGCGTCGATCGCAGTGATGCCGAAGGCCGCGGCCGCGAGCAGGATGCGGCTGCGCGCGTGCATCGCGACGTCGCGGTAGGCGCCGCCGTCGCGCCGGCTCGAGGTGCCGCCGAGCGAGGCGACGAGATCCTCCGCGCCCCACATCATGCCGACGACCGCGTCGTGCGCCGCGAGCCGCTCGGCCGCGAGCACGCCGCGCGCCGTCTCGCACAGCACGACGACGCGCGCGCCCGGCACCGCGGCGACGACCCGGTCGACCTGCTCGGTCGACTCGGCCTTCGCGAGCATCACAGTGCGGAACGGCGACGCCGCGACGGCCGCGAGGTCGTCGTCGAAGCCGGGGGCGGATGCGTCCTGCACCCGCACGATCGTGCGCTCGGGGTCGAGGTCGGCGGTGCGCACCGCCTCGCGAGCCTCGGCCTTGGACTCGGCGCCGACGGCGTCCTCGAGGTCGAGGATGACCGCATCCGACCGCTCCGCCGCCTTCCGGAACCGATCGGGCCGGTCGCCGGGGCAGAACAGCAGCGCGGGGCCCATCCCGAGCGCCGCGATGCCGGCGCTCACGCCTCCCCCTCGGGCGACCCCTGCATGAGCACCTTCCGCACGGCGGTCGCGACGACCGCGCCGTGCTGGTTGAGCGCCCGGTGCTCGAAGGTCGCGATGCCCTGCCCGGGCCGCGACCTCGAGGCGCGCTTCTCGAGCACGCGCGTCTCGCAGTAGATGGTGTCGCCGTGCCGCACGGGCGCGGGGAACGTCACCTCGCTGAAGCCGAGGTTCGCGACAATCGTGCCCTGCGTGAGCTGCCCGACCGAGAGGCCGACCATGGTCGCGAGCGTGTGCATCGAGTTCATGAGCGGCTCGCCGAACTCGGTCGACTCGCTCCAGGCGCGATCGAGGTGCAGCGGCTGCGGGTTCATCGTGAGCGTCGTGAAGAGCACGTTGTCGGTCTCGGTCATCGTGCGGCCGGGACGGTGCTCGTAGACGACGCCCTCCTCGAGCTCGTCGAAGTAGAGGCCCCGCTGCGTGATGCGGCGCTCGCTCATGCGTCCTCCTGGCTCTCGGGCGTGACCGTCGCGAGCTCCTGCCCGCGCGTCACCTGCTCCCCCACCCTCGCATGCACGTGCACGGTGCCGGCGACGGGCGCGCGCAGCACGTGCTCCATCTTCATCGCCTCCACGCTCACGACCGCCTGCCCCTCCTCGACGGCATCACCGTCGGATGCGTGCACGGCGACGACCGTGCCGGGCATAGGTGAGGCGAGGGTCGGCTCGGCGGCCGCGCGGCCGCTGCGGGTGCGCACGTGCCGCTCAATGAGGAAGTCGCCCTCGGGGAGGCCGACCCAAGCGCCCTCGGGCACCCGGCTCGTGGCGATGGCGTGCATCGCGGTGAGCCGCTCGGAGGGGCCGTCGGCCCGCGCGACCTCGATGTCGACGTCCAGGCGCGGCTGCCGCACTCCCCCGCCGTAGGGCACGGCATCGCCCCGATCGGGAGCGCGCCGCACGCGCACGGTCGCGATGCCGTCGCCGTCGCGGTAGTGGGAGACCCGCCCGACGCTGCCGCCGATGCGCCAGCCATCGTGCTGCCATGCGCCGGCGCCCCCGAGCGCGAGCATCCCCGCCGCTGCGGCAGCTGCTGCGAACGCGACGCTCGGCGTGCCGGTAGCGACGAGGCGGTCGGCCTCGCGGTCGATGAGCCCGGTGTCGAGCTCGCCCGCGCGCACCGCGGGCTCGCTGAGCAGCGCCCGCAGGAAGGCGCGGTTGGTGGTGACGCCGAGCACGGTCGTCTCGGCGAGCGCCCGGTCGAGCCGATCGATCGCCTCCTCGCGCGTGGCGCCGTGGGCGATGACCTTCGCGATCATCGGGTCGTAGCTCGAGCCGACGACCGTGCCCGGCCCGACACCCGCGTCGACGCGCACGCTCGGCGCCTGCATGCCGTCGTAGTCCCCGTCGTCCCAGGGCCACTGCACGTCGAGCACCCTCCCGCCGGTCGGCAGGAAGCCCGCCGCCGGGTCCTCGGCGTAGATGCGCGCCTCGATCGCGTGGCCCTCGAGCCGCACGTCGTCCTGCGCGATCGCGAGCGGCTCCCCCGCCGCGATGCGCACCTGCTGCTCCACGAGGTCGATGCCCGTGACCATCTCGGTCACCGGGTGCTCGACCTGCAGGCGCGTGTTCATCTCCATGAAGAACGGCTCGTCGGGCCGATCGCCCGCGACGATGAACTCGACCGTGCCCGCACCGACGTAGCCGACCGAGCGGGCCGTCTCGATCGCGGCCTCGCCGATCGCGGCGCGCTGCGCCTCGGTGAGGAGCGCGCTCGGCGCCTCCTCGATGACCTTCTGGTGGCGGCGCTGCAGCGAGCACTCGCGCTCGCCGAGGTGGATCACGTTCCCGTGCGTGTCGGCGAGCACCTGCACCTCGATGTGGCGCGGGTTCGTCACGAACCGCTCGATGAAGAGCGTGTCGTCGCCGAACGCGCTCTTCGCCTCGCGCCGCGCGGCCTGCAGCGCGGCCGGCAGCTCGGCCGGATCGTCGACGCGGTACATGCCCTTGCCGCCGCCGCCCGCAGCGGGCTTGATGAGCACGGGGTAGCCGACGCGCTCGGCGCCGGCGATGAGGGCGGAATCGTCGAGGCCGGGCTCGGCGATGCCGGGCACCGTCGCGACGCCGCGCGACTCGACCGCGTGCCGGGCCGAGATCTTGTCGCCCATCGTCTCGATGGCGAGAGCGCTCGGCCCGATGAAGACGATGTCCGCGTCTTCGCAGGCACGGGCGAAGGCGGCGTTCTCGGAGAGGAAGCCGTAGCCGGGGTGGATGGCCTGGGCACCCGAGGCACGCGCCGCATCCAGGATCCGCTCGATCGAGAGGTAGGTGTCGCGCAGCGGCCCGCTGCCGAGCGAGACGGTCTCGTCGAAGTGCTCGGGGTGCGGCGAGGGGTCGTCGTCGGCGCGCACGGCGACCGAGCGGATGCCGAGGTCGCGGAGCGTGCGCGCGATGCGGATGGCGATCTCGCCGCGGTTGGCGACGAGCACGGTGTCGAAGAGGGAGGCCATTTGCATCACATCCGGAAGACGCCGAAGCGCGGCTCGGGCATCGGCACGGCGGTGACGACGTCGAGCGCCATCCCGAGGATGCGGCGGGTGTCGGCGGGGTCGATCACGCCGTCGTCCCACAGGCGCGCCGACGAGTAGTAGGGGTTGCCCTGCTGCTCGTACTGCTCGCGCACGGGGCGCTCGAACTCGGCCTGCGCATCCGCCGACCACTCCTCGCCCGCGGCCTCGAGCTGCTCGCGCTTGACGGTCGAGAGCACCGACGCGGCCTGAGGGCCGCCCATGACGCTCACGCGTGCGTTGGGCCACAGCCACAGGAACCGGGGGTCGTAGGCGCGGCCGCACATCGAGTAGGTGCCGGCACCGAAGGAGCCGCCGACGACGACGGTGAGCTTCGGCACGCGCGTGGTCGCGACCGCGGTGACCATCTTGGCGCCGTGCTTGGCGATGCCGCCGCGCTCGGCCTCCGAGCCGACCATGAAGCCCGTGATGTTCTGCAGGAACACGAGCGGCACGCCTCGCTGGTCGCACAGCTCGATGAAGTGCGCGCCCTTCATCGCCGACTCCGAGAAGAGCACGCCGTTGTTCGCGACGATGCCGACGGTGTGGCCGTGCAGCTCGGCGAAGCCGGTCACGAGCGTGTCGCCGTAGCCGGCCTTGAACTCGTGGAACTCGCTGCGGTCGACGATGCGCGCGATGACCTCGCGCACGTCGTACGGCGTCTGCAGGTCGGGCGGGATGACGTCGTAGAGGGTGGATGGGTCGACGACGGGCGCGCTCTCGTCGTCGAGCGCGCTGAGGGGCGCGTAGGCGAACCAGCCGAACGACTGCCGCTTCGCCGGCACCAAGCCGACCTCAGTCGCGCGGTCGCCAGGTGGGAGCGCCTGCGCCATGTCGCGCACGATCTCGAGCGCGTGCTCGTCGTCGTCGGCGAGGTGGTCGACGACGCCCGAGACCTCGGCGTGCAGCACGCCGCCGCCGAGCGACTCGGCGTCGACGACCTCGCCCGTCGCGGCCTTCACGAGCGGCGGGCCGCCGAGGAAGATCGTGCCCTGCTCGCGCACGATGACGGTCTCGTCGCTCATCGCCGGCACGTAGGCGCCGCCTGCGGTCGACGAGCCCATCACGGCCGCGAGCTGCGGGATGCCCTGCGCCGAGAGCTGCGCCTGGTTGAAGAAGATGCGGCCGAAGTGCTCGCGGTCGGGGAACACCTCGTCCTGCATCGGCAGGAACGCCCCGCCCGAGTCGACGAGCGCGATGCACGGCAGCCGGTTCTCGCGCGCGATCTGCTGCGCGCGCAGGTGCTTCTTCACCGTGAGCGGGTAGTAGGTGCCGCCCTTCACGGTCGCGTCGTTCGCGATCACCATGACGTGCCGGCCGTGCACGAGGCCGATGCCCGCGACGATGCCGGCGCTCGGCGCATCCTGGCCGTCCTTGCCGTAGACGTCCCACGCCGCGAGCGGCGCGATCTCGAGGAAGGGGCTCCCGGGGTCGAGCAGCTGGTCGATGCGCTCGCGGGCGAGCAGCTTGCCGCGCGCGACGTGCCGCTCGCGCGACTTCTCGGGGCCGCCGAGCGCCACCTGGGCGAGCCGCTCGCGCAGCTGCGCGACGAGCGCCTCCATCGCCGCGCGGTTGGCGCGAGCCTGCTCGCCCGCGACGTCGACGCGAGTTTCGAGTTGGTGCATGGCCCTACCGTGCCATGCCGTGGCCGAGAGCCGGCATCAGCGCGCCAGCGCGAGCGCCGGCCGCTCGAGCACGGCCGCGATGTCGGCGAGGAAGCCCGCCGCCTCGCGCCCGTCGAGCACGCGGTGGTCGAACGAGACGGTCACGGTGCACACGTCGCGCAGCACGATCTCGCCCTCGTGCTCCCACGGCATCCGCCGCACGGCGCCGAGCGCGATGATCGCCGACTCCCCCGGGTTGAGGATCGGGATGCCGCCGTCGACGCCGAAGACGCCGACGTTCGAGATCGTGATGTTCGACGACGTGAGCTCGGCCATCGTGAGCGAGCCCTCGCGGGCGCGCGTCGCGCGGTCCTTGATCGCGGCCGTGAGCGCCGACGCGTCCATCGACTCCGCCTCGTCGATCGAGGCGACCACGAGGCCTCGGTCGGTCGAGACGGCGATGCCGAGGTTGATGTGCGCGAAGCGCTCGAGCTCCATCGTGTCGGCGTGGAAGGCGGCCGTGACGTCGGGCCAGCGCTTCGCGGCGAGCAGGATGGCCCGGCTCGCGAGCGCGAGGAACGACGCGTCGCCCGAGCGGGCGAGCGCGAGCGTCTCGGTGACGTCGACCTGGTGGAACGTCGCCGCGTGCGGCACCGTGAGCGCCGACTGCGTCATCGCGGCGGCGGTGTGCTTGCGCAGGCCCGTGACCTTCTCGCGCGTCGAGGCGGGCTGCGGCTGGGCCTGCGGGCCGGATGCGGTGCCGGCGGTCTCGAGGTCGGCGCGCGTCACGAGGCCATCACGGCCCGACGGGCGCACCGACTGCAGGTCGATGCCGCGCTCCTTCGCGAGCTTGCGCACGGGCGGCATCGCGCGGTTGGGCCGGCCGCTCGGCCGCTCCTGCCGCGTGAACGGCTCGACGTCCCACGCGCGGCGCTTCCGGGTGGGCTTGCCGCCGTGCACCGTGATGTGGCCGACGAGCACCGAGACCTTCTCGGGCTTCTCCTCCGGCGCGGGGGCGTCGCGCACCTCGGCGACGGTGTCAGCCGGCGTCGCGACCGGGCCGCCCTCGGGCGAGGGCGCCGGCTCGTCCTCGGCCGACGCATCCGACCCCGACGGGGCCGGCGCTTCGTCGCCCGCGAGCTCGAAGTCGATGAGCGGCGCGCCGACGTCGACGGTCTCGCCCTCGGCGGCGTGCAGCTTGGCGATCGTGCCCTCGTAGGGGCTCGGCAGCTCGACGACGGCCTTGGCCGTCTCGATGTCGGCGAGCGGCTGGTTGAGCTCGACCGCGTCGCCCTCCTTGACGCGCCACGCGACGATCTCGCTGTCGGTGAGGCCCTCGCCGAGGTCGGGCAGCAGGAACGTCTTCATCGGGCGGCTCCCATGACGGATGCGTAGTCGAGCTCGGTGCGCGAGTTGCGACGGCCGAGGGTGCGGTCGACGGCGTCGAGCAGCCGGTCGAGGCTCGGCAGGTAGTCGTGCTCGACGGCCGACGGCGGGTAGGGCGTGTCGTAGCCCGTGACGCGCTCGGGCGGCGCCTCGAGGCTCGAGAAGGCGCGCTCGACGACCGAGGTGATGAGCTCGGAGGAGACGGATGCCTCGGCGGGCGCCTCGTGCGTGACGACGAGCCGGCCCGTGCGCTGCACCGACTCGACGACGGTGTCGACGTCGAGCGGCGAGATCGAGCGGAGGTCGATGACCTCGACCTCGATGCCCTCGTCGGCGGCGGCGATCGCGGCGCGGAGCGCCGTCTCGACCGTCGGGCCGTAGGCGGCGATCGTCACGTCGCGGCCGCTCGCGACGACGTTGGCCGTCTCGAGGTCGCGGACGATGGAGCGGTCGACCTCGCCCTTCGTGTAGTACTTGCCCTTCGGCTCGAAGAACAGCACCGGGTCGTCGCTCGCGATCGCGGCGCGGAGCGTCGAGTACGCCTCCTGCGGCGTCGACGCGGTCACGACGCGGAGCCCCGCGGTGTGGGCGAAGTACGACTCGGGGCTCTCGGAGTGGTGCTCGACCGAGCCGATCGCGCCGCCGTAGGGCACGCGGATGGTGAGCGGCATCGTCACGCGGCCGCGCGAGCGGTAGCGGAGCTTCGCGACCTGCGCGACGATCTGGTCGAAGGCGGGGTAGATGAAGCCGTCGAACTGGATCTCGGTCACGACGCGGAAGCCGCGGTAGCTCATGCCGATCGCCGTGCCGATGATGGCCGACTCGGCGAGCGGCGAGTCGATGACGCGCTGCGCGCCGAAGCGCGCCTGCAGGCCGTCGGTGACGCGGAAGACGCCGCCGAGCTGGCCGATGTCCTCGCCCATGAGCAGCACCCGGTCGTCGCCCTCGAGGGCGTCGGCGAGGGCCGCGTTGACGGCCTTCGCGAGCGTGAGCGTCTCGGTCACTTGCTCTCCTCCGCGAGGCTCGCGACGAACGCGAGGTGCTCGGCGCGCTGGCGCTCGAGCCGGCGGCTCGGCTGCGCGTAGACGTTGTCGAAGATCTCCTCGGCGGCGGGCGGCTCGGCGTGCTCCGCGGCGGCGCGGAACTCCTTCGCGAGCCGGTCGGCGCGCACCTTCGCCTCGGCGCGCACGGGGTCCATGTCGACGCCCATGCGCTCGAGCGCGCGCTCGACGCGGTCGATCGGGTCCTTCGCGACCCACGCCTCCACCTCCGCCTCGTCGCGGTAGCGCTTCGGGTCGTCGGTCGTCGTGTGGGGGCCGCGGCGGTAGGTGACGGCCTCGATGAAGGTCGGGCCGCCGCCGGCACGGGCACGCTCGACGGCGATGCGGCCTGCGGCGAGCATCGCGAGCACGTCGTTGCCGTCGACGCGCATCGAGGGGATGCCGAAGCCGGTCGGGCGCAGCGCGAGCGGCAGGCCACCCGACTGCACGGCGACGGGCTCCGAGATCGCGTACTGGTTGTTCTGGCAGAGGAACACGACGGGCGCCTGGAACGCGGAGGCCCACACGAGCGCCTCGTTGACGTCGCCCTCGCTCGTGGCGCCGTCGCCGAACGCGGTGAGCGCGACCTCGTCCGACCCATCCATCTTCGCCGCCATCGCGTAGCCGACGCCGTGCAGGCTCTGCGCGCCGATGATGATCTGCGACGGGGCCATGTTGATCTCGTGCGGGTCCCAGCCGCCGTGCGCGTAGGCCTTCCAGATGCGCGCGAACTCGGCCATGTCGGCGCCCCGCAGCAGCGCGAAGCCGTGCTCGCGGTAGGAGCCGAAGACCCAGTCGCGCTGCTCGAGCGAGCGGGCGGCGCCGACCTGCGCGGCCTCCTGGCCGAGCAGCGGCGGCCACAGCACGAGGTGGCCCTGGCGGGTGAGCGCGAACGCCTCGGTGTCGAGGCGGCGCACGCGCACCATGTCGAGGTACAGGTCGGCGAGCGCCGACTCGTCGATGTCGCCGAGGTGGGCGTCGAGCAGCGGGTCGTGCAGGCGCGTGCCGTCGAGGTCGAGGACGCGCAGCGGGCAGTCGAGGCCGGCGGCGAGCGCGGGGTCGGGAGCGGGCACGGTGATCGACACGAGCGAACCTCCTTGTTCGAAGCGCCTCGTGGGCGCCGGTCGGATCGGCCAGGCTGGTGCGCCTCGTCGATCGTGGAGAGACCGTATCGCCGGAAGTCACTCCGCGCAATCTGCGACACGCACGCTGCGCGGTGCGCGCATTCCGCGGGCCAGACTGCTGCGCTAGATTGCGCAGCATGCGCATCGTCGATGACACCGACCGCAGGATCCTGCTCGAGCTCACGCGGCACCCGCGGATCACGAACGCCGCGATCGCCGAGCAGCTCGGCCTCGCGCGCAACACGGTGCAGAACCGGGTGGCGGCGCTCGAGGCGTCGGATGCGCTGCAGGGCTTCGACCGCAGGTTCCACGCGGCGGCGCTCGGCTACCCGCTCACGGTCTTCATGGCGACGCACGTCGACCAGCCGCGCATCGACGAGGTCGTCGAGCAGCTGCGGCGGATCCCCGAGGTCGTGCAGGCATTCGGGCTCTCGGGCCAAGCCGATGTGCTCGTGCGCGCGGTGTGCCGCGACGCGGAGGACCTCTACCGCATCAACAAGCTCGTGCTCGCGTGCGACGGGGTCGAGCGCACCGAGACGTGGCTCTCGATGGGCGAGCTCATCCCCTTCCGGCTCGCGCCGGTGCTCGAGCGCGACCTGCAGGCGCGCTGAGGCCCGTCGCGCCCAGGCTGCGGCCGCCTCCGCGGACCCCACCTCGGCAGCGGGACCCGAGATCTCGGGTCCGCGCGCCGAAAAGGGGTCCGCTTCGCGTTTCGGCGGGCGACTCGGCTACTCGGCGAGCTGCTCGCGGAGCACCTCGAGGCGCGCCCGCAGCGCGGGAGCGCCGGCCGCTTCGCGCTCCTCGAGCGACGCCACGTTGAGCTCGGCGGCCCGCAGCGCGACCGACGCCGCACCGCGCACGAGGTCGGCGCCGCCGAGCACGTCGCTCTCGAGCGCCGGCTTCACGAGCGGCGCCCCCTCGCGCGCGAGCGCGAGCGCATCGACGAGCGCGGCGGCCAGCTCGAGCGGCACGGCGGCGGCCCGGGCGAGCGCCTGCTCGGCGTCCGCGTCGCCGTCCGCGTCGATGACCTCGGCGAACGCCTCGTCGTCCGCGTCGGCCGCCGCGACCACGCGCTCGACGAGCGCCTCTCCCCTCGCGCGCGCCGCAGCGCATCCGTCGTCGTCGGTGATCGTGAGCGCCTTGAGCACGAGCGCGATGCCGAACGCGCCCGCGACCGCGGCCGCGACGCCGCTGCCGGGGGTCGGCTCGGCCGACGCGGTGCGCAGCAGCAGCTCGTCGGCACGATCGGTCCACACGCTCTCGCCCATGGAGCGCGACCCTACCCCGCGCCGCCCGAGCGGCCGCCAGGAATGCCCGGCGGCCAGCGGCGTTGCCCCTCTCGGAGGAACTCATGGACACGATCGACCTGCTGCCCGACGCCACCGACATGGGCCCGGTGATGCTCAAGACCGCGAAGCTCGCGCGGCTCGTGCACTGGTACACCGCCGGCGTCGGCCTCGAGCACATCGCCGAGCGGCCCGGCGTCGTCGAGCTCGGCGTGGGCGGCCGCACGATCCTCGTGCTCGAGGAGGCCCCCGACCTGCGCGGCCCGAACCCCGCCGACGCGGGCCTGTTCCACACCGCGATCCTCTACCCGACCCACGCCGCCCTCGCGGCCGCGGTCGTGCGCATGACGCAGATCCCCGGCATCCAGTTCGCCGGCACGGGCGACCACCACGTCTCGGAGGCGTTCTACTTCGCCGACCCCGACGGCAACGGCGTCGAGCTCTACGTCGACCGGCCGCGCGACCAGTGGCGCTGGGAGGACGGCAAGGTCTACATGACGACCGAGTTCATCGACCCGAACCGCTTCGTGAACGAGCACCTCGACCGCGGCTCGTTCGGGCAGTCGCCGACCGCGCCGGTGGGCGCGAAGGTCGGCCACGTGCACCTGCAGGTCGGCGACGTACCCACCGCGCGCGACTTCTACGTCGACGCGCTCGGCTTCGCCGAGACGACGTCGCTCGGCAACACGGCGCTGTTCGTGAGCGCGGGCGGCTACCACCACCACATGGCGATGAACGTGTGGAACTCGCGCGGCGCCGGCCGCCGCGCCGACACGCTCGGGCTCGGCCGGGTCGAGATCCAGGTGCCCGACGCGGATGCGCTCGGCGCGGCGCGCGAGCGGCTCGCGTCGGCGGGCGTCGCGGTCGCCGACGACGGCCGGAGCCTCCGCTTCGAGGACCCGTGGGCGAACGTCATCACGCTCACGCCCACGCTCGCCGGCTAGGCAGGCAGTCAGACCGGATGCGTCCGGCTCGGTCTCTGCGGACCGGGCCGGACGCATCCGTCGTCGTGGGTGCCGCCGCTACTTGATGAAGAGCGCCTTCGTGTCGAGGTCGCCCTTGTTGAAGCCCATCGGCAGCACCTCGCCGCGGAAGAACGCCGGGCGCAGCTTGCGCATGATGAGCATGAGCACGACCCCCAGCAGCAGCATGCCGACGCCGAGGATGCCGACGAGACCGACGCCGCCGATATCGGAGCCCGAGCCGTAGGCCGGGTCGAGGCTGTCGACGAGGGTCTGCACGAAGAGCACCACGAGCATGACGCCGCCGACGAGCGGGCACAGCAGCTGCACGAAGAACGCCTTGACCGACGAGGTCGCGGTCTTCCGGAAGTACCAGACCGCGCTGAGCGCGGTGAGCCCGTAGTAGAAGCAGACCATCATGCCGAGTGCCGTGATGGTGTCCCACAGCACGTTCTCGCTCACGAAGCGCATGACGGCGTAGAAGCCGCTCGCGACGAGCGCCGCGACGACGGCCGCGAAGCCCGGCGTGCGGTAGCGCGGGTGCACGGTCGCGAAGCGCGCCGGCACGGCGCCGTAGTGTCCCATCGCGAGGAGCGTGCGCGCTGGCGAGAGCGCGGTCGACTGCAGCGACGCCGCCGACGACGACAGCACGGCGAGCGAGATGAGCCACCCGAGCGGTCCCATGATCGGGTCGGAGAGGAAGAACAGCACGTTGTCCTGGATGTCGGGGTTGCCGAGCCCCAGGCCGGTCTCGCCGTTGCCCGCGAAGGCGAGCAGCGCGATCGCGAGCAGCAGGTAGAGGCCGAGCACGACGACGATCGTGAGGGCGGCGGCGCGACCGGGCGTGCGCGCCGGGTCCTTCGCCTCCTCGTTCATCGTCAGCACGACGTCCCAGCCCCAGAAGATGAAGATCGAGAGCGAGAGGCCGGCGATGACAGCGCTCACCGAGGGCGCCTGGAGCACGTTGAACCACGACGGGTCGATGGGCGTGTGGTCGATCGCCTCGCCCGACGACGCGCGCACGAGCGCGGTGATGCCGAAGACGAGCAGCACGAGCACCTGGAACGCGACGAGCCCGAGCTGCACGCGCTGCGTCGTCTCGATGTCGCGGTAGGAGATGAACGTCGCCGCGGCCATGAAGGCGAGGCACGTGATGACGTTGATGAACGGGTTCGCCGCGAGCTCGGCGATCGACTCGTTGCCCGTGATCTGCGCGATGAGCAGGTAGAGGAAGTCGACCGCGATGCCCGCGAGGTTCGAGAGCACGAGCACCGTCGCGATCACGAGGCCCCAGCCGGCCATCCAGCCGACGTAGGGGCCGAAGGCCCGCGTCGCCCACGTGAACGACGTGCCGGCGTCGGGCATCGCGCGGTTGAGCTCGCGGTAGCCGAACGCGACGAGCAGCATCGGCACGAAGCCGAGCAGGATGATCGCCGGCACCTGCACCCCGACGGCGCTCACCGTCGGACCGATCGCCGCCGTGAAGGTGTAGGCGGGCGCGATCGTCGAGACGCCGATCACGACCGCGCCGAGCACCCCGACGGTGCCGGGCGCGAGCCCCTTGTTCGAGACCGCTTCGTCGGTCGCTCGTGTTGCAGTCACCATCGACTCCTCTTGTGTGGTCCTCGCTCGGTCAGTGGCCGAGCGCGTGGATGATCTCGTCGGCCGCGGCCCAGCCGCGGCGGATCGCGCCGTCGACGTGCTGGTAGCCCTCGGCGGCGATGTCGCTGCACGCCCAGTGCAGCGGGCCGAGCGGCTCGCGCTGCATCGCGCCGTAGCGCGAGAGGCCGCCGATGTCGAAGCTCGCGGCGTAGGCGCCGCGCGTCCACTCCTCCGCACCCCAGTCGGAGAGGTAGAAGACCTCGGGCTCGAGCGCCCGCGGGCCGAAGTAGGCGGCGAGCTGCTCGAGGATCGCGGCGCGCTGCGCGTCCGGGCCGAGCTTGAACGACGCGTCCGCCTGCAGGTCCGAGACGAACGCGACGAGCGTGCCCTTGTCGTCCTCGTGGTTCGTGTTGTCGTAGACCTCGTGCACGGGGCTGTGCGGGGCGAAGACCGTGCCGGAGAGGCCGTCCTCGCGCCAGAACGGCGAGTCGTAGACCGCGTGCACCTTGATGACGAGCCCGAGCGAGACGTGCTGGTGCATCTGCTGGTGCAGGCGCGGCAGCGGCGGCTGGAAGTCGATGCGCGCGTAGAGGTTGGGCGGCACCGCGACGACCGCGCGCTTCGCGCGGACGACCACGTCGCCGTCGGCGTGCGCGACGACGCCATCGGGCGAGTGCTCGAGCCGGCGCACGGGCGCGTTCAGCACGACCGCGTCGCCGAGCTGCTCGGCGAGCCGCAGCGAGACCTGCTGCATGCCGCCGACGACGCGGCGGTCGAGGATGAAGTCCTCGTCGACGAGGTTCGCGAAGCCGCCGGCCGACGCGGCCATGAGCAGCGCCTGCAGCAGGCTGAACGAGTGGGCGGGCTTCGTGAGCATCGCCTCGGCGACGTAGATCGAGACGATCTCGCACGCGGATTCGTCGTCGGACTGGGTGCGGAGCCAGTGGTGCCACGAGATGGCGTCGAACTCGGCGGCGCGGGGGTGCGCCCAGGGCGCGGTCGCGCCGACCTCGGTCGCGAGCTCGTCGAGGATGCCGATGAGGCGCTCGATCTCGGCCTCGGTCTCGGCGCCCGCGGGGAAGATCTCGCCCGTGTAGCGGTGGCGCTGCCCCTCGCGGTCGACGTAGATGCTCTCGCCCTCGCGGTAGCGCGCGAAGGTCTCGAGCCCGAGCCGATCGAGCGTCTCGAGCAGCGCCTCCTGGTCGGGCGACACCCACTGGCCGCCGATCTCGAGCATGGCGCCGTCGATCTCCCGCGTCCAGGTGCGGCCGCCGACGCGGTCGCGCGCCTCGAGCACGGTGACCGTCAGGCCCGCCTCGACCAGGCGCGTCGCAGCGCTGAGGCCCGCGGCCCCGGCACCGATCACGAGCACGTCGCTAGCGCGTTCCAGCATGGTGTGGATCCCTCCGTCGCCGGCGCTGCTCCGCGCCGCGGGAGCGAGTGTCGCACACTATTGGTCAGTTGATCAATAGGCGGTTCGCGCGAGCGCCGAGGTGGGGATGCCGAGCAGCCCGGCGACCGTGCGCGTGACATAGCGCACCGTCTCCTCCTCGTGCCCCGCCCACACGGTGGCCTGCGCGCTCAAGCCGTCGGTCGCGCCGATGACGAAGCGCGCGAGCGCGAGCGGGTCGGGCGCGCGGAAGGCGCCCGAGGCATCCCCCCGCTCGAAGACCGCGGCGACGAAGTCCTCCCACGCCCGCGCCTGGTCGACGAGCGTCGCGGCGAGCTCCTCGTTGCGCCGCGAGAGGCTCCAGCCGTCGAGCCAGACGAGCGCGACGTCGCGCCGGTAGTCGCGGATGAGCCCGTGGAGCAGCGCGATCACGCGCTCGACGTCGTCGCCCTCGACGGCCTCGACCGCCGACCGGACGCTCTCGAGCTCCTCCTGCACGATGTCGCGGAAGACCTCGGCCACGAGGAGCTCCATGCGATCGGCGTAGTGCGTGACGAGGCCGGGCGCGACGCCCGCTCGCTCGGCGACCGCGCGCTGCGTGACGGCGCTCAAGCCGGATTCGAGCGCGATCGAGCGCGCCGCGCCGTGCACGTCGGCGCGCCGCTCCTCGGGACTCTTCCGCACTCGCTTCGCTGGGGTCATTGCTTCCTCGCCGCGACCACAGTAACTTGTCGACCCAGGCTATTGATCAACCGATCAATACCGATCGCGATGGAGGGAGAGGGATGACCTGGCGCATGCCCGTCGAGTCGGCTCCGCACGAGCGGCTGTGGATGGCGTTCCCGCACGGCCCGAACGCGGGCGATTCGCCCGCGGAGTCCGCGGCGGCGCACGAGGCCTGGGCAGCGGTCGCGAACGCCGCGAGCGAGCTCGAGCCCGTGACGATGGTCGTCGATCCCGAGGAGCGGGGCGCCGCGCGACGGCTGCTCTCGAGCGCCGTGACGCTCGTCGAAGCGCCCCTCGACGACGCGTGGATGCGCGACATCGGGCCGACGTTCGTGCTCGACGAGCGCGGCAGGCTCGGCGCCGTCGACTGGGTCTTCAACGGCTGGGGCGCGCAGGACTGGGCGAGCTGGGAGCACGACTCGCGCATCGGCGCGATCGTCGCCGAGCTTGCGGGCGCCGAGCGCATCCCCTCCCCGCTCGTCAACGAGGGCGGCGCGATCCACGTCGACGGCCGCGGCACCGTGCTGCTCACCGAGACGGTGCAGCGCGACCCGGGCCGGAACCCCGGCATCTCGCGCGCCGAGGTCGAGGCCGAGCTCGAGCGCACGATCGGCGCGACGCATCCCATCTGGCTCCCCCGCGGCCTCACGCGCGACTACGAGCGCTACGGCACGCGCGGCCACGTCGACATCGTCGCGTCGCTCGTCGGCGACGGCCGCGTGCTCGTGCACGACCAGCGCTCCCCCGAGCATCCTGACCACGCCGTCTCGCGCGACACCGCGCGCCTGCTCGCCGAGGCGGTCGACGCGAGCGGCGCTCGGCTCGAGGTCGTGCCGCTGCCGGCCCCCGCGACGCTCCGCGACGACGAGGGCTGGGTCGACTGGTCGTACGTCAACCACGTGGTCGTCAACGACGGCGTCATCGTGTGCGGCTTCGACGATGCCGCCGCCGACGAGGCCGCGCGCGAGGTGCTCGAGGCGGTCTACCCGGGCCGGAGCGCCGTGACGGTCGACGCCCGCGAGCTCTTCGCGCGCGGCGGCGGCATCCACTGCATCACGCAGCAGCAGCCGAGGAGCGGCTCGTGAGCGAGGAGCGTCCGGAGGGAGCAGTGCGGCTCGTCGAGGCGAGCGTGCGCTCGCTCCGGGCCGCACTCGACGCGGGGCGCACGACCGCGACCGAGCTCGCCGCGCTCACGCTCGCGCGGATCGCCGCGTTCGACGTCGCGGGGCCGCGGCTGAACGCCGTGCCCGTGCTCGCGCCGGACCTCTTCGAGGCGGCCGCGGCCGCCGACGCTCGGATCCGCGCCGGCCGGCCCGCGGGGCCGCTCGACGGCATCCCGTTCACCGCGAAGGAGAGCTACTCGGCGCGAGGCATGACGGTCTCGGCCGGCAGCCCCGCCTTCGAGCACCTCGTGGCCGGCGAGGACGCGTTCGCGATCGAGCGGATGCGCGACGCGGGCGCCGTGCTCATCGGCCTCACGACCATGCCCCCGATGGCGAACGGCGGCATGCAGCGGGGTCTCCGCGGCCGCGCCGAGAGCCCCTACAGCGCCGAGTGTCTGACGAGCGCGTTCGGCTCCGGCTCCTCGAACGGCTCGGGCAGCGCGACCGGCGCCTCGATCGGCGTCATCGGGCTCGGCGAGGAGACGTGGTCGTCGGGCCGAGCGCCGGCGAGCTGCAACGCGCTGTGCGCCTACACCCCCTCGCGCGGCCTCATCTCGATGCGCGGCAACTGGGCGCTCGTGCCGACGATGGACGTCGTCGTGCCGCATACCCGCTCGATGGCCGACCTGCTCGCGACGCTCGACGTGCTCGTGGTGCCGGATGAGCGCACCGACGGCGACTTCTGGCGGCAGCAGCGGTGGCTCGACGTGCCGGCCGTCGACGACGTGCGGCCGGCCTCCTTCGCCGCGCTCGAGCCCGCGCCGCTCGCCGGCCTCACGGTCGCGGTGCCGCGCATGTACATCGGCGCCGACCCCGACCTCCGCGACCCCATCCCGACGCGCGAGAGCGTGCTCGAGCTGTGGCGGGCGATGGCCGACGACCTCCGCACCGCGGGCGCGACCGTCGTCGAGACCGACCTGCCGCTCGTGTCGAACTACGAGGGCGATCGCGAGGGCGCCCCGCACATCCTCGATCGCGGCATCGTGCCGCCCCGCTTCATCGAGAGCGAGCTGCGCGAGCTCGCGGTGTGGGCGTGGGAGGGCTTCCTGCAGCGCAACGGCGACCCCGCCCTCGCGCACCTGCGCGACGTCGACGGCGAGCGCATCTTCCCGCATCCGCCCGGTGCCCTCCCCGGCCGCTTCGAGCGCAGCTCGCCCGCGTTCGAGCCCGCGGCGAGCATCGACCTCGCGGAGCTCCCGTCGCTGCCCGTGCCCGAGCTCGAGGACATCCCCGAGATGGCGGCCGGCATCGCGGGGCTCGAGCAGACGCGCCGCCTCGACTGGGACGAGTGGCTCGACGCGAGCGGCATCGACATCGTCGTGATGCCGACGCTCGCCGACGTCGCGCCGGCCGACGCCGACACGAACCCGGCCTCGGCCGACCTCGCGTGGCGCAACGGCACGTGGGTCGCGAACGGCAACCTCGTCTGGCGCCACTTCGGCATCCCCACGGTCACCGTGCCGATGGGCACGATGCACGACATCGGGATGCCCGTCGGGCTCACGATCGCCGGTCGCCCCTACGACGACGAGCGGCTGCTGCGCATCGGGCTCGCGATCGAGGCGCAGCGGCAGCGGCGCACGGTGCCGCCGCGCACGCCGGAGCTCCCGGCGACGCGCTGGACCGCGCTCCCCGAGTCGGCCGCCAGCGCTGATGACGCAGCGAGCGTCGAGCTGCGCGCGGAGCGCGACGGCGATGCGCTCGTCGTCACCGGTCGCGCGACCGGCGACGCGATCGCCCTCTGGATCGACGGCGCCCAGCTGGAGCCGACCCTCGAGGGCGAGCGCTTCACCGCCCGGGCGCGGGGCAGCATGGTCGTCGCGCTCGTGCGCGCTCGCGGTGGCGACGCGGGAGCGTTCGCGCGGGCTTGAGGCTGCGGCGCTGTGCCGTCGGGCTACTCGCCCGCGGGCGCCGCCTGCTCGGGCAGCTGCAGGTCGACGACCGGCGCATCGCGCCAGAGCCGCTCGAGCTGGTAGTAGGTGCGCTCCTCCTCGTGGAAGACGTGCACCACGATGTCGGAGAAGTCGAGCAGCACCCAGCGCCCGTCGGCGCGGCCCTCGCGGCGGATGGGCTTCGCGCCGTCGACGATGAGCGCGTCCTCGATCTCCCGCGCGATCGCGCTCACCTGCCGCTCGTTGCGGCCCGTCGCGATGAGGAAGACGTCGGTGAGCGGCAGCTGCCCCGAGACGTCGAGCGCCACCTGGTCGACGGCGAGCGCCTTGTCGGCGGCGCGCGCCGCGGCTCGGGCGAGTTCGATCGCCCGCTGATCGGCACTCATCGTGCACTCCTGATGTTCAGAGGATCCCCTGCGAGAGGGCCCAGACGATGACGCCGACGACGCCCGCGACGAACACGCCCGCTCCCGCGCCGATGGCGACCGGGACGACGTTCGTGCGCTGCTTCTGCGGCGCGATCTGCACGCGGGCGTTCGCGTACGACGAGACGGCCTTCGAGGCGCGCACGGGCGCGGTCTCGGGGCTCGTGACCTCGCCCTCGGCGACCTCGGCGTCGACGTCGCTGCCGTCGATCGAGGCGCTGCCGCGGCCCGACGAGGCGAAGCCCTCGGGCACGTCGATCGAGCCGGTGACGAGCAGTCCGTCCTCGCCCTCGAGCTGGAAGTCGGGACTGTCGGTGCCGGCGGGCAGCACGAGCGCGTTCGCCGTGAACGACGACGTCGACGAGCCGCTCCCGCTCGTCGCGACGCCCTGGTCGCGGAGGTCGGCGATGTGGTGCTCGGAGGTGTCGGAGACGACGTTGACGATGACGGGCAGGCGCTGCGACTGGCCGCGGCTCGGCCCCGTCGGGGTCGGCTCCTCCTCGGCCTCGGCGGCCCGCTTGTCCTCGAGCTGTGCGGGCGTCGACTCGGCGACGCGGTGCGCCGAGACGCGAGGCTGCTCGACGACGACCTCGTCGATCTCGAGGCTGTCGAGCTCGTGGTCGTCGACGGTGTCGAGGCCCTGCACGTCGTCGACCTGCACGCTCGAGCGGCGCGCCGACGAGGGCGCGGGCACGGATGCAGTGGGCTGCTGGGCGGGCGGGGCCGGCTCGACCTCGGCCTCGATGACCTCGGAGCGCTTGGCCTCGACGGCGTCGACGCGATCCATCGCGACGGTCTCGGGCAGGTCGATCGGCGCCTGGGGCGCCTCGGCGGACTTCTTGCGACCGAAGAAGCGGCCGAGCGGCTTCGAGGGCTGCGGCGCGGGCTCGGGCGCGAGCTCCGGCTGCGGCGCGAGCTCGGTCGCATCGTCGGCGGCGGGCTCGGGCGCGTCGACCGCGAGCTGCGCTTCGAGCGGCTCGATGGGCTGGGTCTCGGCGGGCGCCGCGGGGACGCTCGGGGTGGAGTGGCGGCCGAGCCGCTCGGGCTCGTCGCTCAGCTGCTCGCGCTCGGCTGCATCGGGGACCGGCGGGACGCCGTCGGTGCGGGCCAGCTCTGCAGCGCGCTCGAGCTCGCGAAGCTGACGCCGGGTGAGCGGGCGCCCCTCGTTCGCATCGGTCATGCTGTCAGTCTCCGGTACAGGTCGTGCTTGCTGATGTATTGAACCACCCCGTCGGGCACGAGGTACCAGACGGGATAGCCGGCGCGAACGCGCGCTCGGCAATCGGTCGAGGATATCGCAAGGGCGGGGATCTCCAGCTCCGAGACACGCTCCCTCGGATAGTCCTGCACCGAGAGGTGGTGGCCCGGGCGGGTGACCGCGACGAAGTGCGCGAGCTCCCAGAGCTCGTCGGCGTCCTTCCACTCCACGATCGAGGTGAACGCATCCGCCCCGGTGATGAAGAAGAGCTCGGCGTCCGGGTGCGCGGCCCGCACGTCGCGGAGGGTGTCGATCGTGTAGGTCGGCCCGCCGCGGTCGATGTCGATGCGGCTGACGCGGAAGCGCGGGTTCGACGCCGTCGCGATGACCGTCATGAGGTAGCGGTCCTCGCTCGGCGAGACGTTGCGCTTCTGGTACGGCTCGCCGGTCGGCACGAACACGACCTCGTCGAGCGCGAAGTGGTGCGCGACCTCGCTCGCGGCGACGAGGTGGCCGTTGTGGACGGGATCGAACGTGCCGCCCATGATGCCGAGGCGTCGGCGGCGCTCAGCCACGGAGGCGGATCAGGCGTTGCCGTGCACGTCGTGCCGCTCGGAGCGGTGCGCGACGTCGCGGAACGATCGCAGCACGACCGCCGAGATGATGAAGACGGCGGCCGTGATGCCCGCGGCGATGTAGGGCCCGAATGCCGAGGCGGAGTCGCCCTCGGCCTCGAGCGAGGCCTCGAGCAGGGCCGAGGTCAGCGTGATCAGCGTCATGGTGCAAGCCTATCGCGGTCGGATCGGTCAGGCCCGCACCTGGCCGGAGCCCCGCACGATCCACTTCGTGCTCGTGAGCTCGGGCAGTCCCATCGGTCCGCGCGCGTGCGCCTTCTGGGTCGAGATGCCCACCTCGGCGCCGAAGCCGAACTCGCCGCCATCGGTGAACCGGGTGGATGCGTTGTGCATGACGACCGCGGAGTCGACCTCCGCGAGGAACCGGGCGGCCGCATCCGCGTCGTCGGTGATGATCGTGTCGGTGTGGTGGGTGCCGAATGCATTGACGTGCTCGATCGCGGCGTCGAGGTCGTCGACGACGCCGATCGCGACGTCCATCGAGAGGTGCTCGGTCGCCCAGCCGCCCTCGCCGAGCGGCGCCGCGGCGTCGACGCCGGGCAGCGCGTCGTCGGCGTGGATTGTGACGCCCGCCTGCTGCAGCGCGACGGCGATGGCCGGCACGGCGGTCTCGGCGATGTCGCGGTGCACGAGCACCGTCTCGAGCGCGTTGCAGACGCTCGTGCGCTGCGTCTTCGCGTTGAGCACGATGTCGAGCGCCATCGGCAGGTCGGCGGCGCGGTCGACGAAGGCGTGCACGACGCCGGCGCCCGTCTCGATGACCGGCACGGTCGACTCGGTCACGACGCGGTCGATGAGCGCGGCGCTCCCCCGCGGCACGAGCAGGTCGATGAGGCCGCGGGCGCGCATGAGCCGGCCGGCGCCGTCGCGGCCGAAGCGGTCGATCGTCTGCACGACCTCGCGCGGCAGGCCTTCGCCCTCCACCGCATCCTGGATCGCCTCGACGAGCGCGGCGTTCGTGCGCTCGGCGGCCGAGCCGCCGCGCAGCACGACGGCGTTGCCGGAGCCGAGCCCGATGCACGCGAGGTCGACCGTGACGTTGGGGCGTGCCTCGTAGATGACGCCGACGACGCCGAACGGCACGCGCACCTCGGTGAGCTCGAGCCCGTTCGGCAGCGTGCGCTCGCGCAGCACCTCGCCGATCGGGTCGGGCAGCTCGGCGAGCGCGCGGGCGGCGGCGGCGAGGCCGGCGATGCGGCGCTCGTCGAGCAGCAGCCGGTCGAGCATGCCCTCGGCGAGGCCGCTCTCGCGCCCGCGCTCGAGGTCCTCGGCGTTCGCGGCGAGGATGCGGTCGGTCGCGGCCTCGATCGCCGTCGCGATCGCGCGGATCGCCTCGTGCCGCTGGCCCGCCGGCGCGACGCCGAGGGCGCGGGAAGCCCGCTTCGAGTCGGTCAGCAGCGCGTCGAGGTCATCGGCCATGCCTCGATCCTAGGAGCCGCCGGATGCTGCCCAGCCCTCGCTCCCGCCCTGCGCACGAGTCGAGGGTCTGCGTCCGAGTGCGGGGGCGGCTCGGACGCGAACCCTCAACTGGCGGCGGCGACGCGCGCGGCGGGGTTCGGCTCGAACTCGGTGCCGAGGCGCTCGCCCGAGAGCAGCCGGTCGAGCAGCGGTGTCGCGGTGACGGTGACCGTGACGCCCGCGTCGGCCGCGAGCCGGGCCGCGTCGACCTTCGTCATCGCGCCGCCCGAGCCGATGTGCGAACCGGAGGCGCCGAGGCGCACGCCCTCGAGCGGGTCGCCGAAGGGCACGCGCTCGATCGGCTCGGAGCCGGGCTCGTCCGGCGGCGCGGTGCGGAGCGCCTCGATGTCGGAGAGCAGGATGAGCCGGTCGGCGCCGACGAGCCGGGCGACGAGCGCCGCGAGCCGGTCGTTGTCGCCGAAGCGGATCTCGTGGGTCGCGACCGTGTCGTTCTCGTTGACGATCGGCAGCATCCGCAGCTCGAGCAGCCGCTCGAGCGCGTTCCTTGCGTTGACGCGGTGCGAGTCGAGCTCCATGTCGGAGGCGGTCAAGAGGATCTGCGCCGCGACGACCTCGTGCCGCGAGAGGCTCCGCTGGTACCGGTTCATGAGCACGTTCTGCCCGACCGCCGCCGCGGCCTGCTGCATCGGCAGGTCGACGGGCCGCGACTCGAGGCCGAGGTAGGGCATGCCGGTCGAGATCGCGCCTGAGGACACGAGGATGACCTCGGCCGAGCGGTGCAGCCGGGCGAGGGCGTCGACGAGCGGCTCGATCTGGCCGCGCCGCTCGCCCGAGATCGACGAGGAGCCGACCTTGACGACGACGCGCTCGCCGGCAGTGAGGTCGAGCCGCGTCATCCCTCGTCTTCCCAGCGCTGCACCTCGAAGCCCTCGTCGTCGGTCCACAGGCCCGCCTCGCGCTCGGTGCCGAGCTCGTCGCGCGCGGCCTGCTTCGCGTCCATGCGGCGGTGGTACTCGTCGCGCCGCTCCGCGGTCGTGCGGCGGTCGTTCCGGTCGAGCCGCGGGTCGGTGCCGCGGTTGCCGACGAGCTCGGCGGCCGAGACGATCGTCGGCTCCCAGTCGAAGACGATGCCCGCGCCGGGCCCGATGACGACGGTCGCGCCCGGGACGGCGCCGGCCTTGAGCAGCGCCTCCTCCGTGCCGAGCTTCGCGAGCCGGTCGGCGAGGTAGCCGACCGCCTCGTCGTTCTGGAAGTCGGTCTGCTGCACCCAGCGCTCGGGCTTCGCACCGAGGATGCGGTACACCGGCCCGGCGTGCGAGCCCTCGACCTTGATCGTGAACCCGGCGTCGTCGATCGCGCGCGGCCGCAGCACGATGCGCTCGGGCACCGGCTCCGCGGCCTTCGCGGCGCGGTCGGCCTCGACGATCTCGGCGAGCGCGAACGAGAGCTCGCGCAGGCCCTTGTGCGCGACGGTCGAGATCTCGAAGACCCGGAAGCCCATCGCCTCGATGTCCTCGCGCACGAACGCGGCGAGCTCGGCGGCCTCGGGCACGTCGATCTTGTTGAGCGCGACGAGCTGCTGGCGCTCGAGCAGCGGCGTCTGGCCCTCGGGCACCGGGTAGGCGGCGAGCTCCGCGAGGATGACCTGCAGGTCGCTCACCGGGTCGCGGCCCGGCTCGAGCGTCGCGCAGTCGATGACGTGCAGGAGCGCCGAGCAGCGCTCGACGTGGCGGAGGAACTCGAGGCCGAGGCCCTTGCCCTCGCTCGCGCCCTCGATGAGGCCCGGCACGTCGGCGATCGTGTAGCGCGTCTGGCCGGACTCGACGACGCCGAGGTTCGGGTGCAGCGTCGTGAACGGGTAGTCGGCGATCTTCGGCCGCGCGGCCGACATCGCGGCGACGAGGCTCGACTTGCCGGCGCTCGGGAAGCCCACGAGCGCGACGTCGGCGACGGTCTTGAGCTCGAGCGTGACGTCGCCCTCGAAGCCCGGCGTGCCGAGGAGCGCGAAGCCGGGCGCGCGGCGCTTCTGGTTGGAGAGCGCGGCGTTGCCGAGCCCGCCCTGGCCGCCCTCGGCGACGACGACCCGCATGCCCGCTTGCGAGAGGTCCGCGAGCTGCTCGCCCGACGCATCCGACACCACCGTGCCGACCGGCACGGGCAGCACGAGGTCGGCGCCCGTCGTGCCGGAGCGGTGGTCGCCCATGCCCGGCTGCCCGTTCTCGCTCGCGCGGTGCGGGTTGCGGTGGTAGCCGAGCAGCGTCGTCACCTGGTTGTCGGCGACGAGCACGATGTCGCCGCCGTCGCCGCCGTTGCCGCCGTCGGGGCCGGCGAGCGGCTTGAACTTCTCGCGCTTGACGGAGACGCAGCCGTGGCCGCCGTTCCCTGCGCGCAGGTGCAGCGTCACCTGGTCGACGAATGTCGCCACGGAGGCCTCCTCTCGATGCGAGAACGGGGCGAGCCGAAGCCCGCCCCGTTCATCGGGTGTGTCTGGTGTCAGCCCGCGGCGACGATGTTGACGACCTTGCGGCCGCCCTTCGTGCCGAACTCGACCGCGCCCGCCTCGAGGGCGAACAGCGTGTCGTCGCCGCCACGGCCGACGCCGGCGCCGGGGTGGAAGTGGGTGCCGCGCTGGCGGACGATGATCTCGCCGGCCTTGACGACCTGGCCGCCGAAGCGCTTCACGCCGAGGCGCTGCGCGTTCGAGTCACGGCCGTTGCGGGTGGACGATGCGCCCTTCTTGTGTGCCATGTCTGCGGCTCCCTTACTTGATGCCGGTGACCTTGAGGCGCGTGAGCTCCGAGCGGTGGCCCATGCGGCGCTTGTAGCCGGTCTTGTTGCGGTAGTGCTGGATGCGGATCTTCGGGCCGCGCAGGTCGGTCACGACCTCGGCCGTCACCTTGACCTTGGCGAGCGCGTCGGCGTCGGTCGTGACCTTGTCGCCGTCGACGAGTAGCACGGGGGCCAGCTCGACGTTGCCGTTGTCGTCACCGGCGATGCGGTCGACGACGAGCACGGTGCCGACCTCGACCTTCTCCTGCCGGCCGCCGGCGCGCACGATTGCGTACACCACGTTGGATCCTCACTGTTGGAACGACTCCCGGCGGGGCCGGGACGAAGCTTGTAGCGCGCGCAAGGAATTGCGACGAGCGCCAGCGAACAACGATACACGCCGCGAGCCATGCCGGTCAACAGCGCCGCCCCGCGTGCCGCCGCTACCGTGGGGCGCATGGCGATCCTGGTGGACGAGCCGCTCTGGCCCAATCACGGCACGATGTGGGCGCACCTCGTGAGCGACTCGTCGCTCGACGAGCTGC
The DNA here is from genome assembly GCF_017565345.1 of Agrococcus sp. TF02-05. Taxonomy (NCBI): domain Bacteria; kingdom Bacillati; phylum Actinomycetota; class Actinomycetes; order Micrococcales; family Microbacteriaceae; genus Agrococcus; species Agrococcus sp. TF02-05. The sequence continues at coordinate 15,949 of NZ_JAGEKO010000001.1, read as the reverse complement.
ACGCGTTCGCGCGCGCGGCGGGCATCCCTCGGCGCGGGTTCGACCACGACCACTACGACGTGCCCGCCGAGCGGATCGCCGAGCTCGTGGCGATGGGCGCCGAGCAGGTGGCGCCGAAGGTGCTCGTGAAGCGGCTCATCGCGAGCGGGCTGCGCGTGAAGGAGCGCGACCGGCGGCCTCCGCTCGTCGAGTAGGCGCGCAGCGCCGCATCGAGACGGATCTCGATGCGGCCGCTCCGCGGCCTCTTCGATCGACGCAGGGGCGGCCTGCTCGATCAGCGGTCGTCGTCGGGCTTCGCCGTGATGACGCCGGAGGAGGCGCGGCGCGAGCGTCGCGCGGCCTTGCCGGTGCCGGGCGCGGGCGCCGCGAGTGCGTCGAGCGCCCCGCCGAGCAGCCCGTCGAGGTCGCGCTCCGTCGCCTTCTCGGCCACGGGCTCCTGCTTCGCCTCGACGGGGATGTCGAGGATCGTCACGACCGGCTCGGCGGCGACGGCCTCGACGGCCGTCTTCGAGGGCTGCACCTTGCCGGAGGGGCGCTCGCGCTGCGACGGCTCCGCGGCAGGCCGCTCCCCCGTCGGCTGCTCGGCATCGGCTGGCTTGCCCTTCGCGGCGGCCGCGATCTGCGAGAGCCCCTTGCGCATGTCGTCGGTGATCGCGTGCGTGCCGCCGCCGTTGCCGCCGCCCTGCTGCTGCTGGTGCTGCTCGGGCTGCTGCTCGCCCTGCTTGCCGCGGCCGCGTCGGCGACCGCCGCCCTGGCCGCCGTTCTCCTGCTGCTGGCGCTGCGGCTTCGAGACGGGCTCGTGGTGCACGATGACGCCGCGGCCGGCGCAGATCTCGCACGGCTCCGAGTAGGTCTCGAGCAGGCCGAGGCCGAGCTTCTTGCGCGTCATCTGCACGAGGCCGAGGCTCGTGACCTCCGCCACCTGGTGCTTCGTGCGGTCGCGGCTGAGGCACTCGATGAGGCGCCGCTGCACGAGGTCGCGGTTCGACTCGAGCACCATGTCGATGAAGTCGATCACGATGATGCCGCCGATGTCGCGCAGCCGCAGCTGGCGCACGATCTCCTCGGCAGCCTCGAGGTTGTTCTTGGTGACCGTCTCCTCGAGGTTGCCGCCCGCGCCGACGAAGCGGCCCGTGTTGACGTCGACGACGGTCATCGCCTCGGTGCGGTCGATGACGAGCGAGCCGCCCGAAGGCAGCCACACCTTGCGGTCGAGCGCCTTGTCGATCTGCTCGGCGATGCGGAAGTGGTCGAAGGGGTCGTCGGTGCCCTCGTAGGCCTCGACCCGGTCGAGCAGGTCGGGCGCGATCGCCTCGAGGTACTCGCGGATCGTGGCGAGCGCCTCCGAGCCCTGGATGATGAGCTTCGAGAAGTCCTCGTTGAAGACGTCGCGGACGATCTTCACGAGCAGGTCGGGCTCGGCGTGGAGGCGCTGCGGCGCGGAGCCGTTCCGGAGCTGCTGGATGCGCTCCCACTGGCGCGTGAGGCGCTCGACGTCGCGCGTGAGCTGCTCCTCGGTCGCGCCCTCGGCGGCGGTGCGCACGATGACGCCGACGCCCTCGGGCAGCACCTGCTTGAGGATCTTCTTGAGGCGCGCGCGCTCGGTGTCGGGCAGCTTGCGCGAGATGCCGTTCATCGAGCCGCCGGGCACCGAGACGAGGTAGCGGCCGGGCAGCGAGATCTGGCTCGTGAGCCGCGCGCCCTTGTGGCCGACCGGGTCCTTCGTGACCTGCACGAGCACGGTGTCGCCGGGCTTGAGCGCGAGCTCGATCTTGCGCGGCTGGCCCTCGAGCTCGGCGGCGTCCCAGTCGACCTCGCCCGAGTAGAGCACGGCGTTGCGGCCACGGCCGATGTCGACGAACGCGGCCTCCATGCTCGGCAGCACGTTCTGCACGCGGCCGAGGTAGACGTTGCCGATGAGGCTCGACTCGCTCGCCTTCGCGACGTAGTGCTCGACGAGCACGCCGTCCTCGAGCACCGCGAGCTGCACCCGGTCGTGCTTCGAGCGCACGATCATCTGCCGCTCGACGGCCTCGCGGCGGGCGAGGAACTCGGTCTCGGTCACGACCGTGCGGCGGCGGCCGGCGTCGCGGCCCTCGCGGCGGCGCTGGCGCTTCGCCTCGAGGCGCGTCGAGCCGCGCACCTTCTGCGGCTCGGTGATGAGCGGCTTCTCGTCCTCCGAGCGGCGCGAGCGCGACCGCGAGCGGGAGCGGCGCGAGCGCCGGCCGTCCTGCTGGTCGTCGCCCTCGTCGTCGTCCTCGTCGTCCTCGTCGTCGAGCTCGGCGCGCAGCGGCGGCAGCGCGGGGAGCCGCGCGAGGTCGGGCGCGTGGAAGAGCAGGCCGAAGGGGCCGGCCGGCACCTCGGGCAGCACGCGCGCGGCCGCGACCGGGTCGATCTCGATCGGCTCGTCGGCGGCGGCGCCGTCCTGGGAGGATGCGTCCGCGGGCTTGCCGGGGTCGGCGAGGCCCGGCTCGTGGCCCGGCTCCTGCTCGCCGGACTGGGTCAGCGCAGCGGCCGACGCCTCGGCGGCCGGCTGCTGCGCGGGCTCGGCCTCTGCCTGCTCGGCCGACGCACCCGCGGTCTCAGCCGACGCATCCGCCGTCTGAGCCGACGCATCCGCGGACGCCGGGGCGGCATCCGCCTCGGGCGCGGCCTTGCGGCGCGTCGTGGCGCGCTTGCGGGGCGCCTTCTGCGCCTCGGGCTCGCTCGTCTCTGCTGCCCCCGTCGCCGTCGTCGGCTCTTCGGGGAGGGTCGTGTCGTTGTCCACCATCGCTGGCGCGCTCCTGCCACGACCGGCGCCGCCGGTCGTCATCTCTGTCGCGAACGGGGCGCGCCCCGGCGCGAATCCTTCCTTCCGCCCCCTCGCGGGGACGACCCGGGTCGGCGGTGCCGCCCGGAAAACCTGTGCGAGCGCCCGTCGGACGCTGCGGGAAGTCTACCGCACGCGCTCTGCGCGACCGCTGCCGTCGCTCAGGGCAGCACGACCCGCACCGCGAGGGCGAGGAAGCCGAGCGCGGCGACGAGCGTGCCGACGATCGCGAGCCAGCCGTGCGGCTGCACCCGGCGGCCGATGTTCGCACCGATGAGCACGAGCACCGTGAGGTAGGCCGCCGAGAGCCCCTCGATGATCAGCATGAGCACGAGCAGGTCGACGAGCGGGGTCGGCGAGGCGGGATCGATGAACTGCAGGAAGAAGGAGGCGAAGAAGAGGATCGCCTTCGGGTTCAGCAGGCTCGTCACGAGCGCGGTGCGGAAGGGCCGCAGCCTCGGCTCCGCGATGATCGGGTTCGGTGCCGTCGGCGGGCTGATGGGGCTCTCGGTCGGCTCGGGCTCGGCGGTGCGCCGCAGCTTCGCGCGCATCCGCACGACCGCGCTGCGCACGAGCCCGAGCGCGAGCCAGCACAAGTAGAGCGCGCCCGCCCAGATGAGCACGGTGTAGACGACGGGGTTGGCCGAGAGCGCCTGCGCCGAGAGCACCGCGAGCACCATGAGGATCGCGTCGCCGAGGAAGACGCCGAGCATCGCGCGGAAGCCGGGCCCGCGACCGGCGCGCAGGGATGTCGTGGCGACGAACAGGCTGTTCGCGCCCGGCAGCAGCACGATGACGATCGCACCCAAGGTGAATGCCGTGAGCGTCGCCGCGTCGAAGCTCATCGCTCCCCCGGCCTGAGAGGATGCTCAGCAGGAGGCACCATGACCGACGCTCGACCCGCCCACATCGCCGCGCCCGTGTGGCTCGGCGTGCTGCTCATCGTCACGGGGCTCGCGGGGCTCTCGGGCGCCTTCGCGCTCTCGGTCGAGCGCATCGAGCTGCTGCTCCACCCGGAGGAGCTGCTCTCGTGCGACCTGAACCCGTTCCTGTCGTGCTCGGGCGCGATGGAGTCGGAGCAGGGCAGGCTGTTCGGCTTCCCGAACCCGTTCCTCGGGCTCATGGCGTTCCCTGCTCCGATCATCATGGGGGCGCTGACGCTCGGTCGCGTCGCGATGCCGCGGTGGGTGTGGACGGTCTTCTCGATCGGCGTGCTCGGCGGGCTCGTGTTCGTGCTGTGGCTCGCGCAGCAGTCGGTCTTCGTGCTGGGCTTCGTCTGCCCCTGGTGCTTCCTCGTCTGGATGGCGATGTACGCGATGGCGTTCCCGCTCTGGACGTGGGCGCTCGGCGCCGGCGCGCTGCCGGCGCCCGCCGGGCTGCGGCGCACGGCGGCCCGCTTCTCGGCGTGGGGCTGGGTGCTCTCGCTCGCGCTCGCCGTGATCGTCGTCGTGACGATCATGGTCGTGCTGCCGGGCATCCCCCGGTTCCTCTTCTCCTTCTAGCGAGGCCTGGGCGGCGGCTCAGCCGCTCTGGTTCAGCTGAACCAGAGGGCGAGCTCGCGCGCCGCCGACTCCTCGGAGTCGGAGCCGTGCACGAGGTTCTGCTGCACCTTGAGGCCCCAGTCGCGGCCGAGGTCGCCGCGGATCGTGCCGGGCGCGGCGGTCGTCGGGTCGGTCGTGCCGGCGAGCGAGCGGAAGCCCTCGATGACGCGGTCGCCCTCGAGGCGGATCGCGACCGACGGGCCCGAGAGCATGAACTCGACGAGCGGCTCGAAGAACGGCTTGCCGCGGTGCTCGTCGTAGTGCTCCTCGAGCAGCGCGCGCTCGGGCTGCACCATCCGCAGGTCGGCGACGACGTAGCCCTTGGCCTCGATGCGCGCGAGGATCGCGCCGGTCAGCTGGCGCTTGACGCCGTCGGGCTTGATGAGGACGAGGGTGCTCTGCATGGGCTCCAGCCTACCGACGTCGCTCGGCCACGCCGCCGCGCAGCGGCGCGGTCAGCGCCGGTCATGTGCACGCTGTCGCGGCCCGGCGGCGCGGCGAGCCGCAAGAGCGTGCACATCGCCGCGGACGCCGCGCGAGCAGCGCCCGACATGTGCACGCTGTCGCGGCCCGGCGCCGCCGCGAGCCGCAAGAGCGTGCACATCACGCAGCCGCGCTCGCGCCGGCGCGCGGACGGCCCGCGCGGATCAGGTGCCGGGGGCTCCCCGCGGGTCGAGGCCCGCGGCGCGGCGCCGCCGCTCGATGCCGCGCGCCTTGGCGAAGCAGTAGATCCACAGGCCGATGAGCACGAGCGCGACGACGCCCCACACCGGCTCGAAGGCCGTGAGCGCCGCGACGGCGACCTGCATCGCGAGGCTCACGAGCCAGCCCCACGGGCGCGAGAGCAGCGGCATCGTCGCGATGAGCGCGACGCCGACCGCGACGAACGCGACGGGCGCGGGCCAGTCTCGCGTCACGCCCCACGCGGCGAGCGCCCCGAACGCGATGCCCGCGACCTCGAGGCCGTGCACGATGCGCAGCAGCGCCTCCATCGCGCCGCGCGCCGGTCGCGACCGGCGCTTCGCCGTGCCCTCCGCCTCGGCCGTGGGCTCGCTCATGCCTGTCCCTCCTCGTCGGTGACCTCGACCGTCGCCGCCTGCCGGCGCGCGTCGGGCCGCAGCAGCCAGCCCGCCTCGCGAGCATGGCCGAGCACGTCGCCGAGCAGCGTGATCGACCCCGTGACGACGACCGCCCCGCCGCGGTCGGTCGCGGCCTCGCGTGCCGTCTCGACCGCGGTCTCGAGGTCGGGCTCGACGACGACGCGGTCGGCGCCGAGCACGGCGACGGCCTGCGCCGCGAGCTCGTCGGCGTCGAGCGCGCGCTCGGACGTCGACTGCGTGACGACGACCTCGTCGACGACCCCCTCGAGCGCCTCGAGCACGCCCCGCGCGTCCTTGCCCGCGAGCACGCCGAGCACGAGCGTCACGCGCTCGAGGCCGAAGTACTCGCCGAGCGCGGCGCGAAGCGCCGTCGCGCCGTGCGGGTTGTGCGCGGCGTCGAGGATGACGAGCGGATGCGCTCCGACGGCGTCGAGGCGGCCGGGCGACGTCGCGGCGGCGAAGCCGTCGGCGAGCACCTCGGCGGTCATCGCCTGCGAGCCGCCGCCGAGGAACGCCTCGACGGCGATGAGCGCGAGGGTCGCGTTCGCGCCCTGGTGCGCGCCCATGAGCGGCACGAGCTGGTCGATGTACTCGGCCGCGAGGCCGCGCACGGTGATGAGCTGGCCGCCGACGGCGACCGACTGGCCGGCGAGGGCGAAGTCGCGCCCCTCGACGAGCAGCCGCGCGCCGACCTCGGTCGCGCGCGCCTCGAGCACCGCGAGGGCCTCGGGCTGCTGCTGCGCCGAGACGACGATCGCGTCGGGCTTGATGATGCCGGCCTTCTCGCGCGCGATCGCCTCGACCGTCGAGCCGAGCCGGTTCGTGTGGTCGAGCGCGATCGGCGTGATGACCGCGACGTCGCCGTCGGCGACGTTCGTCGAGTCCCACGTGCCGCCCATCCCGACCTCGAGCACCGCGACGTCGACCGGCGCATCCGCGAGCACCGAGAGCGCGAGCACCGTGAACGCCTCGAAGAACGTCAGCCGCCGCTGCCCCGCGGCCTCGAGCTCGCGGTCGACGAGCTCGAGCACGGGCGCGATGTCGTCGTAGCCGCGCGCGAACACCTCGTCCGAGACGGGCTCGCCGTCGATGAGGATGCGCTCGTTGACGCGCTCGAGGTGGGGGCTCGTGAGCACGCCCGTGCGGAGGCCGTGCGCGCGCAGCAGCGCGTCGGCGATGCGGGCGGTCGAGCCCTTGCCGTTCGTGCCGGTGATGTGGATGACGCGGTAGGAGCGCTGCGGGTCGCCGAGCAGCTCCACCGCCCGCCGGGTCGCCTCGATGCGCGGCTCGACCGCCTGCTCCCCCGCCCGGTCGAGCAGCGCGTCGTAGGCGGCGCGTGCCGCCTCGGCGTGCTCGAGCGATTCGAGGATGCGGTCGTCGACGTCGTCGTGCTCGCTCACGCGCCCACCTCCACGCGGCCGGCGTCGACGCGCTCGAGCCAGATCGCGAGCGGCGAGCCGTCGCCGACGCGGTGCGCCGTGCGGCCGTCGGCGAGCTCGCCCATCGTGTCGTCGACGCGGTCGAGCGCGAGCTCGAGCGCGAGCGTCTCGGCCATCACGAGCTCGCGGTTCGCCTCGAGCGCCCGCACGCCGTGCTCGTCGGAGCCGAGCTCGAGGCGGATGCGGTCGGAGACGTCGAGCCCGGCCTCCTTGCGAGCCTGCTGCACGGCGCGCACGACGTCGCGCGCGAGGCCCTCGGCCTCGAGCTCGGGCGTCGTCGCGGTGTCGAGCACGACGAAGCCGCCGCCGGGCAGGAAGCCCACCGCGGCCGACTCGTCGGCCACCTCGAGCGCGAGCTCGAACTCGCCCTCCTGCAGGGCGATGCCGCCGGCGGTCACGACGCCGTCCTCCGCGACCCAGTCGCCCGCGCGCGCGGCCTGGATGGCGCGCTGCACGTCCTTGCCGAGCCGCGGGCCCGCGGCGCGCGCGTTGACCTGCAGCCGGCGCGAGATGCCGTAGCGCTCGAGCGAGCCCTCGTCGGCCTCCTCGAGCACGACCTCCCGCACGTTGAGCTCGTCCTGCAGCACCGCGCGGAACGACGCGACGTCGACCGAGCCGACGACGGTGAGGGTCGGCAGCGGCAGCCGCACGCGCTTCTTCGCCTGCTTGCGCAGGGCGTTGCCGACGCTCGCGATCGCGCGCACGGCGTCCATCTGCCGCACGAGCTCGTCGTCGGCGGGCAGGTCGGCGACCTCCGGCCAGTCGGTGAGGTGCACCGAGCGGCCGCCCGTGAGGCCCTTCCAGACCTCCTCGGTGACGAGCGGCGAGAGCGGCGCGGCGATGCGCGAGAGCGTCTCGAGCACCGTCCAGAGCGTGTCGAACGCCTGCGAGCCCGAGCCGTCCGACGAGACCCCGAGCCAGAACCGGTCGCGCGAGCGCCGCACGTACCAGTTGGTGAGCACGTCGAGGAACTCGCGCACCGCCCAGGTCGCGCCCGTCGCGTCGAGCCGCTCGAGCGCATCCGTCGTCGTCTCGACCGTCTTCCGCAGCTTCGCGAGGATGTAGCGGTCGAGCACGTCGGTCGACTCGGTCGAGCGCTTCGCGAGGTAGGGCTCGCCGTCGACGGCCCGGTTGGCGTAGGTCGCGAAGAAGTACCACGTCGACCACAGCGGCAGGTGGAACTGCCGCAGCGCCTCGCGGATGCCCTCCTCCGAGACGACGAAGTTGCCGCCCCGCAGGATCGAGCCCTGCAGCAGGTTCCAGCGCACCGCATCCGAGCCGTAGGCGTCGAACGACTCGTTGACGTCGGGGTAGTTGCGGCGCGACTTCGAGGCCTTGAAGCCGTCGTCGCCGAGGATGATGCCGTGGCTGATGACGTTCTCGAACGCCGGGCGCCCGAAGAGCGCGACCGAGAGCACGTGCATGACGTAGAACCAGCCGCGCGTCTGCCCGATGTACTCGACGATGTAGTCGGCCGGGCTGTGCTCGGCGAACCACTGCTCGTTCTCGAACGGGTAGTGGAACTGCGCGAACGGCATCGAGCCCGAGTCGAACCACACGTCGAGCACGTCGGGGATGCGGCGCATGGTGCTCTTGCCCGTCGGGTCGTCGGGGTTCGGCCGCGTGAGCTCGTCGATCGCCGGGCGGTGCAGGTCGGTCGGGCGCACGCCGAAGTCGCGCTCGAGCTCGTCGAGCGAGCCGTAGACGTCGACGCGCGGGTGGTTCGGGTCGTCGCTCTTCCACACCGGGATGGGGCTGCCCCAGTAGCGGTTGCGGCTGATGGACCAGTCGCGCGCGCCCTCGAGCCACTTGCCGAACTGGCCGTGCTTGACGTTCTCGGGCACCCACGTGATCTGCTCGTTCGCGGCGAGCAGGTCGTCCTTGATCTCGGTGACGCGCACGAACCAGCTCGAGACGGCCTTGTAGATGAGGGGGTTCCGGCAGCGCCAGCAGTGCGGGTAGGAGTGCGCGTAGGAGGCCTGCCGCAGCACGCGGCCGGCGTCCTTCAGCAGCTTCGAGAGCGTCTTGTTGGCGTCGAAGACCTGCTGCCCGGCCACGGGCGGCACGCTCTCGAGGAAGCGGCCGCCGTCGTCGACCGAGAGGATCGTCGGGATGCCCGCGGCGGTCGAGACGCGCTGGTCGTCCTCGCCGTAGGCGGGCGCCTGGTGCACGATGCCCGTGCCCTCGCCCGTCGCGACGTAGTCGTCGACGAGGACGCGGAAGGCGCGCTCTGTGCCCCAGACGGATGCGTCGGTGAAGAAGTCGAAGAGCGGCTCGTACTCGAGTCCCGCGAGATCCTCGCCGCGCAGCGTGCGCGTGACGGCCGCGAGCGCCGCCTCCGCGTCGTCGTAGCCGAGGTCCTTCGCATAGGCGGGCACGGTCGCGGCGGCGAGCAGGAACGAGCCCTCGCCCGCCGTCGTGCCGCTCGGCCCCGCGGGCACGACGACGTACTCGATCTCGGGGCCGACCGCGAGCGCCATGTTCGTCGGCAGCGTCCACGGGGTCGTCGTCCACGCGAGGGCCTTGACGCCCGTCAGGCCCGACGCATCCGCCGCCTCGCCCCGGAACGGGAACGTGACGGTGAGCGTCGTGTCCTGCCGGTCCTGGTAGACGTCGTCGTCCATGCGCAGCTCGTGGTTCGACAGCGGCGTCTCGTCGCGCCAGCAGTACGGCAGCACGCGGTAGCCCTCGTAGGCGAGGCCCTTGTCGTAGAGCTCCTTGAACGCCCAGATGACGCTCTCCATGTAGGAGAGGTCGAGCGTCTTGTAGCCGCCCTCGAAGTCGACCCAGCGCGCCTGGCGGGTGACGTAGTCCTCCCACTCGTCGACGTACTGCAGCACCGACTCGCGCGCGCGGGCGTTGAAGACGTCGACGCCCATCGCCTCGATCTCGGCCTTCTCGGTGATGCCGAGCTGCTTCATCGCCTCGAGCTCGGCGGGCAGTCCGTGGGTGTCCCAGCCGAACACGCGCGGCACCTGCTTGCCGCGCATGGTCTGGAAGCGCGGGAAGACATCCTTGGCGTAGCCCGTGAGGAGGTGGCCGTAGTGCGGCAGGCCGTTCGCGAACGGCGGGCCGTCGTAGAAGACCCACTCGGGGCAGCCCTCGCGCTGCTCGACCGACGCCTTGAAGGTGTCGTCGCCCTTCCAGAAGGCGAGGATGCCGCGCTCGAGGGCGGGGAGGTCGGGGCTCGCCACGACGCCGGCGGCGTCGGTCGTGCCGCTCGCGAGCGGGTAGCGGTGCTGGTCGGTCACGCTGGTCTCCTGCATCCTCGGTTCTCGGATGCGGGGACGCTCTCGCGCGGTACCACCCCGCTTGCTCCCCGTGCCTGGGCTCGGGTCGCCGCTCTGTGCCTGGTCGTGCTCGTTGTTCACGACCGGGCCTCCGGCTGTGACGGGCCTGCCCCGTTCGGATCTACTGAGCGCCGCTGCACCTGACGGTGCCTCGTCGCCGTTCTGCCGACCGCTCCCCGGTGATGGCCGGATCGATGCGTGTGCCTGTGATCCTACCGCGACTCGCCCCGCAGCGTCACGCTCCCGGCGCTCACCTCGACGTCGATCGTCGCGGCCGCCTGGCGGTCGGCGTCGACGTCGATCGCGGCGCTGCCGGCGGAGACGTCCTGCGTCACCGCGTACTGGCCGTCGGGGATCGCGAGCTCGATCGCGCCCGCGCTCACGGTCGCGGTGATCGCCGCGGGCTGCTCGCCCGTCACTGCGCCGACGACGCGGCCCGCGCTCACGTCGAGCTGCACCGTGCGCGGCGAGTCGATCGCGAGCCGCGCCTCACCCGCCGAGACCTGCACGTCGAGCGCGTCGGCGGTGCCGCCGAGCTGGGCGCTGCCGGCGCTGAGGTCGAGCTCGGCCCGGCGCCAGTCGGCCGCGGCGTCGAGGCTGCCGGCGGAGACGTCGGCGACGATGTGGAGCCCGGCGTCCTCGAGCTCGGCCGGCAGCGTGAGCGTCACCTGCTCCTCGCCGAAGCCGCGGTCGCCGAACCCGAAGCCCCAGCCGCCGCCCCAGGGGCCCCACTGCCAGCCGGTGCCGACGACGAGCGCGTCGCCCTGGCGCTCGAGCGTCCACCGCTGCACGGGCCCGCCCGTCGAGCTCGCGTCGAGCGTCGCCTGGTCGACGTCGGCGAAGACGACGTCGAAGTCGGCCGCCGAGGTCGACAGGCGCAGCTCGGCGACGCCCTCGGCGTCGGCGCTCCAGGTGCCGTCCGTCGCGCGGTGCGTCGCGATGCCGTTCACGACGCCGCCGCCGATCGCGAAGACCGCGGCGATCGCGCCGAGCACGACGAGCACGATGCTGATCGCGCGTCCCGCGCGGTTGGTGGTGGGGATGGTCATCGGATGCCTCCTGGGGCGTCGTGCGGGCGGCCCTGGTCGGAGCCGGGCGCGTCGAGGTGGGCGAGCACCGCGAGCACGCGGCGGTTGCCGTCCTCGGGGTCGAGCTCGAGCTTCTGGAAGACCGCGGAGATGTGCTTCTCGACACTGCCCGCGGAGATGTAGAGGCGATCGGCGATCGCCTGGTTGGCGGCGCCCTCGGCCATGAGCGCGAGCACCTGGCGCTCGCGCGGCGTGAGCCGCTCCATGCGCGCGTCGCGGCGACGGCGCGCGAGCAGCTGCGTGACGACCTCCGGGTCGAGCACCGTGCCGCCGCTCGCGACCTGCTCGATCGCGGCGAGGAAGTCGCGCACGTCGGCGACCCGGTCCTTGAGCAGGTAGCCGAAGCCCGCCGGACCGCTCGCGATGAGGTCGGCGGCGTAGCGCTCCTCGACGTACTGCGAGAGCACGAGCACGCGCGGCCGGTCGCCGCGGCTGCGGATGCCGATCGCGGCGAGGATCCCCTCGTTCGTGCGGGTCGGCGGCATGCGCACGTCGAGGATCGCGAGGTCGGGATCGGATGCGCGGATCGCGGCCTCGAGCGCGGTCGCGTCGGGCAGCTGCGCGACCACCTCGTGGCCCGCATCCGTCAGCAGTCGCGCGATGCCCTCGCGCAGGAGGACGGAGTCCTCGCAGATCAGGATGCGCACGGGACGTCCACCTCGATCGCGGTCGGGCCCCCGACGGGGCTGGAGAGGGTGAGGGTGCCGCCGACACCGGCGACGCGGTTCGCGAGCCCGTCGATGCCGCCGCCCGGCAGGCGCTCGGCGCCGCCGATGCCGTCGTCCTCGATGCGCGCCCACAGCGCGTGCTCACGGGTGCGGATCGAGACGCGGATGCGGCTCGCGCGCGCGTGCTTCTGCGCGTTCGTGATGCCCTCAGCGATCGCGAAGTAGACGGCGGTCTCGCTCTCGCGCGAGCAGCGCCGCTCGAGCCGCGCGTCGACCTCGACGGGGATGGCGCTGCGGGCGGCGAGCGCCGAGACGGCGGCGTCGAGGCCGCGGTCGTCGAGCACGGCGACGTGGATGCCGCGGGCGACCTGGCGGAGCTCGGTCACCGCGTTCTTCGACGACGCGTGCGCCTCGTCGATGAGCCGCTTCGCGCCCTCAGGGTCGGTCTCGATGCGGTCGCGCGCCATGCCGAGCTGCATCGCGATCGAGACGAGCCGCGGCTGCACGCCGTCGTGGAGGTCGCGCTCGATGCGGGTGCGGTCGTAGTCGGCGGCCTGCACGACGCCCTGCCGGCGCTCGCGCTCGTGGAGCGCCCTCGCCTCGAGCTGCGCGCGCTCGTCGGGCACGAGGAGCCCGAGCGCGACGCCGCGGTGGGCGATCGCGAGGCCGATCGTGCCGGCGATGCCGGCGGCGAGCGCGAGGATCCCGAGCAGCGGCGCCCACTCGACGGGCACGGCGATCGAGGTGAGCGGGATGCGCACGCGCGCGGCGTCGCCGAGCGGCGCGAACGCGAGCGGGATGCCGAGGCCGACGAGCGGCAGCAGGCTCAGCACGAAGACGCCGAAGAGGCTCGCGAGCGCGAAGCTGAGGATCGCGCGCCAGTGGGCGCCGTCACTCACGATGCGGAGCAGCCGGTGCGGCACCCGCAGCCAGTCGGTGCGGTGCGAGCCGCGCAGCACGGCCGGCGGCACGGGCGCGTCGTACAGCGCAGCGATGCGCTCGCGCTCGAACCACGCGACGGCGAACATCCCGAGCAGCGCGAGCGCGAGGAAGAGCACGCCGACGACGACGACGAGGAGCCCGGCGCCGAGCGCGACGAAGGTGAGGATGATCGTGAGGATCGGGAGGCCGATCGAGCCGAGCACCACGAGGTGCGCGATCGTCGCGAGGAGGGGGCCGAGGCGTTGCATGGCTCCACGCTAGGCGCGCGGGCAGCTGGCCGCGCGGCGGTTGCCCGGAAGCCTCGCGGGGGCTATCCCCCATGCGCGCCGGGCTCGGCCATAGCCGCCGTCGGTACCCTCGCGGCATGCCCGCCTCCCGCATCCGCCTCGGCGCCGCAGGCCTCGCAGCCGCGGCCGCCCTGCTCGTCACCGGTTGCGGCATCCTGCCGTCGCCGTCGCCCGCGCCGGTGCCGACGACGCCCGCGACCGTCGAGCCCGCGCCCGGCGATCAGGCGCAGCAGTGCGCGCAGGTGCTGGCGGAGGTGACGGCGATCGCGACGGACGTCGCCCGTGTCGGCGAGCTGCTCGCGACCGATCCGTTCGGCGCGCTCGCGCTCGTCGGGAGCATCTCGACCAGGGTCGGCGATCTCGAGACGCGCGTGACCGATCCGGCGCTGCTCGAGCGCATCGGCGAGATCCAGGCCGGGTGGGATGCGCTCGTCGCCGACGCGCAGGAGTCGCTCGCCTCGGGCGACGCCGCGGGCATCGAGCGCGCCGGCACGGCGCTCGCGGAGCTCGGCGACCGCGTCGTCGCGCTGCAGGAGTTCTGCGCCGGCACGCCGTGACGCCCCCGCATCCCGCGCCCCTACGCTGAGCGCATGACCGCTCCCCTGCTCGCCCTGCTCGACGGCTCGCTCGCCGACGTCGCGCAACCGCTCATCCGCGCCGACGACCTCGGCGTCGTGCGCGGCGACGGCGTCTTCGATGCCGCGCTCGCGCGCAGGGGCGCCGACGGCGCGGGCGTCGTGCGCGACCGCGACGCGCACCTCGACCGACTCGCGCGCTCGGCGGCGATCCTGCAGCTGCCCGAGCCCGACCGCGCGGGCTTCGGCCGGGCGGTCGATGCGCTCCTCGCGGCATGGGACTTCGACGCGCAGCCCGAGGCCGTCATCCGGCTCGTGCTCACCCGCGGGCCGGAGTCGGGCGGCGACCCGACCGCGTTCGCCCTCATGGCACCGATCTCGGCGGGCGTGCTGCGCGAGCGCGCCGAGGGCGTCTCGATCACGCTGCTCGGCCGCGGGCACGACGGCGACGAGGTCGCGTCGATGCCGTGGCTGCTGCCGGGCGCGAAGAGCCTCTCGTACTCGATCAACATGGCGGCGAAGCGGCACGCGGCGCAGCGCGGCTTCGACGACGTCGTCTTCGTCTCGCCCGCGGGGCAGCTGCTCGAGGGGCCCACGTCGACGCTCGTCGTCGATCGCGGCGGGCGGCTCCTCACGCCGCCGCAGGACGGCATCCTCGCTTCGCTCACCCTCGAGCGGCTCATGCGCGAGGCGCCCGTCGCGGGCGTCGAGGTCGCGTTCGAGCCGCTCGGGCCCGCCGACCTGCTCGGCAGCGACGGCGCGTGGCTGCTCTCGTCGGGCCGGCTCGTCGCGGCGGTGACGAGCGTCGACGGCACCGAGCTGCCGCGCTCGCCGCTCGACGCGACGGTGCGGCGGCTGCTCGACGCCTAGGGCAGCCGCTCGGCCTGCGCGGCGAGGAGCGCCGCGATCGCCTCGGCAGGGGCGTCCTCGTGCAGCACCGCGACGACGTACCGTCCGCCCGCGGCGGCGTCGACGACGAGCGCTGCGTCGTCGGATCGGAGCGCGACGGCCGCGCCGTGCGCCGGCGCCGGGGCCGCGAAGGTGCCCGACTCGGTGTCGGTGCCCTCGCACGCCACCGCGAGCGCCTGCAGCGCCGCGATGCCGTCAGCGGCGGCCTCGGCGCTCGGGTAGCGCAGCACCGTGACGTTGAAGACGGCCCCTCGCTCACTGCCGGCCGAGAGCGCGACCATCGCCGCCTCGCTCGCGGCGCCATCGACAGCGCCGGCGGTCGCGGCGCACTCGGCGCTCGCCGTGCGCGCGACGGCCACGTGCGGGATCGCCTCGCCGACCGGCACGGTGGCGGGCGGCGCGAGCTCGACCCACTCGCCGTCCGTCCACGTCGGAGCGGGCAATGATCCGGCGTCGACGAGCAGCTCGACGAGCGCGCGCGGCGCTGCCGGGGCGGTCGGCGTCGGGCTCGGCGCGGCGGACGCCGTGGGCTCGGCCGGCGGGGTCGGGGTCGGACGCGCGGGCCCCGGCGGCGGCGTCGGCGACGGCCCGGCGTGCGGCTCGCCGGGATCCGCGCCGGCCTCGGGCGACCGCGGACGGACGCCGGGCGCCTCGCCGCCGTGACCGCTGACGGCGGGGAGCGCCTCGGGCGGCGCGACACCCGGCGCCGGGACGTCAGGCTCTGGGCCCGCGTCGGTGCGGCTCGGCGTCGCGGCCGCGCCGCAGCCGACGAGAGCGGCGCTCATGAGCAGGGCGGCGGCCCCCGTGATGATCCGATGCCCGCGCCGCATGTCCCCCATGATGGGCGGCCCGCCTGGGAAGGCGGGGGTCGGCGCGGTCAGCCTCGCGGATCGTTGTGGATTCGTGATGCGGCGGCGAGCGGCTCGATCGCGGCGCGCACCGCGACAGCGGCCTCCGGGCGGCCCGGCTCGAGCGCCCACGCCGCGAGCGCCGCGCAGGCCGCGGCGACGATCGCGACCGGCGCGACGGCCGCGGCGGGCGACTCGGGCAGCGCGTCGCGCTCGAGGGCGAGCGCGAGCGCCGCGCGCTCGACGCGCGGTTGCAGCCGCGCGGGCGCGCCGTCGCGGAGCTCGGCCTCGGCGCCCATAGCCCGCGCGCCGCGGCGCGCGACGGGCGGGGTGCGCCCCCACGGCTCGACCGCGGCGACGACCGCCTACCCGAGCGCGTCGAGCGCACCGCGCTCGCCACCGGAGCCTGCCCCCAGCGTCGCCTCGGTCTCCTCTACGGCCCTCCCGCTGCCG